>NZ_NPKT01000044.1 GCF_008329565.1 Mycolicibacterium sp. P1-5
AACCCGGCGAGTGCTTTGGCGGCGGCGTTCCAGGCGGCGTTGGCGGCGTTCCCGAACCCGGCGGCGTTCTTCAACGCGCTGGTTCAGGCGTTCAGCAACATCGACGTCAACTTGGGTCTGGCCTTGCAGGCCGCACTCAATGTCGGTGTTGATGGGCTGCAGGGCTTCGTCAATGCTTTGGTCAACGGCGGCACCACATTGGCGGCAGCGTTCAATGCGGCGCTGGCGGCGTTCCCGAACCCGGCTGCGTTCGCGGCAGCGCTCACCGGCGCGCTCGCGGCGATCAACCCGGCGCTGGGCACCTTGGCCAACGCGTTCACCACGTTCACGGGTCAGTTGAACGACACGATCCAGGCCGGAATTGCGGCCGGGCTCACCGGTTTCCAGGCGCTGCTGAATGCGCTCGGCAATCCGGCGAGTGCGCTGGCGGCGGCGTTCCAGGCGGCGCTGGCGGCGTTCCCGAACCCGCAGGCGTTCATCAACGCGCTGGTTCAGGCATTCGGCAACATCGACGTCAACTTGGGTCTGGCCTTGCAGGCCGCACTCAATGTCGGTGTCGATGGGCTGCAGGGCTTCGTCAACGCTCTGGTCAACGGTGGGGCAACCCTGGCGGCAGCGTTCAACGCGGCACTGGCCAACTTCCCAAGCCCGCAGGCGTTCGTCCAGGCCTTCGCCAATGCACTGGCGGCGCTCAACCCGACCCTGGGCACCCTGGCCAACGCGTTCACCACGTTCACCGGGCAGCTTGCCAACACGATCCAGGCCGGAATTGCGGCCGGGCTCACCGGGTTCCAGGCGCTGCTGAATGCGCTGGGCAACCCGGCGACCGCGTTGGCGGCCGCCTTCCAGGCGGCGCTGGCGGCGTTCCCGAACCCGCAGGCGTTCTTCAACGCCCTGGTTCAGGCGTTCGGCAATATCGACGCCAACCTGGGTCTGGCTCTGCAGGCCGTGATCAACGCGTCGATCGATGGCCCGCAGGCCTTCATCAACGCTCTGGTCAACGGTGGGGCAACCCTGGCGGCAGCGTTCAACGCGGCACTGGCCAACTTCCCGAGCCCGCAGGCGTTCGTCCAGGCCTTCGCCAATGCACTGGCGGCGATCAACCCGACCCTGGGCACCCTGGCCAATGCGTTCACCACCTTCACCGGGCAGCTTGCTGACACCGTCCAGGCCGGAATTGCGGCCGGGCTCACCGGGTTCCAGGCGCTGCTGAATGCGCTGGGCAACCCGGCGACCGCGTTGGCGGCCGCCTTCCAGGCGGCGCTGGCGGCGTTCCCGAACCCGCAGGCGTTC
>NZ_NPKT01000045.1 GCF_008329565.1 Mycolicibacterium sp. P1-5
CTCAAAGTCAAGCGGTTAGCGCAACGCGGCTAGGCAGCTTGGTCGAGGAGTGCGGCTAAGCGTTGGGCTGGGGTGTCGAGATCGAGCGTGGGCCGGGGCCGACTGTTGAGTTTGTCTTGGACGCGCTTGAGATCGGCTTTGGTGTAGCCGCTGAGGTCGGTGCCTTTTTCAAACCAGAACCGCAGCAGCCGGTTGGTGTTCTCGTTACTGCCGCGCTGCCAGGGTGAGTGGGGATCGCAGAAGTAGACCGGTGCCTGCAGTTGCAGGCTGATGTCGTGCCAGCCGGCCATCTCACTGCCGCGATCCCAGGTCAGGCTGCGGCGCAGATGAGCTGGCAGCTCGTTCATCGCCTCGATCATCGCGGTGGCCACCGAATCGGCGGTGTGGTCCTGGGGTAGGTGCAGCAAGATGGTGAATCTGGTGCTGCGCTCGACCAAGGTCCCGATGGCACTGGCACATCCGGTGCCTAGGATCAGATCTCCCTCCCAGTGCCCAGGTACGGCGCGGTCATCAATCGCGGCGGGACGCTGACTGATGGTGATGACGTCACTGAACTTCCCGCGCCGTTCAGGAGTGCCACGGGGCTTGCGGGCGGCTCGTTTAGTCGATAAGCATTTGTTGAGATCAGCACGCAGCTGACCGCGGCCCTGGACGTAGAGGCACTGGTAGATCGTTTCGTGGCTCACCCGTGCCAGCCTGTCATCAGGGTGATCACGGGCCAACACCTCGGCGATCAGCTTCGGGCTCCACCCGTCATCCATCCACGTCTCGATGGCTTTACACATCACACGGTCTTCAAGCTTGAAGGCTTTGGGCCGCTTGGCTTTCTGCGCGGCACGAGCGTGAGCCATCAGGGCGTGATAGTCGCCGTCATCGTTGCTGTTACGGCGTACCTCCCGATAGATCGTGGTGCGGTCCCGGCCCAGCTTCTCAGCGATCTCGGCCGCACTCAGGCCAGCATCGCGACCGCGCATGATCTCCACCCGCTCGGCGACGCTGAGTCGATGACCCCGCCCACCAGGCAGCGCCGTATTGCCAGGGTCAAGCAGACCATGCCGGCCACGGCCACCGATCTGAATCGTCATCGCCCCAGCTTCACGCCACCACATTGATGCCGCCGTCGTCGACACGCCCATCTGCCGTGCCGTCGGGATCAGCGCCTGGCCTTGGCACACCCGATCAAACAACTCCCGCCGAGTTGACCTCGGATGCGGATAACCACTCGGCATGACGACCCCTACGAATCAACCAATGTTGCGTTGACCGTATGAACCCGCC
>NZ_NPKT01000046.1 GCF_008329565.1 Mycolicibacterium sp. P1-5
CCGCCGATTCCGATTGTGTTGGCGGATGTGTTGCGGATCAGCCGGGCGGCGGCCAAGCGCCGGGTGCGTGATGCCGAGCAGTTGACGGCGCGAACCACGTTGACCGGTGAGGCGCTGGCGCCGCTGTTGCCCGCGACGGGCAAGGCGTGGGATGGCGGGCTCCTCGATGGCGAGCATGTGCGGGTCATCCAGAAGTTCTTCCGGGATCTGCCCGATCATGTCGGTCCGGTGGAGATCGAGAAGGCCGAACGCACCCTGGCCGAGCACGCCCAGACCATGCGGCCCGATCAGCTGGAGAAGGTGGCTGACCGGCTGGCCACCCACCTCAATCCCGACGGGAAGTACTCGGAGCAGGACCGGGCCCGTAAGCGCGGCTTCCTGTGGACCGGGGGTCAACGCGCCGACGGCATGAGCGTGGGAAAGCTGGTGGCCACCCCGGAGCTGCGGGCCCAGATCGATGCGTTGCTCGCGAAGGCGGCGGCACCTGAGCCCGACGATTGCCGCAGTCACAGTCAACGCCAGCATGACGCGCTTGTTGAGCTGGTGCAAGCCCGGCTGGGAGATCCAAAACTCGGCCAACACAACGGACTTCCGGTCACGATGATCGTCACCACCACCCTGCAAGAGCTCCAGGCCGGCGCGGGCCACGCCGTCACCGCAGGCGGCACCCTGATCCCGATGACCGATCTGATCCGGGCCGCGACGCCCTCATACAACTACCTCGCCGTCTTCGACGGGGTGACCGGCAAATCACTGTGGCTCGGCCGCAGCAAGCGATTGGCGTCCGCGAACCAGCGAATCATGTTGCTGGCCAAGTACCGTGGCTGCACCGCACCAGGATGCACCGTCAACGGGTACAACAGCCAAGTCCACCACGCCGCCAAAGACTGGAAACACGGCGGCAACACCGACATCGACGACCTCACACTGGCCTGCAAATGCGACAACCTCTTGGTCGAAAACAACGGCTGGAGCACCCGCCAACTGCCCAACGGCCAAACCGAATGGATCCCGCCGCCCGA
>NZ_NPKT01000005.1 GCF_008329565.1 Mycolicibacterium sp. P1-5
CTGTCGCAGATAGAGGGCGCCGTGTTTGGCGTCAAGCGCCTGCGCAGTGCGCGACACGATGATCGAACCCGCGGACGCCAGATCAGGTGCCGCCTGCACCTCGGTCATCAGATTCGCCTGAATCTCCTTGGAGCGGCGTGCCTTTTCGTTCTGTTCGGCCGCACGCGTCACGGTGCGGTGGATATTGCGGCTGGTGAAATACAGCAGAATGCCCAGTACCAGGACAATGGCGCTGGCCAGGATCCACAGCACTGTCCGAGCGAACGAAATCGCTTGTCCGGCACGTTGGTTGGCGCGGTCTACAGCACTGACCGCGTCCTGCTCGATTTGGCGCAGTTGAGTTTCCAGAGGCGCAACCTGGTTTCCGAGGTCCCTGGCCGTCGCCGCTGCCTGGCCGGGGTTCTGGGGATTCTGAACTTCGGCGCGATAGCTCAACCGGAAACTGTTCCAATTCGACAGGGCTTGCTGATACTGCAGGCGGATGGTCCCGGTGGCTTCATCTTCAGCGCCCGCCCGAAGCTCGGTGTCTACCGCCTTGTCGAGTTGGTCGAGTTCGCTGTTGAGCTCAGCGCGGCGGGCGGGGTCCGTGGTGAACACCAGCCGGTCATGGGCGACGAGCAATGCCTGCAAATCTCGCTGGACGGCGATGGCCCCGACCTGATCTTCGCGAGCCGCGTTGCGACTCTCGAAAAGTGCATTGATGTGGTTGATCTGAACGGTGTAGAGCGTATTCGCCAGGATGACCGCGAGAAGTGCGCATCCGCACACGATCGCCAATCTGGTCGCAAGCTTCATATCACCCTAGCTCTCACCGGTAACCTTCATTCTCCGAGCAGCGGGCCACTTCTTCACCTCTTCAGCAAGGTCCGTCGCCTCAATCGGGTGGGCGTACGAAAAACCCTGTTGCAGGACGCATCCCGCTTCCCTCAACCAGTCGGCCTGCTTCTGGTTCTCGACGCCCTCGGCAATCAGATCGACCTGCATGCACGCAGCCAGTGCAATCTGGCTGCGTACCAGTCGTTGTACGCGCTGGTCATCATGAACCTCGGCGACGAACGTGCGGTCGATCTTGAGCCAGTCGACCGGGATGTGCAGCAGATTCGTCATGCTGGCATGGTCGACACCGAAATCGTCTATGGCCAGGTTGAACCCGATGCTTCTAGCATGCCGCAAAGCGACACACGCCGGTGCCGGGTCGCGATAGAACGTGCGCTCGGTGATTTCCAGGCAGATGTTCTCCGGCGGGATCCCGTTGTCACGCTGGACACCGATCAGGTCGTCGAGGAAGCTGGCCTCGAACACGTGGTCGGGCGAGATGTTCACGTGCAGCTTCAGGTCATCTCGTCCCAGGGCCGCGAAGTCCTCGAAACTGCGCGCCAGGATCCATCTGCTCAACGGGGTGATCTGCCCGGCACTCTCGGCCAGCGCAATGATGTCGGTTGCGGGCATCTCTTTGTCACCGACCCGCAAACGAACCAGGGCCTCAAGCCCGAAAAGCTCCCCGGTGGCCGAATTCACGATCGGTTGGTAGGCCATCCGAAACTCCGAGCGGGCAATGGCATCCGCCACTTCCGATCGCAGATCCACCTTGCCCTTGTGCAGCGAGCCGATCCCATCGGTGTAGAGGACACATTCCTCGAGCCGGTTCTTCTTCGACTCGAACATGGCGATGTCGGCCTGAAAGAGCAGCTCCTCGGGAGTGTGTGCGCTCGCGCCGAGACACGAGATACCCATGCTCAGCGACGGATACAGTGTCACGTTCTTACAATGAATCGGCTCGGCCTGAACCTGCTGCAGGATTCGGTTTCCCACCGCGACGGCATCGTCGATCGACCGCACATCTTCGAACACGACGATGAACTCGTCCCCTCCGATGCGACAGACCAGGGCGTCGCTGCCGGTGGCCGACCGGAGGCGCACCGCCACTTCGACGAGCAGCTCGTCGCCGGTGTCGTGGCCGTAGGTGTCGTTGACCGATTTGAACCTGTTGACGTCCATGTACATCAGCGCCACCAGGTTTCCGTCGTCCTGCCGGCGGGACAGCTCCGCGAGTCGCTCATTCAGTTGCCGTCGATTGGCCAAATCGGTCAGCGGGTCGTGGCTTGCGAGATGGCTGATCACCAGTTGGGCTTGCTTGATTTCGGTCAAGTCATGAACCACGACCGCAACGTGCAGATCGATCGAGTCACCGATCGGCGACAGTGTGATCAGGACGTCGACGGGGCGGCGGAGGCCGGCGGCGAACGTCATCTCCATCGACACCTCCTGGTGCGTCGCCAGGGTGCTGTCCAGTTGTTCACGCAACCGTTCGCGGTGCCCATCGACGGCGAGCTCCACGATGGACCGGCCGATCAGGCTGTCGGCGTGCCCGCTGAAAAGTGCAGTCGCAGCTCTGTTGCAACTGCGGATTGCACCTGTGGCGTCAACGGCGAGGATCGCGTCAGCGGTGGCCTGCATGACGGCGGCATATTCGGTCTGAACGCGGTAGAGCGTGGCGTTGGAGATCGCGAGAGCGGCCGCTACCGATGTGCCGCGGAACAACGCGGTCTCGACTTCGGAGAAGGCGGGACCATCGGTTCGGCCGACACAGAGAATGCCGACAGGTTCCCCTCGAGCCGACAACTCTTGGATCATGACCGCGCCGCCGGGCATCGGACTGCGGACCCCGCCGGATGCCTGCTCGACGAGCCATTGCTGCAGCAACTCCGACCTTCGATCCGCCCCCGTGTGTGAGAACGAGTCCTGCCACTCGCTGCCCGGCGCAGGGAGACGAAGCAGGCATGCCGCATCGAACATCTGGCTCATCTCGGCGACGATGGTCTTCTCAAGGGTGCGCAGGTCGATGCTGTCCTCGGCAAAGGTGTTGGCCAACCGAGCCCGTCGCCGGGTAAAGGCAAGCTCCTCCCGCTGCCGGCTCTCGGCGGCACGTGCGATCTGGAGTTGCTGGTCATGCAGCCGCGCTGCCTCCATGTGAAGTTTGGCAAACGATTGATCCAGCTCCAGCAAAGCCTTTACTTTGGCGTAGAGCACCGCCGCGGAAACCGGCTTGAGCAGAAAATCGACCGCCCCGAGGTCGTAGCCGCGGTCGAGATCGCCGTCGTCCGCCTGGCCGGTGAGGAAAATGATCGGCGTCGAGGCCAACTCGTCGGCTTCCCGGATGAGTCGTGCGGTCTCGAATCCGCCCATCCCCGGCATATTGATGTCGAGCACGATCACCGCCACCTTGTGCTGGAGCAGTGCGGTGAGCGCCTCCTCGCCCGAACCTGCCTGGACAAGTTCGCAGTCCAAGGGTGTGAGCACGGTGCACAACAGCTCCCGGAGCCGGTCATCGTCGTCGACCACCAGGACCGTCTGTTTGCGCTCGGTTGTCGTGGGCTCCTGCACCACGCCATCCATCAGCACAGGATTAATGTTCCCTCCCACTCGAGCTCTGGCACAAGTATTCGAAGTTTCACTCCCGGGACTCTTTTCCAGGAACAACGGCTCGTTCCACAAGTGTGCGTTGGGCCGCGCGTGACCAGACGCCAATCGAAAAATTCAGCAAATTTAGTCGCCTAACCGTGATGTGGTCGATGCGCCCGTCGGCTTCCGATCAGTCCGCCCTGTTCGACGTGAACCTCCGGTGTACCTTCCGTCGCGGTTCGGGGTGATGGATCACACGAGGCCGCGCAAACCTCCACTGCACAATATCGACCACACCGAATCGGCGTTCCGTATCTGAGCGCTCGGGTAGATCAGACGGGTGTTGGGTCCGGAGCCGCAGGACCAGACTCCCACCAATCGGCCTCCGTCTCCGCAGATATTGAGTCTCGGCAAACAGCTTTACCGGCCTTCGCATTCCAGTGCAGATTCGCGGGTCGTGCGGTCTACTGATGGCTATGCGGTTCGAGGGGGTGGACGAGCCACTGACAGACGACGGGCCGGAGATTCCCGTCGAACTCGTTCGTACCCTTTTGAGCCTTTTGCGAAGCCGTCTCGGGTTGGAAACCGCCTGGCTGGCCTCTTTCCGCGACGGGATGCAAACGTTCGAGGTGCTCGACGGAGACACTGACGCAGTACGTTTTACATCCGGTGACCGTGCGTCACTGTTCGATTCCTATTGTGTTCGGGTCATCGACGGGCGGCTGCCCGGCATCATTCCCGATACCCGGGCCGACCAGACCACCGATGCCCTTCCCGTCACTCACGAATTCGGCCTCGGCGCGTACGTCGGTGTCCCGGTGCTCAACCGCAACGGCGGCACGGTCGGAATGGTCTGTGCCGTCAGCCGCGAAGCGAAGCCCCACCTCGCCGATATCGACCTGCGCATCGTCAAGCAGGTCGCCGAACTCATCGGCACACTCATCGAGTCTCCGGAGAGTGGCACCGATACCACCGCGGCCCAGCGCGCGGCGATTCGGAGGGTCGTGTACCAGCGCGACTTCGAGGTGGTGTTCCAGTCGGTCCACGATGTGCCGACCGGCAAGGTGGTCGGTGTCGAGGCGCTCGCCCGTTTTCCCCGCGAACCGTTTCGCCCCGACGGATTCCTCGCGCAGGCCGCGCTGTTGGGGCTGGGCATCGAGTTGGAGACCGCGATCGTGGCGCGGGTCATCTCGATGATGCCCCAGCTGCCCGAGGACATTTTCGTTGCGGTGAACATCTCCCCCGCGGCGGCGCTGGTCGCTCCGTGGACTCAAATGCTGGCCGATGTCGACCCTTCGCGAATTGTGTTGGAGCTGACCGAACACGACGCAGTTCTCGACTACGGTGCGCTGGACGACGCACTGGAGCCATGCCGGGCGCGAGGCGTCCGGGTGGCGGTCGACGACGTCGGCGCCGGCTTCTCCTCGTTTTCTCATGTACTTGAACTGAGTCCCGAATTCGTCAAGATCGACCAGTCGATCACCCGCCATATCGACGTCGACGACGCCAGGCGCAGACTGGCGCATGCCATCGCCGAGCTGGCCGGCCAGATGGGCGCGACGGTGATCGCCGAAGGTGTTGAGACACAGGGTGAACTCGATACCATCAACGCGGTCGGCATCAGCTCGGCTCAAGGGTATTACCTCAGCCGCCCACGACCGCTCGTGCACGGATTTCCGGCTGCTGCGGCGGCCGCGTCGAGCGATCTGCTTCCTACTGCCGTCGACCTACTCGGCGAGCGGCGGTTCGAACTGGCACTTGCCCATTCGCCGATCGGGATGGCGGTGGTGGGGTTGGACGGTACGTTCCTGCGCACCAACCGCGCCCTGCGGACGATGCTCGGATACACCAAACGCGAGTTGGCCGAACTCACCTTTCAAGAGATCACCCACCCTGACGATCTCGAGGCCGACATCACACTTCTCACCGAATGTCTTGAGGGGCGGCGGCGCTCCTATCGCATCGACAAGCGATACATCGCGGCCGACGGCCGCGTCGTGTGGGGCGCGTTGACCGTTGTGGTGGTGCAAGCACCGCGAGATCAGCCACGCTACTTCGTATCCCAGATCGTGGATGTGACTGCAGACCGCCTCCGTGAGGCCGCTCTGGCGCGCCAGGCTGCGACCGACCCGCTGACCGGGGTCGCGAACCGATCAGCCGGCTGGAGCCGCCTCGAACAGCTCCAGGTCAGCGGACGGGGATACGGGATCTTGTTCTGCGATATCGAGCGCTTCAAAGCCGTCAACGATCACCACGGCCACCGGGCCGGTGACCAGTTACTGGTGCAGGTCGCCGGTCATCTGCAAGCGGCGGTCGGGGACGACGATGTCGTCGCCCGCTGGGGCGGCGACGAATTTCTGGTGATCACCGATTCGGTCAACGACTGGGAACTGGCGCGTCTGGCCGACCGGATCACCGACCAGTTGGACAGGGCGCCGATGGCGCTCGGTGAGGGCAAGCAGGCCGCCGCCCGGTTGACCATTGGATTCGCCGCCCACCACACCGGCGACGGACGGTCGATCGACGCCGTCCTCGAGCATGCCGACCAGGCCATGTACAACAAGCGACGCCGCCGACGCCGACGGGCCACGGGTAGTTAGATCCACTTGTCTGGGTACTCCTTGGCGCAGTAAGGAGGTTCCGATGGACAACATCTGGGAGGTCGTCGCCGGGGATTCGTACGATCCCGGTAACCCGAGCAACGGCGCGCAGGAGCAGGTCATCCTTCGCGGGAACGAAGAAGAAGCGCGGCGGGTGTACGCCGACAGCATTTCCGAGGCGGCCGAACGCGGCCATGCGTACGTCAAGCTGCGGTGCGGTGGCGGCGATGTCGAGACCTGGCCGCCGCCCACCGGGTGGACGGTCTGACAACCCGCGACAGTCCTTTGTTAGTTCGGGTAACGTTTTGGTGTTACCGCGCGTGCAGAACAGGAGCGATCAGATGAACCTTGGCGCCTGGGGTGATCTCACCATCCTTGCTGCCATAGTCGAGATCGTCTTGGCCACTTGTGTATTCGTCTACATCAGCCGCCTGGAGCGGCGGACGTCGCACCCGATGGGCGACCAGGTGGGCGCACACAAGGCGGTGCTGGCCAAGGTTCGCCGACGTGAGCCGTTGACGCAGGACGAATTCGACTACGCGAGCGAACTGGTCGCCGATGCTCGCTCTCCGCTGGCGTACGCGATCCCCGCGGCGCTGTTCACCATCGGCTTCTTCTACGTCGTCGGCTGCCTGTTCATGCTGCATCTCGACGGCGGCAACCCTTCGTTCCGGACATTCATCGGCGGCATCCCGATGTTGACGTCGATGAACATCGCTGGCCAGTTGCGCCGGGTCGCGGGCATGAAGAGCAAGCTGCGGGACGTGCCGATACTGGAAAACGAGGACACCAACCGGCTCACTTCCGTTGGCAGCGCCTGACTTTCGTCACTTCGGCGCTTTGGCCACCGGGTCGCCGTCCTCCCACAGCAGCAGCTGACGAACCGACTGGCGGGTTCCGTACGGCTGGAGCATCCGACTGGCGGGACGCGGCCGCACCTTCAGTGGCCACCAGAACCACCGACCGAGTAGTGCCGCGACCGCCGGCGTCATGAACGAGCGCACGATCAGCGTGTCGAACAGCAGGCCGAGGGCGATCGTCGTCCCGATCTGCCCGAGAATCCTCAAGTCGGCGAAGATGAACGATGCCATCGTCGCGGCGAAGACCATACCGGCTGCCGTCACCACCGCACCCGACCCGGCCATCGCCCGAATGATGCCGGTATTCAGCCCGGCGTGAATCTCCTCTTTGAAGCGCGATATCAGTAGCAGGTTGTAGTCGGATCCAACCGCCAACAACAGAATGATGGCCAGCGCCAACACGATCCAGAACAGATGAATTCCGAAGATGTCCTGCCAGATCAATACCGACAGCCCGAACGAGGCGCCCAACGACAGCGCCACGGTGCCAACGATCACGAACGCCGCAACGATGCTGCGGGTGATGAACATCATCACGAGCAGGATCAGGCTGAGCGCGGCAATCCCGGCGATAATGAGGTCGTACTCGGCCCCGTCCTGAATGTCCTTGTAGGTGGCGGCGGTACCGGCGAGATAGACCTTCGAGCCCGCCAGCGGTGTTCCCTTGACGGCTTCCTGCGCGGCGTGCCGGATGGAGTCTATGTGCGAAATACCTTCGGGCGTCGCGGGATCCCCATCGTGGGTGATGATCATCCGGGCGGCTTTGCCGTCGGGTGACAGGAACAGCTTCATGCCGCGCTCGAACTCCGGGTTGGTGAACGCCTCCGGCGGCAGATAGAACGAGTCGTCGGTCTTGGAGGCGTCATATGCCTGGCCCAGTGCGGTCGAGTTCTGCAGTGCCGCTTGCGCTTGGTCATTGATCCCGGAGGTGGTGGCATAGTTGGTCAGCGTCAGATCCCGGTTGGTCTGCTGACTTTCGATCTGCGGTGGAATCAGTGCAAGTAACTTCGGTTGCAGCGCATCGAGTTTGGCGATACTGCCGGCAACGTTGCCCAGCTGGTCAGTCAGCGCGTCAATGCCGTCGAGCGCGTCGAACAGCGATCGCAGCGCCGCGCAGACCGGGATGTCGTAACAGTGCGGCTCCCAATAGAAGTAGTTGCGCAGTGGGCGGAAGAAGTCGTCAAAGTTGGCGATCTTGTTGCGCAGATCCTGCGCGGTGGCAACGGTGTCCTGGAAGGCCTTGGTCTGCTCATCGGTGACCGCGCTGGACTGCTGCTGCAGCGCATACTGCTGGCGCAGAATGTCGATCGAGGTGTTGATCACGTCGACCTGCTTGAGCAGGTCTTCGCCGCGAGCCTGTTGGAAGGGCAGATTGTTGATCTGTGAGGCACTTCCGGCGCTGATCTGGAACGGGATCGACGTGTGGTCCAGAGGGGTGCCCAACGGGCGGGTGATCGACTGCACCTGGGCGATGCCGTCGCTGTGGAACACCGCCTTGGCGACCCGTTCCAAGAGGATCATGTCGGTGGAATTGCGCAGATCGTGGTCTGTTTCGACCATCAGCAGCTCAGGATTGAGCCGAGCCTGGGAGAAGTGGCGTTCGGCCGCGGTGTAGCCGACGTTGGCCGGTGCGCTGGCCGGCATGTATCCCCGGGCGTCATAGCTGGTCTTGTAGGCGGGTAGCGCGATCAGGCCGATCAGCGCGATCGCTACCGTCACCACCAGGACCGGACCGGGCCAGCGCACGATCGCGGTACCGATGCGCCGCCAGCCTTGGGTGCGCATCGCGCGGGCGGGTTCGAACAAACCGAAATGGCGGCCGATGATCAACAGGGCCGGCGCGAGCGTCAGCGCCGCCACAACGGCGACGAGCACGCCGATGCCGGCGGGGACTCCCAAGCTGTTGAAGTAGGGCAACCGGGTGAAGGTCAGACACAGCACCGCGCCGGCGATCGTCAAACCCGAGCCCAAGATGATGTGTGCGGTTCCGTGGTACATCGAGTTGTATGCCGAGACCCGATCCGCGCCGGCATAGCGCGCTTCGTGGAAGCGGCCGAGCAGGAAGATCGCATAGTCGGTTCCGGCGGCGATCACCAACAGCGTCAACAAGTTCGTCGAATATGTCGAGAGTTGGATGATTCCGGCGTTCGCGAGCACTGCGACCGATCCGCGGGACGCGGTCAGCTCGATCATCACCGTGAAGATCACGAAGAACACGGTGGTGAGCCGGCGGTAGAGGAAGAACAGCATCAACGCGATCACCCCGATGGTGATCAGCGTGGTTTTCAACGTGCCGTGGCGGCCTACCTCGAACTGGTCGGTGACCAGAGGCGCGGCACCGGTGACATAGGCCTTGAGTCCCGCCGGCGGCGGTGTGTTGTTGACGATGTTGCGTACCGAATCGACCGACTCATTGGCCAGCGACTCACCCTGGTTACCGGCCAGATACAGCTGAACCAGGGCCGCCTTGCCGTCCGCGCTCTGCGAGCCGGCCGCCGTCAGCGGGTCACCCCAGAAGTCCTGGATGTGCTGAACGTGCTTGGTGTCCTGCTGAAGCTTCTTGATCAGGCCGTCGTAATAGCGGTGCGCCTCGGC
This sequence comes from Mycolicibacterium sp. P1-5, assembly GCF_008329565.1. GTDB lineage: Bacteria > Actinomycetota > Actinomycetes > Mycobacteriales > Mycobacteriaceae > Mycobacterium. The sequence continues at coordinate 9,458 of NZ_NPKT01000005.1, forward strand.
ACCGAGCGGCTGGTCACCTTCCAGGACGATCATCGCCGAACTGTCGGAGTCGAATTCGCCGAACACCTTGCCGATGCGTTTGGCGGCGAGCAGCGACGGCGAATCCTGCGGGCTCAGCGAGACGTTGTGCGACTCGGCGACGGTCTCCAGTTGCGGGACGAAGACATTGGTCACTACCGCAAGGCCCAGCCAGAACAGCGCGATGAGTACCGAGAACCGCCGGATGAAGTCGGGAATCCGGTGGGTCATCCCGACTTGTCCAGGCAGTAGGTGAAGGCATTCAGGGTGTTCACGGTTCGCTCGTCTTTGACGACGTCGTCGATCTTGATACGGCAACCGATCGAGTCACTGTCACCCTGGGCGGAGACGTTGACGAAGACGGCCGGCTGGGTGGTGGTCGTGTCGTAGGCCCACGGCAGCGTTACCGCGTCGGCCCGCTGCGGCTGCGCGTTCACATCCAGGTAGGTGATTGTGGCGACGGTGCCCGGCGGCCCGAAGACCTCCAGGACCACGTGTTTCGGGTTGAAAGGGACGATGTCGTTGCCCGCCCCACTGGGCGTGGACGTCACATCATGAGACGCGAAGATACTGTGCAGGCGATATACGGCAAAGCCGGCCACCGCGACAACCACCACCGCCACCAGCAGCATCCAGCGTTGGCTGAGCCGCCGGCCGAGCGAAACCCGCTGCATCCCTGACCCTTTCATGAGCGGCGACAGGAGTGGACGGTACGGCAATCCCGAGGACTGCTTATCAACTAGATTGACCGTACGGTACCGGACCGGACTCCACAACAGCGGATCGCAGACAGGCTAGCCGCGGTACTGGGCAACTTTCTGTGTGTACTCATCGAGCAGCCGAAGTGAGTCGTCGCGTGATTTCGTCGGCAGCAGCAGGTTCGCCTGGCGGTATCCGAGCCCGTCGAGCGCCTGCCAGTAGTCGAGGTCGATCGGCGTGCCGAACGTCGTCAGCAGTAGGTCGTGGTCGGCGCCCGAACGTATCTGCTCGATGCGCCTGCTCAGCCTTTCGACCGGCAGCGGGTTGGAGATCCAGCCGGCCTGGTGGCGGATGATCCGCTTGACGGTCGCGTTCGAGTCACCGCCGATGACGATCGGCGGGTGCGGTTTCTGAACCGGCTTGGGGCGCGCATATGAAGGTTCGAAGTCGACGAACTGTCCGTGATACTCGGCCGGCTCATCGGTCCACAGCGCCTTGATCGCTTCGATGCGTTCGTCCAACAGGGTGCCGCGCGTCTTCGGGTCGGTGCCGTGATCGCGCATCTCCTCGAGGTTCCAGCCCGCACCGACGCCGAACACGAACCGACCGCCCGAGATCAGGTCGATGCTGGCCGCCTCCTTGGCGGTGGTGATCGGGTCCCGCTGGATGAGCAAGGCGATCCCGGTGATCAGCTCGATGCTGGCCGTGACCGCCGCGGCAGCGGCGAGGGTGACGAACGGGTCCAGGGTGCGGTAGTAGACCGACGGCAGGTCGCCACCCTGGGGGTACGGCGTTTCCCGGCTGGCGGGGATGTGCGTGTGCTCGGCGACGGCCAGCGCGTGGAAGCCCCGCTCTTCAATCGCCTGGGCGAGCGAGACGGTGTCGATGGTGTCGTCGTTGACGAAGGTCGAGATGCCAAATTCCATACCGACCACCTTGCCACTGTGGGAGCAGCCAGGCGTCAAGCAAATTCGTCGATCAGCGAGGCGAGGAAAGCCTGCGTCCGCTCCCGCGATGTTCGGCGCTCGTGGGCGTCGCGGCCCAGCGGGACCACCCGTGCGCCGAGGTCGGTGACGCCGGCGTCGCGGTACCGCCGCAACCGGGCCAGCACCGTCGACTCATCGCCGGCGGCCATGGTGTCGCCGACGTCCTTGGCGTCGCCGTGTTCGAGCAGCCGCACGTAGTTGGGCGAGAAGTCGGCGTGCCCGAGCACATCGCCCGCGTACGCACGCGCTTCGTCGATTGCTTCGGCAGCACAGAGCGCGACCGGAACACCGGCGACGACTCTGGTCTCGCAGGTCCCGGCGGCGGTCAGCGTTGGCACCACGTAGTCACCGATCGCGCGTTCGTCGGCCATCCACAGGATGGTGCCGCCGGCGCGCTCGCCCGCGATCCTGAGCATGGCCGGTCCGAGGGCGGCCAGCAGGATCGGTACATCGCCGTCGGTGACATCGATAGGGCTGTGCACGGTGAAGGAGCCGTTGTCGACGTCGACCGTGCCCGGACCTTGGAAGGCCCTGCCGAGCACGTCCAGGTAGTCGCGCACCAGCTTCGCGGGGCGGTCGTAGTCCAACCCCAGCTGGTCGGTGATGATCCAGTGATGGGACGGGCCGAGGCCGAGGGTCAGCCGGCCGTCGCACGCGACCTGGGTAGTAAGCGCCTGCTGAGCCATGATCAACGGATGCCGGGTCTGGATGGGGACCACCGCCGTGCCGATCTCGATCCGCTCGGTCACCTGGCCGAGTAGCGCCGCCGCCGTCAGCGCGTCGAGGTATCCCGGCACCTGCGGAATCCAAAAGGATGCGAATCCCTGTGCCTCAGCGGTCGTTCCGTCGGCGAGTAAGCCGGTGAGCCGGTCTTCGCGGGCGCGTTCCTTATCGGAACCGATCATCAAACCGATGCGCATCACGCACTCCGTTCAGGGCACATAGCGATCCCACTCGTGCGGAACAACGGTGTGAAACGGTGCCGCCAGGAGGAGTTCTCGTTCTTTCAGCACGGGTTGCAGCCGGTGCGCGACGGCGACCGGATCGTCATCCAGGAAACAGTAGGTGAGCGACTGCCCGGCGGGCGCGTTGGCGAGCTTGGCGTCGACGTCGAGCGTTGTGGACTTCCAGGCTCCTGCCACCCCGTCGATGTCGAGCAGCCCGTCGGTGGGCGCGTCGCCCTGTTCGAGTAGTAGGTATACGCCTTTGGCCGGCCACCACGGCAGGACATCAGCACCGACTTTGACTCTGTCTGCGGCCGCTCGGCGCTGGACGTCGTAGACGCCGCGTTCGACCGGCGGCAGCAGTGTCAGCTTGCGCCCGGCGTCGCCGAGTGCATGCGAGAGATCGAGGAATCCGTCCATTCCGCTTGGCGCGGTGAAGAAGTAGGTCATCACATGGTCGATCTCGTCGTATGGTTTCGCACTTGCGGCGCGTGCCGCCCGACACTCGGGGGTCGATACCAACCGCAGGGAGGCACGCACCGCCGACAACCGATGTTGCTCGGGACGGTGGTCGAGGGTGTGCCAGCGCAGGTAGTCGGCGTCGGTGCCGTCGGGGTGGCGGCGGGCCATCGACACGAACAGCGTGGTGATATCGCCGTCGCCGTTGGCGAGAACGCCTTGCACTTGGTCAGACGGCGTGCCGGGCAGTGACATTGGCGGGTCCTCAGAGCTCGGGGGTGGTCAGCAGTTCGGGACTGCGCGCTTCGATCATGCGTCTGAACCCTTCTCGCCAAGGCACTTTCGTCTCGCCGAGAACTTCGTGCATGTAGGTGACATCCGGCCACAGGGGGGTGTGGGCGTCGGTGGTGTACTCGAAGACGGGTTCGACGCCGACGAGCTCGCCCATGTAGGCGCAGTAGTCCTCGACGCTGACCGTCTCGCTGCCGGCCCAGTTGACGACGATCGGTGGGGTGTCGGCGACCTCCATCGCCCGGATGCCCAGCCGGACGTAGTCGTCCTCGTAGATGGGGTTGTAGTTGTTGGGCTTGTCCGGATGCAGCCGAATCGGTTTGCCCGCCAACATCATCTGGAGCCGGTCGGCGGGTGCACCGCCTTCGGGGCCGTAAGTGGAGCAGATCCGGATGATCGTCAGGGGGATGCCGAACCGGTTGGCGATCCAGGTGCAGGTTTGCTCGGCGGCGATCTTCGAGAAGCTGTAGTTGGCCCGCAGTGGTACGCCGGGCGGGTCGTCTTCGCGCAGTGGCCGCTGACCCTGGTAACCGTAGATGGAGCCGGTCGAGCAGTAGACGAACCCTTTGGCCGATCGGCAGTGGTAGAGCAGGTCGCCCGATTTCTGCGCGTTGGTGTCGACACAGCGAAGCCAGCCGTCGGCACCGGGATCGACGGCCGCGTGGAACACGTAGGTGAAATCGTCGGGCAGTGCGGAAAAGTCGCCACTGCTGATATCGAGCGCGATCGGGATGATGCCTACGGCGGTCAGGCGATCGCGGTCTTGCTCATTGCGCAAACGGGCGGCGCCCCACACCTCGTTGCGCTGCGCCAGCGCACGGGCGATCGGGAACGCGATCTTGCCGGTAGCACCGGTGATGAGGATCTTCTCCGCGTTGAGCATCCCATCAGTCATAGCGCACCGCGCCGGGAATGTTAAGTACTTGATATGTTGGGTCGGTGCAGCTGACATTCGACCCGGATGTCGAGGCGTTCCGTGTGGATTTCATCGAGTTCCTCGAGCGGCATCTGCCGTCGGAGGCCGAGGCGGCCGAGCGGTCCCGGTCGACGGCGCACGTTCCGGAATGGGCGCGCCGCTGGCAGCAACTTCAGTTCGACCACGGTTGGCTGCTGCCCGGCAATCCCCCCGAGTTCGGTGGGCGCGACGCCACCGTGCTGCAGCAGTTCGTGCACCGCGAAGAGTTGGCACGGAGGCGGATCTATCACGTGTTCAATCCGCAGGGCGTCGGCATCATCGCCGCGTCACTGCTGTCGTTCGGCACCGATGAACAGAAGCAGCGATGGGCCGTACCCATTCTGCGGGCGGAGATGACGGCGGCGCTCGGGATGAGCGAGCCGGGCGCCGGGTCCGACCTGGCCGGACTGTCTACCCGCGCGGTGCTGGACGGTGACCATTTCACGGTGAACGGTCAGAAGGTGTGGACCTCGGGTGCCCACGATGCCGACGTGATCTTGACGTTCGTACGCACTGATCCGGATGCACCGCGGCACAAGGGAATCAGTGCACTGCTGGTTCCCACCGACACACCGGGCGTGACCTGCCGGCCGTTCCCGTCCGTACATGACCGTGAGGTGCTGGACTTCAACGAGGTGTTCTTCACCGATGTGACGGTGCCCGCCGAGAATCTGCTCGGGCCGCTGCACGGTGGCTGGAAGGTGGCCAACGGTTCGCTGGGCCACGAGCGCACGATGATGTGGATGGCTTTTGCCAATCGATTGGAACAGTTGCTCGAGGACTTCGATCCCGCGGGTGAGATCAACCGGGATCGATATGCCACTGCCGTGATCGACTACTACGCGCTGAGGTTGCTCGGGTCGGCGGCGGTCAGCCAGGCGGCCCGCGGCGAGCGCGATGTTCCGGCGGTGTCGGTGCTCAAGGTGCTGGGATCGGAGGCTGAGCAGAACGCGGCCCGGTACGCACTGGAGGCGGCGGGCGCGGCCGGGCTGGTCGATCCGGCGATGACCGCACCGTATAACGCCTATGCCCCGGAGCTTTTCGGCGCGAGCTGGTTCGCCCGGTATGTCACCACCTACGCGGGGACCATTGCCGGTGGAACGTCGGAGATCCAGCGCAACATCATCGCGCGGCGGGTGTTGGGGCTGCCTGCGCGCTGAGTTGTCACCAGGCGCACAGCTCGGTGAGGGCGTGCAACTGCTCGAGATAATGCTCGAGCGAATGATGGACGAAGCGGGCAGACAGCGTCGTCGTGCCGCCGGCGGCCAGTTTCGCCAGAGTCTCTGTGGTCGCATCGGGTTCGCCGATCGGATCCAATGGGTGGTCCGCGGGCATGACGACCTCAAACCCCGGCGGCAAGTCGAATGCCTTGAGCCACTCGGTCGCAGTGTCGATCGTGACGTAGTACGGACACCAGCCATCGGCCAGGGTGACCGCTCGTCGCAGCGATCGTTTGGTGCGACCGCCGATCCAAATGGGCACATGTGCTTGAAGCGCACAGGGGTCGACGGTCAGCCCGCCGAACGAATAGAAATCGCCGTGATAGGTCGGCTCGTTACTGGGTAGCGCCGCGCGCAACGCCCGCAACGCGTCGTCGCCGCGGGCGCCGCGGTCTTCGAACGGCACACCAAGCAGGTCGAACTCTTCCTTCAGTGAGCCGACACCCACCCCGAGGATCACCCGGCCGCTGCTCACGTGATCCAGAGTGCCGTAACGCTTTACGATCTCCAGCGGATGGTGATATCCCAGCACCAGCGTCATGGTGGCGAATCGAATCTGCTGCGTGCGCGCCGCTGCATACCCGAAGGTCGCAAGCGGGTCCCAGTACCGGGCGCCACGGCGTGCGGTCTCGCTCGACGGCAGGCCGATGTGCTCGCTGCAGGTCATGTGGTGGTAGCCGAGCCGGTCGGCGGTCTCGGCGACGCGACCGATGTCAGCCACGGTTGCGTCCTTCTCCCACTCCAACGCGGCGCCGCCGACGTTGGTGACGACCGGCGTGGCAATTCCCAGCTTCAAAGCAACGGCTCTTCACCGGCCAGAACGGTGCGGTGCATGAGACGCCCGCTGTCTTCTGGATAGGGCAGTGCGCGGTGCATCGTTCCGGTGTTGTCCCAGATGACCAGATCGCCCACGCACCAGCTGTGCTGATAGACGTACTGGGGCTGCGTCGCCCAATCTCGAAGGCGGGCGAGCAGAGCGCGGCTCTCCTCGACAGGCGATCCGACGACGTAGTCGGCTGTTGCCCCGAGCAGCAGCGACTTGCGTCCGGAACGGTGCGTCCACACCAACGGGCATTCCTTGGTCGGAGATTTCTGCCAGAACGCGATTTCCTCGTACGTCATCTCGGGGGTCACGTAGTACTGAGACCGCTCCGCGCTGTGCACCACCCGGAGGTCCGCGATCAACTCCTTGTCCGCGGGAGGTAGATCGTCATACGCCGCGTAGGTGTTGCAGAACTCGGTCTGACCACCGGTCTCGGACAGTTTGATGGCGTGCAGCAGCGTAGCGAGATTCGGGTAGGGCTGCAGCGACCCGTCAAAGTGCCAGAAGAACGAGCCCTTCAAATATTGGGCGCGTTGATTGACGCTCTTGTCGAGCGAGATCTTGTAAATACCTTCCTGCCCCTCGTTCTGCACAATCGTGCCAAGGGATTTCGCGATCGTGACCTGCTGCTCGTCGCTGAGCGTCAGGCCCCGGAAGAAAACAACACCTCGCTGCTCCAGGATCTCGCGCATCGTTGCAGCTTGCTGACCGCTGAGCAGCGTCTCGACGTCGGTTTTGATCTCGCTGCCAATTCTGGGCGTGATATCGACAACATCCAGCTGCGTAGATGTGGTTCCCACCTCGATCAGCTTTCCCGGGTCAGAATCGTGTTTGCGGAGTGCTTCACCCGTGGCTGCTTCCACAGTTCGACCGCGAGCGACACAGTGATCAGCGAATAGAGCAGGTTGCGTAGGTTCGCGACGTCCTCGGGCAGCGGCTCGGAGTAGTCGAACTTGTCGATGTAGGCAACGGCTTCCTCGGCGAACGGAAAGACGGCGTCATAGAACGACTTGATTTCCGCCATTGACGAGTTCACGCGCTTGACGTAGCGGGCGTGGCCGTCCTCGATCGCCCACTCGGGCACCAGACCCTCAAGTGCGGAAAACTCCGCAGGCAGAATGGTACTCATCGAGTCGCTTTCTCGCCGGCCTCGACGTAGTCACCGACCGTCTTGTGCAGATGACGCAGCAGAATCTCCTCGTCATTCATCGTGAAGTGGGTCAGCGCTCCGCTGTTCAACATCGCCTGCAGACCCTCAGACGGGCTGGCGTCCTCCAGGATGATGTCGTTGAGGAACGTCACGGTGAGTTCCTGTCCCAGCCGCTCCTTGTGGGTCTTCGGCGGTTGGTTGAACATTTCGACTTCGAAGATGTGCGAGTGCGGGCCGGTCGGCCAATGCGTGTGCGTGCTGAACCCTGACGCTCCGAAGATGATCACGAAGTTGGGGAAGAACTGGAACGAGTCGAACCCGTACTTCTCAGATCGCGTGGGGTTGATTCCTGGCGGCATCGGACCGCGCTCGCGCTTGGTCCACGGGCCGGCCGCACTGGCCTCCATCACACACTCGATCGGTTTGGAGTAGGGCGTCTTCTGCGAGGGCTCACCGGAGAAGGAGAACATCCGGTGTGGCCCCTTGAGCTGGTAGGCCAGGGCGTCGGTAAACGGGTTCGGTTGATCGAAAGCATCTCTGGCCTCGGCCGTGACAGCCCCGAACGAAGAAGCATGCAGATACGGGCCGTGGTAACTCTCGGCGAAGCTGTCTACGAAAATCTTCCAGTTGCACTGCAATTCGGCCTTGAACCGGTAGACCTGGTGCGGCCCGGCGAACGGGTAGCCCTCGATGCCGTGGGCCAGCTCACCGAGGAAGGATCGCAGTGGCTCGGTGTTGTGCGGGTTCAGATTGATGAAGATGAACCCTTCCCACACATCGCATTGAATAACCGGCACCGAACAGCTGTCGGCGTCGAAGTCGAGCAGCAGATCTTTGCGGGTGGCGGAATGCAATGAACCGTCCAGGTTGTACCGCCAGCCGTGAAATCGGCAGTAGAGCAACGGGGCGCGGCCTTCGATCTCCTGAAAGGGGTCGTCCTCCCAGAGCATCTTGTTGCCCCGGTGTGGACAGATGTTGTGGAAGGCACGGATCACGCCGTCCTTACCACGCACGATGATGATCGAGGTATTGAGGAACTTCAGTTCGCGGGTGAAGTAGCTGCCGGATTTCGGTACCCGTTCGGCTCCCCCGACGTAAAGCCACGTCTTCTTGAAGACGTGCTCACGTTCCTTGGCGTAGAACTCCTCTGATACGCAGTCTTCGAGCGAGACGGGACCGCGGCCGAGTTCGGGGTAGGCGTCGGTCCAGTGTCCGCTTGCGGGTTTGGTCAACAGGCTGTCGTTCATGCCGTCCCTCCATCCGCGATGACCGTAACAGCGGCGAAATCGCCCAAAAAGGTGCAGAAGCGCAACACCCTGTTGCATATTTGGAACAATGGCCCTGGAGCGAGACTTGCCGTTTGACCTCGACGCCCTGTTGATATTCGGCAAGGTGGTCGAAAATCGCAGCCTGTCCAAAGCGGCCGCTGTGCTGGGGTTGCCGAAGTCGACCGTCAGCCGCAAGCTGACCAAGCTCGAGCTGGATTTGGGAATCAAGCTGCTCCGCAAGAACACCCATCAGCTGACCATCACCGACATCGGTGAGCAGGTCTACGAGCACGCGGTGAACATCCTCGCCGAGGCCAACGGGGTGCGCGCGCTGGTGGAAGGGAGCAGACACGAGCCGCAGGGAGAGCTGCGGGCGGCGATACCGATATTTCTGGGCGTCGACTATGCGTCCCGCGTTGGCGCGGCATTCCTGCTGCGCTACCCACACTCGCGGCTGGATGTCCGGCTGGTCGACAGCGTCGTCGACCCCATCAAAGACGGCTTCGACGTGGTGTTCGGACCAGGGCCGCTGCAGGATTCGACGCTGATCGCCCGGAAGTTGTTCAGCATGGAGCTGTTTCTCTGCGCGTCACCGGGATTCATCAAGCAGCTGGCCGAACCTGTCGTCGAACCGGCCCAGCTGAATGACCTGCCGTTCATCGACTTCGGCTTCAGCGGCCGGCGCAAGCTCGTGGTCACCAAGGGTGATCGGCGGTGTGAGGCGGTGCCGCAGGTGCGCGCCCGCGCCAACAACTTCAACGTGTGTAAGCAGTACATCCTGCAGGGCCTCGGCATCGGCACGATGCCGACACAGATCATCTGCACCGAGGAGCTGCGCGACGGCAGCATCGTGCCGATACTGCCGGAATGGAAGCCCGACCCGCTCGACGTCCACATGATCTACCCGTTCGAACTGTCGTATTCCACGCTCATCAGCGCGTTCTATGAGGCAGCCTGCGACATCATCGTCGAGAACATCGCGCGCGCCTGACAGCTCAGCTGTCCCGCACGGTGCGGCGGCGGACGAGCCACCACGCCAACCACACGACCAGCGCGACCACCAGGCCGATCAGGAAATCCTTCTGGTAGCGGTCGACGACCCCGTACACAGCAGAGATGCGGTTACCGGCGAAGTTGCCGACCAGCACCCACAACGTCACCCACAAGACGGCGCCGATCACGTTGTAGGCCACGAATCGCCACCATGCCATTTGCGCCAAAGCTGCTACCACACCGTTGAATTGGCGTAATCCGTCGATGAAGCGCGCGACCGGTACGACGATGTTGCCGCGTTTTGCGAAGAACGACTCGACGACCTGCAACCGCGGCTCGGTGAGGAACACGTACCGTCCGTAGCGCAACACCAGGGGGCGGCCGCCGAAGTGCCCGATCGCATAGCCGATGTTGTCACCGACGACGGCCGCCAGAATGCCGCACGCGATGACGGCCGCCAGATTGAGCTGTCCGGACGCCGCATACACGCCTGCGACGATCAGGATGGTCTGGCCCGGGGCGGGGACGCCGAACCCCTCTACACCCACCAAGCCGAGGACCGCGATGTAGCCGTAGTGGTCCAGGATCGGAGCCAGGGACTGTAAAACGCCGGGTAGGTGTGCGGCCATCGGTGCAGCGTTCCCACTCGTAGGCGTTTCGATCACTGAGCGGCGGGGCAATTCTTGCCCCATGGCCGACATCATCGATCTCGTCTACGCCGATCACGACTGGCTGAGGCGGCAATTTTTCCGGCTCGACGACGCCAAGTCCGATGACGAGCTGGCGGCGATCTGGAAGACCCTCAGCGACCGTCTCGACGCGCACGCCGACGCCGAGGAGAGCGTCTTCTATCCGGCGTTGCTCAAGCACGGTGGTGACGACGATCCGGGCAATCCCGAAGGTGACCCGGAGGACGAGACCGAGGACGCGATCACCGACCACAACGCGATCCGCGACGCGGTGCGTGAGTCACGTAATCACCGCCCGGGGACGAAGGTGTGGTTCGAAGCGGTGTTCAAGGCACGCGAGGAGAACGGCAAGCACCTCGACGAGGAAGAGCGCGAAGCCATGCCCGACTTCATCAAGAGCGCGACCCTGGAACTCCGCCATGAGCTGGGCATGAGGTGGCTGCAGTTCTACGCAGAGCGAGAGTCGATCGACGGGGTCGACGCCCAGGACAAAGACGCCGACGAGTACATCGAGAAGCACTCATGACCGATCCGACTGCGCGCATCGACGACGTCGCGCCGGGCGACATCATCGCCCTCGACCGTGGTCCGGGTGATCAGGCATACAAGGTGGTCCACAAGGAGTCGGTGGAGTCGGGCTACCTGCTCACCCTCGAGGCCGACGACGGCGAGACGTTCGATCACCAATTGTCCTCAGGCACACGGGTCAACCGGTCGTTGGAATCGAAGTGGGAGTCGTCGCAGACTCCGACCCCGCATTCGCCGCCGCGGTGAACACGGTCGAGTACTCCCCCGGCCGTTGGGCGGATGTGTTCGGCGAACGTCCGGCCCCGACTGCGCTGCTCTGGCACGGAACCCAGACCGACTCTCGTGCAGCGGTGAGTGTTCTCGCCGAAGCGATAGCCGGCCACGGAATCTGTGTGATCGCGCCGGATTGGGATTCGCACGCCGCCGATCGCGGACGCGCGGACCTGCTGCGGTCGTCGGAGTTCGCGCACGCGCACGGCGGGGGCAAGGGTCTCGTCGTCATCGGGTGGTCGTTGGGTGGCGCCGCGGCGGCGGGATTGACGCTGCGCGCGCCGGAGTTCCACGTGTCGGTGTTGCACGCGGTTTGCCTGGGTGGCGCGTTCATGGTCGACGATCCGATCTCGGGTGGCCCCGTCCTGGGTCGCATCGCCGACGGCGCTGCCCGCGCGCCGTTCACGCTGTTCTCCGGCAACGCCGACGATGTGGTCCCGACCTCGGTCACCACCGAGTTCGCCGCAGCGCTGCGGGAGATCAATTGGCCGGTAGATGTCGTCGAACTCGACGCCGACCACGGCTCGATAGCGGGAGCGCGGTACGACCCCGACCTCGACCGCTACGACCCCGCCGACGACCCGGCGACGCGGGCGGTCGTCGATGTGGTCGCCGAACGCATCGCCGCGATCGCCTTCTCGTGATTTCGGCGCGTTTCCGTTCGCTCAGCGGCGGTTTACGCGCCGAAATCGCACGGAGGCTCACCCAAACAGTGGCAGCGCACGTTTGCGCGCCAAGGCATCCATGCCGGTTTGGATGCTGTCGTGGACCTCACGGTACTTCTGCTCGACGTAGTCGTCGTCCTCGGCGCGGGACGGATCGTGGTCGACCTCCACCGCGGGCATCAGTCGGGTTCGGATCTTCGCAGGCAATGGCAGCTGCGGTAGCGCCGCAGGCGCGATACCCCACGGCAATGAGACAGCAATCGGGAATACCTTGAGCCGCAACAGCTTATCCAATCGCAGGGTCTGGGACAGCTTATCGCCGCGAATGAGCACCGGCATCGCATCTGCCCCACCGACCGTCGCGATCGGGACGATCGGCACGCCTGCCTTGATCGCCATGCGGACGAATCCGGTCCGGCCGGCCAGATTCGCGACATCGCGTTCGCTCCAGGGCCGCAACGAGTCCACCTCGCCACCCGGCCACACCGCCACGTCGTGACCCTCGGCCAGCGCAGTCGCCATCGAATCGGGCGCCGCCGGCAGGACCCCCATCGCTCGGAAGTATCGGCCGATCACCGGCATGGCCATCAGAGCATCGTGGGCGGTGCCGTGCAGCGTGCGCTCCTGACCGAACCGGCGCCACCACTGCACCCCGACAGTCCAGGCATCCCAGACGAACGGGGCACCCGAGTGGATTCCTACAAGCAGCACAGGCGCGTCGGGCAGGTTCTCCCAGCCATCGAATTCCATCCGGAACCAGTGATCCACCAGGAAGTTCCACAGGTACTTCTGGCGCTGCATCGTCGTTTCGTCTTGGCCACTGAGATCCCACTGCCCGGTCCGCTGGTTGAGCCAGCCGCTGACGCCGCCCCCTTCAGCGCTGTCGGCGCGGCGCTCAGCCATCTTGCGGCGGGCCTCGTCAGCGTGTTGGTGTGCTTGCTGACGGACGGCGGCAGGGCGGGCATCGGCGTTGGTCATATCGGTCGGGTACCCGCCCTGTGGGGGGCATCACACGCATTGAGACTGTGCGATATCTGTGTGCGGAGTATCCGGGACGGCTGTCGCACGGCACACCGATGTCACCAGCGAGTCGATCTCCCCTTGAGACAACGCTCGGCCCTCGAAGGCCGAAGTGGTTATGGCCGGCGCCAGGGGACAGGCGTGACCCGAGATCCTCGGTTATCGGGACCCGAGTTGGGCGGCGAGGTACGGTGCCGTCCGGCTCACCTTGTCGGCCGCGACCACGGCCGGTGTGCCGGCCACCACCACCGCTCCGCCATCGTCACCTCCGCCGGGCCCGAGGTCGATGACGTGATCCGCTCCCGCTACGACCGACATATCGTGCTCAGCGACCACGACAGTGTTACCTGCCTCGACGAGGCGATGCAGTTGCCGTTCCAGTAGCTCGACGTCGGCCGGGTGCAGCCCCGTGGTGGGCTCATCGAGCACGTACAGCGTGTGGCCGCGCTTGGCGCGCTGCAACTCTGAGGCCAGCTTGATGCGTTGGGCCTCGCCACCGGACAGTTCGGTCGCCGGTTGACCTAGCCGCAGATACCCGAGGCCGACATCACGCAGAGTAGCCAAACTCCTTGCCGCACTGGGTAGATCGGCCAGAAATTCGGCCGCCTCATCGACGGTCTGGGCCAGCACGTCGGCGATGGTGCGGCCCTGGTAGGTGATCTCGAGGGTCTCCTCGGAGTAGCGGGCGCCGCCGCACGCCGGACAGGTGGCATAGGTGCCGGGCAAGAAAAGCAGCTCGACCGCAACGAAGCCCTCACCTTGGCAGGTGGCACACCGTCCTTCGGCGACGTTGAATGAGAAGCGGCCGGCACTCCAGCCACGACGACGCGCTTCGGCGGTGTCGGCGAACGCCTTTCGGACGGCATCGAAGAGCCCGGTGTAGGTGGCCAGGTTCGACCGGGGTGTGCGTCCGATCGGTCGCTGGTCCACAGTGACGAGACGGTGGATCATCTCAGCGCCCTCGACGGTCACGCCGACGCTGGAATCTAGGTCGATATCGAGGAGGTCGGAGTCACCCTCGGCAGCGTCGTCAGCAGGCTCGGCCGACTTCCCGAGCTGCCTGGCCATCACATCACCGAGCACTTTGCAGACCAGTGTCGACTTGCCCGAACCTGAGACACCGGTCACGGCGACGAACGCGCTCAAGGGGATGTCGACGTCGACGTTGTGCAAGTTGTGGAAAGTGATACCGCGCAACCGCATAACGCTCACCGGCGTACGGCGGGTGCGCTGAGCGGGTGGCTCGTCAGCGAACAGGTAGCGCCGGGTGACTGAGGATCCGATCGCCTGAAGACCGGCTACCGGTCCGCTGTAGAGCACGTCGCCGCCCAACTCCCCGGCGCCGGGGCCCACATCGACGACCCAGTCGGCGCGGCGCACCACATCCATGTCGTGCTCGACCACGAACAACGAATTCCCCGCTCGCCGAAGCCTATCCAAGACTTCGAGCAGCGGTTCGGCGTCGGCTGGATGCAACCCCGCCGACGGCTCGTCCAACACATAGAGGACACCGAACAGCCCAGCCCGCAGCTGGGTCGCCAACCGCAGACGCTGCAATTCCCCTGGGGACACCGTTGGTGTGCGGCGGTGCAGGCTCAGGTATCCGAGCCCCAGATCGACCAGCACGGCGATCCGGGCCACCAGGTCGGCAGCAATCATGGTTGCCACTTCGGTGAATTCACCGGATTCGGTGGATTCGTACGCCGCGGCGAACTCCGTCCTGGCTGCGGCCGGAGCCAGGACGTCGGCGAGTGCCGTCAGGGGCAGCGACACCAGTTCGGCGATGGTGCGGCCCGCGAACGTCACCGCGAGAGCTTCGGGCCGCAGCCCCGAGCCGCCGCAGACGGAGCAATCGACGCTGTGCACGTACTGCAACACCCGGCGCCGCATCGACGCGCTCTGCGAGTTGGCCAGCGTATGACGAACGTGACGCTCGGCGCTCGAGAACGTCCCGTTGTAGTAATAATCCGCGGTCACCGGGTGCTGGCTCGGATCGATCTCGACTGTGGGTTGGTCTTCGGTGAACAGGATCCACTCCCGTTGCCGCTTAGCAAGTTTGCGCCACGGCTTATCGATGTCGTAGCCCAGCGTGATGAGAATGTCGCGCAGATTCTGTCCCTGCCAGGCACCCGGCCACGCAGCAACCGCGCCTTCACGGATACTCAGCGACGGGTCAGGCACCAGCGTCTGCTCGGTCACCTCGTGGATGCGTCCAAGACCATGGCACTGCGGGCAGGCACCGGTCGTGGTGTTCGGCGAGAACGCATCGGAGTCGAGTCGCTCGGTGGCGCCGGGCGGATAGGTTCCGGCACGGGAGAACAACATGCGCAGCAGATTCGACAACGTGGTGACGGTCCCGACCGTCGACCGAGACGTCGCGGTGCCGCGGCGCTGCTGCAGCGCGACAGCCGGAGGCAGTCCCGTGATGTCGTCGACCTTCGGTGCATCCTGAGGCAGCAGCAAACGGCGGGCATAGGGCGCCACCGACTCGAAATACCGTCGCTGGGCTTCGGCGTAGATTGTGCCGAACGCCAGCGACGACTTTCCGGATCCGGAGACCCCGGTGAACGCCACAAACTGATCGCGCGGGGCGGCGATGTCCACAGATTTCAGGTTGTGCACCCGGGATGCGTAGACGCGGATGTACGGGTCCGGTTGTTGTGTCTCAGTTTCCCTGCCGTCGTCCACCTTGTCCATTGTGTACGACGTCCATTGTGTACGACCGAGGAGCAACTGCCGAAAATCCGCGCTTTGACGACGAGGACCCCCGTGGCCCGGGGATAGGGCAAAATTGCACCAGCGTGTGGGTCCGCGCTGGAACTCGCCGCGCGTCCCAGGACAGGAGGGCGTTCGTGGACACCGACCAGTCGGCAGGCGACCAGCCCTTGTTGGTACCAGGGGACACTTGCTGGCGGTTGGCCCAGTCGGATCGCTTCGCCGCCATCATCGACGGCGCTGACTACCTGCGGCATCTGAAGGCCGCCCTGCTGCGGGCCCGTCATCGGATCATCATCCTCGGATGGGACCTGGATTACCGGACCGCATTCGAGCGCGGCGAGAAGACGCTGGACGGCCCTAACCACCTCGGCCCGTTCCTGCACTGGCTGCTACGCAGGCAGCGCAATCTGCGCGTTTATCTGTTGAAGTCGAACCTTCGCCTCCTGCCGGCCTTCGACGCGTTCTGGTTCGGTATTGCCCCGGTCAGTGTGCTCAACCAATTCACTTCGGCACGTTTGCATTTCGCGGTCGACGGTGCCCATCCGACCGGCGCGGTCCACCACCAGAAGATCGTGATCGTCGACGACGCCGTCGCATTCTGCGGTGGCATGGACGTGACGCTCGGACGCTGGGATACCTCCGAACATCTTCCAGCGGACCGCCGCAGGACCGGGCTAGGCGGCGCATATGGACCCCGCCACGAGGTTGTCGCCGCAGTGGACGGTGCCGCGGCGGCGATGCTCGGCGAGCAGGCATGCGACCGCTGGGAGGCGGCGACCGGGACAGCACTGCCACCGCTCAGTCCGCCGCCACCGGCCTGGCCAGACCGGCTGAGCCCAGGACTACGCGACGTCGAAGTCGGTGTGGCGAGGACGCTTCCCCCGCTTTCGGACCGCAGCGAGGTTCGCGAAGTCGAGGCACTTGACCTCGCAGCGATCGCAGCCGCGAACGATGTCATTTACCTCGAGAACCAATACTTCGCGGCCCGCGGCGTTGCGGACGCGATCGCCGCGCGGTTGCGCGAGCCGGACGGCCCCGAAGTCGTGATGATTCTGCCGCGAAGCTCCGAGAGCCGGTTGGAGCAGGAATCGATGGACAGCGCCCGCGAGCTGTTGTTCCGGATGCTCAAGGAGGCCGATTCGTATGGGCGTCTGGGCGTTTACTGGCCGGCAGCCGGTCGCGGAGTGTCGGTCTATGTGCACTCGAAGGTGTTGCTGATCGACGGGCGACTGCTTCGTATCGGCTCGTCCAACTTCAACAACAGGTCACTGGGCTTCGACAGCGAATGCGATCTCGCAATTGAAGCGCGACCGACACGGGCGGACTGCGGAGCGGTGCAGGAGCAAATCCTCTGGCTGCGAGACACTCTCGTGTCAGAACACCTGGGTGTATCGGTCGATACGTTCCGCAACGAGGTGCGCCGCACAGGATCGTTCCTGGCGACTGTCGAAGCGCTGCGCGGCACCGGACGTTCGTTGCGCGCGCTGACCGACACGATGGTGGCTGCGGATGCCAGCCCGTTCGCGGAGAACGACCTCATGGACCCTTACCACGTGCCGCAGTCCATTCCGGAAAGCGCATTCAAGCTCGTCGAGTCAGTGGTCACGTGGCCGCTGCGACATTCGGTCCTGGGTATGTGGCTCCGGAAACTTCGCGGTTCGTGAACTCTGGCCTGCGGCCCAGATGTCGGAGGATTCGGTCCAAGTCGGTTGCGTCGTCGACTCGTTCGACAGCCCGGTCGAACGGCACGGCATCGAGGTCTCGGACGTCGCCGTCGGGCACCGCCAGCACCAAAGGCAATGCGGCGCTGAGAACGTCGGCTGGAAGTTCGTAGTCGACACCGAGTGACGCGGCGACGTCCCAGCCGTGGACCACGTAGTCCACGAAGTGGAAGCCCATGGCGATGGCGCCCGGAAAGACGGCGTTGTCGCCGAATTCGGGCAGGGCGAACAGCGCGTCGTCGATCCCCTCTGCCGAGAATGCGCTCAGGACATCGTGGGCCGCGTCGGCGTAGGTGCGGCGAGGGTCGTGGCGCACCGCGTCGGCAACCGACTCGGCCTGCCAGCGGTCGAGGTCGTGACCGCGGCCTCGTGCCGCTGCGGCGAACCCGCGGTGCTGGACGGTCATGTGCGCCAGGAGATCGGCAAGGTCCCAGCCTGCGCACGGGGTCGGGCGGCCGAGGTCGGCGGGTTGGACGATGTTAACGAGGTCGATTGTTGCGAGAACGGCGGTGCGATGTTCATCAGTGTGCATCTGCCTATCGTAGGCGCGCGCCTATTATATGTGCAATGCCTATGATGACGCAGTGGCGGATACATCCCGGCGCCCTGACCTTGCGGCAATGCTGGCGCCGTTGCTTCGCGAGCTCATCGCGGCCGAGGAGCCGGTGCTCGCCGCGCATAGCGTGTCCATGTGGGGCTATGTGGTGCTGGTGGCGCTCGACGGGTCGTCAATGCGGACCCAGGCCGCGCTAGCGGCAGCGATCGGCGCCGACAAGACGCGCATCATCCGCGATTTGGACGAGCTTCAGAAGCATGGGCTGATCGAACGCACCCCGGATCCCGACGACCGCCGAGTGCGGCTGCTCGCGATCACCGAAGCCGGCCGCGCCGTGAAGAACGCGGTCCAGCAGGAGATCCAGCGCGGCGAGGAGCGCTGGCTGAGCCAGCTCCGCGCCGACGAGCGGCGCACATTCCTGCGGGTCCTCGGGCGGTTGTCCGGCGGCGGAAAACGCTGAACCGGTCGTCAGAATGGGTACGCCTACTCCACTGCGTCGAAGATGTTGACCGATCAGTCCGCCGCTGGTTCTGTGTCGGCGACGACGTGCATGCGGCGGGATTGGCGACATGACTTTGAGCGTTGAACAGACTCTGCAAGCGGATTACCTCGTCATCGGTGCCGGCGCCGTCGGGCTGGCTTTCGCCGACACGATCGTCACCGAAAGTGCCGCGACCGTCGTGATCGTCGATCGCGCCGAATCACCGGGCGGCCACTGGACCACCGCGTACCCGTTCGTGCGGTTGCACCAGCCCGCTGCGTACTACGGAGTGAACTCACGGGATCTCGGAACTGGCGTGATCGAGGACAGCGGCGACAACGTCGGGCTATATGAGTTAGCCGGGGTCGATGAGATCCGTTCCTATTACGACACGGTGATGCTGGACCTGACGGGCAGCCGGCGCGTTCGGCACTTTGCTTCCAGCGAGTACCACGGCGACCGGACGTTCACCACGGCATCGGGCGAACGCATCGCCGTCGACGTCGGCCGCCGCGTCGTCGACACCACGCACTCCAAAGTCATCGTGCCGTCCATGCGGCCACCCACCTTCCTGGTCGGGCCCGGAGTGGACTGCGTCCCACCGAATGCGCTGCCGCGCAGTGCACCCGGCCACGATCACTTCGTGGTCATCGGTGGCGGTAAAACCGGGATGGACAGCTGTTTATGGCTGTTGCGCAACGGAATCAGCCCCGAGCGGATCGCGTGGATCGTTCCCCGCGAGTCATGGCTGCTCGACCGCGCGAACGTCCAACCGGGGACGGAGTTCGCCGACCGCATCAAGGTGGCGTTCGGTGCCCGCCTGGAGGCCATCGCCGCGGCCGACAGCGTCGACGACCTGTTCGCCCGGCTCGAGATGTCCGGGTCGCTGCTGCGTCTGCACGCCGATGTCGAGCCGACGATGTACCGGTGCGCGACGGTCACCCAGGCCGAGGCCGCCCAGCTTCGCCGAATCACCGATGTCGTGCGAATGGGTCATGTACACGAGATAACCGCCGCGGGTGCCGTTCTGGGTTCCGGTGAGCTTAATGCCGACACATCTACCCTGTGGATCGATTGTGCCGCCGAAGGTTTGGGGGGCGGGCCCAGTACGACCATCTTCTCCGGATCGGCGTTGACGCCGCAGTGTGTGCGTGCTTGTCAGCAGGTCTTCAGTGCCGCTTTCATCGCACACGTGGAGCTCACCTACGACGACGACGTCACCAAGAATGCGTTGTGCGAACCGATTCACCTGCCAGGCGAGCCCCTCGACTGGCTGACCATGAGCGTGATCGAGTACCGCAACCAGATCAACTGGTTCGCCGAACCGCAGCTCATGGAGTGGCTGCACTCCTCACGGCTCAACGCGATTGGTGCCATGATGGCACCGGTCATGGAGCGGCGTCCCCGCATTCGGCAGCGAGTCTTCGACGCCATCGCCGCTGAGCTGCACGCCGCCAACGACAAGCTCGACGATCTGCTTGCGGCGGACGCTGCCACTCACGCCGCCGCAGGCTCCTCGCCGTAGGGCTCTTCCCCCGTCGGCCCGAATCGCGCTCCCGACCTCGCCAGCCGACGTTCGAAAGCACGCTGCAGCGGTGTGGCGACGAACGTGGTGATGATCGTCATGACCGCCAGGATGGTGTAGAGCTTGCCGGAGATGAGTCCGGCTTCCAAGCCGATGTTGAGCAGGATGAGTTCCATCAGGCCACGGGCGTTGGCGAGTGCCCCCATCGATCCGGCTTCGTACCAACTCATGCCCTGCCACCGCGCGGCCAGCCCGACGGCGCCGAACTTCGCAGCGAACGACACGACGAGTACGAGGGCCGCCATGAGTAGAGCCGACCGGTCGAAGATCAGCGTGAGCTCAGTGTTGAGTCCCGAGTAGATGAAGAATGCGGGCAGCAACAGGTAGGCCACCAGCGGTTCGAACCGCTCGCGGATCGCATCCAGCAGAGCACCGCGCGGCATGACGACACCGGCCACGAAAGCGCCGAAGACCGAATAGATTCCGACCAAGTCGGTGAACCAGCTTGCCGTGAGCACGACGAGAAGAATGATGCTCGTATGCGCAATGGGTAGTCCGCCGGTGCGCTCGACGTCGACACGGGGCGGCGTCCACGTCTCCAGTCGGCGCAATAGTGGCCGGCCGACATAGATCATGAACAGCAGGTACGCCAGTCCCCCGCCGATGGCCAGAACCGCACCGGACACATGCCCTTTGGCGGTCGCGACCACCGTTGCCAGCAGTACCCACGAGCATGCGTCGTCAACGGCGGCGCAAGACAACGCCATCGTTCCCAGCCGGGTCTTGAGCAGGCCGGAGTCGTAGACGATCCGGGCGAGCATCGGGAACGCCGTGATCGCCACCGCGGCCGCCACGAAGAGACCGCCCTGCCAGTGCACCACCTTGTCGGTGAAGTAGCCGCCGAGGCTCACCATCGCCCATCCCAGGACGCCGCCGAGGATCAGGGGTATCCCGATGCCGGCAGCGGCGGTGCTACCCGCCTGTCGCAGGTGGGCGCTGAGGATGCTCGTCTGGAACGAACATCCGACGAGAAACATATAGAGCACGAGCCCGAGCTGGCCGACGACGTAGATGACCGTGAGGTTGGGGTGGACGATCGACTCGGCACCGATCATCAATTTGGCGGGAAAAAGCCACTTTTGCGCGGCAGGCCAGATCCAACCCAAAACCGAAGGCCCTAGCAAGAACCCGGCAACCATGATCGCGACGACCTGCACCTGCGCCAACCGTCGGAACACCGGCCACAACAGTCGGTAGGTCAGCAGGATGACGGCGATTTGCAGGAAGAAGTGATAGGCGATCGATAGCAGGGACGGCATCGTTCAGCCCTTGTCCGACCATCGGAACACATACAGGCAGGCCATCAGACCGCCGATGCTCCAGGCGGCCAGCATCAAGAAGATACGCCCGTGCTCCCAACTGCCGGCCGGCTCGAAGGCGACCATCTCGGCGGGCAACAGCACCGAGCGAAACCCCTGCGCCATCCACTTCACCGGGAAGATCGAACCGATGATCAACATCCAGGTGGGCAACGCCATGAGCGGCACGTAGGTGCCGGACAGGAACTGCAGGCCGACCGCCGGCCCGTTCGTCATGACCGCAGCGGACACGGCATTGCTCGCAAAGTTGCTCACGAAGATACCGAGCAGCGAACAGCTGATGATGCCCAGGACGAACACCCAGGTCAGGGTGAACCAGGCGTACGCGTCGGTAGGCAACTGGAGTTGAAAAACCAGTACGCCCAACAACAACAGCAGCACGGCTTCGGCGAGGCTGGCGATGGCCACCAGCATGATCTTGCCGATGAAATACGACGAGGCGGTCGCCGGCGTGCCGCGCAGTCGCCGCAGGGCACCCGTCTCGCGGTCGGCTGCGATACCGATTCCGAGGTTGATGAACGACGTGGACAGGATGCCGTACGCGAGCATGCTCGCGGCAATTATCGCGCCGGTACTGGTCTGCGTGCCCGGGAGTTTCGCCGAAAAGATGGAACCGAGCAGAAGGCAGATGATCGCCGGCATCGAGAATGTGAGCACCACCTGCTCGGGGCGGCGGTAGAACATCTTCAGCTCGGGCACCACTCGCGACAGCCCGATCCGCACCGCGGACGGAAGAGCGTCCTGCCGACCGTCGGCGTCGCGAGTCTGTTGCGCCGCATGGTTGGCGGCCGATTCGATCGCCATCACGTCACCCCGATCAATTGCAGATAGGCGTCCTCGAGGGTGGGGCGGCTGACCGTGAGCTGGGCCAGTTCCGAGCCGTCCGCTGACCGTTGCCTGATGAGCTCGGTCGGTTGGTCGGTGTGCTCCACCCGCAACTGGTCACCCTCCATCCACTGCACCGTCGCTGTGGTGTTCACGTGGGCGGTCAGCCGCGCCGGTGAATCCACCGCGGCCACCCGCCCGCGGGCCACGACAGCGACCCGGTCGGCCAGGGCAGCGGCCTCCTCCAGATAGTGGGTGGTGAGAAGCACCGTGGTGCCGTCACTGGCCAACAGCCTTATGAGGTCCCAGAACTGGCGCCGCGCCTCGGGATCGAATCCCGTGGTCGGCTCGTCGAGAAAGAGAAGGTCCGGCTTGGCGATGATGCCCAATGCGACGTCCAGCCGGCGCCGTTGGCCGCCGGACAGCGTCCTCACCCGCGAACCCGAGCTGGCAGCCAACCCGACAAGTTCGAGCAGCTCCTCCGAAATGCGAGCGCGCGCGTCGCCGTAGCACTTCGCGAACATGCGCACGGTTTCGGACACCGTGAGCATGCCGAAGTCGCTGGTTTCCTGCAGCACGATACCGATCCTGGCGCGCCAGCTCCGGCCGGCGTCCGCCGGATCCTCGCCGAGAACGCGAACCCAACCGGAGTCGCGTTTACGGTGACCTTCCAGGATTTCGATGGTGGTCGACTTGCCGGCCCCGTTGGGTCCAAGGATCGCGAAAATCTCGCCGTAGCCGACGTCGAGATCGAGATCCCGAACCGCCCGCACCCGTCCATAGGCCTTGGACAATCCGTTCACCTGCACCGCCGACGCGGCTCGCGCGGCTGTCACGACAGCGCCTCTCCCGCATCGGATTCTGACTCCGCGTCCAATTGCGCAAGGAGCTCTTGCAATTCAGCGTCGGACAACTCGTCCATGAGCCGGTCCAGCTCGTCGTCAATGCTCTGTTGAGGCGGGGCCGCTTCGGCAGCGGGCCGACCCGCGCCGCCGTGGATGGCATACAACTCGGCGAGCACCCGGTCGGCAAGCGAGTTCACGCTCACGCCCTGAAGTATCTCGAGAACCGACAGGTCGATAGAGAAGGTCGTGTTGATTCGCACTCGGAACTCCATCGCCATCATCGAGTCCAGGCCGATGTCCTCGAACATGTCGTCCGGCTCGAAATCATCGATGGTGCAGTCGAAGACGGTCGCGACTATCTGGCGAAGTCGATCGACGATGACAGTGCGGCGGTCGGCTTCGGGAGTCGCCGCGAGCTGCATGAGCACCGGGCCGTCAGCCTCACCATCGGCGGCAACCGTCTCGGCAGCTCCGAGCTCGGAGAACATCATCGGCAACCGGCTGCCGAGCCCGGCCTGCCGCGCCCGGCCCCAGTCGGCACTGATAGCGACGACGGTCGGCAACTGCTGATTGATGAGCCGATCGAGGATCAAAGCACCCACCGCGGGCGTGATGAGCTCAATCCCGCGCCTGGCGTATAGCTTTTCGAGGTTGAGTTCTTCCACCATACCGACTGACCAGGGACCCCAGCCGATGGTGAGAGCCGGCAGGCCCTGTTGCCGGCGACAGTGTGCGAACGAGTCAAGGAACGCGTTGGCGGCGGCATAGCTGCCCTGGCCCGGCGAGGCGATGGTCGATCCGGCGGATCCGAACATCACGAAGAACTCGAGCTCGTGGTCTTTCAAGGCATCATGCAGTACCCGCGTGCCGATTACCTTTGGTTCCATCACCGCGGCGAAGTCAGCCTCGTCGGTGTTCACCAGAAGTTGGTCGTTGACCGATCCAGCAGCGTGCACGATTCCCCGGACCGGCTGGCCGCCGCCGCGGGCATGGTCGCGCAGCCAAGCAGTCACTTGCTCGCGGTCAGCGACATCGACGCTGGCGGCAGTGATGTGGACGCCGAGGCGTTCGATCTCGCCCATTGTCTTGACGGTGTCGTAATGAGGATCGTCCACGTTGAGGCCGGCCCAGCTGTCCCTCGCCGGGATGGCACTGCGACTCCACAACGCAATGTGCCGTGCGCCCCGCCCGGCAAGGTACATGGCCACCACCCGGCCGAGGGCCCCTGTTCCCCCGGTGACCACATACGTAGCGTCGGGGCGAAGTTTGGTGGGAAACGGACGGGTGAGATCCTCGCACGGCCGTAGACGTGGCACGTACGTCGTGTGGCCGCGGATGGCGATCTGGTCTTCGGCCATGCCACCTAGCAGATGATCGCAGATGCGGGAGGCGGTTTCGCGTGGATCGTCGGCGACGTCGACGTCGATCAGACCACCCCAGTGCTCGGGCAACTCCTGGTGGCCGATGACGCGTCCGAGGCCCCACATCGCGGCCTGATCGACACCGCTCAGCTCGGTTCCAGGTACGGGTTGGGCATTCGCGGTAACCAGGTAGAGGCGCGCCTTTGTGGTGTTCTTCTGCGTAGCAAGGGCTTTGGCGAGTCGCAGTGCTGGGATGACACCGAGCCGCTGCTGTTCGTCGGGGGAACCCGATTCGGCGATATCCATCGGCCAGCAATCGACGATCCCGTGGACCCCGTCATCGAGCATTGTGCTGAAGTCTGCCTCGGCGGCAACATGCCCGACCGTCCGGACGCGGTGACCGCGGCTGCGCAACTCACCGGCCAAGGCCGCACCCACACCGGTGTCACCTGCGAGCAGCAACCACAACTTGGGTTCGTCGATCCCGGTGCCCTCGTCGAGCGGCTCGTCTTCCGCTTGCTGCCAGTCAACGTGGTTGAGGCCCTTGTCAATACGATCGGGCGACATGCGTGACGACGCGGTCAAGGACTGAACAACGAACCCGGTTATTACGACGAGCGGCCTGCCGGCCAGGCTGGTGATCGTGATGTCGCTCTCGACGCGCTCCTTGGTCACCGACACCACTCGAACATGAGCTGTCATGTCCGGCTCGGGCGCACCGTAGACGCCACAGCGGCGGATCCGCGTCGGCAGGAACGGATCGGAGTTCTCTTCCTGACCCAGGAAGGGTGCACCGAACAGCGCCTGGAAGGCCCCATCGATGAGGGCGGGATGGAACCGGAACGTCGGTACCTCACGGGCGATGGACACTGGGATCATGATGTCGGCGACGGCCCAGTCCTCACCCGCGGTCACGCCCCGGACGGTGCGGAAGGCGTCCCCGTAGTCGAATCCGAGGGACTCCGTGCGAACGTAGAAGTCCTCGCCGTTGATCGAGACCGGCTCGGCGCTGTCCACCCCGCCGGGCGACGGGGGCGCCGGTGGCAGGACATTGAGTTCGGCCGTCGCGGTGATGGTCCACTTGGATTCTCCGTCGGCGGTTGCCGTGAATGCAGCGAATTCCAGTGTGCCGCTGTCCTCGTTGAGGGTGGTCCGCAAGATGGGGTCGCACGTGTCGTCGAGGATCACCGCGCGATGCAGAACCACATTGTCGACACTGAAGTTCGAGCCGTAGACAGCGGTCGCCGCCGCCATGCCCATCTCCAAGTAGACCGCTCCGGGCACGACCACACTTCCTTGCACCCGGTGGTCGGCGAGGAACGGATTGAAGACGGTGCTCAGCTCCGCTTCCCAAGTCGGGCGAAGCGCACTGACGCGTTGCCCGAGAAGGGGATGCACCGGCTTGTAGAACAGAGCTTCGGTCGCTTCCAGGGTCTCATTCCAGAACCGCTTCGTCTGCCACGGGTAGGACGGCAGTTTCAGCGGGCGGTGGGCCTCCCCCTGCTGAAGCGCACTCCAGGCGACATCGTGACCGTTGCAGTGCAGGGTGCCAACGCAACTGAGCAGCGTGCGAACATCCTCTTGGTCGCGGCGTTGGACAGCTGTCACCGAGACCTTCTGCTGGCCTGCGGTTTCGAAGATCGACGCCGCCAGCACCGGGTGGGGCCCCAGCTCGACGAAGTGGGTGTAGCCGTCCTCCACCATTCGCCGGATTCCGGGCTCGAAGAGCACCGTGGCCCGGGTGTTCTGCCACCAATAGGCGGCACCGGCCTGATATCTGTCCAACCGCTCCCCGCTGACCGTCGAATACAACGGGATCGCAGCGTCTTTCGACGACATTCCGTCGAGCGATCCGAGCAGGTCGTCCTTGATCACATCCATGAAATGCGTGTGGTAGGGCACCTTTCCGGTCAAAAAGCGGTTGAAGATGCCGCTCTCCTCCAGCCGCTTGGCCAGCTCGCCGAGGACATCGGCGTCGCCGGCGACGGTGACCGAAGACGGGCCGTTGAGTGCGGCGATGGATATCCGGATGCCGACTTCGGCCTTCAACTCCGGTCCTATTGCCTGCATGAGTGAATCCGCGGGCGCGCCGACGGCAAGCATTCGCCCCTGTCCACTGGTGCGCTGCTGGAGTCGACTTCGGTGGTAGACGACCTCGATCGCCTGCTCGAACGTGAGCAACCCCGCGAGGTGGTGAGCGGCGACTTCGCCCGCGCTGTGCCCGATTACGGCATCTGGTCGAATGCCGTACTCCGCCAGCTGCTCCGCCAGGGCGATCTGAATGGCGAAGTTGGCAGGTTGTGCTACCTCGGTGTCCGTCATGCGTGAACTTGCTTCGTCGCGCCGCAGTTCATCGACGAGCGACCAGCCCGTGTATTGGGACAACTCACGATCGCTGCGCGAGATGCTGTCGGTGAAGA
The DNA here is from genome assembly GCF_008329565.1 of Mycolicibacterium sp. P1-5. Classification (GTDB taxonomy): domain Bacteria; phylum Actinomycetota; class Actinomycetes; order Mycobacteriales; family Mycobacteriaceae; genus Mycobacterium. The sequence continues at coordinate 36,267 of NZ_NPKT01000005.1, forward strand.
CAGGGAGGACGCCGAGAAGCCCGCGGCACATCTTCCACCACTGCGGGCCCATACCGGTACAGACGAACGCGAGCTTGGGTGCGGCACCCGCGGCGCGTCCCGATATCGGCCCGCCGTCGGCGAGGAGTCGCAGTTGTTGTCGCGCATCGTCAAGACTGTCGGCGATGATGGCGTGCCGGTAGTTCAGGTGCGTGCGGCGCCGGCCCAACGTGTACTGCAGATCCGACGACGTCAGGTCGGGGTTGGCCTCGAGATGGTCGGCGAGCCGACCGGCCGTGGCAAGCAGCGCCTCCTCGCTGCGTGCCGATACCGGCAGTAGGGCCGGCAATGTGGAATCGGGCTCCTCGGTAGCTGCCCCGACTCGGGCGGGGGGTTCGGCCAGGACGACATGGGCATTGGTGCCGCCGAAGCCGAACGAGTTCACGCCGACCACCCGCCGCTTGTCGGTGCGGAATGGCCGCCCGGTCGCCGGGACATCGAGCTTGAGCTCCGGCAGCGAGACATGGCGGGTAGGCGTACCCAAATGAATATTCGCCGGGATGTACCCGGTCTGAGCTACCAACGCCGCCTTGATCAGTCCGGCCACACCGGCGCCGGCTTCGAGATGGCCGATGTTGGTCTTGATCGACCCAATCAAAAGGGGATCAGCTGCCGACCGATCAGCAGTGAGTGCGCCTGCAAGAGCGCGCATCTCGATCGGGTCGCCGACGGGGGTCCCGGTGCCGTGCGCCTCGACGTACCCGATTTCGCGGGGCGCGATACGGGCCCGCTCGAGCGCCAGCCGGATGGCGGCTTCCTGTGCTTCCTGTCGCGGCACAGTGATGCCGTCGGTGTGACCGTCCTGTGACACAGCCGTACCAAGGATCTGAGCGTAGATCTCGTCGCCGTTGTCGAGAGCTTGTCGAAGAGGTTTGATGACGACGATGGCGCCGCCCTCGCCCCGGGCGTAGCCGTCAGCGGCGTCGCTGAAGGCCTTGGAACGTCCTTGGGGACTGAGGAACCCGCTCTTGGACTCCGCGATGGCCGTGTTGGGTCCGATCATGATGTTCACGCCGCCGGCCAGCGCGAGGTCGCACTCTCCGTTCCAGATGCTTTGGGCGGCGAGGTGTACGGCGACCAGCGAGCCGGAGCACGCCGTGTCGACGGTCACGCTGGGCCCCCGGAAATCGAAGGCGTGCGAAACCCGATTGGCCAGCATCGTCATCATCATCCCGGTGGCCGAATGGGCTTTGAACCGGTAGCGACTGGTGCGACCCAGGTTTTGCAACAGCTGATAGTCGAGGGTGAAGCCGCCGATGAACACCCCCACGTCACTTCCGGCAAGTCCGTCGGCGGGCAGTCCCCCGTCCTCGAGAGCCTCCCATGCGACGTGTAGGAGGAGCCGCTGCTGCGGATCGAGGGAATGCGCCTCGCGAGGCGACATTCCGAAGAACTGAGGATCGAATTGGTCTATCTCACTGAGGAAGCCACCGCGTCGAGTGACGATCTTTCCCACCTTGGACGGATTCGGGTCGTGATAACGATCAGCGTTCCAGCGCGATTCGGGGACGACGCTGGTGGCATCGGTCTCGTTGCACAGCAAGTCCCACAGGCGCTCGACCGAGTCGGCCCCGCCGGGAAAGCGGCACCCGATACCGACGATGGCCAGCGGCTCGCGGCCGCGGTGATCAGTCAACGTGGTCACCGGTCAGCTCGTCTGAAGGGTCGTCGAGGTAGTGACAATCCAGTCGCCGCTGATCGGGTGGTTCTCCTGCTCCCGGCGGTAGGCGGACCGCAGCTCGTGCAGCAGCGGATCCCGTTGCCACTCCTGGACCTGGTGCATGACGTCGTCGTCGCCGAACATCACTGATTTCTCGGCGAGAACCGTCTCCACCAATTGACCAGCCACCCGGCGCAGCAGACGCGCGTTGGTGTCGAATTGCTCGTTGAACTTCTCGCTCGGGCCGATCATCGCCGTGTGCAGCGAGACCATGAAGTTCAGCGGTGCGTACAGGTCGACGAACGGCACAGTGGGAGTTCCACTTTCGATGGCCGCCCACTCCCGGAAGAATCTCTGGACACGGTTACTCAGCGCGATGAGCCCGTCGAGGTGGGGCACGAAGCCGGGATCATCGGCGAGGCTCACGTACCGGCCGTTGACGTACAGCAGGCCGATGAATCCCCAATAGAACGCCACATCCCAGATGATCTTGGCCGACATCACGCTCGGGACGCCCATGAGCGAGTACTGGTCCTGGTACACCGCGAGCCACATCTCGGTGAGCGATCGGAACAGGGTGTCGCTGATTTGGGCGCGCGCGACGACATCCTCGCCATCGAGTTCGCGGCTGATCATGTCGGTGATCAGTCCATTGCCGATCGCGACGAGATCGAGTCCCGAAGAGTAGAGCGGATCGAGGAAGATGCCCGCATCCCCGGTCAGACACCATCGGGCCTTGGCGTCGTACACCTTCGTCGCACCGTGGCTGTATTTCTTCATGACGCGGAAATCCTTGATTTCGTCCGCGTGCTCGTCCACGACGGCCGCGCACTGGGGTTCGTGATCGCGCAGCCATCCGGTGGCCTTGGACAGCGTGTTGAACCCGTCGAACGGGTGATACACCGGGTCGGCGACGATACCGACGCTGGTGGCACCCGACGCCAAGCGGATCAGCCAAACCCAATAACCCTCGCCCATCAGGTGATTGGTGGACAGCGCACGATCACCCTCAACCAGGCGGCCCTGCCAGTCCGGCTCGTCGCTCCATCGGCCGACGTCGATCTCGGTCGCGACGCGGAACCAAACGGCGTTGCAGTGGTGCTCGTTGGCCTGTCTGATCCCCAACCGGCGGGGCAGCAATCGATTACGCCCCGATGCGTCGACGACCCATCGGGCCGTGGAGCAGGTGGTGGAGGCACCGTCTTGGATCGAGATCGTATGGGGCGTATCTTCCTCGCTGAGTTGCACAGTGCTGACCCGGCCGCGAGTGATCTCGACGCCCTCGGCCAGGCAACGCCGGCTGAGCTCGTTCTCCAACCTGCCGCGGTCGATCTGGTAGGTCACCTGCGGTACGAATGACGAGCTGCCGAGCTCCATTCGTTGGGCGATGTCGGTGTTGCGGTCGACGGAGAAGAACATCCGCAGGCCCATTTTGCGGATCTGCGCGGTGCGCAGGTGTTCACCCAGACCCAAGTGGTCGCGTAGGTAGTGCGCTGACACCTCGACCGTCGACTCCCCCACCGTGTGGGTGATCTCCGGCACGGGGTGCAGGTTCGGCTCGATGACTTGGATTCGCGTGGCCGGACGCGCCCGGTGAAGTTCCAACGCCAACGTCAGCGCCGCCGCTCCGCCACCGACGATGCTGACATCGTGGTCGGCGGGCGGGTGGTCGGCGGGGGACATACGAGATCGGATGCGCCGGGCAAGTGCTTCCCGACGTTCGCGGCTCAACTGCGACACCTGCGCTGGCGCATCCACCCCTTGACCTCCCTCGAGTCGTGCCGGTGGGGGTACCCCCAGATTTGACGGGTACGCATAGCTGCGGTCCTTCGAGCGAATCACAGCGACGGCACAGGGACCACGTCGAGAGTGCTTACCGATTGCTGACGTCTGCGTTCGTCCAGCCGAGCGGCAAACCGTGGACGGTGGCCGCCGCGTGGGGCCTGCGTCGCCACATCCAGTTTCGGCGCCAGCTTCAAATATACTGCAGGACAAGTTAATACGGCTTCCGCACTTCCCCGCCGAGCCGGCCGGATGCGTTGATGCTCTGCTGGCTGAGCGCGGATACCGCTACAGACCGTGCTGATCACAGCGATCTTGACGGCGGGGTCGCTGTAAGCACTGCCACCGTTGCGGCTAACCAAGAAAGTCGGACCGGCCGACTACCATTCCACCGGCGCCCCGCGCGGCACCGAGGGAGAGGACCAGACGTGAGTTACACCGCCGCTGACATCACCGAGCTCGACGATGTGCAGCACACACGCCTGCGGCCGGCCGTCAACCTCGGTCTGGACGTCCTGAACACCGCATTGCGCGAGCTGATCGACAACGCGGTGGAGGAGGTGGCCGATCCCAGCCACGGCGGGGCATGCGTCACGATCACGCTGCATGCCGACGGATCGGTCAGCGTCGCCGATGACGGGCGCGGACTACCCATCGACACCGACGCGACGACCGGGAAGAACGGCATCGTCAAGACGCTGGGTACCGCGCGCGCGGGCGGCAAGTTCTCCGCGCACACCGACGCCACCAGCACCGGAGCCGGCCTGAACGGAATCGGCGCGGCGGCGGCCGTCTTCATCTCCGCACGTACCGACGTCTCGGTCCACCGGGCCGGTAAGACCTACCTGCAGAGCTTCGGCAGCGGCTACCCCGGCGTGTTCGAGGGCAAGGACTTCGATCCGAACGCGCCGTTCACCCGTGCCGACACGCAGAAGCTTCGTGGCGTCAGCAACCGGAAGCCCGACGCTCACGGCACTACGGTGCGCATCCTGTTCGACGCGGCCGTGGTACCGGATTCCCGTGTCGACATCGGCGAGGTGCTGCTCCGGGCCCATGCAGCGGCGCGGATGTCCCCCGGTGTGCACCTGATCGTCATCGACGAAGGCTGGCCGGGCGACGAGATTCCGCCGGCCTTGCTCGTACCTTTCGACGGACCCTGGGGTACCGACACACTGCTAGACCTCATGTGCACCGCGGCCGACGCTCCGGCACCAGCCGTGCGGGCCGTCGTGGAAGGCCGCGGCGAGTACACCACCGGCCGTGGGCCGACACCGTTCCGGTGGTCGCTGACTGCGGGCCCGGCCGAACCGGCGACGGTGGCCGCATTCTGCAACACCGTGCGCACCCCGGGCGGGGGATCCCACCTGACCGCGGCGGTGAAGGGATTTTCCGAGGCGTTGGCGGATCGGGCCTCCCGCATCCGCGATCTGGGTTTGGCCAAGGGTGAAGAGGGCCCGGAGCCACAGGATTTCGCCGCGGTCACCGCACTGGCGGTCGATACCCGCGCGCCCGACGTCTCGTGGGATTCCCAAGCCAAGACGGCGGTGTCGTCACGGTCGCTGAACGTGGCGATGGCTCCGGATGTTGCGCGCAGCGTCACAGTCTGGGCTGCCAATCCCGCCAACGGTGACGCCGTGTCGCTGTGGACGAAGCTGGCGCTCGAGTTCGCCCGGGCGCGCCGCAGCGCGGAAGGCGCCAAGGCACGATCCCGGGCGGCGTCCAAAGCCAAGGGACTCGGTACCAATCTGTCGTTACCCCCGAAACTGCTGCCCAGCAGGGAAACCGGGCGCGGCTCTGGAGCGGAACTGTTTCTGTGCGAGGGCGACTCGGCGCTTGGCACGATCAAGGCCGCACGGGACGCGACATTTCAGGCCGCGTTCCCGCTAAAAGGTAAGCCGCCCAACGTCTACGGGTTCGCCCTGAGTAAAGCGCGGGCCAAAGACGAATTCGACTCGATCGAACGCATCCTGGGATGTGGGGTCCGGGAAAGATGCGACCCCGAACAGTGCCGCTATGACCGGATCCTGTTCGCCTCCGACGCCGACCCCGACGGCGGCAACATCAACTCGAGCCTGATCTCGATGTTCCTCGACTTTTACCGTCCGCTCGTCGAAGCCGGGATGGTCTACGTGACACTTCCGCCGCTGTTCGTCGTCAAGGACGGCAACGAGCGCATCTACTGTCAGGACGAGTCGGAGCGCGACGCCGCTGTGGCCCAATTGAAGGCCACGTCGAAACGCCGGGTGGAAGTGCAGCGCAACAAGGGTCTCGGTGAGATGGACGCCGACGATTTCTGGAACACCGTGCTGGATCCGCAGCGACGCACAGTGATTCGGGTCCATCTCGATGATGGCGAAAGGCAGTTACACCACACGTTGTTCGGCGGACCGCCCGAGGGCCGACGCACGTGGATGGCCGATGTGGCCGCCCACGTCGACACCTCTGCGCTGGACCTCGACTAGGAGTATCACGTGACCGCCACCCTGGACATTCCAGAGCAGAACCCCGACCTGGTGCTCGACCAGAGTGCCGATGACTACTGGAATCACTACCAGCTGACGTTCGCGCTCTACAGCGTCAGCGACCGCGCGATACCCTCGGCGTTCGACGGGCTCAAGCCCGGCCAACGGCGTCTGCTCTACCAGATGCACGACTCGAAGCTGTTGCCCGGAAACAAGCCGCAGAAGTCGTCGAAGGTCTGCTCGGCGGTCACCGGCAACCTGCACCCTCACGGTGGCGCGTCGATGTACGGGGCCGCCGCGTTGATGGCCGCGGAGTTCCAACGCGTGAAAGTCATTGACGGGCAAGGTGCCTTCCCCCGGATTCAAGGTGACATCCCCGCCGCCGATCGCTACACCGAGATGCGGTTGTCGGCGCCCGGTGCGGCGCTCACCGCTGAGCTCGACGACCATGCGGTGCCCATGGTGGCGACGTTCGACGGCGAATGGACCGAGCCGACGATGCTGCCGGCTCAGTGGCCTGTGCTGCTGTGCAACGGCGCGATGGGTATCGCCGAGGGATGGGCGACGAAGGTCCCGGCGCACAATCCTCGCGAGATCATGGCCGCCTGCCGGGCGCTGCTGAAGACGCCGAACATGACCGATGACCGCTTGGTGAAACTCATTCCCGGCCCCGACTGGGGATGCGGAGCGACCGTGGTCGGTACGACCGGACTGCGGGAGTACATCACCACTGGTCGGGGCGCGTTCACGGTGCGGGGCACGGTGAGCGTTGAAGGCAAGAACTGCATCATCACCGAACTGCCACCCGGTGTGGCGAGTAACACTGTGCAGGACAGGATTCGGGCCCTGGTCGAGTCCGGTGAACTGTCGGGTGTGGCTGATATGTCGGACCTCACCGACCGGCGCAACGGATTGCGCATTGTGGTGACTGCCAAACGCGGCCACGATGCTGAACAGATCCGCGAGCAGCTGCTGTCGTTGACTCCGCTGGAGTCGACGTTCGCCGCCAGTCTGGTCGCACTCGACGAGAACCGGGTGCCGCGTTGGTGGTCGGTGCGCGAATTGATATCCGCTTTCCTACATCTTCGCGACTCGGTGGTACTGCATCGCAGCGAGTATCGGTTGGAGAAAGTGACCGCGCGCCGGCACCTGGTGGCCGGCCTGATGACGATCCATCTGGACATCGACGCCGCGGTCGCGGTCATTCGCGGCTCTGACACTGTTGACGAGGCACGCCAGGGATTGCAGGAGCGGTTCGCGATCGACGCGATACAGGCAGATTACGTTCTGGCCCTGCAACTTCGACGACTCACCAAGCTCGACGTCATCGAACTGCGAGCCGAGGCGGAGAAGCTCGATGCCGAGCTCGCCCAGTTGACCGAGCTGGTGTCCGAGCCCGACGCCCGCCGGAAGGTGATCGATCAGGAGCTCGTCGAGACCACCAAGCTGTTCAAGGGACCGGAGTTCGACCGTCGGACCGTGTTGGACGCCGAGGCCACCCCGGTCACCGCAGGTGCCGATGAGGACGGGCCGCGCGAACGAAAGATGAACGCCGCCTGGCGTCTGGACGATCGCGGGGTGTTCTCCGACAGTCACGGCGAGCTACTGACGTCGGGCCTCGGCTGGGCGGTGTGGGCCGACGGGCGGGTGAAGTTCACGACCGGCAACGGTCTGCCATACAAGATTCGGGACATTCCGGTGGCGCCGGACATCACCGGGCTGGTGAGTTCGGGGGTGCTCCCGCTCGGCTACCACCTGGCACTGGTGACGCGGCGGGGCAAGATTCTGCGTATCGACCCGGCCGCGGTGAATCCACAGGGAGCGGCCGGCAACGGTGTGGCCGGCGTGAAGCTGACCGGTGACGGCGACGAGGTGATCGCCGCGCTGCCGGTGTCGTGTGGCAATGGCGAGGCCATCCTGTCGTTGACCGAAAAGACCTGGAAGGTAACCGAAGTCGCTGATATCCCGGTGAAGGGCCGTGGCGGTGCCGGTGTCGGGTTCCATCCATTCGTCAAGGGCGAGGATGCCCTGCTGTCGGCGTCGATCTCTACGACCGGTTATGTGCGCGGCAAGAGAGCCGTGCGCGCCGAGAACCGCGCGAAGGCGTCTGTGAAGGGTTCGGGCGCCGACATCCTGCCCAACACCGACGAAGGCCGGTGACATTACCGGTTCGGCGGACACGATTGGCGCGACACGATCGAGGGCCGAGCCCCGATTAAGATCCGTGGGATATATATCGACGCGATTTAGGTATTTCACAATATCGCTGGGTGTGCCTACCGTCGAGGTATGTCCGTTGTCGTGAACCGAAGTCCCGCAGTCGTCGAGGCCCTGGCATGAGCGCCGTCGACGTCCACGCCGTGGTCACCGGTCGCGCTGACGGCCCGACGCTGGTGCTGTCCAACTCGCTGGGCTCGACTCACCGCATGTGGGACGCGCAGCTGGCAGACCTGGAGCGGCAATTCCGAGTGGTGCGCTACGACACCCGCGGCCATGGCGCATCTGCGGTGCCCGCCGGGCCGTACTCGATCGACGACCTGGCCGATGACCTGGTGGGCTTGCTGGACCGCCTGGGCGTCGACAAGGCGTCGCTGGTTGGGTTGTCACTGGGCGGTATGACCGTCATGCGGGTGGCTGCCCGCAATCCCGAACGGGTGGAGCGCATTGCGCTGCTGTGCACCGCGGCGACCTTGCCGCCGGCGGACGGATGGCGGCAACGGGCCGCCACGGTGCGCGCGCACGGCAGCGCAGCCGTGGCCGATGCCGTCGTGCAGCGATGGTTCACTCCGGCCCACCTGGACACCAATCCGGCGGTGCGCGTTGCCCACACACAGATGGTCGCCGCCACCCCCGCCGAGGGGTACGCCGGCTGCTGTGAGGCGATCGCCGAACTCGACCTGCGCGAACAGCTCTCATCGATCGCCGCACCCGCCCTGGTGATCGCCGGAGCGGACGATCCGGCGACGCCACCGGAGAAGCTCGCCGAGATCGCCGAGGGCATACCTGGCGCACAACTGCTGACGGTCCCCGATTCCGCGCATCTCGCAAACGCCGAACAACCCGGCATCATCAGCCCCGCCCTCATCAAACACCTGGAGCAACAATGACTCTCAATAAGTTGGTGGCATCGGCCGCCGCCGCGGTGGCCGACATCCCCGACGGCGCCCGGCTGGCGGTCGGTGGATTCGGTCTGGCCGGTATTCCATGGTTCCTCATCGACGCGCTGCTGGAGCAGGGCGCGGAGGATCTGACGATGGTGAGCAACAACTGCGGCGTCGACGGCGGTGGTCTCGGCCTGCTGCTGGAGGCACACCGAATCTCCCGCGTGATCGCGTCCTACGTCGGGGAGAACAAGGAATTCGCCCGCCAGTACCTCGCCGGTGAGCTGACCGTCGAGCTGACCCCACAGGGCACGCTCGCCGAACGCATGCGCGCCGGCGGCAGTGGCATCGGCGCGTTTTTCACGCCGACCGGGGTGGGCACGATGGTCGCCGACGGCGGCCTCCCGTGGCGCTATCACCCCGACGGCAGCGTCGCGTTGGCCTCGCCTCCCAAGGAGGTGCGCACCTTCGCCGGTCGGCAGATGCTGCTCGAGGAGTCGATCGTCACCGATTACGCACTGGTTCGCGCGGCCGTCGCTGATAAGGCGGGCAACTGTGTATTTCACGCCGCAGCAAGGAATTTCAACCCGCCGGCGGCCCGGTGTGGTCGGATCACCGTTGTCGAGGCCGAGCGCGTGGTCGAGGTCGGCGAGTTGCATCCCGACGACGTTCATCTGCCGGGAATCTTCGTGCAGCGAGTTGTCGCACTCACCCCTGAGCAGGCATCCCGCAAGGGCATCGAGAAGCGCACCGTCAGATCTCGTCCCACGGCACAGGAGGTTTCGTGATGAGTTGGACCCGCGACCAGATGGCCGCCCGTGCGGCGCGCGAGCTCCGCGACGGCGACTACGTCAACCTCGGCATCGGTCTCCCGACCCTGATCCCCGACCACCTGCCGGACGGATCGGACGTCACACTGCACGCCGAGAACGGAATCCTCGGTGTCGGTCCGTTCCCCTACGAGGACGAGGTCGACCCTGATTTGGTGAACGCCGGCAAGCAGACCGTGTCCGTTGTGCCGGGCGCGTCGTACTTCGATTCGGCGACCAGTTTCGCGATGATTCGCGGCGGCCACGTCGACGTCGCGGTGCTGGGTGGAATGCAGGTGGCTGCGAGTGGGGATTTGGCCAACTGGATGGTGCCCGGGTCGATGGTCAAGGGCATGGGCGGAGCGATGGATCTCGTCAGCGGCGCTGAGCGCGTCCTGGTGCTCATGGACCACGTCACGAAATCTGGTGCCCCCAAGCTGGTTTTGGAATGCGATCTGCCGTTGACCGGCAAGGCCGTGGTCAGCCGGGTCATCACCGATCTCGGCGTCTTCGATGTGGTCGGGGCGGGCTTCTCGGTGATCGAACTGGCCGACGGGGTCGCATTCGCCGAGGCGGTCGCGAAGACCGGGGCTCCGGTGTTCGACGGCCGTCAGCGTCGCACCGCCGCCAGTTCGGTGCGCGAGCGCACACCGAGCTTCGCGTAGATGCGGGTGAGGTGGTACTGAACCGTCTTGGCAGACACGAATAGTTCGGCGGCCACCTCGCGATTCGACAAGCCCTGGGCCACCAGTGCGCTGACGGCTTCCTCCTGAGGGGTGAGGACGACGTCGGCGCGCTCGGAGCGATTCTGGTGCAGCCCACCGGCTTTGAGTTCACGGTCGCAACGCGCGACGTAAGTGGTGGCTCCCAGCGCGAGATAGAGTTCGCGGGCCGTGCTGATCGCTGCATCCGCCTGCCGACGCTTGCCTGCGCGGCGCAGCGTCTGACCGAACGCGAAGTTCACCCTCGCGGTGTCGTACCGCAGCGGCAGGCCACTGAGCAGATCGAGGGATGTCTCGAACGACCGTCGTGCGGCATGGATGTCGCCACGCGCACCGTGCCATCGGCCGCGGGCGTAGCCGAGCCGGGCCTGCGCCGATCGGTGTCGACGCGCCGCCGCACGGAGTTCGTGCGGTTGCAGGAAAGCGTCGGCCTCGTCGAGTTGTCCCGCGAGCACCATGGCGTTGGCCAGCAGGTCGGGCCACGGCCAGTAGCCGGGTTCCTGCAATGACGTTCCCGGCGCCATACCGATGAGCGGTTCGGCGATGCGGCGGGCTTTCGGATAGTCGGCTTCGGCTTCGGCGATCTGCGCGCGAGCCAACAACGCCGGGATCGCCATCATCGCGTAGTCACTGCTCACCGCGGACGCGGCGAGAGCAGATGATTCGGCGCCGGCCCAGTCACCACGCAGTGCGGAAATCTGTGCAGCCGTCCACTCCAGGAGGGGTGTGACAACGACGATGCCGCTGACCGAAGCCAGTCGGCGGCCGTGTTCGACGCTGTCCATCGCCCGGTCCCACTCGCCGACCGCGAACTGCAATCGCGCCAGCCAGCCCAGCGCCCACATCGTGATTCTTCGGGATCCGCCGAGTTCCGCGGCTGCGACGGCGCTCTCCAGATCAGCGCGGGCGCCTTCGACATCGTCGCCGACGAATCGCACCCAGCCGCGACCCATGGTCACCCGCTGAGCCTGGGCGCCGTGGCGGATGCGCGCGCCCAGAGTGGTGTAGGCAGCCATCGCTTGGCGTGGATGTCCGGCGGCCAGCAGGCCCAGACCGCGAATTGCAGCGGACTCGATGGCCGCTGACGAGTCCGGGTCGGCGAGTTCGAGGGCTCGGTCCGCCCACGAGACGAGTTCCTCGCCCCGGCCTTTGATCAGGGCGTGGAGCACCCGCCGTTGAGCGATCAACGCAGCCGTGTCGGGTTCGCGCTCGACGTTGACGATGCCCCAGGCCCTGTCGAGACGCACCTCCGCTTCGGCGGTGCGGCCCCGCAAGATCGCCAGGTAGGCCAGCACCGCGTTGCGCAGTGGCGTCTCCCGCAGGTTTTCCACCGCGGAGACCTTGGCAGCCGCGGCAATGCAATCACCCGCGGCGATGAGCGCGTCGACGGCGCGGGTCACGCGGTCGTCGCGGATGGGTCCGTTCGCCGACAGCCGAGCGGAATCTGCGAACAGCGCCGCGGCCTGACTCCAAGCCCCGTCAGCACCGCGGTCGTGCGCAAGGGCGGCCACCTCGTCGGCCAGTGCGGAATCGAGCAGCGGCGTCGCGGCAACCAGGTGAACGAGCCTGCGCACCGGGTCGTCGACGAGGTCGGCGGCCCGTCGATGGGCTGCTGCGGCGCGAGCGACGCCCATGAGTTCCACGACGGCGCCGGCGGTCCCCGAGCCGCTGACCCGGGGTGTGAATGGGGCGATCGTGACCAGCAGCCCGGCCGCGACCGCCGAATCAAGGGCCGGTAGCGGGTCGTCGATATCGGCGAGCGCGCTTGCGGTGGACAAGGTTTCGTCGCCGCCGAGAATCGCCAGCGCCTCGACGAGGCGGACCGCCTGCGGTGTGCATTGATCCAAATGAGCACTGGTACGGGCGCGGGTGGCGCTCGGAGTGGGCAGAACGGCATCGGGCTGCGCCCATACCGAGTCGGGTACCTCGTCGAGGAGCGCGAGGACGTCACGGGGGTTGCCTCCGGTGTGGCGAACCAGCTCCGCGGTCATCGCCGGATGCAGAGTGCGCCCTCGGCTGACGGCCAACTCGGCCACCGCCGGTTCGGACAGTCCCGCCAGGGTGATTGCATGGTCGGTGACGTCGGACAGTGTCCCGCTCACATGAGTGGCCGCCAGCACCACCAGGACCGGTAACTCGCCGTAATGCCGCCGCAGCGTCGAAAGCGCTTGGGCGGATATCGGATCAGCGTGCTCGGCGTCGTCGATGACGATCAGGGCGGAGCCTGCTTCACGGACTCGGTCAGCCAGTGCGGCCGCTGCTGCGACGGGGTCTGCCGGCGACTCGGCGTCCAGCAGTTGGGCGAGCACACCGCCATCCAGATCGGTCTCCCAGGGTGCGGCCTTGGCCGACATGACGGTCGAGACCACCTCCTCTGCGGTGGCCACCAGCCGCTGCGTCAGCGTCGTCTTGCCCATCCCCGGCTGCCCCAGGACGGCCACCACGTGTAACCCGGCATCGGCGGTGCGCGGCAGTTTTTCGGCAAGGGCGGCTAATTCGGCGTCCCGTCCGAGACAGCCGGTTCGCCCGCTCCACACCGTCTTATCGTAGTGACGAGCTCGTCCGCGATGGGTCGGGTCTGCGCAGAAAACTCAGCCGATATCGCCTCCGGCGACCGGCAGTACCGTCGCCGTGATGTAGGACGCCTCGTCGGAGGCCAGGAAGCAGATCGCGGCGGCCTGTTCGTCGAGGGTTCCGTACCGCTTCATCAACGACGCGTCGAGGGTCTGCTCGATGTGTGCGTCGAACCAGCGCCGTTCGGTCGCGTTGCGGGGATCCGGCGTGCCGCGCGAGATCCGCCGGGTGGGTGCGGTGGTACCGCCGGGTGCGGTGGCGACCACCCGGATGCCGTCGGAGGCGTACTCCATCGCCAACGACGCGGTGATCGCATTGACCCCACCCTTGGCCGCCGAATACGGAATTCGGTTGATGCCCTTGGTGGCCGCGGACGAAACGTTGACGATCACTCCGTTGCCCCGGGTGACCATACCGGGTAACACCGCCCGGCAGGAGTACAGCGTCGTCATCAGCGACCGGTCGATCTCGGCGCGGATCTCTGCGTCGTTGAACTCGGTGAACGGCTTGAAATTTATGGCGCCGCCGACGTTGTTGATCAGCACGTCCACCCGGCCGAAAGTGGACACCGCTTGGTGGACAAGGGCTTGCGCACCCTCGAAGTGTTCGAGGTCGGCGGTGACGGCAGTGACCGCGCTGCTGCCGTGGCCGGTGAGGTCGTCGGCCAGCTCCTTGACGAGTTCTGACCGGTCGGCCAGCACCACGGTGCCGCCCTCGGCATGGACTCGTCGCGCGGTCGTCTCACCGATACCCTGAGCGGCGCCGGTGATCACCACAACCTTGCCGGCGAATCGCCCCGGAGTGACGAAGCGGGGGCGCCGGGCTGCGCGGGCGGCCGCCTGGTCGGCCATCGCGCGGCGCATGGTCTGCTTGGAGCACTCGCTGTGGGCCGTGATCAGGGTGCGTGCCGCTGTGCGGTCTGCCGATTCGAAGGCTTCGACGATGCGCACATGATCCCGGGCGCACAGCGGATGACACCAGGTGGCGTCGCGCAGGGCCTCACTCATCCGGCCCTTCACGTCCAGCGCCTGATACGCCTGCAGGAGGTGGGCGTTGCCCGTCAGGGTGAACAGATAGTCGTGGAAGGCCGCGTTGGTCTCGGTGTATTGCGCAGCGTCGACGAACCGGTCGCCGTCGACGAACGGCAGAGTGGACTCGGCCAGCAGCCGGTAACCGGCGAGCTGCTGGGACGTCAACCGGCCCAGCGTCAGTTCAAGCGCTCCGAGTTCGAGCGCCTGCCGGGCCTCGAACACGGCGTCGGAGGCGTGCACCGCGGGGTGCTCCTCGCCGATCTGGTAGCCGTCGGACGAGACCACCGGGGTCGCCGGTGCGACCGGCATGGCTGGTTGTGGGGGGATCGGCGGCGCGGGTTGTGGCGCGAACAGCGACTGTCCGGCGATCGAGCGGATCGCGGCCTCGTCATCGATCACCGGTGCCGCCGTCGGTAGCGACGGGAACCGAGCCGGTGGGAGCATCGCCTGGCCGGCGATTGCCCGGGCGTCTGCGGCGGGCAGCAGCTGCTCTTCATCCGCTGCGGTATTCGTCGGTGCAGGCGTCGCCGGCGCACCGTCTGCGGTGGCGCCGCCGTGGGCCAGCGCGAATTTCTCGTAATAGAACCCCGTCGGTTCGATGCGGGCCGTGCTCATGTGCGCGCGCACCGACTCGACCATCGGCGGCGGGCCGCACAGATACACCGCAACGTCGCCGCCGTGCAGGTGCTCGGGCCCGATCAGGGCTGTCACGTAACCTTTGTTGACCGCCCGCGACGCCGGGTCGGACACACAGTGATCCCACGTGAATCCTGCTATTTGCGAGCCGATTTGCTCGATGTCGTCCACAGCGACCAGATCCTCGTCGGTGCTTACACCGTAGACGAGATGAACCGTTCGCGAGCTGCCGCGCAACGTTCGCAAAATGGACAGCACCGGCGCCAGCCCGGTGCCGCCGGCCAACAGCAGCACCGGTCGATCCGCCTCGCGCAAGAAAAACGAGCCGTTGGGCCCGGTGAACGAGATCGTGTCGCCGACGCCGGCGCGCTGCGCCAGATAGTCCGACATCGCCCCGCCCGGGGTCAGCTTGACCAGGAAGGTGAGCCGCTCCTCGTCCGGGGCGTTGGAGAACGAGTAGGACCGCTGCTGGTCCGTACCGGGCACCGAGATGTTGACGTACTGCCCCGGCAGAAAGGTCAGGTCGGCGCGATTCGGAATATCGATACCCACCGCCACGGTGGTGGCCGAGAGGCGCTCCAGCCTGACCAAGGTCCCGGTGTAGGCGGCCGCGGAGGTCTTCGCGACGTCGGAGGTGGTGGCGATCTGTAGGACCAGGTCGGAGCGCGGTTTCATGCTGCACGGCAGCACATACCCTGCTGCGGCCTCATCACCGGACAGTGCGTCCTCGAGATAGGTGCCGCCGTCGAAGTTGCCCGACTCGCACCTGGCCTTGCAGGTGCCGCACGCGCCGTCGCGGCAGTCCAGCGGGATGTTGATGCGCTGCCGGTAGGACGCGTCGGCGACGGTCTGATCATCCCGACAGGTGATGAAGCGGGTGACCCCGTCCTCGAAGGACAGTGCCACAGAATAGGTTTCGGTGTCTACCGTGGTGGTCGTGGAGGTCATGGTGGTGTCCTAGATGTGGTAGACGTCCACGACGTGGTGGATGTAATCGTTTTTCAGTACGACGGTTTTGCGCCGGATCAGGGGCTGCTCACCGCCGAAATCGACGGTGTAGAAGGACGTCCCGTAATACGGGTCGACGGTCTTGTAGCGGAAATACATGGTGTGCCAGTTGAACCGGATGTCGACCAGATCGCCGTGGCGTTCGATCACCTCGACATTGGAGATGTTGTGGCTGGTGCGCGGTTCGGGCAGTGAGGTCGCGGAGGAACGCTCGGTACGGATCCGGAATACCCGATCCTCGAGGCCGCCCTTGTTGGCGTAGTAGATCAGCGAGATGTCCCGCTGAGGATCCTCGACCAGGCTGTCGTTGTCGTCCCAGGACGGCATCCAGTACACGACGTCGTCGGCATAGCACTGCAGCCATTTCTCGAACTCACGGTCGTCGAGATACCGGGCCTCCCGGTACAGGAACTGCTCGATCATGTTCTGGGTGATGAGCTTTTCGGTCGTCTCCGTGGTGGTCATGCGCCGATCTCCTCTCGGGCCAGAGCGGCACGCAAGGTCTCCAACCAGTAGCCGTGCTGCACGGGGTAGAGGCCCTCGTCTTCGTTCTTCACGCCCGCCGAGATCACGCCGTTCATGCCGAGCGCACGCGCCGTGTCGTCAGGGCCGGACAGCCAGTGCTCGGCGCCGCGGCTCATGTCGTTCCACGGTGCGGCCTGCGCCCGAAACGTCAGCTGGCAGGAGCGGAACTCCTCCAGGTCATCCGGGGTCGCCATACCGGAGGCGTTGAAGAAGTCCTCGTACTGACGGATGCGGTGCGCGCGGGCGGCGTCGCTCTCACCCTTGGGTGCAATGCAGTAGATGGTGACCTCGGTCTTGTCCGGTGCGATCGGCCGAAAGTGCCGGATCTGCGTCGAAAACTGGTCCATCAGATAGACATTCGGATACAAGCACAGGTTGCGCGAGCCCTTGACCATGAATTCGCCCTTGGCGTCCCCGAACTGCGCCTTCAGGGCGTCGAGCTTGTCCCACAGCGGGCGGTCCTGGGGATTGGCCGCCCAAGTCCACAAACACAGATGGCCGTGTGGAAACGACCAGTAGCCGCCGCCCGACTTGCCCCAGCCGCCTGCGTCGAGCACCTTGGCGTCGTTCTTCGATTCGCCGGTACTGCGCCGGCTGGTGGTCGCGGCGTAGTTCCAGTGCGTGGCGGTGACGTGATACCCGTCGGCGCCGTTCTCCGCCTGGACCTTCCAATTGCCGTCATAGCTGTAAGTCGAGGAGCCGCGCAACACCTCCAGGCCGTCGGGCGACTGGTCGACGAGCATGTCGATCACCGCGCTGGCGTCACCGAGATGCTCCCGCAGCGACAGCACATCGGGATTCAGGCTTCCGAACAGGAAGCCGCGGTAGGACTCGAAGCGCGCCACCTTCGTCAGGTTGTGGCTGCCGTTCGAGTTGAAGGAAGAGGGGTACCCGGCGCCCTCGGGATCCTTGACCTTGAGCAGCTCGCCGTCATTGCGGAAGGTCCAGCCGTGGAAGGGGCAGGTCAGCGTCATGCGGTTATCGGTCTTGCGCCGGCAGATCATCGCGCCGCGATGAGCGCACGCGTTGATCAGACAGTTGAGGGTGCCGTCCTTGGCGCGGGTGATGACGACTGGCTGGCGGCCGATGTATGTGGTGAAGTAGTCGCCCGGCTTGGCGACCTGACTCTCATGGGCGAGATAGATCCAGTTGCCCTCGAAGATGTGTTTCATCTCGAGTTCGAAGATTTCCTCGTCGGCGAAGATCCGGCGGTTGGCCCGGTAGATCCCCGCGTCGGCGTCATCGATCACGGCGTCGGCCAAAATCGTGGCGACGTGCCCGGTGTCGGTGGATGCGGTCATGCTGTGCCTCCTGAGTGAGCTGCTACATGCACTGTCGCACCGGGTGGTGCCGGTCACACTAGGCATTTGCCTAGTCCTGGCCAGGTGTGCGATTAATCATTCGGGGTTATGAAAGCCGCGTTAATGAGTCCTTGTCTCCTATGGATCACCGGCCTACCGTCGAGGTGTCGCCCATCACACCGGGCGGGATCGGACGGACACCATGGAACTGCGCCACCTGCGCTACTTCGCAGCAGTCGCCGAGACGTGCCATTTCAGCCAGGCTGCCGAGCAGTTGCACATCGCCCAGCCCGCGCTGTCCTACGCGATCCGCCAACTCGAAGATGAGGTGGGGGCCACGCTCTTCAACCGCACCACCCGCCAGGTGGCGCTGACCGCAGCCGGTGAATTCCTGCGCGTCGAGGCGGCTCGCATCCTTGCCGGCGTCGCGGATGCCGAACGCGGTGTCCGACGCATCGCCGCCGGACGCAGCGGACTGCTGCGGATCGGGCTGACGGGCACCGCGGCGTTCTCTCACCTGCCGCGCATCGCGCGCATCCTGCGTCAGGAACTTCCGGCGGTGGCCATGGAGATCAACGGCGACATGCTGACGCCACAACAGTGCGACCGGCTGCGGTCGGGCCGACTCGATGTCGGGGTGCTGCGGCCGCCCGCGGTCGGTGACGACATCGAATCGCGCACCATCGCCATCGAACCGCTCGTGCTCGCGGTTGCCGCCGATCACCGGCTGGCCGCCGAGCCGGTGGTGTCACTGACCGACCTGCGCAGCGAGCCGTTCGTCGCCTATGCCAGTCGCGACTCTGCGGTCAACGACGCGGTGCTGCGCAGCTGCAAGCGTGCCGGCTTCGTTCCGCACCGCGAGCACTCCGCCCCCGGCACCGCTGTGTTGCTGGCGTTGGTCGCGGCCGGCTTCGGAGTCGCCGTGGTTCCGGCCTCCGTACGCGCACTCCCACTGCAGGGCTTGGTATTCCGCGACCTCACCGACGGCGGGACCATCGACCTGGCGCTGGCCTGGCAGCGCAGTACCGACAACCCGGTCGTCGAGGCTGTCATCGAGGTCCTGTCGAACGCTTTCCGACCCACATCTGTGGAGGTCTCATTGTGAAAATTACTGCGATCGAGGCGATTCCGTTCGCCATTCCCTATGTGAAGCCGTTGCGGTTCGCCTCCGGCGAGGTCCATACCGCCGAGCACGTACTGGTTCGCGTGCACACCGATGACGGTGTGGTGGGTACCGCCGAGGCCGTCCCGCGGCCTTTCACCTACGGCGAGACACAGGCCGGCATCATCGCGGTCATCGACGGATTGTTCGCTCCCGCGCTGATCGGGCTGACCCTGCTCGAGCGGGAGGTGGCCGTCGCCAGGCTTGGCCGCACGATCGGCAACCCCTGCGCGAAAGCCGCAGTGGACATGTCGATCTGGGATGCGCTGGGGCGCACCCTGGAACTGCCTGTCACCGGCATGCTGGGGGGATACACCGACCGGATGCGCGTCAGCCATATGCTCGGTTTCGACGAACCCGAGGCGATGGTGGCCGAGGCCGAGAAGATGCTCGACCGCCACGGTATCCGCGTCTTCAAGGTGAAGGTCGGTCGCCGCCCGGTGACGTTGGACACCGCGGTGGTGCGTGCGCTGCGGGAGCGTTTCGGTGACACCATCGAGCTCTACGTCGACGGCAACCGCGGCTGGACTGCGGCGGAATCGCTGCGTGCCATGCAGGAGATGTCTGATCTCGGTCTGACCTTCGCCGAGGAACTGTGCCCGGCCGATGACGTGCTGGGGCGGCGCTGGCTGGTGGAGCGGGTCGACGTTCCGTTCATCGCGGACGAATCCGTACCCACCGCAGCCGATGTCACCCGCGAAGTGCTGGCCGGGTCGGCGACCGCGATAAGCATCAAGACCGCGCGAACGGGGTTCACCGCCTCGCAGCGCATACACCATCTCGCCGAAGGGCTGGGATTGGAAGTCGTGATGGGCAACCAGATCGACGGTCAACTCGGCAGCGCCTGCTCGGTCGCTTTCGGGGCCGCTTATGAACTGACCTCCCGGCGGGCCGGCGAACTGTCGAACTTCCTCGACATGTCCGACGACCTGCTCACCGAATCACTGCAAATTCGCGACGGCGTGCTGCGGGTGCCCGCAGGCGTCGGGCTCGGCGTCGACGTCGACGCCGACAAACTCGCGCACTATCGCAGCGACCACTGAATCTTCCTGGTGGCAGCCCCACCGGATATGGAATACCCAGCACGAGAACAGGATTGAAATGACCACCATCGAACGGCCCACGGCCACCGCAGCATCGTCCGGCGCGTCAGCCACCGAACGTTTCCACACCGACAAGTCGCCGTTCGCCGCGGTGCGTGACGTTCCGCCGGAGCGCGTCGACACCCTCGCGCGCGAAGTGCTCGGCGCCGTCCACGACACCATCCGCCGGCACCGGGTCAACTACGACGAATACAACGCTCTGAAGGCGTGGCTGATCAACGTGGGCCAGGACGGCGAGTGGCCGCTGTTCCTCGACGTCTGGGTCGAACACGTAGTCGAGGACGTCGCGACCGATCACCGCCAGGGCAACAAGGGCACCATCGAAGGACCGTACTATGTGCCGGGTTCACCCGAGCATGGACCGCGCGGCACGATCGACATGCGTGAGGACGAGCAGGGCACGCCGCTGGTGTGGAGGGGCAAGATCACCTCGACCGACGGCACCCCGCTGCAGGGCAAGATCGAACTGTGGCACGCCGACGACAAGGGCTTCTACTCCCAGTTCGCGCCCGGCCTCCCGGAGTGGAACCTGCGCGGTAGCTTCTCCACCGGGCCGGACGGCGTCTTCGAGATCACCACCATCCGGCCTGCGCCGTACCAGATTCCGACCGACGGCTCGTGCGGCAAGCTGATCGCGGCCGCCGGCTGGCACTCCTGGCGTCCGGCGCACCTGCACGTGAAGGTCTCCGCTCCCGAGCGCGAACTGCTGACCGCGCAGCTCTACTTCCCCGGTGATGCGCACAACGCCGACGACATCGCGAGCGCCGTCAAACCCGAACTGATCCTCAACCCGCAGTCGCGGCCGGACGGATCGCAGACCGTCGAGTACGGCTTCGTGCTGGACCCGAAACAGAGCTGACATGCATTTCCATGTCCGCATGGACGTCAATCTGCCTCCCGACCTCGATCCGCAGGTACGCGATGAGCTGATCGCCCGGGAGAAGGCCTACTCGCAGAATTTGCAGCACGAAGGCAAGTGGCCGCACATCTGGCGCATCGTCGGCGAATACGCGAACTTCTCCATCTTCGACGTCGACTCCAACGACGAACTGCACCAGATCCTTTCGGGTCTCCCGTTGTTCGGATACATGAGCATCCGGGTGACTCCGTTGGCGGTACACCCGTCCGACATCTCGAATACTGCTCATCGATAGGGCTACCGTCTCAACATGGAGTTGCGCCACCTGAGGTACTTCCGCGCTGTCGCCGAAGAACTGCACTTCGGCCGCGCTGCTGACCGCCTGCACATGGCGCAGCCGCCGCTGTCGCAACAGATTCGGTCGCTGGAACGGGAATTGGGCGTGCAGTTGCTCATACGCAGTACCCGACGGGTGGAACTCACCCCCGCTGGGCAGGCCTACCTGCGCCGGGTGGTGACGATCCTCGACGGGGTCGACGACGCAGGCCGTCAGGTCCGTCGCATCGAGAGAGGCACCGAGGGACAGTTGGTTGTCGGGTGCGTCGGTTCGGCGACCTACTCGTTGCTGCCGGAGTTCGTTCGCGAACTCCGTATCGAACTGCCGCTCGTCGACATCACCGTGCGCGGTGAGATGTTGGCCCCTGCGCAACTGTCTGCCCTAGTCGCCGGTGACATCGACATCGCGCTGCTCCGCCCGCCGGTGACAGCGGACGGAGTACAGGCCGAATTTCTGCGCCGGGATCGTTTATTGGTTGCGCTGCCCGCCGGGCACGAGCTGGCCGACCGGGATCGGGTCACCATGGCCGAGCTACGCGAGGCTGACTTCATCGTCCATGCAGCACAAGGACGCTCGGCGATGGAAGCTGTCGTAACCGGGCTGGCGTCGGCGGCAGGATTCCGTCCTCGGATTCGGCAGGAGGTCGAGGAGACTTCCACCCTGGTGACGCTGGTCGCCGCGGGACTCGGCATTGCCATCGTGCCCGAACCCACCAGCGCGCTGCAGCTCAACGGCCTTGCGTACCGCCCGCTGGCGCCCGGTGACGTCGGCATAGACCTGTTCGTAGCGCACAGCACAGGCGCCTCGCCGGTCGTGGGACAGGCCCTGGCGATTCTCCACCAGGTCAACCAAACGTGAGCTGGGCGGGGTTCAGTTCGCTATAGTCTGCGAAAGGCTATGCACGGCACGCGAAGTCGCCCAGAACCGGTGAAAACCCGGACACCAGCGGGCTAGCCGGTTCGCTCGCCGATGAACTCGACCCCGGCGACGATAGCGGGACGGTGGCGCAGGACTCGGTAGTGAGCTAGCCGGCCGAGTCCTTTTGTGGTCATGAATTGTGCGCCTGGCCATGAGGCGGCCAGTCGCTCACTGGCGGCATACGGGCTGTCCGGGTCGTCGGGGTCGTGGTACCCGAACACGACTCCTGCCGGCGCCAGGGCGACGCTGGCCGTGACTTGGTTGACGTGCCGCGCGACCACTTTTCTTGACCAAACCGGGAAGTGCGTCCGTCAGAGTCTTCAGGTGCCGGACCCGCGATGGCATCGACGAGTTGGGCGCGCCACGAAGACGAGTTCCCGCCCCGGGCGAGAACGTAATTCAGCGATTTGACGAGCTCGATGCCATTCGGAGAGTGCAGCGCTTCGGGAGCCCCCCACAACCGACCGGAGAAGGAAGAGTATCCGGTGACGGCGACGAGGTAATCGCCGCGCTGCCGATGTCGTGTGGCAACGGCGAGGCCATCCTGTCGATGGCCGAAAGGACCTGGAAGGTAACCGAAGTCGCTGACATCCCGGTGAAGGGCCGTGGCGGCGCCGGCGTCGGGTTGCATCCGTTCGTGAAGGGCGAGGATGCCCTGCTGTCGGCGTCCATCTCCACGACCGGTTGTGTGCACGGCAAGAGAGCCGTGCGCGCCGAGAACCGCGCGAAGGCGTCGATCAAGGGGCTCGGAACGGACGTGGCACCGGCGGACTAACCGGTGATCTCCGATTGCAACCTACTCGGCACTCGGGTGGAACCGCTTGACGCGGCGCAGGGTGTTCACGTCAGTGTGGTGCATCTCCATACCGGTGGCGGCCAGCCGCAACACCAGATCCGACGTGTAGCTCAAGGTGCCGTCGTCGTTAAAGGTAAAGCTGCTGGTGAAGCCCTTGATCTCGGCGCGGTCGAGCAGATAACGGTTCTGCAGGATCCCGTAACAGGGGTCACCGGGCGTCGCATTGAAATGCAGGGTGCGGTCGCCGACCGCGGCGTCACTGCCGGCGAGTATCGCGATACCCCGGCCGAAGACGACGTTGCGAATCACCTGGCCATTTGTCTTGTCCCACAGCAAGAAGCCGATCTCATCGTGGAAGGGGTCCATCGCCTCCTCCCCGTGCCGCCAGGCTGTCATCGAGTAATTGAGCCCCCAGAGCACCTGCTGGCCGTTTTCCTGAAGCGGGATGGGCTTGAAGACAGCCTTCTCGAAATAGGTTGTGTTACCGGTCTCGTCATCGTGGTTGTGGTAGCTGAGGTCGACACCGAGGTCGCCCTCCCACTCCCCCACCAGCGGGGTCAGTGGGCCGAGCTTCTGCGGGCCCCGGACGGTGGTCGGATCGAGAGTTTGCGCGCTGGACATCTGCGGTTCTCCGTTCAATTGTTGGTTGCGGTTTCAGTTGACATAGCTCGGCATGGCGGGCAGAGACCCCAGAACGTCACCTCGGCCTCATCAATGCAGAAGTTGTGGTCGTCGCTGGCCTGCAGACACGGCACTTCGCCGGTCGCACAAGGGACGTCGATGATCACCCCGCACCCCCGACATACCAGGTGGTGATGGTTGTCGCCGGTTTCGACCTCGAAAACCGCTCGCAGGCCCGCCGGTTCCACACACCGCAGCAACCCCACCCGTGTGAGTGCGTGCACCACGTCGTAGATGGCTTGGGTCGACACCGAGCCCAGTCGGTCTCGAGCTCCGGCAGCGATGGCTTCGACGTCAGCATGCGGTCGGTCCGCGAGTTCTGCAAGCACCGCGACGCGCGGCCGGGTTACTCGTAGGCCGACGGCGCGAAGTCGATCCTCAGCGCTTTGCATGTGGCCCTCGATTCTGGAGTTAATCAAAACTACCTCTCAGGCATTGTCTTGCGCAAGACAACACTTGTGTTCGACAATATTGGGCGCCTCGCGTCGTCCTGATGTCAGTACGGAATCCTGGGGTCTTCTGGCGCTTCCAGCACCTCGTGCAACCGCTCGAGAGCGGCGATGCACTGCGATCGCTCGGCGCGGGTGAGTCGATCCAGAGCGTGACCCAGCTCACGCCGCCGGCGACCTTCCACTTCCTTCACCAATCGCCGGCCTTTGTCGGTAAGGACCAGTACGACGGCGCTGCGGTTGACGGAGTCCGGACGCCGGATCAGGTGACCTGACGCATCGAGTCGATCCACCAAACGGGTCACTGACGAAGCCGCGACAGCCAGCACCTGGGCGCACTTGGTCGCACCGGTGTCACCCAACTCGTCAAGGACACGCAGCAGCCGAAACTGCGGCAGCGAGACTTCGAGGTTCTCGACGCTGCGCAGGGCCACGCCGACCAGGTCGCTGGTGGCGAGTTGAATGGCTGCCAACTCCCGAACCGTTGACGCCGCCGGCTTCCTGGTCACCACCTGGCGAGTATCGCACGCAGGATATGTCCCAGCGGGCGAAGGATGTTCGTGAAGCGGGTAGAAAGCACCGCGCGCGTAGCCGCGGGCTAAGCCCGCTCGCCGATGAACTCCACCCCGGCGGTTATGGCAGGACGGTGGCGCAGGACTCGGTAATGGGCCAATCGGCCGAGCCCTTTTGTAGTCAGTAGTCGTGCGCCGTGCCATGACGCGGCCAGTAGTTCGGTGGCGGCATACGGGCTGTCCGGGTCGTCCGGGTCGTGGATGAGAAGCAGCGGAGGATAGTTCGCTCGTCGACCTACTCGGGTCATATTGGTCTCATGCAGGGGCATGGCGATTCGTTTTTCCAAACGACGGTGTAACCCCGCGCGGATCCGGCGGCCGAAGCCATGGCGCGCGGCGAACAGGTCGAGATAGAGCGGAAAATCGGCCATCGGGGCGAAGAAGACCAGGCGGCCTACCGGTGCGCCCTGTGCCGCAGCCAATGCAGTCGCGTTCGCGCCCAGTGAGTGAGCGACCACCGCATGGGCGGGCCCATGGGTCTCGATCATGGCCGTGATCGCGTCGGCACACTCGGTGGCTGTGGTGCGCCCGGGCGCGAGCGCACCCGGATCGGATTCGTTATGGCTGGGCAAGTCGAACGCAACGACCCGATATCCGGCCGCCACCAGCGGTTTGACGAACATGGCCAAATGCGGGCGCTGCCCGCCCCAACCATGCACCAGGTATATCGGCGGCCCCTCGCCCCATTCCTCACCGGCGACCCGATGCCCATCCCAATACGCTTCTACCGGCCTACCCGCGGACACACCCGGTGGCATGCGCAGAGCTGACTCGAGAACCGGTGGGGTGCACCATAACTCGACCGCCCACCGTGATCCCAACCAGGGCGCGAACCGCTCGAGTAGGCCAAAACGTCGACGCACCCGGACGTCGATCGGGGGAAGAATCCCAGAGCCGACGACATCGAGCGGGGGGACCTCGCCGAGCTGCCCCTGCCCGGGCGCCGGTTGAGGTGCTCCGTCGGTCATAAAACTCGATCGTAGTACGGCCCAGAGCGGGCATGACGCCGGCGGACTATCCGGTGAAACCCTCCCCCGCCGTCGAGCGGTCGTGGTGGCTGAAGGTCAGCGGGATCTGCTTGCCGCGGGCGATCTTGTTCAGCATGGCGATCCGCTCGCGGGCGGCCGCCCCGCTCTTCTTCCTGCTCTCACGGATGGGGTTGGAGAACGGCAGCCGGTCGGCCACCCTGGCGATGCCGACGTTGAGCTTGGTGAGGTCGGTGAAGATGCGCACCCGACGTTCGAAGTTGTAGCCCAACGGCTCGAAGAGCGTGCCCGCCACCATCGCTTCGATCTGCTGGTACCCGAACACGACTCCTGCCGGTGCCAGGGCGACGCTGGCCGTGATTTGGTTGACGTGCCGTGCGACCACTTTCTTGACCAAACCGGGAAGCGCGTCCGTCAGAGTCTTCAGGTGCACCGGACCCGCGATGGCATCGACGAGTTGGGCGCGCCAGGGAGACGGGTTACCGCCCCGGGCGAGAACGTAATTCAGCGATTTGATGAGCTCGATGCCGTTCGAAGAGTGCAGCGCTTCGGGAGCTCCCCACAACCGACCGGAGAAGGACGAGTATTCGGCGAGATCCTCGAGCTGGTGTGGGGTCAGCTTGCGCCCGAACGCGTGGTCGACGAGACGTCCAAGGAGCATGCCGCTGCCGAACCCGAGCAACGACGTCACAGGGATCGGTTCGCCGAACTTGAGATAGACGTCGTCACCCCACTTGCGGCGCAGTCCTCGACTGGCCAGTGCGTGCATCAACCGCACCCGCACCACGTCCTGGAATGCCTCCGATTGGCGGTCGAAGATGTCTGGCAGCGTGAATTCCGCGAATACCCGGGCGGTTTCGATGAATCGGCGCGGCCCGTCGTCAGCGAATCGCCCCGTGGCGCCGGTGGCGGCGGAGATGTCGCCGGTCATCGCTGTCTCGTAGAACGCCCACCCGCGGATGATCGTCGTGGCGGCGAAGGTGCTCGACATCGCCAGCATGCGGCCGCGTTCGGCGGCGACGAGATCAAACTGGGCGGGCAACTCGTCCAGATGCGCGAAGAGCTCGACCAACTCGTGCGGCGGATCCTCGAGAGTGTCGATGCCCTGGGTCAATGCCTGCTCGAACAGCGATCGCCCCTGCTCATGGCCGAGGCGCTCAAATGCGTCGACGGCGCCGTCCATGAGGTCGTCGCGCTGCCAGAAATAGTCGTCCCGTATGCGGGTGAGGTCGTTCGGTTCGAGTTCCTTTTCAACGTCGATCCACTCGCCGAAGATGAACTCGCGCATGAAACGCCACTGGTCGGCGAAGTGGTCGCGCCCGGGCGGGATGGGCCGCAACGGCCGGTCAGGATGGTCCCGCCGGTTGAAGTCGACGTCGGAGAGGAGGATCTCCGGGCGCTCACCGGTGACAGTCATGCAGCGACGTTATCGCGGACGCGGCTTTCTGGCAACGCCCGTTGTCAGTTTGATTCAGTTGATGATCTGGCCTCGCTCATCGGTGCGGAGTTCGGCAAGCCGGCCTCTCCACGTCTGTAATGCCTCCGGTGTCAGCCGCGTCCACTCGGTGACTTCACGCACCACCCGAAGCGGCGCTCGGCTCCGAAACGAGCGCGTGGGGTTGCCCGGAAACTTCTTGTCGGTGACGTTTGGATCATTCTCGAACGGCCCGGTGGGCTCGACTTCGTAGACATGTGGGGTCGACCCATCCAATGCGGCTATCTCTGCCGCCAGTCCAGCACCATCGCGCAGCGCGGTGAAGTAGATGTGATTCATGACAACCTCCGGCCGATAGTTCGAATTGAACCCGGCTCTGAGCAGGTCACCTGGGCGCAACTCGGCCTTTGTGCCATGAAAGAACGGCCCGTCGTCCAGCATCTCACCCATGTTCGCAACCCCGACTTTCACGAATCACCCATGGCAAGAACGGCATTCGCGCCGATCCCGGCCCGCAATACTCAGGAAACCGTGACGTGGACGTGATTGAAGTGGTTGGCAACGCGCCACATCGTGTACGACACCCCGAAGCGTTGGGCCTGGCTCTGGACGTCGGCGTTGATGGCATCGCCCAGCGCCATATCCGAACCGATCATGATGTCGATGGCGTGGCCGCTCGGATGATCGCGAATGGGGTCAGGGCGCACTCCACCGATGGACTGCACACCCGGGAAGGTCGAGATGATGTACGCCGCGAGGGTTCGGGCGTTGGGAACCAGACCGCTCATCCCGACGGTGGGGATCGCGCCACCCGGGCCCAACAAAGCCTGCTGGGCGGCTGGCAGCGCGTAATAGGTCGCCCGGACCAACCTGACCTGGCCCTCGACTTCCGACTGCTTGATCTCCAGGACGGTGCGCGCGGCAGCGGCAGCGTCGGCAGCCGCTTTGGCGGTCGCCGCGGATTCGGCTGAGGCCGCCGCGGCGATCTCGGCCCGCTGCTTGCCGGTGCGGAAGTTCTTCAACTGTCCCGACATCTGGTCGGTGATCGCTTGCTGGAAGGCCAGCTGGTCGATCAGGCGCTGGGGCGACGCCGCCGTGAAGAGCGCGCTCACGCTGTCCGTACGCCCGCCGGCATAGAAGGCCGCCGCGGTTTTGTCGACGGTCCCTTGATAGTCGGCCAGCCGCACCTTGGTGGCTTCGAGCACGGCCAGATCGTCGGCGTACTTGCGCTCCGCGTCGCTCTGCAGCTGCAGCTTCTTGTCGAGGTCTTGCTGGGCAGACTGAGCCGTTTCGATCAGCTGCTGCGCCTGCTGGGTCAACTCGTTCAGCTTCGCCAGCTCATCCACTTCCGGCTCGGCGAACGCAGAACCGGCCGACACCACGCAGAGCGCGGTGACGATCGCGATCGCGCCCGCTGTCCTGCTCGGGCCCGATTTCGGCGCGAAAGGCCGGTGGAAATTCACGACTGCGCATCCTTTGACTGCTGGGCCACGTCGCCTTCGTCGAACTGCTGACCCCTGACCCTCAGGTCCCGGACAGGTTACGAAACGGTGCGCAGGTTGTCCAACCGTCGCGAACTACCGGCGCGGCCGGCGCTCCGCCGCTGTGCCGTCAAGTCGTTCGCCGGTTCCCCCATCTGGTGACGATCTGGCTGGCGAAGTCGAGCATCTGGTCAAGGGTCGGGAAGAGTGCGAAGGCGTCCACAATTGCCTCATCGGCGCCGTCCTTCGCCAAGCGCTCGATCTTGTCGACCACTGATTCGACGGACATGCCGGGTTCGAGGTTGATTCGCATGGCGGTCTCCAGCGCCTCGGGGTCGCGGCCGGCGTCCTGCGCCGCACGGCGGGCAACCGACCACATGTGGTCGTAAGACTGCATGCCCTCGACGCCGAGCCAGCCGACGCCGAACCGGCCGACCCGACGCATCGCGGCCTCACTGGCCCCGCCGATCCAGATGGGTGGGCCACCAGCCTGAACCGGACGCAGGTCGGCGTGGACCGCCGGCAGGGAGAAAAACTCGCTGTCCCACGACACGGGGGTGGTGGTCCACCACTCCTGCAGGAACGCCAACACGTCGTCAAGCATCCGCCCGCGCCGGCGCCAGTCCGCGCCGCGGGCGATGTCATGCTCGTCCCTCATCCACCCGACTCCGACCCCGACGTCGAGGCGGCCGTCACTGAGCACGTCGAGGGTGGTCAGCTGCCGGGCGAGGTGAGTGGGCTCGTAATAGAACGTGCTGAGCGTGCTGGCGTTCAGCCGCACCCGGCTGGTCGCCGCCGCGGCGACTGTCCACAGCAGAACCGGATCAAGGTAACGAGTCATCTGAGGCGGATACGGCTGCTCTGCGCCCGGATAGGTGGATTGCATATTCACCGGGGTGACCAGGCGATCCCCGACCCACAGCGTGTCATAGCCGAGGTCTTCGAGGCCTCGGCAGAATGTGCTCAGGCCAACGGCGCTGCCAATGGCAGGCCCGACAATGGGAATGACGAAACCAAGTCGCATCGTGAAAACCCCTCTCCAGGCAGACGATCGTTTTCGGCTACAGCGTGGACGCAGCTCAGCCGGCGACTCCGAGTGCAATGTCGAAGTTGTCCATGCCGTGACGGGCTAGGCCCATCAGGATCAGGCTTGTTCCTTCCAGCCAGTGCGCCATGTCCAGGCCGCCGACGTCGAGGGGGCGCAGCCCGAGACTTGCGATGAACGTCGACACATCGGCCTTGGCCTGTGCGTCGTCGCCGGCGAAGAACACGTCGGGCGTCTGACCTTTTTCCAGAACGTGACCGAAGACGGTGTTGAAGGCCTTCACCACGCGGGCGTCGGCCGGGGCAGCCGTGGCGACCTCGCGTGCGATCGAGGTGTCATCGGGGATGGCGAGCCCATCGGCATCGGCATTGAACGGGTTGCTGATGTCGACGATGACTTTGTTCGCCAACGCTTCTCCGTACTGGGCAACGATGGGTACCACGTCGGCGTACCTCACCGCCACGATGACGATGTCCCCGGCGGGGACGGCTCCGAACTCTCCGGTGGTGGTGCTACCGCCGAGCGCGCCGGCCAGCGCGGCGGCCTTGGCCGCATCGCGGCCCACTATTTCGACGGCGTTGCCGCCCGTGACCGCTAGGGCGCCGATCGCGCGTGCCATGTTGCCGGTGCCGATGATGCTGATGCTGCTCATGTTCCTGCTCGCTTTCGCTTGTCGTCTGATTGATGTCAAGGGGCCGATGGCCTGTGGGTGTCGTTGGGTGGGTGGCCGCGTCGTTACCCCGTGTGGGTGAGGAGTTCCCAAGGCTTCATGTCGAGGAGTTCGGCAAGGCGCCTTTGCATCTGGACCCCGGACGGCAGGGGCCGCCACCAGATGGTCACCTCGGCGATCTTCCCGTCGCGGTCGAGCAGGATGTAGTCGAACCCATTGACCACGGTGTCGTCGATCTGGAGGCGGAAGTGCGCGGCGTGGTGCGTCGGCCCGCTGAGGACCTCGTCATAGGTGAGGCTTGTCGCTACGGTGCCGACCGTCTGCATGGCTTTCACAACTGCGTCGCGGCCGGCCACCGGCTCGTGGCCGAGCGGGCCGTACATCACCACGTCCTCGGCGAGGATGGTGGACAGCGCGTCTTCGTGGGCGCCGCCGTGCATACCGGCGACGAAGGCGTTCACGGTGTCGCGGTGCGGGGCGAATGTGGTCATGGCTACTCCTTGAGTCCTGTTCGCTTGCAGTGCTTTTGAGCTAGATCGCCGGTTAGACCACCGTTGTGCCGCCGTCGACGACCAGCTCCTGACCGTTGACGTAGCTCGAGTCGTCGGAGGCGAGGAACAGCGCGGCTGACGCGATCTCCTCGGGGCGACCCATCGCACGCCGCGGAATCACGGACTCGAACTGCGCCTTCATCTCGTCGTCCATGACCGCTTCCAACATTGGTGAGGCGACCTGGCCCGGGGTCAGCACGTTCACCCGGATATTCCTGTCTCTCAACTCCGACACCCACACCCGTGCGTAGGCGGGCAACACGGCCTTGCTTCCGGCGTACACGCTCCAGTTCGGGTAACCCCGCAGCGACGCGTTCGACCCGGTCATGAAGATCGAGCCGCCATCGTTGAACAGCTGCAGCGCCTTCTGGACGGTGAACAACGTGCCCCGCGCATTCAGCCAGAACGCATCGTGGAAGTCCTCCTCGGTGATCTCACCGAGCTTGGCCTGCTTGCCGACTCCGGCGCTCGCCCACAACACGTCGATCGCACCCTTCTCGCGCTTGACCGTGTCGAACAACCGGTCCAAGTCGTCGAGGTCGGCCGAATCACCCTGCACGCCAGTGACATTCCGCCCGATTTGCTCAACGGCCTCGTCCAAGGCGTCCTTCCGTCGGCCCGTGATGTAGACGTAAGCCCCCTCGTCGACGAACAACTTCGCACCGGCGAGCGCCATCCCACTCGTCGCGCCCGTGATCACAGCGACCTTGCCCTCAAGCTTTCCCACGATTACTCCATCTGTTTGTCAATGTTGACTAAGTACACCGATCTGCGTACTTAACGTAACGGACGGCTCGGGCGAACGCAAGCTATGCACACCGATCAGTACCCGACTCCGATATGCTGGCCACATGACGGAGTTGGAGAAGGGGCCGCGGGGCCTGCGGCGCGGCCGCGGCGCACGAGAGCGCATCCTCGGCGCGTCCCGGCAACTGTTCCGTGATCAAGGCATCAACAGCACGGGCCTGGACCAGCTCTGCTCGGTCGCCCAGGTGTCCAAGCGCACGTTCTACCAGCACTTCGCCAGTAAGGACGAGCTGATCGCCGAACACCTACGCCGATTCGATCCCGACGTCCTTCCCGAGGTGTTCGACCGCACGGACCTCACGCCCCGCGAACGACTTCTGGCCGTCTTCGACATTCGCTCGCCGCTGTGCCCGTTCATCGCGGCGGCCGTGGAACTTCACGATCCCGGCCACCCGGCACGCCTGAAAGCCCGCGACTACAAGACGGCCTTCGCCGCACGGCTCACCGCTGCCGCCCGCGAGGCCGGCGCCACAAACCCGGAACAGCTCGGAGAACAACTCGCGCTGCTGTTGGATGGCGCCTCCGCCCGCAACCGAGTCCTCGACGCGGACACCTTCGCCACCGCCGCCGCCATCGCAACCGTCCTCATCGACAACGCCATCCCCGCGGCAGAGGTACCCCGGGTCGCACGCTGAACCCGGCGTCGGCCGATGCCACCTGAAATCCGTTGTGAGCGAACGTGTCGGCGTCAGACGGACGTGGTGCCGCCGTCAGCGACCAACTCCATACCGTTGACGAAGCCCGAGTCGTCCGAGGCCAAGAACAGCGCGATCGTCGCGATCTCCTCGGGCCTGCCGTTCATTCCTCGCGGAATCAGGGCTTCTCGCGCCTCCATCGCGGCCTTGGTCTCGTCGTCGAACGTCTCCTCCCGTTCTTGCGCGACGACCTGGCCCGGGGTCAGGACGTTGACCCGGATCCTGCGGTCCCTCAACTCCGCCAACCACACGCGGGCATACGCATGCAGTGCAGCCTTGCTCGCTGCGTAGACACCCCAGGCTGGGTAGCCTCTGACCGATGCGATCGACCCGGTCATGAGAATCGAGCCACCATCGTTGAACAGTGGCAGTGCCTTCTGGACGGTGAACAGCGTGCCGCGGGCGTTGAGCCCGAAGGTGGTATCGAAGTGTTCCTCGCTGATCTCGCCGAGCTTGCCTTCCCGGGCGGTGCCGGCATTGGCCCACAACACGTCGATAGCGCCCTTCTCGCGTTGGACCGTGCCGAACAAGCGGTCCAAGTCCTCCAAGTTCGCTGAATCGGCCTGCACGCCAGTCACATTCCGGCCGATCAACGTGACGGCGTCATCCACAGCTTCCTTACGCCTGCCCGTGATGTAGACGTAAGCACCTTCCTCGACGAACAACTGGGCGCCGGCCAGCGCCATACCACTCGATCCGCCGGTGATCACAGCCACCTTGCCGTCAAGCTTTCCCACGATCACTCCTCAATTTGGTGGCGGTGCCGGGCTACCGGTCGAGTCCCGGTGACTGTGGCACGGCCGTGGCGCTATCGTCCGTTCGTGCGAAGTTCCCAGGGCTGCATGCCGATTACTTCGGCGAGGTTGCGTTGCAGCTCGACGCCGGCCGGCAGCGTCCGGTAGAAGATACTGACCTCGGCGATCTTGCCATCCGCGTCGATCAGGACGAGGAAGATGCCGTTGACTGCAGCGTCTCCGACTTGTAGCCGGAAGCGTGCGGCGTGGTGGGTGTCGCCGCTGAGGACCTCGGTGTAGGTGTCGTCCGATGAGATGCCGTTGACGGTCATGATGGTGTTCACGGCGGCTTCCCGGCCCACGACTGGTTCGTCGCCGAACGGGCCGCGGATTACCACGTCGGCGGCGAGCAAACCGGTGAGGGTCTCTTCATCAGCGCCGCCGTTGATGCAGTCGACGAAGGAATCCATGGTGTCGCGGTTCGGGGCGTACGTCGTTATGGCTGCTCCTGATTGGTAGGTGAGACTCTGGTCGATGAGCTTTGGCCGTTACCCGGCAGGAAAGTAGTGGCCGTTGTCCATGTCGGCCAGCAGTTTTGGCTGAGCGGGTTCCCAGCCCAGGCGCTCGCGTGTGATGAGGTTGGACGCCGGGAGGTCCATGGTGACCAGGTTCGTGAATTGGCCGAAGTATCCGGGCAGCATCAGGACGTCGATCGGAATGCTCACCGTGGGCAGGCCCAGACGGCTGCCGATGGCCTCGGCGATCTCGCGGAACGGGACGCCCTCGTCCTCACTGGCGTGCCAGTACCTTCCGGCCGGACCGTCTTCGAGCGCCAGGCGGAACAGGGCGGCGGCATCGCGGATATGCACCGCGCCCCACAGGTTCGCGCCGTCGCCGGGGTAGCCGGCGAATCCCTTCTCCTTGGCCAGGGCGGTCAGTCCCGGGAGGAAGCCGGCGCTGTCTGTGGTGCTGTGTGCGATAGGGGGAAGCCGGACGATCGACGACCGCACCCCCTGCTCGGCGAGGCCGATGACAGCGCGTTCCACGACGTTTCGGGCACGCAGGGTGCCCTTGTGCTCGTCGCCGTTGGGCAGGGCCGGGTCTTCCTCGGTCGCCGGCCGGCCCAGATTTCCGGCTGAGCCGATGCTCCCGGCGGCGACCAGTGGCTTTCCGGTTCCTGCGAGGGCCTCGCCGTAGGCGAGCATGACCGGGAGTTCTGCTGCGGCCACCGCGTCCATCCCGCCGGAGGGAAGCAGGTCCTGGCGGTGCGCGACGTGGATGACGCCGTCGGAGTCCGCGGCGGCGGCCTTGAGCCCGTCGAGATCCTGGAGGTCGCCGCGTCGCACTGCCGCGCCGAGCGTGGAGAGGGCCGCCGCGGAGGCATCGGAGCGGGCCAAGCCGGTGACCTCATGCCCGGCGGCGATGAGTTCGGGGATGATGTACGACCCGGCGTGACCGGTGCCGCCTGTGACCAAGATGCGCATGTGTCTGCCCTTCCTAGGGGTGGATGAGGAAATGAGAAGTGTTGGGGCCGTGGGCGTTCAGCTGAGGCTGTTAACGCCGATGGCGAAGTTGGCGTGTTTGACGGAGTGGGCGACGAGGCCCAGGTGCAGCAGGGCGGCGTACTCCAGCGCCCGCGCCATCCATAGCTGCCCGGTGTCCATCGGGCGCAGTCTCATGCTCTCGATCAACCTCGACACACGCGCCTTTGCCTGCGCGTCATCGCCGGCGATGAACACGTCCAGGGGACGGCCCTGGGCTGAACCGGCCGCGAGGACATCGGAGGGCAGGGTGTTGAACGCCTTGACGACATGCGCGCCGGCGGGGGCAGCCTTGGCGATTTCCTGTGCGCCGGAACTGCCCTCCGGGACGAGGAGACCGGTGAAGTCAGGGGTGACGGGGTTGGTGATGTCGATGATGACCTTGCCGCGAAGGGCGTTTCCGTAGTCCCTGACGACCGCTACGGCACTGGGGTAGGGCACGGCCAGGATGACGATGTCGCCGACCGGGACGGCGCCGGCGGCCCCGACAATGGCGCCGTCATGCACGGCGGCCGCCCTCTCGGCCTTGGCCTGGTCGCGGCCGACGATCTCGACTGTGTGGCCGCCGCCGAGCGCTTGGTCGGCGAGGGCGCCGGCCATGCTCCCCAGGCCGACGATGCTGATGCTGCTCATGACGGTCCCGTCTTGGTTGACAGAGAAATAGGTTGATGGCTCAACCATATGACTAAATGGGTGAGGCGTCAACCAATTCGGGTAGCCTTGAGTTCGTGGAACCGAAATGGCTGGATGCCCGCGAAGAGCGCGCCTGGCGGGCGTTCATCGACGCCCGTCATCGCGTCGGTGTTGAGATCAGCCGGGGCCTACAGCGATCGGGCCTGTCCGGGGCCGACTACGAGGTTCTGGCCTTGCTCTCAGCGCACGACGAGGACCGCATGCCCGCCCGGGAGCTGTACACGGCACTGGGCTGGGAGAAGAGCCGCCTGTCGCACCAGCTTCGCGGCATGCAGAAGAGCGGGCTGATCAGCCGCGAGCCCAACCCCAATGACGCCCGCAGCACCATGGTCTGCCTATTGCCTGCCGGCCGAACCGCGATCGAGAAGGCGGCGCCCGGCCATGTGGCGGACGTCCGCCGTAACTTCATCGATCTGCTGACTCCAGCCGAACTCGACCAACTGACCGTGCTGCACGAACGAATTCTGCGCAACCTGACAAGAGACCACGAGTCTCCCGCCGACGACGAGCCCGCCTAGCTTCGTGGGGCCCGCCCCTGCGCCTGGTGATGCTGTGAGCGCGTTGGGGACGTCGAAAGGCACAGCGCTCAAGCTGAAATCGGATATGCCTGCTGCTTAGGATAATTCGTCCGCGTCACTGGCGGTGCTATCGAATCTATCGTTCGCTGAGCACGTCACGTAACGCAGCGACGTCGTGCTGCAGCTGATCGAGCAGATCGAGTGGGTTGTTGGTCCCGGCAGTGCTTCCCGGCTTGACAAGCATGGCGACGGCGTTGGCTGCGATTTGTTCGGCGACGGGCTGGACGGGGTGATCGTCGCCAGGCTCGAACCACCAAGCCACCCAATTGCACATTCCTAATATCGACAATGCGGCTACCCGCTCGTCGACAGCCCTGAACTCGCCCGCGGCATTGCCCTTCGCAATGACAGACTGCATGATTGCCAGAGCCTGTCGGCGTCCGTCCAGGTACTCTTTCGTGAGCGCTTCTGGCAACGAGGACGCGGACCGGTCGAGGAGACGAAATTCCAACGGTCGGGTCGCACGGTCCGTGACTATGACTTTTACGGCTCCGGACAGCTTTTCTGTCGGCGTCAACGCGGTGTCCGACACGACCTCGCGCATTCGCTCGACAACACTGGTGGTCATGTGCGCCACCAATTTCGCGAGAATATCCTCTTTGCTACTCATGTAGTAGTAAAGCGACTGCCGGCTCATCCCAACGGAATCGGCGATCTGCTGGGGTGTAGTTCCGGCGTAGCCCTTCTCGGCAAACAGCGCCGACGCATGGGCCAGAATCTCTTTTTCGACCAGATCACGACGCGTTGATCGGCGGAGCCGGCCCGCACGTTCGTCAGAGGTCACCCCAGCGATGCTAATGGGTGCCGCCCATCGACCCGCGAAGGTGGCTCCGTCGAGTTGCGCGTCGACCGCAGCGCCGTCATGTCGGCTTCCGATGCATGTACATCTCGACGCGGAGAGTGAGTACGGTCCGTCCGCCAGTAGAAAGGTTGCCGTGCACTGCTATCAACGATCGGCTTGGGTTGTCCGGCTGGTTGTGGACGACTGTTGCCCGACCCCGGAGCACCATGCCGGGCCGGACCGGGCGCGACATTTCGACGTCGGTGATCCGTCTGCCCGCGATGATTGCCCACGACGGGTAGATCGACGTTGCGGCCAAGCGTTGGAACACCGCCAGAGTATGGATCCCGCTGGCGATGATTCCAGTGAAATAGCCGTTGCCCGCGGCGATGGGATCACAATGGATGGCACTCGGATCCCACTTGGTCGCAAAGTCGATGATCTCAGCTTCGCAGATGGGGTGACTGCCTAAATCATGAACGTCTCCTATTGCGAGATCGTCAGCCAGGAGCTGGGTCATGTGAATCTGCCTGTCAGCCATGGCTGAATCCGCCGGGCGGCCAGCTCGTAGCCTGTCGGGTCGCCGGCGCGAAGTGGTTGCCCGAAGTGCTGACTGGGCACTGAAGCGAGATGTTTGTCCGGCGTCGCGATGGCATCGAACATGCGCTGGACGTCGGAGGGAAATGCTGCCTGGTCACCACTGAAATCCAGATACAAGGTCGGAACGTGGATTCCGGGCGCGCATCGCACAAAGTCGGCATTGGTACTGATCGCCGACCACGTCGATAACCAAGCGTCCGGTGTGGTGAGCCGGCCGAAACCCACTAAGCCGTAGTTGATGAGGTCGGGGCGGGCGCCGAAGAGTGAGCCATAGGGACGGTCATTACGATCCCACGACAGATCAATACAGCGCGGATCGGCGTTCGTTCGGTAAGTGGTAATGATGCGGGGGGCAAGGGAACGGCGCCGATCCTCGATCGACCCGCTCGCCGCGAAGGCGGAACGGTGGTCGGACACATCACGAGCCAACGCGCGCGCGTGCTGATCGATTCGCTCGACTCGGGCGTACTGCGCTTGCCTGTACTCCACGAGCCATTCTGCGGCATAACGGGATTCGTCCGGCGGCGGCTGGAATCCGTTGACGGAGTCGTACATGTCGAGTTCGGGTATCCGCGACATCGGATCATGCTCGTCGGCAACCGAAGGGTCGATCAGGCTCAGGAGCACCCTTCCTTGCCCTGGGTGCGGCGCCATGAAGATGGCGCCGTCGGGGATCGGCATGTCGGCTCCGGCGAGGGCGATCGGGCGGCCTGCAGGCGTGATGTCAAGTCTGAACTCAGGTTCCAGTATTGCCTGTTCGATGTAGAAGGCGTACAACGTGCCGCCGCCGGAGTGACCGAGCGTGACGATTTGCCCGTAGCCGGCCGCGCGAAGGAAAGTCATACCCGCCGCCACGTCAAGCAGTGCCTGCTCGTGTACGAGATTGAGGTCGTTGTTGACTGATCGGGTGTCTTGGGTCCACACCGACACCCCGGCGCGCAACAGCCAGGCGACCATCGGATGGTGGGTCAGCGACTGTCGCGGATGCATCAGGGTCACTACCGTGGTGGAGCCGGCAAGGCGATGGAGCACACCGTGTACCTTCGCGCCGTCGAAGGTTGCAAGTTCGTGCAGGGTGGTAATCGCGCCGCCGGGGAATTCGATCGTCGCGACGTCTCTACCTGCGCCCAGCCGGTCGACTGCCGTGTCAGCGTTCACAACGTGCCATTCGACGCCGATGGAGCGGGTTCGATCACCATTTCAGCCTTGTCCCAGGTGGTGATCCGAGCGCCGGATAAGGCGGCAACCGAGCTGTACCACACTGCATTTCGACAGCCGGTGGCATTGCGGTCAATCACGATTGTGCCCTCGGCACTGACCAGAAGGTACGGTCCACGCCGGGTGACCGTGACGTGCGGGTCCTTGGCCGCGACCTCGGCCAGGGGGGTGAAGTCCTCCACGTTCAGGACGAACAAGGTGGTCATGCGAACGTCACCTCCCCTGCTTCATCGGCGAACTGATCGGCGATGAGCACGGCCTTGCGCGCGTAGAACTTTTCCAGCGAGGGCGAATCTTCCCGGAAGATCTCCACAAGAGCTTCTGCACTCACGCGTGCGTCGATGTCGTCCTCGGGGGTCAGCGCGCGCAACGGCCGCGTGATCTCGATCAGGAACCCGTTTGGATCGGTGACGTAGATCGATTCCACCGTCTCGTGACGCACCTGCAGTTCACACCTGTAGCTGCTGGCATCGAGCCTGCGACGGTATTCGGCTAAGTCGTCTTCGGTGTCCACGTGGATGGCGAGATGGCGCGCCCGACTGAGCAGCTCTGCAGTTACCGGGTCGGCTGGCTCCAGGACCGGCGGCTTGTCCAGTCCGAAATAGTAAAAGAACGCCAGCCGGTCACCATTGCCGATGTCGAAGAAGAAGTGGACGAAGTCCGGATGGCGGGTCGGTCCCCACCCCAAGGCGCACGTCGCGTGGACGACGGGAAAGCCCAGGACGTCGCGGTAGAACTCGATGGTCGATGCCGGGTCGAACGTCGGAAACGCGGCGTGATCGACACCGCGCACTACATGGTCTAGCTGAGCCACGGAAACCTC
This sequence comes from Mycolicibacterium sp. P1-5, assembly GCF_008329565.1. GTDB lineage: Bacteria > Actinomycetota > Actinomycetes > Mycobacteriales > Mycobacteriaceae > Mycobacterium. The sequence continues at coordinate 75,432 of NZ_NPKT01000005.1, forward strand.
CTGAACGTATGGCGTCAACGATACGCAAGTCTGTCACTTTCGTCGAGTATTCGTCAGATGTGCTGACTGACCCGAACTAGATAGCCGCGCAATTAGGCGTAGTGGGGACTCCGTTGAAGCGGTCGGCGATCCAGGCCATGCTGCGCTCGCCATCGACGAACGCCGGGAGTAGGGCGTTCACGTCGAGTTTGTTGAACAGGGGCGGCGCCTCGTCCGTCCACAACGTGACGTCGGCGCCCTTCGCGCACCAATCGCGTGCAGTCTCGACGACCGATTGGTAGGGACCAAAGGGGTCCCAACGGTTGTGCGAGAAGTACACCGGCCCAGTTGGTTTGACGTTACCGATGCGTTGGGCGGCCATAATGCTCTTGAAGGGGTCCTCTTGGATCATTTGATAGAGGTCGCCCTTGAAGTACGGCTGCAGGTGGCGAAACGCGTAGTCGATGCCAGTTTGGAGCATGCATTGACGGCTGGTGTTGGCCAGCATCTCGACACCGCGCGGAGTAAGGGCGTCCCAGATAGGTTGCCTGGTGGCGGGATAGGCCTCTTGCACTCCTCGGAGCACCCAGCCGAGCGCTCCAGCCAGAAAGTTCCCGTCGATGCCCGGTACGGTCGAAGCGAGTTCAGTCGGTGCAGCGTTCGCGTAGGTGCCGACGATCCTGAGTTCGGGTGCGTACGTCGCAGCTAGTTCAGCGGCCGCCAGGGCTGCATGCCCGCCGGCCAGCCATCCCCAAAAGGCGACGGGCCCATGGGGATCGAGCGAAGTGCCGGGAAGTTGCATTGCAGCGCGCGCCCCGTCGAGCAGGGCAGTCCCGCCGGCGATACGGTTGAGGAATTGGGGCGCCATGTCCCCGTGGACACCCAGGCCGACACCGTCGGTGACCATGATCGCGTATCCGCGGGCCAGCAGCGTCGCGATGAATCCTTCTTCGATGTTGAACATCATGTCGAAACCGGTATCCAGGGAGGCGTGGATGCCTTGGTTGAACAGTCGAGACGTCGCACACTGTTCCCCCATTCCGTACGGGGCAGTGGCATAGGCCAGGAGCGGTCGAGGACCCGAGCCGGGCCACGGGTTATCGGGCTCAATGAAGGTGCCTGTCACCGCCACCGGAATTCCCTGAGCATCGGTGCTGCGATACATGATTCGCGTCCCGGTTCCGACGAATGCGCCGAACTGCCCGGATGGTTCAAGTACCAGGCGGGAGGGTTCGGTGCGGATGAGCTCACCGTTGCTGCCTGCCGGAAGCGGGTCCGGTGGGGTATAGAACTCCCAGTACCGCGACTCGTCGGCATGCGCGCTCGGGATGATCGCCAATGGCTGCGTCGGCAGAAATACGTTGAGCACGAGTGCCAGCACCAGCGCCAGACTGCCGCCAAAGCGTCGAATGGCAGTGTCGGTTGCCTTGGCTGCTGGTAGTGTTTTTTTGGAGTCGTCGAAGCTGTCGGTGTGTGTCATGGTTTCCCTTGGCTGGCGTAATGCGACGGTGCAATGCCTGGGGGCATAGCGCGGGAGGTGGCGCGCAGTGACCAACGTCGGCGAGAGTGCGACTCCCCCGGCGCACGCGCGATCGCGCCGCGAGTAGCCGTCGCTACCTGCGCCGTGGCTGGGAGACTTGTCGTCGAGCGTTAGTTGCTGGTGAAGTGCTCGCCGTTGGGGGCGATGCAGTGTGGCGGTTCACCGACGCGATCGTTCGCGTGGTCCGAACCGCTGATCGGGGATTCGATGGTCGGGACGATGCTGATGTTCACAGCGCTTTCCGTAACGAACTCCTCTCCAGCAGAACTAGATTGGCGTGGCGGATGAGTTATGCACGGGCACGATTCATCTGTCCGCGGCGGCGTCCCTTACTGCGCCAGCGCCCGGCTGATCTGCCGAACGTCGTCGCTGTGTCGTGTTGGGACAACCGCCGAGGACAGCGCCACCGAGCAGCCGGGGCAGCACAGTTGCCTGAACACCACCTCGTCGTCGATGTAGAGCGACGAGTCCTGTACGACGCGGGGCCCTGCCTCGCTGGGCTTTCCGTCGTAAGTTGCTACCGACAACGGCTGTTCCGGTTCGCGGGCAAGAATCGAAGAGCAGTGCGCACAGGCGACGGCCGGCCCGTACTCGGTGTCGACCAGCGAGAGGTTGTCGTCGAGGCGGCGTCGGATCGTTTGCACGGCACCGGTCGGAGCGTGCTGCGCGGTGGATCGCTTTTTGCGTGTTGCGACGATGTCCGCGCGCTGGGTGTCCGTCGCGGTCTGATCCACTTGGAGCGAGTCGTCGAGGACGACTCCGTAGATTTCACGCGCCGCCGTTGCGCTGACGTAGCCGTTCCGGACATCTGCTGCGACAGTGAGGGATTCGCGCGATATGGGGTCACCGTACCCGCCGCCGCCTTGCCAATGCATCTCGAACACGTCTCCGGGTGCGAGGTATGTGCGCCCGTAGCAGGGACAGATCTCTACCTGGCCGCCGAGTTGATCGATCGCAGAGGGAATCTGACCGTTGGACAGCATGTCGTGCAGCCCACTGGAGCGCACGATTGTTTCTCGACCGGAGTTCCCCGGGTATCCGCCCGCGAGGCCACTGTTCTGACTGACAGCCTTGCCGGCCGATGCCAGCACCAAGCCCATGGGCTGGCTGGTCCCATGCGGCACCAGGGCCATCGACGCGCTGACTCCTCCCCTGTGGCGGCCAGGGCCTCCAGAGTCGATCTCCTCGCGCCGCCACAGCGCCAGCACCGGGTACATCAGTTCGGTCATCTCCACGTCGGGCACCCGTCCCATCGGAATACCCAACAGGCCTCCGGTATCCATCCCGTCAGCGTCCGGTTGCGCACCGAACCCACCTGCCATCGGTTCCATCAGTACCGAGAGGAACGGGACGGACCCGCCGTTGCGCTCGTCCAATCCGGCGATGACCGCGGTGTCCCAGGTGCCACAACATGTGGCTTGAACATGACCGTTGGCCACGTCCTGAGTTTCGAGCATCTTCGAGAGGCACTCTGCGACCAGGTTTCCCGTCAACCATGCTGGGCCGATAGGTGCGCGACTCACTGCGGCCGGGAACGTTGCGTTGTTGATGGTGCCTTCCTCGGTGACGATGTCGAAGCAGCGCATGATGCCACCGGTCGACCAAGGAATATCGCCGGCCAGATGCGGAAGCACAGCGAGCATGATGCCGCCTCGAAGGCCGGCGTAAGTGCAGTTGATGACGCCGGCAGTCGGGTCGGTGCCGGTAAAGTCAAACGTCAGGTGGCCTGCTTGTTTGGTCATCGTGACGGCGATCTTGTGCAGGCCACGATCACCCTCTTGGGACTGGTCTTGGTACCCGGTGGCACTCCACGTGCCGTCGGGAACACTGACAAGTTTATTGCGCAAACGCGATTCAGCATCGTTCATCATCCGCTTCATGACCGCTTTGACAGTGTCGGCGCCGTAGTGGTCGATGATCTGAAGCAGCTGATTACGCCCCACGGTATTCGCCCCAACTTTGGCGCGCAGATCGAGGCCCACCATCAGCGGCACGCGTGAGCGGCGGACCCACATGTCGGCGATATCTTCTTGAATTACGTTGCTCCGCACAACTTTCACCGGGGGTGTGGGTAGTGCTTCGGAGAACACATCGTCGGCTGCCGGAGAGAACGACCCTAGCCCGACACCACCCAGGTCTGCCTGGTGCGCCACCGCACTCGTCCATGCGAAGAGCTTTCCCTCGTGGAAGATTGGTTGGTAGACCATCGCGTCACTTTGATGGAGCCCGCCGCCTACCCAGGGATCGTTGCACAAGAACATGTCCCCCTCTTCGATTCCGGGATTGGCTACCCGGTGACGAAGGGTCCAGTAGATCGCCAGGTCGACGGCCCCAACCAGCATCGTGTTGTAAAGGCCAACCTGTACTTCCTGGCCGAGTTCGTCGCTCAGCGCGAAGTCGAAATCGTTGGCATCGGTGACGATGGGAGATCCGCTCATCCGCATGAGAGCTTCGCCCATCTCATCGGTCACGGACGCAAGACGATGGCGGATCACCTCGTAGGTCAGCGGGTCGACGTTGCGGACCTGTTCGTCGGTCACCGTGTGCACATTGATCACTGATTGCAACGAATTGCTCAGCTCGTTCAAATCGACCGGGCGACTGACGAATTTCTCGGATCCGAGGACTGGAGTGGGCATTGCGGGCTCCTAGTTGGTGATGATGAGGTTGCCGAGGTGGTCGACCGTTCCGGTGCGCTTCGGCGGGATTACGACAGTCGTGGTGGGCACCTCGATGATCGCCGGCCCGTGGATGACGTGTCCGGCGCCGAGTTTCGAGTAGTCGTATACCGGTGTCTCAACGAATCCGATGTTCAGGTCGAGAGAAACGGGACGAGTTTCCTTGATGGCAACCGCGGAATCGCCGCTGCTCGCGCGGGCTAGCGGCGGCAGCTGCGCCGCGGTGCCCAAGACTCCCGTGCTCCTCACGCGGTAGGTGATCGACTGGATACCCGCCTCACGGAATCCTGTTCCTTCGCCGTACAACTCGGCATACTTTCGTTCGAAGCGTGCGACGACCTCCTGCAGAGCTTGGGTCAGATCGGTGTGGTTCGGCAGCTCGACAGGAACCTCGGCCAACTGCATCGCGTACCGCATATCGATTTCACGTCGAGTGTCGACTCGATCGAATGTCAAGTTCTGGCGCTTGATTCCAGACCTAGCTTGCTCCTCGAGATCCTTGAACACCCTCTCCACCGACTTCGGGTCGAATGGCGCAAACGCCGGGTCGGACATCTCACGGGTCACCACCACATCCGAGGACGCCAACCCGAATGCCGAGAACGCCGACGCCACGGCGCCCAAGGGCACCACCACTTCGCGGATGTTCAACGCCGACGCGTAGGCGGCGCAGAACGCAGGGCCCGATCCGCCGAAGGCGTAAAGAACGAAATCGCGTGGGTCCTTGCCCGCCTCCACGACGGTTTTCCGGAGAAGGTCTCCAGTTTGGGCGGTCTGCGCGGCGTAGATTGCCGCCGCGGCTTCCTCGACGGTCAGCCCCAGGGGTTCTGCGATCCTCGTCCTGATCGCCTCGCGTGCGCGCTCTTTCGACAGAGCCTTCTTTCCTCCGAGGAGGCCGGTCTCCGGCAGAATGCCGAGGACCAGGTTGGCGTCGGTGTTGGTGGGTTCGGTACCGCCCTGGTCGTAACAGGCAGGTCCGGGGACGGCTTGCGCACTCTTGGGCCCGATTCGTAAATTTTTGCCGGCATCGACCCAAGCGATGGCTCCGCCACCGGATCCGATGGCGTCGACTTTGAGGGTCGGCACGTTAATCGGATGGTGGTTGATGACGGTGACGGAGTCCCGCACCGGTTCACCGCCGACGATAAGCCCTGCCAGGAAGGTCGTGCCGCCAACGTCCGTGGCGATCACGTTGGAGTGCCCCAGTTGTTTGGCCAGTGCCATCGAACCGATGACACCGCCCGTCAGCACCGAACCGACAGTCGAGATCGCCTGAGCCGGGGCCTCTTCAGCCGCGACCGCTCCCCCGCTGCTCTGCATCACCAGCAACGGGCCAGTCAGTCCACGCGCTTTGAGTTCGCCCTGCAGGTGTTCGAGATAGTCGCGAAGCCCCGGCCCGACCTGCGTGCTCATGATGGTCGTCGAATGACGTGCGAATTCACGGATACGAGGACTGACGTCGCTCGACAGGGCAACGAACACTCCGGGGTCGACTTCGTGGATGAGTTCCTTGATGCGATGTTCGTGCTGCGCGTTGCGGAATGACCACAGCAAGGAGACAGCGATCGCTCGCACACCGTGGCCAACGAGCACCCGAATTCGGTCCCTGCACTCCTGCTCGTCGAGTGCGACAACGATATTGCCGTCTCGGTCGATCCGTTCGGTGACTTCATGAGCCAGATGCTTGGGCAGCAGTGTGTGGCGCTTGTTGTGAGTGATGGGGTTCTGCAGCTCGTGCGGGCCGCGCCCCAGGTAGCGCCCCTCGACATTCATGATGAAGATCGAGTCCCGGTGACCTTTGGTTGCGATGAAACCGACGTCGGGGACATTGCCCATCACCAGGGCGTTGAGCGACGACGTGGTCCCATGAGCGATGTGGTGCGTGTTCGCCAGCATTGCGGATGTGGTGATTTCGAGTTGCGCAGCAAGCTCATCGAGAGTTTCGAGCACACCGACCGAGTAGTTGGGAGGTGTCGACGGCGCCTTCGCCGCGATGAGCGTTCCGGCACCGTCGTCGAGGACGGCATCGGTGAACGTGCCTCCAACATCAATTCCGATGACGAACGACATGTGAGAACTCCTCTGACGCGGTGATTCGATCGGCCGTGACGCGACTGTGATGCACGTCATCATGCTGTCACAAGTGACCAAATGTCAACACAAGTGACAAATTTATTGGTGGCTGCCCGGATCACGCGCCCACGAGGCGCCGGCCGTGCGCCGGTCACAGCGCGCACAGACCGCCCCCACCCGTGCCCCAGGAGGAAACGACTGCGCCCATTCGGGAAACGACGTTCGATGATGGGCGACGCACCGTACCCTGTTGTCCCACAACCTGTCCGGCGGGACGCTTTGACGCCGGGCGCGTGCACACGGCGGCATTGTCGGTGGTCGACAGCAGCCGTGGCACGTCCCGCGTTCGCCTAATTGATCATCGGCTAGACGGATTCGGCCGCGAGGCCATCGGCTGCCGCTTTTCGCAACACCCGCCGATCAATCTTGCCTACTTGACTGACTCTCGGCATCTCGTCGAGCCAGATGATGCGTTCTGGCCACTTGTATTTGGCCACACCTAGCGACTCCAGATGCTTCTGAATGTCGGCGAGTTCCACACGGCGCCCTGCCGCGCCGACCAGGAATGCGCAAGCCCGTTCGCCGAGCCGGGCGTCAGGCATGGGAACGACGGCGGCCTCTGCAACAGCTTCATGGGCCACCAGCAGCACCTCTACCTCAGCGGTGCTGATCTTCACGCCTCCACGGCTGATCATGTCCTTGATGCGGCCCTCCACGGTCAACGACCGGACGCCTTCGAACTCCCTGTCTGCCATGAGGTCCCCTGATCGATAGAAGCCGTCAGACGTGAACGCGGAGCTATTGTGTTCGGGCGCGGCGAGATAGCCGCGCAGCGTGTATGGCCCCCGGGTGCACATCTCGCCCCCCTCGCCGACGGGCACTTCGATCTCCGTACCGGGGTGGTAGATGCGGACCTCATCAGCCTCAGAAATCGGGATGCCCACTCCGGCAAGTCTTGCCGCCCGCGGGTAGTCCAAAGGGGTCGTGGTGCAGAGCCCTTCGCCCATACCGAATACCTGGCCGGCCCAGATGCCGCGCTGCTCCAGCGCGGCGAAGTGGCCTTCGGATACCTTTTTGCCACTGAAGAGGACGCGTTGGAGCGCTGTTGCAGATTCCATCCTCGGATCGAAGACTGCGTCGTACGCGAAAGGTCCCAGCAACGTATCGGTAGCAGCGTGCTGGCTCAGGGCCCAGAAGAGGCTGTCTAGATTAGGAGTACCGAGCACCGCTGTGGCACCCACACTGTGCGGGGCCTGCAGGCCGATGATGATGCCGGCGTTGTGCACGATTGGGCCGATGTACGCGACGCGTTGTTCGGGACCCCAGCGCATGGCACGCGCGAATTGGGAACTGTAGGTCCAGTAGCCGGCTTGTAGGCAAGGAATCACCTTGGGCACGCCGCTGGTGCCGCCTGAGAGCTGGTATGTAACAACGGATTGCGGACCGAGTTGCGCTTGTGCTCGCTCAACTTGGGTCCGGGCGGTTGCCGGCTCGATGCCATCCCCCAGGCTGTCGAAATCGACACATCCATCGGCTGCCGGGCCACCACAGGTCAGAATGACGCGGTCTCGGCCCCTGCGTGCGGCCTCCTCCTTGGCGAAAGCGGCCAAGTCGAATCCCGGGTTATCAGCTGCCACCAGGTGCGCGGCCGGCGCTGTTTGCCGGCCGATCTCGCCGATCTCGTGTTCACGGTGCAGGGCGAGCGTGCACACCGGCACCAGCGCTGCTTTGAGCAGCGCGTACCACGCCACGACCGTGCTAGTGGTGTTGTGAACCTGGAGCAGGACCCTTTCCCCGATGCCGAGACCAAGTCCGATGAGGCCGGCCGCACGACGATCTGACAGCTCATCGAGTTCAGCGAAGGTCAGCGAGTCCTCGCCGCACACCAACGCCAATCTGTCGGGATAGCGAAGAGCAATGCTGTGGAAATGTTCTGCAATGGTGCCGTTCTGCCAGATGCCCTTACGCAGATACTCGGCGGCCACATCATCCGGGTAGCGGACGACGCCCGCGTCGGGTGCGATGTTTCCTCCAATGGCGTCGATCGCAGTTCGTTGCAGTTCTTGCCGTCCAGTGTCCGGCGCGTTGTTGATGCTGTTCATCGGAGCTCGGTTTCGTATGCGTGGATAACTTGCGGGTTGTCGCGACGAAAGTCGTCGTAGCGCACACGTCCTGTGCGCATCAAATATTCGAGTGAGAACTTGATCGGGTGGTCGATCGTGCGGGAGGGAAGTCCTTCGTACCACGCGATACTTCGCTTGGCCGCCGTCTGGAATCCGTCCGCAATCGGCTTACGCCGTCGCTCGAACCGGTCGAGAGCGTCAGCGATATTCCAGTCGGCTTCCTTGAGGGCGTCGACGAGATACACCGCGTCACGCATGGCGAACCGCGTACCTGAACCTATCGATGGATGGACGGTGTGCAGTGCGTCGCCGATGAGGACCAGGTTCTTGTAGGTCCACCGATCGCAGTAAAGGTACTTGGCCTGAAACCATGGGGAGTGGTTGCTCTGCAGCGCTTCACCGTCCAGATAGTCAGCGAAAAGCTCCTCGCACACAAGACGAGACGCCTCGTCGTCCAGCTCGGCGAACCCCAGTCGATCGAAGGTCTCCTGGCCGACTTCGATGGTGAAGTTGCTCAGGTCCGGGGCGAACCGAGCGGCGTGACTCATCACCACACCATGCGGTGTTTGTTGGAGGATTATGGAGGGATTGAAGAACTTCTTGGTGCCATACCAGGCGAGCCAGTTGTTCGTCAGACTGAGGTGGGGCACGAAGTGTTGAGCGAAACGCTCTCTGGTTCTGCTATTGACGCCGTCGGCGCCGACAACCAGATCCCACCTATTGAGGTCCTCTTCGGTGACGTCTTGCGTCACGTCATGAATGACGTCTACTCCGGCTTTGATGGCAAACGACTCGAGGGTGTCCAGCAAGCTCGAACGCGCGTTGCAGTGCTGCCGATCCACCTTGACTTGGACCACGGTTCCATTGAGGGTGATGTCCATGACGTCGTGGCTGGCGTTGCCTTCGAGGACTCCCATGACCTCGGGCGCGGAGACGCGTAGCGCATCAATTGCGCTCTGGCTGAAGGCGACCCCCCAGCCATACGTCACGCCGGCCGGATTACGTTCGCGGACACAGACTTCAGCTTCGGGTAGCGCGCGACGGACGAGTAGTGACATGAACAGCCCGGCAGGGCCGCCCCCGATGATCAGAACTCGCATTGGTGTGCCAACCCTTCTCTGTTCCAAGCCAAACTGGCACGAGCCACGCGAGCACCCAGCGCGGATGCGGTCAGTAGGTCGCTCGGTTCCATTCCTTCGAGTCCCTCATCTGAGTTCGACTGCGCCATGGCTCCGAGATAACAGCCGAGTCGGTTGAGGTTGGAATTGGATTTGTAGCTTGCGTCGTTTCCGTCCAGTAGCCCAAGGCCGACCCAGAGCATGCCGTGTTGCATCGCAAACAGGTTGAGTTGAAACAAAGTATTGAGTTTGTCACCGTTGTGACCGCCGGAGTTGGTGAATCCCGCCGCGAGCTTGCCGCTCCATCCCTGGTGCAACCAGATCTTCGAGGTCGCTTCCATGAATGTCTTGAATGTCGCCGACGCGCTGCCCATATACGTTGGCGTACCGAAGATCAGCGCATCACACGGGTCGAGGAGGCTAGGATCCTCCGCCACTTCTCCGGCGAAGTACAAGCGGGCGCTGACACCTTCGATGCGGGCTGCCCCCTCTCCCACCGCGCGGGCCTGCGCAGCCGTATGGCCGTACCCACTGTCGTAGACAATACCGATGCTTGTCATGGTTATCCGCTTGAAATCCTCTCTGCAGCAACGCTGTCCGGGTGATAGCGATGGAAGTGGTCAATGGTCGGCGCTGGCCGTGCCAGTCGAGCGCTGGCCTAGGCCACCTTCGTGGTCGGCGTCAAGGGAAACCCTTCGCCGGTCCGCGGAGCCACTGTGTTGGACCCCGAATGGTCAGACATAACGTGACCTCCATCCCTCTTGCTGTCACTATCGACGAATTTTCGACAACATGCAAGTTTTGCAGGGTTGCACGAGCTCGTCAGGCAGCAACGGGCCGCACCTACATCGAGGGCGCGCCATCAGCGGGGGCGCAGGGCTCACTGGTCGAGCCGACTACCGCTCTGTGAAAAGGCCGTGCCACGGGTCGCGGATACGGAGCGTGAAAACCTACACCGACCATCGGTACCTACCTCGCCATGTCGGTGAACCGCGACATGTGCAGCTGGCGTGCAACCGTGACCGTACGGGTAGGTCCTGCACGGCGTTTCGCGACAATAAGGTCGAGTGAGCTCAGCCGCGGGGTATCTCGGACGGCTCGCGGTCGAGCACGGGTGTGCCCAGAGTTCGCAGCAGCGCCAGCGCCCGTTCCGAAGGTGACCCCGCCACGGTGGTGACCACTATCAAACTCTGACCAGGCGAGCGCGCGATGGCCAGCGTCTGCTGGGTGACGGTCAGGGCGCCTACCACGGGATGGTGTAGGTCGTAGGACGCGGCATCGCAGGGGGTGATCCGATGATCGCCCCACATGGTGACGAACTCTGGGCTCTTCATCGTCAGTTCACCGATAAGAGCGGCGAGATCACGGTCGTCTGGATGCCGCCCCACGGCGATACGCAGATTGCCCACCACTGCCCTGGCCTTGCGTCGCCAGTCTGTGTACAGCTCGCGCTTGTGTCCGTCCAGGAACACCATCCGACTCATGTTGGGCCGGTTCACCACATCGTCTACGGCAGTCCGGTCCACATGTCCAGCCAGCAGCGCGTGCCCCAGGTGATTCCAAGCCAAGACATCTGTGCGCCGGCCCAGAACCAGTGCCGGCGTCCCGTCGAGGGCACGCAACAGGTCCCGCGTCTCGTCATTCACCTTCTCTGGCCGCGGGCGCCGCGATCGAGGTGCCCGCCGGGCAGCCCCGGCCAACCGTTCGAGGTGTTCACGTTCGTGTGTATCGAGTTGCAGCGCACCGGCAATCGCTTCCAGGACTTCGGGTGACGCGCCTCGGGAGATCCCCTGCTCAAGCCGCGTGTAGTACGACACGCTGACTCCCGCCAGGTGCGCGACCTCGTCGCGACGCAGACCCTGTACCCGTCGGCGCGCACCGAAGTCCTGCACACCGATGTCCTCGGGGCGGGTATGTGCACGCCGCGCCTGCAGAAATTCTCCGAGTGGCCCGGGTCCGTCCATCCATTCAGTATCCGTTTGCCGTGGGATCCCAGCCACCCCCTGCCAGGGTTAGGACCAACGAGGTGTGGCTGCCCACCGCGCACATCGACAGACTCGGTGTGAGCACCGGCGATGACGAGGGAGTCACATGGAACAGATTGAGTTGGGCGACGTCACCGTCACCCGCGTCAAGGAGTACTACGGTTCCGTCCGGATGGGGCCTGCAGACTTCTTCCCGGACACCACCACCGACGACTGGGAAGCCAACGAGCACTGGCTGGCCCCTGATTTCTGGGATCCCGCCACCGATCAGTGCATCTCGGCGATCCAGACCTGGGTGCTGCGCAGCGAGGGACGCACCATCCTGGTCGACACCGGCGTCGGCAACCACAAGGAACGGCCCTATGTCCCCGTGTGGAACAACCTCGACACCGCGTTCCTCGACAATCTGGCTGCCGCAGGCGTCGCGCCGGAAGACGTCGACCTGGTGATCAACACCCATCTGCACATCGATCACGTGGGCTGGAACACCCGTCTGGACGGTTCGGCGTGGGTGCCCACCTTCCCGAACGCGACCTACCTGATGCCACAACGCGATTTCGACTTCTGGAACCCTGCCAATGCCCACAAACCCGCCGCTAGCCGCGGAAGTCTGAATGTGTTCGAAGACAGCGTCACCCCGGTACATCAAGCCGGGCTGACGCGTCTGTGGGACGAGAGCTACCAGATAGACAAGAATCTGCGGCTGGACCTCGCGCCCGGACATACCCCCGGCTCGTCGGCCCTGACATTGGAATCCGGCCTAGACCGTGCCGTGTTTGTCGGCGATCTCATCCACACCCCCCTGCAGATCGTCACACCACACACCAACAGCTGCTTCTGCGAAGACCCCGCGGAATCACGCAACACCAGGCACAAGCTGCTGGGCCGCGCCAGCGACGACAATGCGCTGCTGTTCCCCGCGCACCTCGGCGGACACGGCGCCGTCGAAGTAGTCCGCGACGGCTCCAGCTTCGCCATCAAAGGCTGGGCCGGCTTCGCGCGTATCTGCTGATTTCAATCACCACAGGAGAAGCCTTGTCTCACAACAGCACTACCGTCGTCCGAACCCCTTCCGGCGGGGTTTTCGGCGTCCGCGACCATAGCGGCGAGCGCTACCTTGCGATCCCCTATGCCGCCACCCCGACAGGAGCCGCCCGCTTCGCTCCGCCGGTACCGCACCCGGGTTGGGACGGTGTGCGGGACGCGACAGGTCACGGCGCGACGGCACCGCAGCCGGTCCGGGACTTCGGCGCACTGGACATGCGGCCGTACTTCGGCCCCGGGTGGGTGCGTGGCGCGGACTATCTGACGCTCGACGTGCACACTCCCGCCGCCGACGACGCGGAACGACCGGTGATGGTGTTCGTCCACGGCGGCGGATTCGTCACCGGGTCGTCGCAGGCCGCGCTGTACGACAGCCGGGCATTCACCCGTGACGGTGTCGTGCTCGTTGCCGTCAACTACCGCTTAGGGATCCCCGGGTTTCTCGATGTCCCCGGAGCGCCTCCCAACCGTGGGCTGCTCGACGTAATGGCCGCGCTGCGATGGGTCCGAGAAACGATCAGCGCCTTCGGGGGTGACCCCGGAAATGTCACCCTGTTCGGCCAGTCCGCCGGCGCCACCTTGGTAGGAGCCCTGCTCGCCACACCGGAGGCCACCGGGTTGTTCCACCAGGCTGTCATGCAGAGCGGTACCGGCACTGGTGCATTCACACCGGAACAGGCTGGACGAGTCGCCCGCTCGGCGGCCAACGAGCTGGGCGTGCAACCCACCGCGGACGGGCTCGCAGACATTCCCGATGAAGAGTTCGTCGCCGTGCTGCCCACGCTGGCAGGTCTTGACCTGCGTACCGCGACCGCCACCGACCCGCTCGTGGGCCTCAGCCCGTTCAGCCTTGTCCTGGACCAGCAGCCCGCCGATGCGTTGGCGCACGGTCCGGCGGCCGAGGTCGCTCTGCTCATCGGCACCAACACCGAAGAGGGCAACCTCTATCTCGTCCCCCAGGGCACCTTCGATTCGTCACAGCACGCTGATGTCGTTGCCGTTGCAGCCCAGACACATTCGGACCCGCACGCTGCGGCGGCGACCGTGGCCGCCGACCGCCCACATGCCACTCACGGCGAAATACGCTCAGCCCTGCTCGGCGAGGCGCTTTTCGGTGCCGGCTCCGCCCGGATCGCTCGGGCGCACTCGCTGATCTCGGAACGCGGCACCTACGTCTATCGTTTCGGATTCCGATCGACAGCGCTGGGTGGCAAGCTCGGCGCGGCGCACACCGTGGAGCTTCCCTTTGTCTTCGACATCGCCGATTCGCCGTGGCTGCACGGGAAGACGGGTCTGCTCGGGCCCGATCCGGTTCCGGAGGGTCTGGCTCGGCGGATGCACAGCTCGTGGGTGGCGTTTGCCCACAAAGGTTCTCCTGGTTGGGACGGCTATCGCGGCGATGACGCTGCCGTACAGCACTTCGGGTAGTGGAGTGTCCGGGCCGTAAGAGCGCCGCCGCACACCGACATTCGCGGCCCGAATCGAAACCTGCACGACTACCCCCGCCCCCATGTGGCGTTGACCTCACCTCTTGGCCGACGGTCTAGCGGTCAGATAACGACGCGGAAGACTTGGAATTCGACGACGGGTCCGGGTTGGATGCGTCCTTGTCCGACGAAGATGCTCTGGTTGACCCAGGCGTATCTGGGGTCTCCGGATTCCAGGCGTGGGGTGGTGACGAAGTAGTGGTCGCCGAAGTCGGTGCCGGTGTTGGCGCCGCCGAGGGCGCCTGCGGCGGCTTCGTTGACTTCGACCAGGCCTTGGTAGCTCATGTAGATGACGGCGCCGTCGTCGGTGTAGAACTGGGCGCGCACATCGAGTCGGCCGTAGCCGTCATTGCCGGCCAGTAGCCAGTCGCCGCCGCCGGGGGCGGCGGTTCCGCTGAACCGGTTTCCGGTGACCTTGCCTCCGGTGACGGCGAGGACCTGACGCAGCCCGTAAGGGCCCGGGCCCACGATCTGTGGTTCGGCGAGCTCTGCGGTGTAAGAGAACTCCGGCTCCAACTTCATTGGGTAGCCGCCACTCCGGCGGCCGCCATCACAGCTGACATGCCCTCGGCGATCACGTCGCGCCCAAAGGCCTCGAGCACAACATTGGGATTGAAGTACTCACGGATCAGCGCAACCTTGCCGTCCCGGATCCGCATGTGGGTGCAATAGGTATTGGCGTAGATCTTGCCGGTCTGGGTGACCGTCGCCTTTCCGTGCAATTCCAGAATGAAGAGTTCCGGGTCGGTCGTGTTGTGCACGGTCAGCGAATCGATCCGGAGATCGGGCACCGAGGCGAAAAACCAGTCGATGAAATGACCGATCAGGTGTCGGCCAGGCACGGTATCGGCGAGCGGCTCAGGCGCGAAGGGCATCTCCCAGACACCATCCTCGGCGAAGTTGTCCTTCCACGCCTCCAGAGCGTCGCCACGAGGCGGGCCGTCATCGAGGGCCCCCCAGAATCGCTGAACCGTCGCGCGGTTGTCCGTTTGTATGCTCATGCGCCCGCCTCCATCTCTCGGTCGACTGCCGTCACAGTCGGATACCAAATCGAGAGTGCACTATGCGTCGTCGATAGTCAACACCTCGTCGACTCATGCACATCCTCTGCGCCCGAGGCTGACTCGTCATCCTCAATCAGTGAAATTACCGTCTTGTCGACACACCGTTGATTAATGCCGACTGCCAGTCTAAAATTACAGCGGGTCTTACCGCCATCCCTGTGGTTGCGGTACTTGTGCGCCCCATAGCCGCCATTTCAATCACCGCTGACAACGAGGATTCGCCATGAAAACACCCACCAACCGGCTGTTTCGTCTGCAGAGGCGGCCGCAAGGTCAGGTCACCGAACAAGATCTCGAGTGGGTCGAGGAATCCATACCCGATATTGCGGAGGGGCAGGCGCTGGTCCGCACGTTGTACCTGTCGCTCGACCCCACGAACCGTGTTTGGATGAGCCAATTGCGTTCCTACATCCCGCCGGTCGAGTTGGGCGCCGTGATGCGGGGCCTCGGTGTCGGACAGGTGATCGAAAGCCGGCGAGACGATCTGCCGGTCGGCGCATTCGTCCTAGGCTTCACCGGCTGGCAAGAGTACTGTGTCGCTGACGATTCCGTTCTGGAGTTTCCGTTCACCGTGCTGCCCGACCCACTACCGGCGCCGCTTTCGGCATTCCTGGGAGTGCTTGGCCACACCGGTATTTCAGCGTTCATCGGTATCGAGCTGGGCGATCCGCAGCCCGGCGAGACAGTTGTCGTTTCAGCCGCAGGGGGCGCCGTCGGTTCGATCGCAGGACAGCTGGCCAAGCAGCGAGGCGCACGCGTGGTCGGCATCGCCGGCGGCGTCGAGAAGTGCCGGCACCTCGTGGAGGAACTGGGCTTCGACGCATGCGTAGACCGGCACTCGGACGCGTGGCGTGAGCAACTCGACGACGCGACCCCCGAGGGCATTGACGTCGACTTCGAGAACGTGGGCGGCCCGATCATGGATCACGTCTTAGGCCGGTTGAACATCGGCGCACGAGTGGCGCTTTGCGGGCTGATCTCGGAGTACGACACCTACAACGACGACGGCGATCAACCGGGCCTGCGCAACGCAAACCAGTTGCTCATGCAGCGCGCCACCCTGCGGGGTTTCATCGTCACCGACCACATCGACCGCTACGCCGAGATCATCGGTAAGCTCGCCGCGGCGCTGGGCGAGGGCTCGGTGATGTACGACGAAACCGTCGTCGAAGGCCTGGAAAGTGCTCGGGAAACCCTCAATCAGGCACTGTCCGGTGGCGCTCGCGGGAAGACGGTCGTCCAGGTCGCACCGCTCCCCTAGCCCGTCAGGGACGCTCGTGCAGTCCCGATCTCACCACCAGAACGGTCGGCACCGCAATCGACTGTGAGAGTGATTGTGACGGAGCATCCTTCGGGATGCCACCGTCTTCTGCGGCGCTCAAATCCGTGTGCACCTCATCGGCAGCGACGACAGCCAGGTCAGCGTTAGGCCCGCTCACCCGCTGCGAAACCACGCACGTCCGCCGCCCAGGCGCCGAGGTGCCCGACACGCACACATTCGTACAGTCAGCTACCCGCTGGTTCGCCCGCCCGAATCGCCGCCGCATCGGATGAACTCGACGAGCTGAATTGGAATTCGGCCGATCCCGGTGGGCTGGGCGGCTGCACTTCCCGCCTGAGGATCTTGCCGGTCGGGCCCTTGGGCACGGAGTCGACGAACCAGATCGCGCGGGGATATTTGTAGGCGGCGAGGCGATTTCGAACGAACGTCTTCAGTTCATCGACTTCTGCGTGCGCCCCGTCTTTGAGGGCAACAGCCGCTCCGATCTCCTCCCCGAGGTCTGCGTGTTGGATGCCGATCACCGCCGCTTCAGCCACAGCAGGATGTTCGTAGAGCACTTCCTCGACTTCGCGGGGATAGACGTTGTATCCACCCCGGATGATCAGATCTTTCTTCCGGTCCACGATGGTGTAGTACCCGCTGCTATCGCGAGTGGCGATGTCCCCGGTACGAAACCAGCCATCGGGGATGGCTTCGGCCGTTGCCTCAGGTCGGTTCCAGTATCCCTTCATCACATTCTCGCCCTGGATGGCGATCTCGCCAGGTACGCCATCAGCAAGGTCCTCGCCATCATCACCGACGATGCGCAGCGCGCAGCCCCGTACGGGTATCCCGATGGTGCCGGGTCTGCGCTGGTGCCCTGGCTGATTGAAACACGCGATGGGTGCCGTCTCTGAGAGCCCATACCCTTCGTAGATTTCGCAGTCGAACTTGCGCTCAAACGCTTTGAGAATTTCGACGGGCATGGGCGCACCGCCGGTGATGCATGTGCGGAGCGAGGACATGTCGGTGTCATCTGCATCGGATGAGTGCAGCATCGCGGCGTACATCGTCGGCACGCCCTCGAGGACGGTCACTCGATCGCGGGCCAGAACCTCAAATGCCTTAGCGGCCTCGAAGCGGGGAATGAGGGTGAGAAGGGCGCCGGCTTTGACTGCAGCATTGAGTCCGCATGTGAGGCCGAAGACGTGAAACAAGGGCAAGCAACCAAGGATCACGTCTTCGGTGCCCACGTTGATCAATGTGTCCACTGTCGTCGCGGCGTTGGAGGTCATGTTCCGATGGGTGAGCTCTGCTCCCTTGGGTTTCCCGGTGGTGCCAGAGGTGTACAGGATGACGGCGGTATCGTCGCCGGTTCGAACGGCGGATTCATGGATTGGGCTGCCGGACAGGCCAGTTGGACCTGAAGCGGGTACCGATACCGAGCGAATTCCGGTCTTCGCCGCTGCCGCCGATACGACGGCATCGCGGCCGTCCAACCCGTACACCACTGTCATACCCGAGTCGGTGAGGTAGTACTCGACCTCGCGGGCACTGAGCAACGGATTCATGGGGACGGCAACCGCGCCGGCCAGTAGAGCCCCGTAGAACAACACCGGGTAGGCGGGGACGTTCGGGAGCATCAGGCCCACTCGGTCGCCGGGGAGGACGCCGTGGGCTCGCAGATCTCCGGCGACAGCAGAGGCCCGGTGATATAGCTCCATGTAGGAAAGGACGTACTCGTCCAGCTTCACGGCTGGCCGGTCACCGTACTCGTTCGCGGTGGCGACGAGATTGGCTGCGAGATTGGACACAGTTGACTCCTATTTCGAATAGAGAGCTCGCATTGGTTCCGGCCTGGTGCGCGAATCGCGTTCGAGCACAAGTAGAGCGGACGCATCCGGGAAGAAGTCGGGTCCGCATGGACTTCTGAAGCGCGCGGCCGATGCCGCCACAGCCTACACGGGCCGTGCATTATTATCAACACAACGTCGAGGCGCTTGCGGTGGATTTCCGCCGGGCCCTACCAGACTGGCGCCGGTGCACACCCTTCGCGGTAGACCTGACCTATCATGCTTCGTATGGCGTCTACTCCACCTTTCAGCCTGAGCGCAGCCGAAACACGAGTGGGCCGACGAAACCTCAAGGGCGATAAACGCGAGCAGGCCATCCTCGAAGGTGCTTATGACCTGTTGCGCACAATTCCCCTGCGTAACATCTCCATTGACGATCTCACCAAGCGCGCGGGGCTGTCGCGGTCGTCGTTCTACTTCTACTTCGAATCCAAATGGCAGGTACTGTCCGCGCTGCTGTCGCGGGTCACAGCCGATGTGTTCCAGGCGTCGCAACTTATCTTCGAACGTCCCGCCGGCATGCCGCCGGAGGCGGCCATCGAGCATGCGGTTACCGAGGTCATCCAGGTGTGGGAACGCCATGGTCACGTTCTTCGCGAAGTAGGCGACGCCGCTGCCGCCGAGCCGGACTTGCAGAAGCAATGGGACTCGATACTCGGACGATTCATCGACGCGTCGGCTGCCAGCATCGAAAGAGACAGAGCTGCCGGTGTGGCCATTGACGGGCCACCGGCGAGGTCGTTGGCTGCTGCGTTGATGTGGATGGGAGAACGCAACCTGTCGTTGATGAGTATGCGTAGCGATAACGCAATTCCGTTGGAGAGCATGGTCGAAACGGTAACCACGATTTGGCTGCGGACGGTCTTTGGGCTTGAGTGGAAGCCCGCTAAGAAGCCTGCTAAACGCCGCAAGCCCTCTCCGAAGACGTGACCGACGCGGTCGGAGAGGGCTCACCTGACTACCAGGGTGTGGTCGGTCGTTATTGATTGTCCAGCGCCATTTTCGTCATGTTCAGCCCAGGCATCAGCATGTGGCCGCCCTCGACCAACATCTCGAGGCCTGTCGTCCAACGCGATTCGTCGGAGGCCAGCCACAGCACCGCCTCGCTCATGGCCTGCGGCGGCAATAGGCCCACGTCTCGGAGGACTGCCCAGTACTTCGCACCCTGGAGGTCCTCTTTGACGCCGTTCCCCGGCCCCTTGCCGGCGCAAAGATCGTAGCCGCCTTGCCAATCCAGGGCGGGAGTATCGGTCGGCCCGGGAAGCAGCGAGTTGACCCGGATGCCGAACTGGCCGAACTCGAGCGCCGCGCTCTTGGCCAACCCGAGTACGCCATGCTTTGATGCCACATAGTGGACGTAATGGGGAGATCCTTCGACGCCATTGCCGGACGAGGTGATGATCACCGATCCACCGCCGCGCGCCTTCATCGCGGGAGTTACCGCTTTCAGGGTGCGCCAGGGTCCCATGATGTTGACGTTGAGGACATCCAAGAACTCGTTCTCGGGAATGTCCGCGAACGGGTGAACCGTCCAGATGCCCGCGTTGGCCACTGCGACGTCTAGTCCACCGAAAGCCCGCACGCCCTCGGCGACCAGACTGTCCAGCGGAGCCTGCTCACGAACATCGCCCTCGTGTGCGATGATTCGCCGGCCCAGGGCCTCGACTTCCTTGACCGTGATCTCCAAGTCAGCTGCCGTGGCAACGGGATAGGGAACCCCTCCATTGGCCGGGCAGTCGAAGGCGAGGATGTCTGCACCTTCCTGCGCGAGTCGGATTGCGTGTGCTCGACCCTGACCTCGCGCCGCTCCTGTGACGAGAGCGACCTTTCCTTCCATGCGTCCCATGATTACTCCTCTTACTAGTTGTTTCGTCTTGCGTCTCGTGTGGCGAGAAACCTTGTGGTGCAACGGATACGTTTTCTCCCTTACTGGATCGGCCTGATCAGCTGGAGCAGGACATCGATTCCGGGGGGCTCAGTCCAGACATGTGTGGCATCGCCCAACTGAATCGGTGCGGCAATCGGCTCCGCACGTCCAGGCCCTCGGATGGCACAGCCCGCGAGCTCAGGGCCATCGGCACGATGTAGCCGTAGTGCTACATGGTCGAGCTTGGCCAGTGTTCCTGCAAGGGCTGCATCAAGCGCGTCTGGATCGTCGACGGTGTACAACTCGACCTCTGCTCCGAAAATGTTGAGAAACGCCGCGCTGATACCCATGGCCGCGACCTCGACGTTGCGAGCAACCCCTACCCCAAATCGAGCGGACCAGTGCGTGACAGCCGCGTTCAAGTCGCGTACCAGAATGCCGACGTGGTCGAGTCGAGGAAGGCCGTCAGGTTGCGGCCCAGCCAGGGGTTGTTCGGGCATGGAGACTCCTGTCTTCACCGCTACTGGCTGCCAGCCGCGACGAAGTGTGGAGCAAGGCCGGGCTTGGGCTCGGTCCAACGCTGGGTGACAACTTTGGATCTCGTGTAGAACCGGTAGCCGTCGTAATTGAGCCCGTCATCTCCGAAGCGCGAATCACCCCATCCACCGAATCCAAACCAGGAGATGGGCACGGGAATAGGGACATTGATCCCTACGCTGCCGGCCAGGACGCTCCTGCTGAATCGACGGGCAGACGTCCCACTGCTAGTGAAGATGACCGCACCGTTCCCGTACGGATTGTCGTTGACGATCTGAAGGGCTTGGTCGAGACTCTCGGCTCGCACCACGCTCAGGACCGGTCCGAACACTTCGTCGCGGTAGAGATCGCTGTCGACGCGTACGCCGTCGACGAGACTCGGGCCAATGAAGTAACCGGCTGCAGGTGTAGACCGTTTGCGGCCGTCGACGACCAACCGGCCGCCTTGTTCGACGGATCGCTCCAGCGCCTCACGGACCCGATCGAGTGCACTCTCCGAAATCAACGGGCCCATGTCGGTACCGAGCGTCGCGCCGGGGCCCATCTTGAACGCGATCGCGCGGTCGGCAATCTTGGTCACCAGTGAATCCGCTGCTGAACCAACCGCGACTGCGACCGTCACGGCCATGCATCGTTGGCCTGCGGCACCGTAGCCGGCCGAAACCAGCGCGTCGGCGGCAGCATCGAGGTCGGCGTCGGGCAACACCACCATGTGATTCTTGGCGCCACCAAGTGCCTGCACCTTCTTGCCGGCATCGGCCGAGCGCCGGTAGATCGCACGTGCCACCGGGGTAGATCCGACGAACGACACCGCGGCGACATCAGGATGATCGATGAGCGCCTCGGCGGCATCTACACCGCCGTGTACAACATTGAGCACGCCGTTGGGGAGCCCTGCTTCGCTCATGATCTGCGCCAGACGCACTGCTGCCGACGGCACCTGTTCACTTGGCTTGAGCACGAAGGTATTTCCGCAAGCAATAGCGGCCGCGAACATGGACACCGGCACCATGACCGGGAAGTTGAACGGTGTAATGCCGGCACACACGCCGAGCGGTTGCCGGAAGGAATACGTGTCCACCCCATTAGCGACCTGCTCGGCGTACTCGCCTTTCAGTTGCTGCACAACCGAAAGCGACACATCGACCGCTTCAATCGAACGTGCCAACTCTCCCCGGGCATCTTCAAGCGTCTTGCCCTGTTCGGCCGTGATGATCCACGCCAGGTCGTCGATCTGTTCGTGCAGCAACACCCGGAAACGGTGCAGTACGCGAGCGCGAGCGGGCGCGGGAGTGTCGGCCCACGCCGCCGCTGCAGTTCGAGCACTCGCTACTGCTTGGTCGACGGCCTCGACCCCGCCCAACACAACAGTCCCGATCACACGCCCCGTGGCGGGATCGTGGATTTCGGCTCGCGGCCCCTCGGCCGAGGAGACCGCCGCGCCGGCGATCCAATGCGGCACGGTATCAAGAGTTACATCGATGGTCACAACAGCTCCAATGCTTGGTAGTACCAGTGTCCGAAACGACCGCAGGCTCAAGCCTTCTGGTCGCGCGGGTGTGGCAGCTCGGGAAACATCTCCAGCCCGTAATTGACCTTCAGGTTCTCGACCTCGGCCTGCAGCTGCTCGGGCGTCCGAAGCTCGCGATTACGGGCTTCGTAGAAGTACTTGTCAATGCCGCCGTTGGGCTCGAAGCCATTGCTATCGGGGCCCGGCACGAACACCACAAGAATCCGGGCTTCGTCACCGACCACCTCATAGGTGTGTCGCTGATCCTTACGGCCCCAGACGAACTGGCCCTTCTTGGCGTTGTACGAACCAGCCTCGGTGTGAATCTTGATCTCGCCGTCCATCACGAAGAAGCCCTCCTCTTCGCGGTGGTGGATGTGCCACACCGGTTCGGTACCGCGCACCCAATTGGTCTCGATGATGATCAGCTGGCCGTTGGTGGACTCTCCCGTCGCGTGAATCCAGAAATCCACGCCCGTCATGAAGTCGCCGGTCATGTTGAAGTGGATGTCGTCACGGTGGGAGACGTAGCTCTCGCCGTTCCGAGAAGTTGACGGTTGGATCTGGTCGACGTCCGATGTGGTGGCCATGTCAATCCCTCTTTTGTCGTGTGGCTCCGTGAGCCGGTGTCCAGCGTCACGGCGTGGCAAAGTTGAGATTAGACTCACAGTCGACGGTAGTCAACATAGTGTCCATTTCTTTTTCCCAGGCTCGGAGGCGGTCGCCCGCGCGGCGTCCAGCCGCGGTCTACCCGAATACTCGACGATGTGTTGACTATCACAGACACATGGTGCACGCTCGGATCTGCCCGCGGGGCTGAAAGCAGCCCTGCCCGAAAATGAGGATCAGACAATGAAGTTGGAGCCGGAGTTCTCTTACACCGCAGAGCTCGCCGAACCACAGATCGTGGGCCCGGGCCCTTACGGGCTGCGTCAGGTCCTCGCCGTCACCGGAGGCAAGGTCACCGGAAACCGGTTCAGCGGAACCGCCGCCCCCGGCGGCGGGGACTGGCTACTGGCCGGCAATGACGGCTACGGCCGACTCGATGTGCGCGCCCAGTTCTACACCGACGACGGCGCCGTCATCTACATGAGCTACCAAGGCCTGGTCGAAGTCAACGAAGCCGCCGCAGGCGCCCTCGGCGGCGCCAACACCGGCACCGACTTCGGCGACCACTACTTCGTCACCACCCCACGCCTGGAATCCGGAGACCCCAGATACGCCTGGGTCAACCAGAGCATCTTCGTCGGACAAGGACGCATCCAACCCGGACCCGTCGTCGAATTCCAAGTCTTCCGCGTCGCTCTGTGAAACCGACTGACGGCCCCTTGGAATCCTGCGCTCTCGGAGGGCGGTGGCGCGTATGAGTGTGGTTCATAAGCAAGTTCAACAGCTATTGGACTCCCTCTCTGGACGGCCGACTGCACAGCCGTGGGAGATGCCAATCGCGGCCTACCGGGAAGCCGGCGAGAAACTGACAGCGTTGGCAGGTGACGTTGATGAGCGTTGCACGGTAAAGGAATTGACCATTCCGGTCCGCCAGGGATCGGTCGCGGCGCGGAGCTACCACCCACCTGTGGCCGGACCCGCGTTGCCGGGCGTTGTCTACCTGCATGGAGGGGCATTCGTGCGAGGCAGCCTGGACACCCACGACCGGCTCTGCAGAAAACTCTGCGTGCGGGGCGGACTCGTCGTGATCTCCGTTGCATATCGCCTGGCACCAGAAGACCCGTTTCCCCGTGCTCACTATGACGCCGCCGATGCCACTTCGTGGGTGAGTGGCCATGCAGATGCTCTGGGCATCGACGTCGAAGCGCTCGCGATCGCCGGCGATTCGTCGGGGGGCTCACTGGCGGCAAGTGTTGCGCTCGCATCGCGGAAAGACGGTCCCCCGGTCAAGGCCCAGGGCCTGTTGTGTCCCGCACTCGATGCGACCTTGGGCAGTGAATCCGTCGAGCGGTACAGAGACGGCCCATTCCTCACCCGGGCCGCGCTTGAATGGGCCTACGACATGTACGTGCCCGACATCGACGACCGCCATTCGAGCCTCGCCTCACCGTTGCTGACCGAGGATCTCGTGGGCGCCCCGCCTGCACTGATCGTCAGCGCTCAAGTGGATCCCGTTGCCGATGACGCGGACCGCTACGGGCAAAGACTGGCTTTGGCCGGCGTCAAGGTCAGAGCCCACGAGTACGAGGGCATGCCACATGCCTTTCCGTTGCTGGCCGGCGTGCTCGACGCTGGTGATCACGCCATCACGGTATTCGCCAGAGGACTCGCTGCGCTGCTCGAATAGATCTCCGTTACGGCCTGTGCCGCGGTGGGGCCGCCCGATGAGATCGCCTCCAGCACAGGGGGTTACGGGCCCTTAGCGTTCCGGATCCCGCGCTCACCAACGATGTTGGCCTTTCGCTTTGACACCACGCTGCCGCTGCCGTGGCGAACTATTCACGTCGCACTTCGTTCCGAAGCCCGCGTCGTCCCAAACAATCTCAACCAGAGGAACCCATCGATGATTCCCTTTCCCGGTCGCGAAGACGAGCCCAACTGGAAACGCCGGCTGCCCAGCCGGCACAACCCGCCCAAGACTTCCAAACACTTTGGCACCGCGCTTGAACCCATGCCGCGATTGGCGGGGATCTGGGCCAGGGCAATCGTTGTGGCCCTGTGCGTCGTTGCGTCAGCACCGATTACGGTGAATGCGCCGATCGCGAGGGCCGATGAATCGCGGTATCTGGCCTTCTATACCCCGCCTAATCCCCTGCCCGCAGGCGCTCCGGGTGACCTCATCCGGACAGAACCCACTCGGCTGGTGCTGGAGCCTTCCGGACAACTGGGCTCGTTCGTAGGCACCGGCACGCGCATCATGTATCGCAGCACCGATGCTCAGGGTCATCCCGTGGCAGTCACCGGCACCTATATCGAACCTCACGTCCCCTGGCCCGGCAGTAGGCCCCGCCCCCTACTTGCCTATGCCACAGCCCCGTACGGGATGGGAGAGCAGTGCGCTCCGTCGCGCCTGTTCGACCAA
Organism: Mycolicibacterium sp. P1-5; assembly: GCF_008329565.1. Classification (GTDB taxonomy): domain Bacteria; phylum Actinomycetota; class Actinomycetes; order Mycobacteriales; family Mycobacteriaceae; genus Mycobacterium. The sequence goes on from NZ_NPKT01000005.1 coordinate 100,582, forward strand.
GGCATCCATGCCTCTTTGGACACCGGATTCGACATGATGTTCAATCTCGAGGAAGGGTTCATCGCGACTCTACTGGCGCGGGGCTTCGCGATAGTGGTCACCGATGGTGTCGGGCTGGGAGTGCACGGTCAGATGGCTCCGCAGTTCCTCAATCGAGTGGCAGGCGGGACGGCACTCAACGACGCCGCGCGTGCAGCGATGAGGCTGCCGGGCACCACGTTGAATCCGGCTGGGCCCGTAGCCTTCTGGGGCTGGCTCGCCGGCGGCGGACATTCCGCGCTGGCGGCGGCCGAGTTGGCTGGCACGTACGCACCCGAACTCAATGTGGTCGGAACCTACGCCAACGGCGCGACGACCGATCTGCCCAGCATGCTGCCTCCACTTGACGGTAACCAGCTTGCCGGATCAATAGGGTGGGTGCTACGCGGAATTCAAGAAGCGTATCCCGATATGAAACAACCAATTGCGGACTCCCTCACACCGCGCGGCGTGGAGATGCTGGCCAACACCAGTCGACAGTGCATGATGCAAACCGGCATCGACTACGCCTTTCGGCATCTGCAGCCCTGGTTCAAGGAGGACCTTTATCAAACGGTGCAGGAGGATCCGCTCAAATCGATCCTCGCGATGCAGCGTATCGGAAACGTGAAACCCACTGGCCCGGTGTATCTTTCACACAATCGTTGGGACTCCTTCGCGCCATACGAGTCGGTGGTGGCAACTGCGAGAGATTGGTGTGCGTTGGGGGCCGACGTCACCTTGTGGACCAACGAACAACCACCGTTCCTCAACAAGATGAACACCAATGCAATCTTGACTGCCTTCGTCGACGGCGAGCGCAGCATGGCTTGGATCGCCGACCGCTTCAACGGGATCCCCACCACACCCAACTGCAGCTGACACCATTGCCGATCGCGCCCCTTTCCCTGTCGAGGAGCATGATGACCTCTATCCCGGCGCCATGCGCGACGCCTTAACCGTGCCAGCTGATCGGACCGACTCAGCGCACCAATCGCTGAACGATATCGGCGTAGACGGCGCCCAGTTTTGCGGGATCCCTGTGCCGCCGCGAGGGAAACCACCGGCATACGTCGACACACAGCGACGAGATCGCCATCACGACCTCATCGACGGCGTCGACGTGAAACTCGCCGGCCGACACGCCGGCGGCGACGATATCGGCCAGCAGCGTGTTCGTCTGACGACGCAAGGCCGTGATGGCGCGATAGTGCGCAGGTGTCAGCCCATGCAGTTCGTAGTGGACCACGCGGGCCTGCTTGCGGTTCTCGGCGAGCCATGCCGCAAAAACCGCCACCACTGCCTTCAGCCTCTCAGTGTGGTTGACCGCGACCGCATCGGCATCGTCGCGGGCGGCCCGCAATGCGTGCAACAAACTGCGGTGGCCATCCAGGGCGACGGCGTAAAGCAACTCCTCCTTGGAGGAGTAATGCGGGTACATCGCCGTCGCGCTCATGTTCAACCGTTTGGCGATCTCGCGCGTCGAACTACCGCCATAGCCGGCCTCGGCAAACACCTCAATCGCGGCACGCCGTATCCGCTCCGCGGCGGCGGAGGAGGCGGCGGATCGGTCTGCGGTCATGGCCAGCGCACTCTACAGCCTCCGCTTGACAGATCGGTAGCTGCCTGAAACATTAGCGATCGCTAATGTTGTTAGCGATCGCTAATATCGGACAGCTGCGAAAGGGCGGCTCGAATGACCGAGTTCATCTCCCGGCGTGACATCGACTTCCTGCTCTACGAGTGGCTCGACGTAGCCGAGTTGGCCAACCGCCCACGCTTCTCCGAGCACTCACGCGACACCTTCGACGCGGTCCTTGATCTGTCCGCCGACATCGCCGCCAAGTACTTCGCCCCGCACCGAAAAAAGGGTGATCAGATCAAACCCACGGTGGGACCCGACGGGACCGTCGTGCTCATCGACGAGATCAAGGAGGCACTCCAAGCGTTCGGCCGGGCTGGACTGCTCGCAGGCTCATTCGACGATGCCGTCGGCGGGATGCAACTGCCGGCGGTCGTAGCCGAAGCATCGATGCTGTTCTTCCGCGCCGCCAATCCCAGTACCACCGCTTACCTTTTCCTGACCCTCGGCAACGCGAACCTCCTTGTGAAACACGGCACTTCGGAGTACATCGACAGCTGGGTTCGACCGATGCTCGAAGGGCGGTACCTCGGCACAATGTGCCTTTCCGAGCCCGACGCGGGCTCGTCGCTGGCAGACATCACAACCAAAGCCACACCCGCCGATGATGGCACCTACCGCATCACCGGCACCAAGATGTGGGTCACCGGCGGCGACCACGAACTGTCCGAGAACATCGTGCACCTCGTTCTCGCCAAGGTCGCCGGCGGCGGGCCCGGAGTCAAAGGCATCTCCTTGTTCGTCGTTCCCAAGTACCTCACCGACGGCACCCGCAACGACGTGTCGCTCATCGCGCTCAACCACAAGATGGGTAATCACGCGACGACCAACGCGCTGCTGAACTTCGGCGATGGGACCCACCGGCCTGCGCCCGCCGCAGGTGCCGTCGGTTATCTCGTCGGCGAGGAGCACAAGGGCTTGGCCTACATGTTCCACATGATGAACGAAGCCCGCGTGGCAGTCGGACTGCAGGCGACGGCCATCGGATACGCCGGCTACAGCGCCTCGGTCAAGTACGCCAAGGAGCGCACCCAGGGACGTGCAGTCGAGGGCAAGGATCCAGCCCGGCCAGCCGTGCCCATCATCGCCCACGCCGACGTCAAAAGGATGCTGCTGGCCCAAAAGGCCTACGTCGAAGGCGCGCTCGCGCTCGGCCTCTACTGCACACGCCTGGTCGACGAACAGCGCACCGCCGACGACACAGACAGCCAGCGGGCACAACTGCTGCTCGAGGTGTTGACCCCCATCGCCAAGAGTTGGCCATCGCAGTGGTGCCTTGAGGCCAACAACCTGGCCATCCAGGTGCACGGCGGCTACGGCTACTCCACGGACTTCGACGTCGAGCAGGGCTACCGCGACAACCGGCTCAATGCCATCCATGAGGGAACGCACGGCATTCATGGCCTCGACCTGTTGGGCCGCAAGGTCGTGATGCAGGACGGCGCCGGTCTCACCCTGCTGACCGAGCGGATCACCGGCACCATCCACAAAGCCAGCGCTCACAGCAGCGCTGGGCAGTACGCCGCCGCGCTCCAGGAGACGGTGCAGCGGCTGACCGAAGTCACCGCCGAGCTGTGGTCGGCAGGCGATGTCGCCGTAACACTTGCCAATTCGACCGTGTATTTGGAAGCGACCGGACACATCGTGATGGCATGGATCTGGTTGGAGCAGTTGATCGCTGCCGGCGACCGCATCGGTGACTTCTACGACGGCAAGCGCGCCGCATGCAACTACTTCTTCACCTACGAGCTGCCAAAGGTTGGACCGCAGTTGGATCTCCTGTCCAGCCTTGACCGGTCGCCCGTGGATGCTCAGCCGAGCTGGTTCTGAACACAATAACCTTCACGGATGGGCTTCGACTTCGCTGAAACTATGAACGCGGGAAGAGATATCCTCCTCCGCGGCAATGGCTTTGATCGTCAATTGGGCTTACGTAACCTCAAAGTCGCAGCCCTGCAGCTATATCGGAATATTGTTGAGTGCACGACAGGTTGACTGGGCCATGACGGGTTTAACTCTGGGCACCTTCGGCGTATTCGGTCTTTTCCGGCAGTGGAAGCAAGTCACCGCCGCGCAACTGAGGGATATCGAGGCGCTCGGCTACGGCGCAATCTGGGCAGGCGGATCGCCGCCGGCCGAACTCGACTGGGTTGAGTCAATTCTCGAGTCGACCAAGACACTGAAGGTGGCAACGGGCATCGTCAACATCTGGTCGGCGGCCGCCGGTCCGGTCGCCGATTCGTTTCACCGCATCGAGGCGGCCCACCCGGGACGATTCCTGCTCGGAATCGGGGCCGGACATCCCGAGCTGATCGCCGAATACAAGAAGCCCTACGACGCACTCACCGAATACCTAGCCAAGCTTGACGAATACGGTGTGCCAAAGGATCAGCGCGTCGTCGCCGCGCTCGGCCCCCAGGTGCTCAAGCTGGCTGCGCGTCGCAGCGTGGGAGCCCATCCCTACCTGACGACCCCACAGCACACCGCTCAGGCGCGAGCCCTGATGGGGCCGGATGCTTTCATCGCCCCGGAGCACAAGGTGGTGCTGACCACGGACGCCGCCCAGGCAAGGGTGATCGGGCGCGAAGCTCTCGCCATCTACCTCGGAGGAACCAACTACGTGAATAACTGGAAGCGATTGGGGTTCACCGACTCCGACGTCGCGACGCCCGGTAGCGATGCCCTGATCGATGCGCTCGTCGCGTATGGCAGCACTGACGCCATCGCAGGCAGACTGAAAGAGCATCTCGCTGCCGGCGCGACTCACGTACCCGTGCAGGTCCTGACAGGGCCTCACAAACTGATTCCCTCGCTTACCGAATTGGCGGGACCGCTCGGTCTCAACTGATCCCACCACGCACGGTTAGTGGTGTATGAGCTGGTTGCCACTGCGCCCCACCGGGATTGGTACAGTCAATTCTGAAATCGGTAGGGCAGTTTGACCTTGGCGCACCAATCGCCGCCCTCCGCGATTAGCGAAACGCATCGACCCGCTCGCCGGCCCACTGCCGGAACGTGCGTCCGGGCCGCCCGGTGATGCGCTCGACGGATCGCCGCGCTTCGTGTTGGTACCGCGGCAGCTGCGACCAGTAGTCGAGGATGGCGTCGACCAGAGGCAGGGGAGCGTGCCTCGAAAGGTGTTGCACGGCTTGTCCTCTGCTGGGCTCGCGCCAATCCAGTTCGCGCGCGAGCAGGCTCGCCAGAATGTCGCGTTGCTGATGGAAGCTGAGCACCTCGGGCCCGCCAAGAGGCAGGACGAGCCCCTCCAGATCGTCGTCGGTGAGCGCGCACTCGGCCACGTCCGCGATGTCCTCAGGATGGATAACGTCGAGACAGGCTCCCCAGAAGGGCTGCTCGACCGGGACTCCGGCGCGGATAAAGGATGCCCAGTCGAGCGTCATAGTGGCGAATGTTCCAGGCCGCAGCACCGTAGTGCTGAAAGACGCAGCAGCAAGGGCCGTTTCGACGTCGGCGTGATGTCGCGCCAGCGAGTTGTGTTCCGCGTTGCCCATCTCAGCCGAGTCCGAGGAGAGCAGGACGACCCGCCGGACACCTGCGCGCTCTGCACAGTCGACGAATTCCTCGATGGCGGCGGGTTCCGCGTAGAGGAAGATGCGGTCGACGTCCGCCAATGCCTCGTCGAAGGTTTTTGGCGCGGCGAGATCCAGTTCGACGATCTCGACGCCCAGTCCTGCCGCCTTGCGGGGATCGCGACTGCCTGCCCTCACGACATGGTCGGTTGACGCCAGTCGTCCAACCAGGCTCGCTCCGATTCCACCCGTCGCGCCGGTGATGAGTGTCGTCATCTTTGAAACCCTACGAGCGAATTCGCGACGAAACAAGACTTGAGTCCGGCTTCACTGCATCACTCCAGGTAGAGCGCTACTCGGGTTCGCCCGGCTGGGCACCCGACAGGACGAGGTCCAACAACGCGAGCAGTTCGGCGCCGAGATCGGACGCCGGAGGCTCCTCATGGATCCACTGCGACATCGCGGAGACGTAGCCTGACGCGAGCAGCCGTCCAACCCGTTCCGGTCGCACGGATGGTCGGAGGACCGCCCCGGTTTCGACGATTAGGGCGGCGAAGTCCACCCCGACTGGATGGTCGGCCAGCATCGTCGTGTGCAGGAGCGCGGGCGGGACTAGCGCGCACATCTCCGCACGGGCAGCGGAGTTCGAGGTGGCCAGGGTGTCCAGGTAGGCGCCGAGCACTTCCCGGAGTGGCCGCCCCGCCACCCCGTCGGCTCGCGCCGACCTCCGGGCCTCGTTCCGTCGTCGCCCCATCCATTCCTCCAGGAAGAGCGTCTTGCGGGGGAAGTGCGCGAAGACGGTGCTGCGCGACAACCCCGACCGGTCGGCGATCTCGTCCATCGAGGAGGCCTCGAATCCGCGTTCGACGAACAGCGCGATGGCGGCTTCGTAGACCCGGTCGTGCCGCTCTGCTCGCTTCAACGTCCGCCGGGTCGGCCCCTGCCGAGCGCCCCGCCCGCGCGTACGCCCGGTGGCTGTCTCGGAACGCTCTGGCTCCATCGCCTGAGTGAAGCACGTCGGTGTCGCTGGTTCTGCAGCCCCAGGCGCGGAAAGACGGGTCAGATGACCAGTCCCGCGTCGAGCGCCCGTCGATGACCAGTTGGCGAGAGGCTTCCCGGCGTAATCATCGCGGAACGCTATGACCGCATATCGTTCGGTCAGCCGGTGCGGTGGGTGAAATTGGATCGGTATGCACTTGGGGTGAGACCAGTTCTGCGGACCAGGTGATCGCGCAGGGAGTCGACGGTCCCCATGCCCGTGCGGTGAGCGATGGCTGACACCGGCAAGTCGGTGCTTTCCAAAAGTTCGCGTGCTGTTTCGATCCTCATCTGCAGCAACCACTGCAGGGGGCTCAGCCCTGTCTCGGCCCGAACCGACGGTTGAGAGTTCGCACGCTGGTTGATGCGTGGCGCGCCAGGTCTGCCAGCGTGAGGCGATCCTGCAGTCTCGTCATTGCCCATGCCCGCGTCGCGCGCATGCTCGTTCCGTTCGAGTCGGCAACTGGGGCCTCGATGAATTGCGCCTGTCCGCCGGGGCGCACTGGAGCTACGACCGCCAACCGGGCCACTTTGTTGGCCACTGCTGCCCCGTGATCGGTACGTATGAGGTGCAGGCAGAGGTCGATTCCTGCCGCCAGCCCCGCGGAGGTGATGATCTGCCCATCGTCGATGAAGAGGACTTCTGGTCGCACTTTGATCTCCGGGAAGCTCTCGGCCAGTTCGCGAGCAGACTGCCAGTGTGTGGTCACGGTTCGACCGTCGAGCAGGCCGGCACTTGCGAGCACGAATGCTCCGGTACAGATCGACGCCATCCGCGCGCCCCGAGCCGCGGCATTTTGCAGTGCGGCCAGGAGCTGCGAAGGAAAACCCGCACGAGCACCGGTTCCTACGACCAGAACCGTGTCCGCGGCAGTAAGGGTGTCGAGCCCACGCGCGATGACGACGTCGAAGCCGCCACGCGTGACCACGGTTCCCGGGCTCGCCGTACAGGTGGTGGTCGAATAGGCGTTTTGGCCGCCGACTGACACACCTCCGAACAGCAGGTCTGGAATCGACAGTTCGAACGCGCCCACAGGTGGAACCGCCACTACGGCGACCCGATGAACCGCCATGGCTAGAACCTCCGTAAGTATGGCAATCAGGCCACTAGCGTAGTGCTGCGCTTGGCGGCGATGGTGGAAGACGTCCGCAACAGCAAGGAGAACCATGCCCGTCAAGATCGTCGTCGGTGCTGGCGGCACAGGTGTCGCCACCGCAGAATTGCTCGCCGCTCAGGGGCACCGGGTGCGGCTGATTACCCGCCGTGGCAGTGGACCGTCGCATCCACTGATCGACCGGCTTCCGCTGGATGCGGCGCAGACCGGCGCACTGGTCCCAGTCATGGAAGGGGCGTCGACGATCTTCAACTGCGCAGCACCGCCATACGACCAATGGCACACGCATTCGTCTGCCTTGGCATCGGCAATTCTTCAGGCAGCGATCACTTCGCGCGTCGACTACGTGATGCTCGGCAACCTGTACGGATACGGCTCGGTCGACGTACCGATGACTGAGAACCTCCCGCTGCAACCCCAGACTCGCAAAGGCATTCTGCGCGCCAATATTTGGGCTGAGGCCAAGGCTGCCCACGACGCCGGGCGAATCCGAGTGACCGAGGTGCGAGCGAGTGATTTCATCGGCCGCGGGGCGACCTCGGTATTCACCCAGATGGTCGCACCCAGAATCGTTGCGCGAAAATCGGTTTGGTTCCCCGCTGACCTCGACGCCGACCACAGTTGGACGAGCACCGTGGACACCGCACGCGCATTGATCGCCACGTCAGTCGGTGACCGCGCATGGGGGCGGCCTTGGCATGCACCCACCAATGCACCGATATCAGTCCGTCAGTTGAGCCTGGCGTTCGCGGAGTGCGCCAACGTCCCCGCCCCAACGCTGCACCGAATGCCTGGTTGGGTCCTGCGAGCAGCTGGTCTTCTGTCTCCGGTGGTGCGGGAGCTTCCCGAGATGCAATACCAGTTGCGGAAGCCGTTCGTCTTGGACTCCTCGCGCATGCAACACGAATTCGGTCTGACGCCAACTCCGTTGGCCGAAATCCTCAGTGAGGGCCTATTCGACGGCACACCGCGAACGTCCCTACGTGCATAGCGCGCAACAAATCTGAGTTCACCTGGGCCGGTGAGGTCTTCGGGCGCTATAGCAATGGCGCCAAGGCGGCACATCTCGGCCACCGTGATCTGGTCACGCATCGGGGTTAGCGGCCAAAAGCTTTGCCTGCCCTGAGAATGCGGAAACTTCCTGCTGGCGGGATTCGACCTTCTTACCCGACGTCATCAGCTGCAGGTAAATCGAGCGCAATCAGCCGCAGCCCCGTCTTGTGGCGCGGTTCCGTCGAGCGACTCCGGGCCCCCACCATAACGGTGGAGGCCCGGAGCCTTGTGCTTAGTGCGTGGTGCTATCGAGCGTCATCGATGTGACGGCTGCCCGACTTGGCCAGTCCGCGGCTGAGCATGTAACCGACACTGAGGATGACGACGTACAGCCATGCTTTGTCGGCGCGAAAGTAGTCCTCGTGCGCATCGGTGGTCTGCACTGCGAAAGAGGCGATCAGCACGGCGATGGTCGCGACGACATAGACGATGAACTCGGTCGTCTTGTAGAACGCCTTGGTCTCACCGCCTGCGCGTGAAAATGCCGGGGCGGGTCGCGCCGTTGTCGCAGCACCGCGGTTGTGTGCGGTGTCAGCTTCGTGTGCTCCGGCGGACTGTTGAATCGTCATCTGTACTCCTTGTTACGGCCACGGTTACGCAAGCCGCATAGTGTTGGTGCCCTCAGGCATGGGAGAAAAGCCCCCGCCCATCCCGTACCACTGTTCAGAGGTCCGGAATGGTTCGTGGGGACCCGGACACCACGGTCTTGAGCGCCCCCCTTGTCGGTCCCGGACGATATGTACCCGATGAGCGTTGGATTAGAGCGAATGTGACCCTGATCACGCTGGACACTTTCGGTTGCCCGAGGCCGACTGCTGCCAGAAGCCTGAAACTGCAAGCAGTTTGGTCAGTAGATCCTTCGTGCCCGCGAATGTCGCGCAACGCGCCGCATCTCACCGTGGGTTGGTCGACGACAACAATCCGGCAGGCCGTCGTTGACGAGCGGCGGCCAGCATCGACGGTTCCCTGGCCGAGAGGTGGGCGCAGCTAAGCCTGGTCCGGCGTTGGGTTTCCGTACTCCCAGGACACTGTTCTGACGGGGGTCATGCGGATGTAGGCAGCGCCCGGTCTGGGTGCGGTCGGCCATTCGGACTCTGGCACGCCCCGCGCCCGCGCACCCTCCTTTGCGAGCTCGAGTGCTTCGCTTGGTTCGCGAACGATGCGGGCGTGACCCTGAAGCATCACTCCCCGGATATCAGCCATGGTGGAGCCGTCTTCAAGCAAGATGCTCACGTTCGGGGTGCTTTCGACGTTGGCAACTTTGCGCGTGCCATCTCGCACACCCATGATGATGTCGCGGCCGAAGCGAAAGTATCCGAGCGGTACGGAATGCGGAAATCCGTCCTTGCCGATCGTGCTCAGTATCGCCCAGCCCGGGCGGCTATCGAGATAGGCCGCAACTTCGTCATCACTGAGTTTTCTTGGCATCAGCACACGCTAAGCGCCAGCCGATTCCTCAACGGTGATTACGCCTCCACGTCGACCTCGAACAGCGACACGGGTCCGATGATCACGCCGTTTTCTTCGACGTAGCGGTCCCACAGCTCGAGCAAGTCGGCCAGTTTGTCGGGCCGGGCGGCGGACTGGTCATGCACCTCGCCGGGATCACTCGAGAGGTCATAGAGCTGCCAGGTGCCTGGGCCGTACGGCGCGGGCAGATGAAGCGACCTGGGCATGCTGCGAGGTCTAGCGTGGGCGGAATGGGTTTGTTCAGTCATGAGGAGTTCCCGGATCCGGCCGACGGCGTTGGTGGTGGTGCGGTTGTTGAGCGAGCTCGGGGCGCTGAGGTGGGCGAGTACGGGGTGGATGAACCTGTGGTCGTGGGTCCGGGGTTGCCTCCTGAGGATGGTTCGTGCGGTCAGTTCGCTGTGCAGTTTCACGTGTCGACGTCAATGCTGGTCGGGCTGAACCGTATTGCGGATATGCGTGGGGTGAGTGTGCCGGAGGTATGCCGGCAGGTGATCGGCGTGTTTGTTGCCCAGCAGGAGGGTGAGCTGGGCGCATTGCTTGCTGCCGAGGCCGGCGCGGCTGATTACCGGCCAAGTTTGGGTGAGGCGTAGTCGGCTGAATCACCCCTGGCACATCAGTTTCGTCCGTATTCACCCAAGAGGGCCGTAGGTTCGCCGAGCATGATTCGCTGGCAATTTTCAGCCAGAGTGCGCGAAGATCCCCTGGACCATGACGTTGTCGGCACCGTCGACCGCTAAGTCGTAGACATCTCGGTGTCCGATGCTGGTGATTTCCACGATCTCGTCCCAGAACACGTCGCTAGTGGCCAGATCATGCAGATGACGGTCTTCGAGAATCGCAGCCGCCCGATGCAGTCTGCCGCGGCTCGGCGACGGCTTCCACATCGCCGCCCCACAGAACTTGGTATTCATTGCGGCTGCAAACTCCCGCTGAGTCATGGACTTCTCGGCCATGGCTGTGCGCACTTCGCTCCACACTGACTTCGGGATCGTGTCCACATTCGTATTGCGCCGCACCAGTTCGAGCCTGTTGATCAGTGCTTCGGCGGCCACGTCCTTCGTACCATGGACTCCAACGTGCCGCAAGAACCGGAGCTGGTTCTCGACGCCGTAGATGAAGAGCTGCCACCCATCTCGATATCCAGCCTTCCTCACTCGCTTGATCCGCGAGAGAACCCCCACCCGCAACAGCAGCAGCACGACACCGTCGATTAGTCGGCGACTGCTTGAGGCGTAGTACAGCTTGCCGGTCTTGTATCGCGCATCCCAGCTGACGTGCCCATCCGTCGCCCACAAATGCCGGAGGAATAGTCCGACCTGGTCGGTCTGCAGCGCCAAAACCTCTGCTGGCACGAACTTCTCATAACTCCGCTTTCCGAACAGCCCCAGCCCATCCAGCCAGGCAGCGATCGGATTTCGCTTACCGTGCGTCAACCTGTACGGCGCGGGCAAACGTAAGGTCGTTACTCGGGCGGCAGGGTAGTCGTCGCGAATCGCCGTCACCCCGAAATGACGCGCCGCCGTGCTCACCGCGGCCAGACTCTCCTCGTCGATACTCGCGTAACGGATTGGCTGCCGCTTCACACAAGAACCGTCGCCGATCATGTGCGCCAGCAAAACCACTTCGGCGTCGGCCATCCGGTGGCTGTTAATCGGGTCCGGCACACGCCGCGCAACGGCCAAGCGATCACCAGCAGTCAACGCGCTCAACGGAGTCCAACCGTCCAGTGTGCTGAGCTGTTGGTCAGCTGTCACCTCAATCTCACGACCGGACGTCAGCCGGACCCGAAACACGCCCGCACGGCAACTGTAAAGCGCTTCGCACATTGGCCTTGCCAGTAGCCGCTTGCGCCTGTCCAGCGTCCATAACAACGAGTGCTCGCCGCGCTCCATCAACTCGCCGATGGTCTCCTCACCCCCGTTGTCCGCGCGCGATATTCGGGTCGCCAGGGTGAGGCTCACTGCTGGCTACCTAGCCATATTCGTGAACCGCGACAAATGCAGCTGGTGCGCGACTGTGACTGTACGTGTCGGCCCTGCACGGTGTTTCGCTACAATCAAGTCGGCTTCGCCGCCGCGAGGGTCATCCGTTTCGAACGCATCAGGGCGGTGCAGCAAGATCACCATATCGGCATCTTGCTCTATTGAACCGCTTTCGCGAAGGTCGGCAAGCATTGGCTTCTTGTCGGTCCGCTGCTCCGGACCGCGGTTCAACTGGCTCATCGCAACAACCGGAACTTCCAGCTCCTTCGCCAAAAGCTTGATCTGCCTTGAGAATTCGGAAACTTCCTGCTGGCGTGACTCGACCTTCTTACCGGACGTCATCAGCTGCAGGTAGTCGAGCACGATCAGCCGCAGTCCTGCCTTCTGGTGAAGCCGGCGGGCTTTCGCGCGGATCTCCATCATCGTCAGGTTCGGTGAATCGTCGATATACAAAGGCGCTTCACTGATCTCGCTCATCCGGCGCGCCAGGCGGGTCCAGTCGTCATCGGTCATTCGGCCCGACCGCATGTCCGCCAGCTTGATCTTCGCCTCGGCGGAGAGCAATCGCATGACGATCTCGGACTTGCTCATTTCGAGCGAGAACACGATGCTCGGCAGCCGGTTCTTGATCGAGCACGACCGCAGGAAGTCCAATCCCAGCGTCGAGTTGTGCGTCGGGATCATCGCCCGACCAGCGAGATACATATGGTCGCCGTTGTCGACCTCGACGCACCGGACGGGAACGCTTGCAATTGGCCGTACATCTGTGATGAACCGCGACGGCACTCGTGCTGTACGGCCGGCCCGTTGTTCCTTATGCGCCAGCGCTTTCCGAGGTATCTGGAAAACACCGTCGCCGGTCGAGAAGTTCAGGATGAAGCCCGTCTGGGTTTCGGTGCGGTGGCAGCGGTATCCGAGGCTGACGATGAGCTCGCGCGCATCATCGGCCAACCGCCGGTCGGTGACCCCTAGCTGGACTGCCCCACCGTCCTTCACTATTCCGGCAGCATCCAGCAGCCCGGCGAGCAAGGCGCGCCGCTGAGTTTCGGAGGCCCGTAGATACTCGGCCGCGATGTGTGTGGCGCGGAGCGCAGCAACATCAGCGCCCTCGGCCTCGACCCGCATGACCACTTCGGGATCTCCGTCGGCGATTCCCTCGCCGAGCCATGCCCCGAGGGAGTACGGCGGGACCGGCAGGTCGCTATCGGGAGCTTGCAAAGGCTTGGCATTGGCCACGGAGTGGTTCAGACGGTGGTCCTGAATCGGGCAGCGCAGCGTCGCAGCGATCTCCCGCGTCGTCCGGATGGCGGCGGACTTTCGCGACGCCCGAGTGTCGGTCAACCACTGATGCTCGGCATCCGCGACAAGCACTGTGCCATCGGAGAATTCGATCTCATAGCAGGGGCGGCCCACCATGACCTCGGTTGCCGCGACCACTCGGGTAGGAAGTCCGTCGGCACCGATGAGGTAGTCCCCAACCGTGACCTCACCCATGGTGGTCCAGCCGGTCGGCGTAGGAAGCGGCGTGTCCAACTCGAGCGCCTTGCCCATACCTGGGCGGGCCGCGACCACAATCATCTGACCGGGGTGCAACCCGTTCGTCAGCGCGTCGAGCTCCTCGAACCCCGTCGGCACTCCCTTGGAGATACCGCCGTTGGATGCGATGGCGTCGATCTCGTCCATCGTCGGCTGCAGCAGATCTTCCAGCGGAAGGAAGTCTTCGGCGGTTCGCCGCTCGGTGACGTCATAAATCTCGGCCTGCGCGCGGTCCACGATCTCGTTGACGTCGGCACCCTCGGCGCCGGCGTAGCCGTACTGCACCACCCGGGTGCCGGCCTCCACCAGCCGCCGCAACAACGCCTTCTCCGCCACGATGCCTGCGTAGTACCCCGCGTTGGCCGCAGTCGGCACCGTCGAGATCAGGGTGTGCAGGTACGGCGCCCCGCCGATGCGGCGCAGCAGCCCGCGCCGGTCCAGCTCCGCGGCGACGGTGACAGCGTCCGCCGGCTCCCCGCGGCCGTACAGATCCAGGATCGCGTCGTAGACGTTCTGGTGCGCGGGCCGGTAGAAGTCGCCCGGACGCAGCCGCTCCAACACGTCGGCGATGGCGTCCTTGGACAGCAGCATGCCGCCCAACACCGATTGTTCGGCTGCGAGGTCCTGGGGTGGCTGGCGGCCAAAGTCCTCAGAAGGAGGACGACTATCCATCCCGGGCTGACCGAGATCGTCGACGACCGCCATTGGGCTGCCCCCACCTCCTCCTGATTCGTCGAACTCCTGTTCGATGCGCTATCAGAGGTGTACCCCATGCCCCCGACAAGCCTTCGGCGCCACGCTGATGATCCGCACCGCCGACGGCTCACGCTAGACGTTGCTGGAGCCCTCGCAAACCGGGCCTGTTCATCAACCTGTTAGTGGTTTGTGGATAGCTGACGAAACCAGTAGGAAGTCGTTGGGGAGAACCTGTGGATAACTGCCAAATTTTCAGCCATTTACCCAGCTGAACGCAGGGTAGCCCCAGCTGCGTGTTGTGGATGGCAAGTTCCCCGGCGTGTCGGCCCTGGTTGCGATCTCGGGCGTGTTGTGTTGCCGGAGCTTATGCGCCAGGTTAACGGCCGGTTAGATTAGCTGTAGCGAGACCACCGAAATGTGTTCGCCAGACATACAGCAATTCCCCGGGGGCAGCCTCCAACGGCCACCACCCGGGGAATTAACGCAGAGGGCTAACTCTGAGCCACGACGTCGACGGTGACGTCGACGTTCACCTCCGGGTGCAGATGCACGCCGACGGTGTGGGCGCCAGTCGCCTTGATGTGAGCCTTGGGCAGCTGCACTGTGCGCTTGTCCAAGCTGGGACCGCCGGCCTTCTTGATCGCCCCGACGATGTCGTTGGCGGTCACCGAACCGAACAGCTTGCCCGAGTCCGCAGCGGACTTCACCGGCAGCTGGATCGAACCCAGCGCAGCAATGGCGGCCTTGATCTCGACGGCGTGCTCACGGTCGCGCACGGTCTTGGTCTCGCGGGCGCGACGGATTTCGTCGGCCTGCTTCTGTGCACCCCGCGAAGCCACGATGGCCAGGCCGCGCGGCAGCAGGTAGTTGCGTCCGTAGCCGTCTTTCACCTCGACGGTGTCTCCGGGTACGCCGAGGTGGTCGACCTCAGCAGTCAGGATGAGCTTCATGTCGATACTTCCGTTCTCTACCGTGCCGCCGAGGTGAACGGCAGCAGGGCAACCTCACGCGCGTTCTTGACGGCGATCGCGATGTCGCGCTGGTGCTGCACACAGTTACCGGTCACCCGGCGGGCGCGGATCTTGCCGCGCTCGCTGATGTAGGTGCGCAGCAGCTGCGTGTCCTTGTAGTCGATGTTCTGCAACTTGCCCTTCTTGGAGCAGAACACGCACTTCCGGGTCTTGACCGGCTTTTCCGGTGCAGGACGCCGCTTGTTGGTCTTGGCCATGGGTCTATCTCTTTCGTTCTTTTACAGTGGCGCGCCTTGCGCGCGAAGGTTTTCGTTGGGTATCAGAAGGGCGGTTCGTCGTCACCACCGGCGAACGAGCCCGATGCCGGGGCGCTGCCCCACGGATCCTCGTTGTTGGATTCGCTGGCCGCCGCGGCCGGACGCGAACCGCCGCCGCCGCCACCACCGCCGCCGAAGCCGCCGCCTCCGCCGCCACTGCGCGAGGCCTTGTTGACCTTGGCGGTGGCGTAACGCAGCGACGGGCCGATCTCATCGACCTCGAGCTCCACGACAGTGCGCTTCTCGCCCTCACGGGTTTCGAAGGAACGCTGCTTCAGCCGGCCCTGAACGATCACTCGCGAACCGCGGGTGAGGCTCTCGGCCACGTTCTCGGCCGCCTCACGCCAGATGTTGCAGCGCAGGAACAGCGCCTCGCCGTCCTTCCACTCATTGGTCTGACGGTCGAACGTGCGCGGTGTAGACGCCACCGTGAAATTGGCGACGGCTGCCCCGGACGGGGTGAACCGAAGTTCGGGGTCGGCGGTCAGATTTCCGACGACGGTGATGGTCGTGTCACCGGCCACAAGGTCCTCCTGGCATAGGCGGATGGATTCACCGCGAAGCCTACGTAAGAGCTCCGACGCGCGGCGATGTTATCCACTGAGTGACTAGTGCTTATCGGTCCGCATCACCTTGGTCCGGAGCACGGACTCGTTCAGGTTCAGCTGACGGTCGAGCTCGGACACGGTGGCCGGTTCGGCCTTGACGTCGACGACGGCGTAGATGCCCTCGGCGTGCTTGGCGATCTCGTACGCCAGCCGGCGCCGGCCCCAGATATCGACCTTGTCGACCGAACCGCCGTCACTCCGGATGACGTTCAGGAACGTCTCCAAGGACGGGGCCACGGTGCGTTCGTCGAGAGTGGGGTCAAGGATGACCATGATTTCGTATGGACGCATGGGAACCTCATCACCTCCTATGGTCGTAGCGGCCACGGCGTGTCCGTGGCAGAAGGGTCGCCTGCGTCGGCAACCTGCACAGGTTACTCCAGAGCAGCCTGATCAGCGAAATCAGTTCCGCCGGCCGAAGTACTCCAACGCCAGCTGCAGGGTGGCGTCCGAGACCTGGTCCACCGCGCCGGCATGAAACGGCGGCTGCGGGTCGTACTCGATCATCAGCTGGCTGGCCTCCGCGGCGCGGCGTCCGATCAGCAGCTCTACCAGCCGCAGTGCCATGTCGATGCCGCTGGACACCCCGGCCGCGGTGATGATGCGCTCCGGCAGATGCTCGACAACCCGCGCCGGGGTGTAGATCGCACCGAAGGACTCGAGCAGCTCGGTGGCCCGCCAATGCGTACCCGCGGTCAGCCCGCTCAGCAGCCCCGCCGCGGCGAGCACCAGGCTGCCGGTGCATACCGAGGTGGTGAAGGTGGTGTGGCGGTGCACCTCGCGAACCCAGTCGAGTACGCGCTCGTCGTTGACGAGGGTGCGGGTGCCGATCCCGCCGGGGAACACCAGGACATCGGGATCGGTGACTTCGTCAAAGGTGGCGTCGACCGTCAGCCCGAGCATGCCGTTGTCGCTTCGGACCTCGCCGCGCTGATGTCCGACGAAGACCACGTCGATCGACGGGATCCGCTGCAGCACCTCGTAGGGGCCGATCGCGTCCAGTGCGGTGTTACGCGGGAACAGTGCTATCGCGACTTGCATCCGGTGCCTCTTGTTCCTCGGGCTCACCGGCAGCCGCCTCGCGCGGACGCAACCACCGCGGGAACCATTTCGGGTGTGCGTCTTCGGCGCCGTCGAACACTCCCCCGGCCGGGTCGTCCACCCGGCCATTCCAACGCACCAGGTCCAGTTCGGGCCGGTAAATCTGGCGCACCACCAACGCCATCAGGATCGCCACCGCGATATCACGCAGCAACACCGTGGCGGTGAACCACTGCTCGGGTAGGCCTTTGTTGGCCTCGCCGTACAGGTAGTACATCCGCGGCACCCACACCAGCATGTCAAGCGTCATCCACGCCAACAGAATTCGTCGTTGGGGCAGCGCCAGCACCGCCAGCGGCACCAACCACAACGAGAACTGCGGACTCCACACCTTGTTCACCAACAGAAACGCCGCGACCGCCAGGAACGCCAGTTGCGCCACCCGAGGCCGCTGCGGTGCGGTCAGCCCGATGTAAGCTATTGCCGCACAACACATCAGGAACAACACCGCGACGACGGTGTTGAGGATCACCGGTGACTGCCAGAACCCCAGGTTGGTGTCGAAGCCGTTCCAGCCGGTGAACGACTTCACCACGTTGTAGAGCGAATCCATGTCGTCCCCGCGCCGGGAGTTGAGTCGGAAGAACTCCGACCAACCGCGCGGAAACAGCACCATCACCGGCAGATTGACCACGAACCAGGCAGCAACCGCGGCCACCACGGTCTTGGCGGCCTCAGGCATTCGGTCGGTGCGGATCGCCAACACAAGCAATGGCAACAGCAACAGCGCCGGATACAACTTGGCGGCCACCCCGAGCCCGATCAGAATCCCGGCCAACACCGGTTTCTTGCGCGCCCACGCCAGCAGGCCGGCGATCGCCAAAGCCGTTGCCAACGCATCGAAGTTGGTGAAGACCTGGAAGACAAGCACCGGGGACGCAGCCACCAGCGCGGCATCCCACACCCGCCGGCCGGCCAGCCACGACGAGGCCCACACCGTCGCCAGCCATGCCAGGGCCAGGCCGATCGCCGCGAAGTTGAAGAACATCACCACTTCGGCGACAGTTGGCAGCGACACCATCTTGGCCACCGCGGTATAGGTCTTGGCCAACGCCATCGACACGTACTGGTACACCCCGGTCAACACCGGATACTCCATATAGCGCACTGCCGGCTTGCCGTCGTACTGGATCTGCGGTCGTCCGCTCGAGTCCGTCTCGAGCCAGCTCGATTTGTACGGAAACCGACCCTGGCTCAACAACTCTGCGCCGTACAGCGGCACAGTGTCGGAGTAGCACAGCTCGAAGTAGGCCCGCTGATTCTGCCAGTTCGCCACCCGCTGATCGGGTGCGCCGGTGCCGGTGGTCTGCAGGCACGGCGCCTTCGTCGTCCAGCCGAGCGCCAGGACGGCCAGCGCCATCAGGAACATGACCCGTAGCGGGGTGAAGATCCGCGTCCGGCCGATCAGCGCGTGCCGACCCACCGGGCCGCCGGCTACCTCCGAGAGCGCCGCACCCAAAGTGTCGGTGCGGCTTGGCATGTCGCGGTCATCTGCGCTGCGCCGATCGTCAGCCAGCGGTTGCGGTGAAACGGTGGCGCGGCCGTCGATCACGGCGGCGGAGGCGGTAAGGGTGCGCCTGCGTCTCCGCCGCCGATAGGCGCCGGCGGTTCCGGTGCGCCCGGCGACGGCGGTGGGCCACCACCCGGCGCGCCCGTGATGGTCGTTGGCGGCCCGAGTGGAATCGTGATACCCGGTGCCACTTCGATACTGGGCTGGATGACCGTCTCCGACGGCGGTGCGGGCGGCGGCGGCGGTGGTGCCGGAACACCGGCGTAGCCACCGATCTCAGTCGGCTTGGGGAACGACTCGTTGTCGGTGCCCTTCAACGCTGCATCCATCGTCGACTTCCAGATGTCCGACGGGATACCTGAGCCGTAGACCTGCCCACCCGACGAGGTGACGAGCGGCTGCGTGCCGTCGGTGGTACCGACCCATACCGCCGTCGCCAACGACGGGGTGTAGCCCACCATCCAGGCGTCACGGTTGGCGTCGGTGTCGCCGAGCTGGTTGGTTCCGGTCTTGGCCGCCGACGGCCGGCCACCGGCCAAGTTGTGTCCCCGGGAGTAGCCGGCGATCGGCTGCATGGCCGCGGTCACGTTGTCGGCGACCGCCTTCGGGATGCGTTGTTCTCCGGTGTTGTCGGTGGTGCTGGCATCGAAGAGCACCTCGCCGCGGGAGTTGACGACCTTCTGCACGAAGTGCGGCTTGTGGTAGACCCCGGAGTCGGCCAGCGTCGCGTAGGCCGAGGCCATGTCCAGCACTCGGGACTGATACTGACCAAGAACCACGCCGTTGTTCGGCGGCCCACCCTTGCCGTCCTCGGACAAGGTGTGCTCCACGCCCGGGAAGCTTTCCGCGATACCGGCTTTGTGCGCGGCGTCGGCGACGTCACTCGGCCCGTTCTTGAGCTTGAGCATCAGCCGGTAGTACGACGTGTTCAGCGACCGCTTCAGTGCCTCGGCAATGTTGCAGACCCCGCAGCCTTCGCCTTCGACATTGGTGATCTTGATGCCGTTGACGGTGACCGGCGAACTGTCGATCTGGTACCCCAGGCCCATGCCCTGCTCGAGGGCGGCCACCAATGCGAACACCTTGAACGACGAACCGGTCGGCAGACCCGCCTGCGCGAAGTCGAAGCCCTGCGCATCCGAGCCGCCGTAATAAGCCTTGACCCCTCCGGTTTTCGGGTCGATGGACACCACTGCCGAACGCATGTCCGGCATTTCTCCCTTGAGATTCTTCGTCACCGCATTCTCGGCGGCTTGCTGCGCTTTGGGGTCGATCGTCGTAGTGATCTGCAGGCCTTGGGTGTTGAGGGTCTGCTCGTCGATGTTGAACAGGTCGAGCAGTTCCTTGGTGACCTGGCGTTCGATCAGACCGTTCGGGCCGGTCGTGACATTGTTGGAGCGAGCCTGCTCCGGCGAAACCGTCTGCGGAAACACCTGTTGAGAGCGTTCGTCTTTCGAGAGCGCGCCCATCGACACCATGCCGTCGAGCACCCAGTTCCAGCGCTTGGCTGCGCCGTCGGGATCGATCGCCGGATCGAGGGTCGACGGTCGCTGGATCAGCGCGGCCAGCAGACCGCCCTCCGCGACCGTCAACTGCTCGACCGGCTTGTCGAAGTAGGCCTTGGCCGCCGCTGAGATGCCGTAGGCGCCGCGGCCGAAATAGATGATGTTCAGGTATGCCTGCAGCACTTCGTCTTTAGACCACTCGCTCGACATCTTCGTCGAAATGACGAGTTCTTTGGCCTTGCGCACCACCCCGCCGACGCCGGAACGGGCGTCACCAACGAGGGCGTTCTTCACGTACTGCTGGGTGATCGTCGACCCGCCCTGCAGGTCGCCGCCGAAGAGATTGTTTTTGAGCGCGCGGGCGAAGCCGGAGAACGAGAAGCCCGGGTTGCTGTAGAAATCCCGGTCCTCGGCGGCCATCACCGCGTTGCGAACCTGGACCGGAATCTGGTCGATGTTGACGTCGACGCGGTTTCCTTCCGGCGGAACGATTTTCGCCAGCTCCGAGCCGTCACTGGCCAGGATCGTCGACACCTGGTTGGTGCGTAGGTCACCCGGTTGGGGCACCTTGACGATCAGGTAGGCCATGCCGAAGGTGATCAGCGGCAGCACAATCAACACCACGGCGGCCAGGTACAGCGACCGGCGCACCCATTTCCAGTTGATCTGCTGGGAGAAGCTCGGCGGCTTGAACGGCGGCCGGCCACCGGGCCCACCGGGGCCACCCGTGCGCGGTGGCGGTGGAGGTGGCGGTGGCTTCGGCGGTGGCGTGCCGTCCAGGGCAGCCTTGACGACGTCGACCGGGTCGCGCAGCAATGGCGCGGTGTCGTCGCGGACCGGCGGGATGATCGATGTCAGCCGGTCATCGGGCGGTACCTGCCTGCGGGGCGCGGATCGTGGCGGGCCGGAACTGTCACCGGCCACGGGGATCCGCGTCGTCGGCGGCTCGGAGTTACCCGACGCACCGTCGGCCCCTGATCCTTTGCGGATGTCAGCGGCAGGCCGGTCGGGACGCCCTTCGCTATTCACTGGCCGTACGCGCGCTCGAGCGCGCCGTCTGGGTGCTCCGGCGCCCGCGCGTCCCGTTGGTGGGACGCGGCGCGCCGAGCACGTAGGACTTGACCAAGTGATTCCATTCGCAGGTCCGGCATACCTCCACCACGTGTACCGAGAATTCATCGAATCGAGTTGCCAGCAACACCAGCTCTTCGGCAGTGCGCGCGGATCCCGAGACCGCACCCAGGTGGTCACCGAATACCCAGGACACCAATGTCAGCGGCTCCTTGCGGCAGATCGGGCACATCACCGAACTGGGCTTGCCGTGAAACTTGGCGGCGCGCAACAGATAGGGATTGGCGTCACAGACCTCGGAGACACCGGTTCGACCGGAGTACACCTCGGCCAGCAGGGAGCGTCGCCGAAGGGCGTAGTCCACCACCTGTCGCTGCAATCGCACGATGACCAGAGTACGTCGGCGATCTGGGCAACGACACGCAACCGACTCGCGGCACCGGAGAATATGTGTCTGGTCTGCACTCTTGACTCGAAGAACTCCTACGATCACTGCCGTGGCGACATCGCAGACGGCCAGCACGCGCGCCAAGGACACCGACCGCAACGACACGTGCCAGATCCTGGACACCGCACTGTCCGAGGGGCAGCTGTCGATGAGCGAGCATCAGCAGCGGGTGAAGGACGCGACCACCGCGACGACACTGGGGGACTTACGCGCCCTGGTGTCAGACCTGCAGACCGGCAACGCGCCGGTGCAATTGCCGACGTTGCGGAAGCCGCGGCTGCTGACCTCGGGAGTGGGCGGCAGCTGGGGCATTCGCCTGGCGATCATGGGCGTGCTGATCGTGCTCGGCATCGGCATCGGCTGGGGGCTGTACGGCAACACACCGTCGCCGCTCAACTTCACCTCCGATCCGGGCGCCAAGTCCGACGGGGTGGCTCCCGTCGTGCTGACCCCGCCGCGTCAGCTGCACTCGCTCGGCGGTATCAACGGGTTACTCGAGCAGATGAAGAAGAGGTTCGGCGACACCGAAGGCAACCGTCTGGTGATCTACCCCGAGTACGCATCGCTGACCCGGCCCGACCCCGGCGACGAACGCCGCGAACTCAACTACACCTACCGCGGCGGCTGGGGCGACCCCAGCACCTCGGCAGCCAGCAGCGACGCCAAGCTGGTGGACCTGAGCAAGTTCGACGCCAAGGCAGTCGTCGGTGTGCTGCGCGGGGCTCCGGAGACGCTGAACATGAAGCCCGCCGACGTCAAGAGCACCTATCTGATCATCGAACCCAGCCGCGACCCCACCGCTGCGAGCACCGTGACCGCCGAGGTCTACGTCTCGAGCGATTTCGGCAGCGGGTATATCCAGCTGTACCCCGACGGGACGGTCAAGCAGGTCAACTACCCGTAATCGGGCCTCTCCCCTGCCGCGAGCGTCACTCTGGCGTGGCGTTCGGCGCCGAGAACGGCGCTGGTGTGGCACTCGCATCGAGAGGCACCGACGATCCCCCCGTGTGGCGCTGAATATATCGCTCCGATACAGTTGGTGGAGGTGTCGAAGCGTCGTAACGGTCGAGCAAAGGAGGTGACCCGGTGCTGGAACTAGCCATCCTGGGTCTTCTCCTCGAGTCCCCGATGCACGGCTACGAACTGCGCAAGAGACTGACGGGTCTGTTGGGCGCCTTTCGGGCGTTCTCCTATGGCTCGCTGTACCCGGCCCTGCGCCGGATGCAGGCCGACGGGCTGATCGCCGAGGACACCGCACCGGCGGGAACCACGGTGTTGCGCCGCGCCCGGCGGGTATATGCGCTGACTGATGCCGGTCGTCAACGGTTCGCCGAACTGGTGGCTGACACCGGTCCGCAGAACTACACCGACGACGGTTTCGGTGTGCACCTGGCGTTCTTCAACCGCACTCCGGCCGAGGCGCGGATGCGGATCCTGGAAGGCCGCCGGCGCCAGGTGGAGGAACGTCGCGAAGGTCTGCGGGAGGCCATCGCGCGGGCGAGCAATTCGTTCGACCGCTACACGAAACAACTGCATCAGCTGGGCCTCGAGTCCAGCGAGCGAGAAGTCAAGTGGCTCAACGAGCTGATCGCCGCTGAGCGGGTGGCCCAGAGCCATCCAGACCAGGCCTGACGCGGCCACCGCAGTACCTGACAGCAGCCAGTAGAAGTACGAGTTAGGAGAACGTCCCATGACGGATCACAACGGAACGTCGACAGATGTGCGGGTCGCCATTGTCGGCGTCGGCAACTGCGCGTCATCGCTGGTCCAGGGCGTGCAGTACTACCAGGACGCCGACGCGAACGCCTCCGTGCCCGGCCTGATGCACGTGAAGCTCGGCCCCTATCACGTCCGCGACGTGAAGTTCGTCGCCGCGTTCGACGTCGATGCCAAGAAGGTTGGGTTCGATCTGTCCGAGGCCATCTTCGCCTCGGAGAACAACACCATCAAGATCGCTGACGTGCCGCCGACCGACGTCGTCGTGCAGCGCGGCCCCACGCTGGACGGCATCGGCAAGTACTACGCCGAGACGATCGAGATCTCCGACGAGCAGCCCGTCGACGTGGTCAAGATCCTCAAGGACAACAAGGTCGACGTGCTGGTGTCCTACCTTCCGGTGGGCTCGGACGAAGCCGACAAGTTCTACGCGCAGTGCGCCATCGATGCCAAGGTCGCGTTCGTCAACGCGCTGCCGGTGTTCATTGCCTCGGATCCGGTCTGGGCCAAGAAGTTCGAGGACGCCGGTGTGCCGATCGTCGGCGACGACATCAAGAGCCAGGTCGGTGCGACCATCACCCACCGCGTGATGGCCAAGCTGTTCGAGGACCGCGGCGTCGCCCTGGACCGCACGTACCAGCTGAACGTCGGCGGCAACATGGACTTCAAGAACATGCTCGAGCGCGAGCGCCTGGAGTCCAAGAAGGTGTCCAAGACCCAGTCGGTGACGTCCAACCTCACCGGCTCGCTGGCTGGGAAGATCGAGGACAAGAACGTGCACATCGGCCCGTCCGACCACGTCGCGTGGCTCGACGACCGCAAGTGGGCCTACGTCCGCCTCGAGGGCCGCGCCTTCGGCGACGTGCCGCTGAATCTGGAGTACAAGCTCGAGGTGTGGGATTCGCCGAACTCGGCCGGCATCATCATCGACGCCGTGCGCGCCGCGAAGATCGCCAAGGACCGCGGCATCGGCGGCCCGATCATCCCGGCTTCGGCCTACTTGATGAAGAGCCCGCCCAAGCAGCTGGCCGACGACATCGCCCGCACAGAGCTCGAGAAGTTCATCGAAGGCTGACACGCGCCTGCGCATCCAGAGTGCGGTCAGATCCAGATGGGACGCCCCATCGCGATCTGACCGCACTCTCGCGTTAGATGAGTGGTGTGATCTCCGATGACGAGCTGATCCGCCTAGACGACGAATTCGCGCTGCTGCCAGAGAACGCCGAACAGGCAGGGGTCAGTAGTGCGCTGCCGCCGGTCGCCAGGATCGACGCCGGCCCGATCAGCGCGCTGAAGTGGGGCGCCGAAGCGCCGCAGGTCGTCTTCCTGCACGGCGGGGGGCAGAACGCACACACCTGGGACACCGTCATCCTCGGTCTGGGTGTTCCGGCGATCGCGATCGACCTGCCCGGCCATGGCCGCTCGGCCTGGCGCGAGGACGGTGACTACGGCCCCCGGCTGAACGCCGAAACGCTGCGGCCGGTGCTGAACGAGTGGGCGCCCACCCCCCGACTGGTGGTCGGGATGTCGCTGGGCGGGTTGACCGCACTGCGCATCGCGACCGTCGAGCCGGCGCTTGTTCCCGAGCTCGTGCTCGTCGACGTCACCCCGTCGGCGCCGGAGCGCCACGAACAAATGAGCCAGGCCCAGTTGGGCGCGGTCGCCCTGGTGCAGGGTGATCGCACCTTCGAAAGCTTCGCCGCCATGCTGGACGTCACCGTCGCGGCCTCGCCCACCAGGAGCCGAGAGTCGCTGCGCCGCGGCGTCTTTCACAACTCCAAACAGTTGGACGACGGCACCTGGACGTGGCGCTACGACACGTTCCGCAAGGGTGCGGACTCCGGCGACGGCCTGCCGGAATCGTTCGCCGGACTATGGAACGACGTCCCGTCGATCACCATGCCGACCACGCTGGTGCGCGGCGCGAATTCGTTCTTCGTCAACGACGAGGACGCCGACGAATTCGCCCGCGCCGCACCGGGTTTCCAGCGTGTGATCAAGGTGCCCGACTCCGGTCACTCCGTACAGGGCGACCAGCCGCGGGCCCTCGTGGACATTTTGCGCAACGTGCTCGGCGACTGAGCTCTGCGCCCACCGGGCATCCCGACGTCGCACCGACGTACGGTGGACGCGTGACCTTTCCCATTCGCATCGGCGTGCAATTGCAGCCGCAGCATTCCACCGATTACGACCAGATCCGCAATGCCGTGCGCCGCTGTGAAGACATCGGCGTCGACGTGGTCTTCAACTGGGACCACTTCTTCCCGCTCTATGGCGACCCAGAGGGTGCGCACTTTGAGTGCTGGACCATGTTGGGAGCGTGGGCCGAGCAGACCTCACGCGTCGAGATCGGCGCGCTGGTCACCTGCAACTCGTACCGCAACCCGGAGCTGCTGGCCGACATGGCCCGCACGGTCGACCACATCTCAGGTGGCCGTTTGATTCTCGGCATCGGCTCGGGCTGGAAGCAGAAGGACTACGACGAGTACGGCTACGACTTCGGCACGGTCGGCAGCCGCCTCGACGATCTCGCGGGCGCGCTGCCGCGCATCAAATCGCGGCTGGCGAAGCTGAACCCGGCACCGACCCGGGAAATCCCGATCCTCATCGGCGGTCAGGGCGAGAAGAAGACGCTGCGCCTGGTCGCCGAGCACGGCGACATCTGGCACGGATTCACCAACGCCGAGACCTACCCCGGCAAGGCCGAGGTGCTCGACCGGCACTGCTCCGACGTCGGCCGCGAGCCGGGGCAGATCGAACGGTCCTCGGGCGTGGAAGGCCGCGACGCCGACACCATCATCGCCAACGCCGAGGCGCTGGTCGGCTTGGGCGTGACGCTACTGACCGTCGGCACCGACGGGCCGGACTACGACCTCGGCCCCGCCGAAGCACTGGTGCGCTGGCGCGACAGCCGCTAGCAGGGATCGAACTCGAGCGGCAGCGACTCCAATCCGAAGGTGCCGGCGGGCCACAGCGTGGTGGCCTCGCCGGCCAACCGATAATCCGGGATGCGAGCGTGGAATTCCTCGATGGTGAGCCGCAGTTCACGACGGGCCAGGTGCGAGCCGAGGCACCGGTGGATGCCGCCGCCGAACGCCAGGTGCGTCGGTTTCGCCGTCAAATCCATTTCATGCCCGCCGGCGCCTTCCCGGTTCGCAGTGAAGAGCATCAGCATGACGTGCGAGTTGGCCGGGATCGTCACACCTTCGACCTCGACGTCGGCGGTCGTCACGCGCGGCACCCCGGGCACCGGGCCGTCGAGACGCAGCACCTCTTCGATGAACGGCGGGATCATCGACGGATCGTCGATCAGCCTGCGCCGTAGCACCGGGTCATTGGCCAGGTTGAGCAACGCGAACCCGATCGCGCCGGTCACCGTGTCCAGCCCGGCCAGGATGATCAGGAAGCACAACCCCAAGATTTCGGCGTCAGTCCAGGCCTCGTCGCCGTCGAGCGCAAGAATATTGCTCAGCATGTCGTCGCCCGGGTGACTCTTCTTGACCTCGAGCTGCTCGGCCAGGAAGCCGAAAAGCGCAATGCTGCAATCGATTACCGACTGCGACTGCTCGCTGCCCAGCGACGCGATGTCGGCGCCCTTGATGATCCCGCTCACCCAGCCCAGGAATTTGGGCAGGTGTTCCAGCGGCAGCCCGAACAACGTCAGTATCGCCTGCGTGGGGAACTTGTAGGACAGGTCTGCCACGACGTCGCATCGGCCGAGCGGGGCGAAGGCATCGATGTGACCGCGCAATTGCGCACGCAGATCTGCGTCCATGGCCGCCATCCGCTTCGGCCCGAACATCGGGTCCAGCACCCGCCGGTAATTGGCGTGCTTCGGCGGATCGATCGCGATCGGGATCATCTGGATGGCGTTGGCGACGCCGTCGAACGCTCTCGACGACGAGAACAGGTCGGGGTGCTTCTGGGCGAAGCGCACGCCCTCATAACTGGTGATCAACCACATCGTGCCGACCTGATAGACCGGGCCCGGCTTCCGTAGATAATCCACCGCGGCGGCGCGCCCGACCGGCACCGGGGTATCGGCGTAATAGCTGTCGGGCATCTCCGTCGTCGTCATGGTCGAAGCGTAACGAGACTCACAGTATCGTTAGCCTGGATTCGGCGAGATACAAAACTTCACCGGCGCGGCGTGCCGGCTGACTTGGACTCGGTCTGATCGCAAGGCGTGCCGGGTTTGCCCTGGGCAGTACCTTGCTAATGATGGCTTCTCACATACGTCTGGCGGCAATGCTGTCGGTCCTGCTGATGGTCGCCGGATTGGTGGCTGCCGCGCCCGCAGGCGCGGACCAGTGCGCTCCGCCGGGCAAGGAGTCGGCCAGTGCGCTGCCGACGAATCTCGCCGCCGCAGCCAAAGGACCGGCCGAGGACAAATACACCACCCCCACAGTCGAACCGCTCACCTCGATCAACCGGAACGCGCTCGGGTTGGTCACCCCGGGCACCCTGACCGTGGGCACGCTGTCGGACGCGCCGCCGAGCATCTGCATCGACTCGAAGGGACAGTTCACCGGGTTCGACAACGAGCTGCTTCGCGCGATCGCCGACAAGCTCGGCTTGAAGATCTCGTTCGTGGGCACCGAGTTCTCCGGTCTCCTCGCCCAAGTGGCCGCCCGGCGATTCGACGTCGGATCGTCGTCGATCACCACTACCGATGCGCGCCGGCGCACCGTCGGCTTCACCAACGGCTACGACTTCGGCTACTTCTCGCTGGTGGTGCCGTCGGGCTCACCGATCACCGGCTTCGAAAAACTGGCACCTGGTCAGCGCATCGGCGTGGTGCAGGGCACCGTGCAGGAGGCGTACCTGGTCGACACACTGCACCTGCAGCCAGTGAAGTTCCCCGACTACAACACTGTCTACGCCAGCCTCAAGACCCGCCAGATCGACGCATGGGTGGCACCGTCGCAGCAGGCGGTCGGCACGGTCAAACCCGGCGACCCGGCGCAAATCGTCGAAAACACGTTCAGCTTGGACAATTTCGTCGCCTACGCGGTGGCGAATGAGAACAAGCCGTTGATCGATGCGTTGAACGCCGGGCTCGATGCCGTCATCGCCGACGGCACCTGGTCGCGGCTGTACTCCGACTGGGTTCCCAGAGCATTACCGCCGGGCTGGAAGCCGGGTTCTAAGGCGGCGCCCGTACCGCAGCTGCCGGACTTCGCCGCTATCGCTGCCGCTCACGAGAAACCGGCAGGCACGGCGGCGGCACCGAAGTCGGTGCTGACGCAGCTGCGCGAATCGTTCGTGGACTGGAACCTCTACAAGCAGGCGATCCCAGACCTGCTCACCACCGGGCTGCCCAACACACTGATCCTGACAATCAGCGCCAGTGTGATCGGACTGCTGCTCGGTATGGTGCTGGCCGTCGCCGGCATCTCCCGCTCGCGGTGGCTGCGCTGGCCGGCGCGGGTCTACACCGACATCTTCCGCGGGTTGCCGGAGGTGGTGATCATCTTGCTGATCGGCCTGGGTATCGGGCCGGTCGTCGGCAGTCTGACCGGCAACAACCCGTACCCGCTCGGCATCGCCGCGCTCGGATTGATGGCGGCGGCCTATATCGGCGAGATCTTCCGCTCCGGCATTCAGAGCGTGGACGCCGGGCAGCTGGAGGCCTCCCGTGCGCTCGGGTTCAGTTATGCCTCATCGATGCGGTTGGTGATCGTCCCGCAGGGTGTTCGACGCGTGCTGCCCGCGTTGGTGAACCAATTCATCTCGCTGCTGAAGGCCTCGTCGCTGGTGTACTTCCTCGGCCTGATCGCCAGTCAGCGTGAGCTGTTCCAGGTGGGCCGTGATCTCAACGCCCAGTCCGGCAATCTGTCGCCGTTGGTGGCGGCCGGTCTGTTCTACCTGTTGCTGACGATTCCGCTGACGCACCTGGTGAACTACATCGACGCCCGGCTCCGGCACGGCCGAACCCAACCCGACGAGGACCCCCTGGCGCCGCCCACCACGACCCAGGAGATGGTGTGATGGGGTCACTTCCCGAGCCGGTTTCGTTGGCCGCCAAGGATCTTCACCTGGCATTCGGTACCAACAAAGTGTTGCGCGGGGTGGATCTCGACGTTCCCGCAGGCACCACGACCGCAGTGATCGGGCCGTCAGGATCGGGTAAGTCCACACTGCTGCGCACGCTGAACCGGCTCTACGAACCCGACCGCGGGGACATCCTGCTCGACGGTAAGTCGGTGCTGGGTGACGATCCCGACGCACTGCGCCAGCGCATCGGCATGGTGTTCCAGCAGTTCAATCTCTTCCCGCATCGCAGTGTGCTGGATAACGTCGCACTGGCACCGCGCAAGCTCAAGCGGCTCTCGGCCGACGAGTCCCGCGAGTTGGCGCTCGCGCAACTGGACCGGGTCGGCCTCAAGCACAAGGCCGAGGTGCGACCGGCCACCCTGTCCGGCGGCCAGCAGCAACGAGTCGCGATCGCGCGGGCACTGGCGATGGCCCCGCAGTTGATGTTCTTCGATGAGGCCACCTCGGCGCTGGACCCCGAGCTGGTCAAGGGAATTCTGGCGTTGATCGCCGAGCTCGGTTCGGACGGGATGACGATGGTGGTCGTCACCCACGAGATGGGATTCGCCCAGTCGACCGCGGATTCGGTGGTGTTCATGGACTACGGCCAGGTGATCGAATCCGGACCGCCGGACAAGGTCTTCGCCGCCGCCGAGACCGAGCGTCTGCAGCGTTTTCTGTCGCAAGTTCTCTGAGTCCGGCGCGGAAAACTGCGTATCGCGCGGTTGACAACCGGCGACAGGTTAGACTAGCGAACTATGATTGAGGCCGAGCCGCAGGTCACTGACCTGTCCGGGGACCTGCAACGGGTCCTGTCGAAGCTCTTTTCGGTCTTGCGCCGCGCCGACACCAAATCCAGTACCGCCGGAGCCGACCTCACCCTCGCACAGCTCTCCATCCTGCTGACCCTTCTGGATCAGGGTCCGATCCGGATGACCGAGCTGGCCGCCCGCGAACGGGTGCGCACCCCGACCACCACGGTGGCGATCCGCCGTCTGGAGAAGCTCGGACTGGTCAAGCGGTCGCGTGACGCATCGGATCTGCGGGCCGTTCTGGTCGAGGTCACCCCGCAGGGTCTCGTGCAACACCGGGAGGCGCTGGCCGTGCGGCGCGCGAACCTGGCCGCCCTCCTGTCGAAGCTGACCGACGAAGAGCGGGAGACCCTGGCCAGTGCACTGCACCCGTTGGAGCGGTTGGCCGAGCAGGCCGAGCACTGAGCTTGCTCCGGCGGGCAGGAGCGAAGCGACCCGGGGATTATCCCAGCCAATCGAGGACCGCGGCAGCGGTCCAGGACTGTTGCATGCTGCCCAGCGGCTCACCGGTGAACGGTTCGTAGTACTCGGCGAAGGCGCCGTCGCTGACCTGGCGAAGGCCTTCCTGGCGCAGCAGCAGCGAGCGCTCCGACCATCCTCGGCGGGCGAAGGCCCACGAGAACAGCCACGTCATCACCGGCCAGACCGGGCCGCGCCAGTACTCCCTGGGCCGGAAATCCTTGGAAACCGGTGACGTCGAGGGGATCACCGCGTACCTCAGATCCGGGTGCCCGCAGAACCGAGGACCTTCCAGGATTCGTAGTAGCGCGCGCTCGCGATCATGCGGCAGGCCACCGCACAGCAGCGGCGCGAATTGCGCAGCGGTCTCGGTTGCGATCCATTTGTCCGCCCGGACATCGAAATCACGTGCGGCGCCGGTCCTTTCGTCGGTCGTCGCGACAACGCCCTGTCTGAACCGCTGGGCCCAAGAGTAGAGGTCACGGACGTCGGCGTTGGGCCGCTTGTAATCCTCGCCGATATTGGCCAGCACATCGCAAGCCACTGCAAAGATCGCCGAGACGAAGACGTCTTCGACCGCGAAGCTCATCACCTTCGGCAGCAGATCGTCGTCGTAGCGAACCGATTTCATCTCCTCGAGCAGCCACAGATAGCGGTCGTACTCGGTGTCGGACGGCCGTTGACTGGCATCGGTGACGATGTGGTTGTCCTCGCGCTGATACTCCGGAATGCTGCCGGGAATCACGTTGGCGTAGGCCGAATCCCAGCGCGGCGAGTTGTCCATGCCGGACTCCCAGCCGTGGTACAGCGTGACGCGGCCGTGGCCGTTCTGATCGCGGGCCTCGGCCAGCCAGCGATGCCAGCGGACCAGATCCGGCCAGCGACGGTCCAGGAACGCTTCGGCGACGGCGCGGGTGGAGCGCCCCCTGGTGCGAGCGCGATCCAAAATGCGTTGCACGGCAATGGCATGCACCGGCGGCTGGGTGATCCCCGAGGTGTGCCGGGTGCGCGGGGCGTTGGCCGCCAGCGCTGAGGTGGCCCAGCGCGCCGGACCGGGGAAGTATCCGTCGACCCCGTTGGCGAACACGATGTGCGGGATCATCCCGTTCGTCCATTGCGCCGACAGCAAGGTGTCAAGTTCGACCACCGCGCGCTCGACGCTCAGCGGCGCCAGACCGACGGCGACGAACGCTGCGTCCCAGCTCCACATGTGCGGATAGAGCAGCGGCGCCGCGGAGGTCATCACGCCAAGGTCGTTACCGCGCAGAAGGTAGGCCGCGCGGGCCGCCAACTGCGTCGGGCCGAAGCTCGCGTCGTATGCCACGCGTTCATTCTGCGGCGCGGGAGTGCGAAACGCAGGTCGGTAGGGTTGCGAGTGTGTCAGACAGAGGGCAGAAGCGGAGCGACCCGGGAATGAAAACAGCCTTGATCACCGGTGCCGGCGGCGGAATCGGATCCGCCATCGCCGACGCGCTGGCGCCCACCCACACTCTGCTGCTGGCGGGGCGACCGTCCGACCGGCTCGATGCCGTCGCTGCCCGCCTCGGCGCGACGACCTGGCCGCTGGACCTCACCGATCCCGACGGGATCGAGGCCGCCGCTGAGCCGCTCGCCGAACTCGATGTGCTGGTCCACAACGCCGGCGTCGCATACCCGGGGCGATTCGATGACTCGACGCCCGAGCAGTGGCGGGCGTGCTTTGAGGTCAACGTGACCGGCGCGGTCGCCCTCACCCAGGCGCTGCTTCCGGCGCTGCGGGCCGCGCGAGGGCACGTCGTCTTCATCAACTCCGGCGCCGGATTGAACGCATCACCCGGGCTGGCCGCCTATTCGGCGAGCAAGTTCGCCCAGCGCGCATTCGCCGATTCGCTTCGTGCAGACGTACCGGAGTTGCGGGTCACCAGCGTGCATCCCGGCCGGGTCGCGACGGAGATGCAGGAAGACCTGGTCGCCTACGAGGGCGGCCAATACGACCCGGCGAAGTTCCTCAAGCCCGAGACCGTCGCGCGGATCGTCGCCGACGTGATCGCCAGCCCAGCCGATGCGCACACCCATCAGGTGGTCGTCCGCCCCCGGTGACCGAAAGTCCGACATTGAGGATCCGTTGAGGTCCGCGCGCGATTCTATTGCTCAACCCGCCTCGTCCGATGGCACCGAGCACTAGGAATCACATGATCAAGAACAGAATCGCCGCCGCCGCCGCCATCTGGGCGTTCGGTTTCGCCGCCCTTGGCGGGATTGTCGTGACCATGGCAACACCGGCTCATGCCGAAACCGGCACGACCTCTTCGTCGGACAGCTCGTCGCCGTCTCAAGGCTCGACATCCCCATCCGGAACGTCGGGTGTGAGCCGTGCAGGCACCACTTCGACCTCCCCCGTTGGCAAGGGCGGCGCGAAGATGCCCTGACGAGCTGTCGCCCGCACTGGCGTCGAGGTCGACGTTTTGCGGCGATCTTCTCGCACTTTCCTTGCGAATCGTCGGTTTGGGCGAACGGACCGGGAATCACACGACGAGGTTGACCAACCGGCCGGGGACGACAATGACCTTCTTCGGGGCGGCGCCGGCCAGGAAGGCCTGGACCTTCTCGTCGGCAAGCGCAGCGGACTCGAGGGTGGCTTTGTCGGCATCCGCGGCGACCGTGATGCGCCCGCGAACCTTGCCGTTGACCTGCACCGGGTACTCGACGGTTTCGTCGACCAGGTACTGCGGGTCCGCCACCGGAAAAGGACCGTGCGCCAATGACTTCGAGTGGCCCAGCCGCTGCCAGAGCTCCTCGGCCAGGTGCGGCGAGAGTGGCGCCACCATCAGCACCAGCGGTTCCAGTGCCGCCCGGGCGCTGATGCCTTCCTTCGTGAGGTGGTTGGTGTATTCGATCAGCTTGGCCGCCGCGGTGTTGTTTCGCAGGCCCGCATAGTCGTCGGACACCCCCGCGATCGTGCGGTGCAGCAGCCGCAGGGTCTCCTCGTCGAGCCCGTCGTGCTCGGAAGTCCTTGTCTCACCGGTGGACTCGTCGACGACGAGGCGCCATACCCGCTGCAAGAACCGATAGGCGCCGACGACGTCCTTGGTCGCCCACGGGCGGGACGCCTCCAGCGGACCCATCGACATCTCGTAGACGCGCAGTGTGTCCGCGCCGTAGCCGTCGCAGATCTCATCCGGGGAGATCG
The DNA here is from genome assembly GCF_008329565.1 of Mycolicibacterium sp. P1-5. Lineage (GTDB taxonomy): Bacteria > Actinomycetota > Actinomycetes > Mycobacteriales > Mycobacteriaceae > Mycobacterium. The sequence continues at coordinate 134,385 of NZ_NPKT01000005.1, forward strand.
AGTTCTTCAGGCTCTTACCGATCTTCCCGAATTCCTGGAAGACCTCAATTTCGCCGGCGGGCCCGGGCAGGAAGAACTTGCCGCTGCGTTCGATCACATCGGCCGCTGACACATAGGCGCCGCGCGAATCGGTGTAGGCGAAAGCCTGGATGTAGCCCTGGTTCATCAGGCGGCGGTAGGGCTCTCGCGACGAGACATAGCCGAGGTCGTGCAGCACCTTGTGCCAGAACCGGCAGTACAGCAGGTGCAGCACCGCGTGCTCGACGCCACCGACGTAGAGGTCCACTCCCCCTGGGTCGGCCGCGCCGTGCTCGGCCGGCCGCGGACCCATCCAGTACTCCTCGTTTTCCTTGGCGCAGAACTCGTCTGGGTTGTGCGGGTCCGCGTAGCGGAGCTCATACCAGGAACTGCCTGCCCACTGCGGCATCACGTTGGTGTCGCGGGTGTAGGTCTGCAGACCATCACCGAGATCGAGCTCCACCTGCACCCACTCGGTCGCCTTGTTCAGCGGCGGCGAAGGCTCGCTGTCGGCGTCCTCCGGGTCGAACATCACCGGTGAATATTCGGCGATGTCGGGCAGCTCGACCGGCAGTGCTGATTCGGGCAGCGGGTGGGCGCGGCCGTCGGCATCGTAGACGATCGGAAACGGCTCGCCCCAGTACCGCTGCCGCGCGAAAAGCCAGTCGCGCAACTTGTATTCGACGCGGGCGCGGCCCCGGCCGTCAGCCTCGAGGCGCTCGGTAATCGCCTTCTTGGCGTCCCCGACCGTCAGGCCGTTGAGGTACTGCGAATTCACCAGAGCGCCGTCACCGGAATACGCGGCCTCGGTGATGTCGCCGCCGGAGATCACTTCTGAGATGGGCAACCCGAACTCGGTGGCGAACTCCCAGTCGCGCTGATCGTGGCCCGGGACCGCCATGATCGCGCCGGTGCCGTAGCCGGCCAGGACATAGTCGGCGATGAAGATCGGAACCTGTTGCCCGTCAGCAGGATTGGTCGCATACGTGCCCAGGAACACGCCGGTCTTGGTCTTGTTCTCCTGGCGTTCCAGGTCGGACTTCGCCGCGATCGAGCGCCGGTAGGCCGCGACCGCCTCGGCCGGGGTGGCCGCACCCGAGGTCCATCGCGGATCCACACCATCGGGCCACTGCGCGGCGGCCAGCCGGTCGACCAGTTCGTGCTCGGGGGCCAACACCAGGTACGTGGCGCCGAACAGGGTGTCGGGCCGTGTGGTGAACACTTCGATGTCTGCGCCGTCGGCGTCGAACAAAACCGACGCTCCAGTGGAGCGCCCGATCCAGTTGCGCTGCATCGTCTTGACCTTCTCCGGCCAGTCCAGCACCTCGAGATCGTCGAGGAGGCGGTCGGAGTAGGCGGTGATCCGCATCATCCACTGCCGCAACCGCTTCCGAAACACCGGGAAGTTGCCGCGCTCGCTGCGGCCCTCGGAGGTGACCTCCTCGTTGGCCAGCACGGTGCCCAGCCCCGGGCACCAGTTCACCAGCGAATCGGCCAGGTAGACCAGCCGATAGCCGTCGATGACGTCGGCCCGCTCAGCCGCCGACAGCGCGGACCACTGCCGGCCATCCTCGACAGTTCGTGCGCCGCTTTCGAATTCGGCTATCAGATCGGCGATCGGGCGGGCTTTGTTCTGATCCGTGTCGAACCAGGCGTTGTAGATCTGCAGGAAGATCCACTGCGTCCACTTGTAGAAGTCGACGTCGGTGGTCGAGAAGCTGCGCCGCTGGTCGTGGCCGAGGCCGAGGCGACCCAGCTGGCGGCGGAAGTTGACGATATTGGCCTCGGTGCGGATCCGCGGGTGGGTGCCGGTCTGGATCGCGTATTGCTCGGCGGGCAGCCCGAACGCGTCGAAGCCCAACGCATGCAGCACATTGCGGCCCGTCATCCGGAAGTAGCGCGCATAGACGTCGGTGGCGATGTAGCCCAGCGGATGCCCGACGTGCAAGCCCTCACCGGAGGGGTACGGGAACATGTCCTGGACGAACATCTTGTCGCCGGGAACGGCCGCGCCGTCGGCGGGTGCCAGCGAGCCGACGGGGTTCGGGACGTTGAAGGTGCCCCACGACTGCCAGTTGTCCTGCCAGGTCCGCTCGATCCGGCCGGCCAGCTCGGCGGTGTAGCGGTACCGCGGCACATCGGTGTCGGGGTCCGCGCTGCCCTGCGGTGCGGCGGTCGGCGATTCGGTCACGTCACACAGGGTATAAGGGCCGCTCGCCGGGATTCCTCCGCGATAGCGCTGTGTGACCCCGGTCGCACCCTGTGCAACAGCCGGATCTCGGATGCGTTGCAGTGCGGTCGACGGTTGATTCCAGCTGTGTTCCAGCCCTATCCCGGCGGCTCGGTGGGCCGATACAGTCGGCCTCCTGACAAGGGGCCTTACCTGGCCCGACCGTGTCGAGAAGGACAGCTGAGATGATCACGATTGCCCGTAACTGGCGGGTGTTGATAGGTGGAATGGCCGCCGGTACGGCCGCCGTTCTTGGGTTCACCGGCGCGAGCGCGTCAGCCGACCCGCTCGTTCCCGTTCAGCCCGCTCCGGTCACCGTCACCCAAACCGTCACCGCCGCGCCCGAGGTCGCCGCAGCGAACGCCGTACCGGCGGCCGGGCAGGTGGCCGCGGTGCCGCAGGCCGCTGTCCCCCAGGTCGCCGCGCCGGCCGCCGTCCCGCAGGTTGCCGTCCCGCAGGTCGCGGCTCCGGCCATCGCGCCGGCCGTCGCCGCACCGGAGACCGTGGCCCCGGCAGCGTCCGGCACGCTGGCCGACTTCTTCAAGGACAAGGGCGTGAAGATGGAGCCGCAAAAGGCGGCCGGCTTCACTGCGCTGAACCTGGTGCTGCCGATGCCGCGCGGCTGGACCGTCGTGCCGGACCCGAACGTCCCCGACGCCTTCACCGTGCTCGCCGACCGCCTCGGCGGTGACGGGCTGTATACGTCGAACGCCCAGCTCAAGGTCTTCAAACTGGTCGGCGACTTCGATCCCAAGGAAGCCATCTCCCACGGCTACGTCGACAGCCAGCAGCTGTTCAACTGGCAGGCCACCGACGCCACGCTGGCCGACTTCAGCGGCTTCCCGTCGTCGAAAATCGAGGGCACGTACCGCGAGAACGACATGACGCTGAACACGTCGCGTCGCCACGTCATCGCCCAATCGGGACCGGACCGCTACCTGGTCTCGCTGTATGTGACCACCGCGGCGAACCAGGTGGTCGCCACCGCTGACGCGACCGACGCCATCGTCAACGGCTTCCGGGTCGCGTCACCGACGGCCGCGCCGGCCCCCGCTGCCGCGCCGGCTGCGGCACCGCTGGCCGATGCGTCGGCGCCCGCCGCGGTGCCGGTGCCCGAGGTGCCCGCGCTGCCGCGCTGAACCCGGGCTCGTATTGTGGCCCCATGTTCATCGTCGGCCTGGTGTGCCTTGGCATGGCCGTCCTCGTCGGTGGCTCGGGTGCGTGGACGCTGACCCGACCGCCCAGTGCTGACGTCACCGCGCAGGTCATGCGTTCGGTCGCGCCAACTCAGCTGGCCGCGGCCGTGATGCTCGCCGCGGGCGGGGCAGCGGCCCTGGCCGCACCGGCACACACCGGCCTGCTGGTGCTGATCGTCTGTGCGGTCGGCGCGGTCGGAACCATCGCCACCGGTTCCTGGCAGGGCGCGCGTTTCGCCGCCAGCCGGCAATCTCAGGCCGGCGGCTGCGCAGGCAGTTGTGCGAGCTGCACTCTGTCCTGCAACTGAGCCCTGCGGCAGAAGATGAGGGCGGCGCGTCGCGGCTTCGGTGTCGACACGTTCCTGCTGCTCCTGGTCGCGGTCGTCGCGCTGGCCACGCTCCTGCCCGCACAAGGTGCGGCCGCCCAGGTCCTGTCATTGGCCACCAAGATCGTCATTGCGCTGCTTTTCCTGCTCTACGGCGCGCGGTTGTCACCACAGCAGGCTGGGCATGGGGTTCGGCAATGGAAGCTACACCTGCTGGTGCTGGCCACTACGTTCGTCGCCTTCCCGCTGCTCGGTCTGGCGGCGCGGGTGCTGGTTCCGTCGATTCTGACCGACGACCTCTACACCGGTCTGCTGTTCCTGTGCCTGGTGCCCTCGACGGTGCAGTCATCGATCGCGTTCACTTCGATCGCGCGTGGGCATGTGTCGGCAGCGATCGTCAGTGCGTCGGTGTCGAACATCGTCGGGGTGGTGCTGACCCCGCTGCTCGTACTGGTGCTGATGCCGCTCGCCGGGGCACCGCGGGTCGACGGGTCAGCGGTGCTGGACATCGTCCTGCAACTGCTGGCGCCGTTCGCCGTCGGTCAGCTGCTGCGGCCGTGGCTGGCGCCCGTGGTCACCCGGCACGCGGTGCTGAGCAAGGCCGTCGACCGTGGCTCGATCCTGCTGATCGTCTACGCCGCGTTCTCGGTCGGGATGGCCGAACACATCTGGAGCAGCGTGCAGCCATGGCGGGTGGTGGCTGTCGCCGTGGTCAGCACATTGTTGCTGGCGGTGGTACTGGCCCTGACCCGGCTCACGGGCAGGCTGGCCCGGCTCGACCGCGGGGATGCGATCGTGCTGCTGTTCTGCGGGTCGAAGAAGAGCCTCGCATCCGGGCTGCCGATGGCGCTGGTGCTGTTCCCGGCCGGGAGCGTGGGCCTGATCGTGTTGCCCCTGATGCTGTTTCATCAGATTCAGTTGTTCGTATGCGCCGTGATCGCCAACCGGATGGGCAGCCGCGCCGAGCAGGTCAGTTGCGGCTGACGTCGATCGGATGCGTCGCGAGCAGTGTCAGTGGCAGCGGCTGACGGCGCAACACCCGCGACCACAGGTCCACTCGCTGCTCGACAAGAACATCGGATGGCAAGGCGGACAACACAATCCAGTCGTCACGTTCGATCTCGCCCTCCAGCTGGCCAATGGTCCAGCCGGAGTAGCCCGCGAAGATCCGCACCCCTTCGACCGCCGGGGCGATCAGATCCGGGTCGGCGTCCAGGTCGACCATCACCATCCGGCCCGCGACGTGACGCAGCCCGGGCATGCCCTCAGGATCGGTACCCACGCGCAGCGCGCCAAGGCACAGCGCGGCGTCGCGTTTGACCGGTCCGCCGATGAACATGGTCTTGGGCTTGGCGGTCAGTTTCGCCCACTGCGGCAACACGTTGTAGACGGCGGTCTCGCTCGGACGGTTGAGGACGACACCCAGCGTGCCGCCGTCGTTGTGCTCGACGACGTAGATCACGCTGCGCCGAAACGTCGGCTCCAGGAGATCGGTATTGGCGAGCAGCAGAGTTCCTGGCCGTACCCGATTCGCCGCCGGCGCGATGAAGTCTTCGGGATCCTCCGACTGTGCCACCACACCATCATGGCATCAGGTAGGTGTTGCTGTGGTCACGGGCGCGTGTGGATATTTGTACTGTTGTTCCGATGGTCGACGCCCGCGCACCCGGTTCGCTTTGGCGATCGGTGCGCAGCCTGCCCGAGTTCTGGCGGCTACTTGAGCTTCGAACCGCCAGTCAGTTCGGTGACGGGCTGTTTCAGGCTGGGCTCGCCGGCGGGTTGCTGTTCAATCCGGAGCGGGCCGCCGACCCATGGGCGGTGGCCGGTGCGTTCGCGGTGTTGTTCCTGCCGTATTCACTCGTCGGCCCGTTCGCCGGGGCGCTGCTGGACCGTTGGGATCGCCGGGCGGTGCTGGTCGCGGCGAACCTGGCCAGATTGGTGCTCGTCATCGGCGTCGCGATGCTGCTGGCCGTCGGTGCCAGCGACCTGACAGTGCTCTGCGGTGCGCTGATCGTCAACGGGTTCTCCCGGTTCGTGACGTCGGGTCTGTCGGCCGCGCTGCCGCACGTCGTACCGCGCCAGCGGGTCGTGGTGATGAACTCCGTCGCCACCGCCACCGGAGCCACCGCCACATTCCTCGGCGCGAACTTCATGCTGCTGCCCCGCTGGCTGTTCGGCTCCGGCGACACCGGCGCCGCCACGATCATGCTGCTGGTCGCGGTTCCGATCGCGGTCGCGTTCGTGCTGTCCCTACGATTTCCGCGGCACGTACTCGGGCCCGACGACACCGCGCGGGCCGTACACGGTTCGGTGTTCTACGCCGTCACCACCGGCTGGATCTACGGAGCGCGCACCGTGCTGACCACTCCGACCGTGGCGGCCACCCTGGCCGGCCTGGCCAGTCAGCGAATGGTGTTCGGCATCAACACCCTGCTGATGTTGGTGATCGTGCGGCACAGCGACACTCAGGCCGTCGCCGGGTTGGGCACCGCCGTCATCTTCCTCGCCGCCACCGGCAGCGGCTCGTTCCTGGCCAACGTGCTCACCCCGTTGTCGATCAAGCGTTGGGGCCGGTTCGCGACGGCAAACGGGGCGTTGGTGTGCGCCGCCTTCATTCAGCTGGCCGGCGCCACCCTGCAACTGGTGGTGATGATCGTGTGCGGATTCCTGCTCGGGCTGTCCGGTCAGGTCGTCAAGCTGTGCGCCGACACCGCAATGCAGATCGATGTCGACGACGCACTGCGCGGACATGTTTTCGCCGTACAGGATTCGCTGTTCTGGGTGTCGTTCATCGCCGCGTCCACGGTCGCGGCGGCGTTGGTTCCGGCCGACGGCCACTCCACTGCTCTGGCGTTGGCGGGCTCGGTGATCTATCTGCTCGGCCTGGCGGCGCACGCCGCGGTGGGACGGCGATAACCTGCGATTTGGGCGCGCAGACCGCCGCTGAGCGAACGGAAACGCGCCGAAATCACTGAAGACGCGAGGGGCTAGGTTCGATTCATGGCAGCCGCGGATCCCATCATCGATGACCTGCGTGACGAGAGCGACGCGCTCGACGCGCTCGTCGCGCCCCTGGATCAGACCGGCTGGGCACAGCCCACTCCCGCACCCGGCTGGACCATCGCCCACCAGATCGCCCACCTGATGTGGACTGATCAGGCGTCGCTGATGTCGATCACTGACGAAGCAGCGTTCGGTGAACTGCTCGCCGCTGCGCAGAACGACGCGCTGGGCTTTGTCGACAAGGCCGCCGAAGAGTTGGCGCTCACCCCGCCCGAACAGCTGCTGGCGCAATGGCGCGACACCCGGAGTCGGCTGCACGCCGCGCTGCGCGGGGTGGCCGAGGGTCGCAAGCTGGTGTGGTTCGGGCCGCCGATGAGCGCGCAGTCGATGGCCACCGCGCGTCTGATGGAGACCTGGGCACACGGCTTGGACGTGGCCGACAGCCTCGGTGTCGAGGCCGCGCCGACGACGCGGTTGAAGTCGATCGCCCACCTGGGCGTGCGCACTCGCGATTTCGCGTTCGCCGTGCACGGGCTGGCGCCGCCCGCCGAGCCGTTCCGCGTTGAACTGACCGCTCCGGCCGGCGGCCGCTGGACGTGGGGTCCTGAGGACGCCGGCCAGCGGGTGACCGGTTCGGCCCTCGACTTCTGCTATCTGGTGACCCAGCGCCGTCCACGCTCGGAATTGGATGTCGTCGCCGAAGGAGCCGATGCCGCAACGTGGCTCGGGATCGCGCAGGCGTTCGCCGGGCCGCCCGGCGAGGGTCGTTGACGTCCCGGCTGTAGTTGCCTTGGGCAGTATCATCGCCCTTCATGCGCAACCGTCTCCTGGCCGCCGTCGCGGCGGGGACGATAAGCCTCGCGGTCGGTGGGTGCACAACGAGCCCCAATCCCGACCACCCTGCCCCCGCCAGCGCGGCGTCAAAGTCCGGGCAGCCAATCAACCCCCACGCGCAGGGGACCGTCGACCCGCCCGCCCCGAACTCACCCGTCCTCGCGGTAGTCGGTGGGACGACGCCACTCTCGCTGACTTTGGACCAGCTCAACTCGCTCGGCAGCGCCACCATTTCGATCGACGAACCGTTCGTCAACAAGCGCGAGACCTACAGCGGTGTGCCGCTGGCCACCGTGCTCGGTAAGGCGGGGATTCCCGACACCGCAACCATCGACACCGACGCGATCGACCACTACCACTACGTCAGCGTCGTCAAGCCGATGGTCGACTCACAAGCTTTGATCGCCACCCGACGTGACGGCGCACCCATCCCCTACGACGAAGGCGGACCCATCCGGATCGTATTTCCGGACGGCACCCCACTGTCGTCGGTACTCGACGCCTGGAACTGGAGTCTGACCTCGATCACGGTCAAGATCCCGATCGGTTCCGGCCGGTGATCACCGAGCGGTGGCTCTCCCCGCCCGGCCCGCGGTTGACCCTCAACCGCGGTCAGCAGATCGTGGCGGCTGTGCTCGTGCTGCTGCTGATCGCCTTGGTCGGAATCGGCTTCCAGTCCTCGGCGGATCAGAACGCCTACAGCCACCACAGCGCGCGCAGCGAAGCGGCCAACACCAACACGTTTTTCACTGTTCGTGACTCGCTGACCTACATCGACCGGGCGCAGCAATACCTACTCGGCGCGGTCCCGCGGCGTGACGTCCAACTCGCCCGAGCCATGCTGGCTCAACGCCTGCGGGTGGTCGCGACCAACGGTGTGACCGCCGCCGACAGCACCAGTCCGGATTACCGCGCGGCACTGACCGCACTGGACGCGGTGATCGCTCAGGCGCCGGCCGGTCTGCTGTCCGCCGAGCAGCGCGCCAGATGGGCCGCCACCATTCTGCCCCGCTCCGAGGCGCTCTCGGAGCGAGCCCACGAGCTGGCCGCCGACGACCAGGCCGAACAGCACCGAATGAACCACATAACCGAGCAAAACCTGTTGCGCGGCCGCATCATCCAGCTGGCCATGCTGATCACCGCGCTGATACTGGCCGGGATCCTGCTGTGGTGGGTCGCGGCCAATGTGGTGCGGCAATACCGTACGGCTCGAAAGGCCTTCGAGGACGAGCGAGAGGCGTTGCGCGACACCGAGTCCCGTCTTGACCGGATTTCGGCACTCGAACGCGGTCAGGCACAGATCCTGGAGCGGATCGCCACCGCCGGTCCGGTGTCGTCGGTCCTGCGCCAGATCGTCCAACTCGCCGCCGACGTGTCCGGGGCGCCGGCCGTCCGTATTTCGATCGGCAGGCGGACGGTCATCCATCCGCCCGGCGCCGACGTGTCGGGCACGCCCGCCTGGACCGGGGTTGTCACCGACAACGCCGACGGCGCCGGGACGCTCGCGGTGTTCGGCGACGCCGCATCGCTCGACGAACTCGCCGTCACCGCTCTCGTGCGGTGCCGTGATCTGGTGACGCTGTCACTCGAACGCGACGCATCGGCGCGCCGGTTGTCCTACCAAGCCAGCCACGACGCGCTCACCGGCCTGGCCAACCGCAGCCTGTTACTCACCCGGCTGTCGCAAAGCCTGGTGATGTCCCATCGCCGCGGAACGCCGCTGGCACTGCTGTTCTGCGACCTGGACCGCTTCAAGATGGTCAACGACTCGATCGGACACGCCGGCGGCGACCAGTTGCTGATCGAGGCGGCGCGGCGGCTGTCGGGCACCGTGCGGCAAAGCGACACGGTCGCCCGACTCGGCGGCGACGAGTTCGTGGTGCTGTGCCCGGAGTTGCCGGACCGGGCCCAGGCCATCGCGCTGGCCGAGCGGATCCGTTCCGCGCTGAGCGCCCCGTACACGATCGAGGGCAAGGAAGCGTTCGTCGACGTGTGTATCGGGATCACCTTCGCCGACGAATCCACCGTCTCCGGTCATGAGCTGATGCGCGAAGCCGATGTGGCCATGTACCGGGCCAAGCTCACCGACGGCGACCACATCAACGTTTTCGATTCCCTGCTCGAAGCAGAGGTCGCCCAACGGCTGGACCTCGACGCCGCGCTGCGGCACGCCGTGGAACGTAACGAGCTGCGGCTGTCCGCCCAGCCGATCGTCATGCTCCAGACGGGAGTGATCACCGGATTCGAGATGCTGCTGCAGTGGCACCGGCCTGGGTTGCCGGTGCACTTCCCCGGCGCGTTCATCCCGCTGGCCGAGGACAACGGCTTGATCGTCGAGATCGGCCGCTGGGTGCTGTACGAGACCATCCAGACCCTGGCGCAGTGGCGGGCCGACGGCCTGGCCCTGGACCTGACGATGTCGGTCAATGTGTCCCCACGGCAGGTCCGCGAGGCCGGCTTCGCCGAGGAGGTACTGGACCTGCTCGACGCGGCGGGGCTGCCGCCGGAGACGCTGATCATCGAGCTCACCGAGCATGCGCTCGTCGACCTGAGGGTGGCCCACCCCACGCTGGCCCGGCTCCGCGAGGCCGGCGTCAGCGTTTCCCTCGACGACTTCGGCACCGGCTATTCGTCGCTGACCCAGCTGCGCACGCTGCCGGTCGACCAGATCAAACTCGACCGCTCGTTCGCTGCGGCGCTCGACCAAGGGGACGCCAAACAGCGCGCGGTGGTGCAGTCGGTGGTGGCCTTGGCCAGTGCGCTGGCCCTCGATCTCGTCGTCGAGGGCATCGAGACAATCGCCGAACGTGACACCCTGCTGGACCTCGGGGCCGACAAAGGCCAGGGCTTCCTCTACCACCAGCCGGTGCTGTGGGATGCCGCGCGAGCGCTGCTCGAATCGGGCGGAGTGTGCGCGGTGCCCGCGAACGGCGACTACACCGGACCGGCGTCGTCGGACGCGCCGTCACCGTCGGCGTCGACGAATTTGAGGTCCCACCGGCCGTCCCCGTCGGTGTCGACGTAACCGGTGTCGAAGCCGCCGTCCGGGCCACTTCTCAACGCCCGGTCGGCCAGCCCGTCGCGGTCGACGTCCAGTAACCGGTCGTCTTTGCCGTCGGCATCGAAATCGATTGGGCCGCTTGCGGTGTGCTCGATGCCGTCGAGGCCGAACCAGCGCAACGGGCTGCTCGGCCCGGCCGGCGTCATCGCCCACGTTCCCGACCCGTCGTCGGTGAAGATCGCGGTGCCGTCGTCGAGGTCGAACGCGGCGTGGTCGGCCAGGCCGTCGTCGTCGAAGTCGGCCAGTGCGTCGTCGATGACACCGTCGCCGTCGAGGTCCAGGCGCACCCCGTCGAGCTCACCGTCGCCGTCGATGTCCACATCGGGGTGACCGCTCAGCATCGCGGCCGTTCCATCCCCGTGTCCCAGGCAGTAGTCCATACCTACCTCAGACGCTGGGCTAGCCCTTCGCGTTCCGCTCGCTCCACCAAGCCAGCAATTCGGCTACGGCCTCGTCGTGATCCAGCGGCCCGCGGTCCAGGCGCAGCTCCTTGAGGAAGTTCCACGCCTGCCCCACCTGCGGGCCGGGCGGGATGTCAAGCAGCCGCATGATCTCGTTGCCGTCCAGATCCGGACGCACCCGCTGGAGGTCTTCCTTGGCGGCCAGCTCGGCGATCCGCGTCTCGAGTTCGTCGTAGTTGGCCTGCAGCCGAGCTGCACGCCGCTTGTTGCGGGTAGTGCAGTCGGCGCGGACCAGCTTGTGCAGCCTCGGCAACAGCGGCCCGGCGTCGGCGACGTAGCGACGCACGGCCGAATCGGTCCACTTGCCGTCGCCATACCCGTGGAATCGCAGATGCAGGTACACCAGCTGCGACACGTCGTCGACCATCTGCTTGGAGTATTTCAGCGCGCGCATCCGCTTGCGCACCAACTTGGCGCCGACCACCTCGTGGTGGTGGAAGCTGACACCGCCGTCGGATTCGTGGCGCCGGGTGGCCGGCTTGCCGATGTCGTGCAGCAGGGCCGCCCACCGCAGGACCAGATCGGGGCCACCGTCCTCATCTCCCCCCGAGTCGCTACGCTCCTGCCCCCGAGGACCCTCCCCCGAGTCGCTACGCTCCTGCCCCCGAGGACCCTCGAGTTCCATCGCCTGGCGCAGCACGGTCAGCGAATGCTGGTAGACGTCCTTGTGCTGATGGTGCTCGTCGATGGCCATCTGCATGCCGCCGATCTCGGGCAGCACCACCTCGCCCATGCCGGTCTGGACCATCAGGTCGATGCCCGCGACGGGGTCGGCACCCAGCAGCATCTTGTCCAGTTCGACGGCCACCCGCTCGACGGTGATCCGCCCCAGCTGGGGCGCCATCTCCACGATCGCGCGACGCACTCGGTCGGAGACGTCGAACTGCAGCTGGGAGACGAAGCGTGCCGCGCGCAGCATGCGCAGCGGGTCATCGCCGAATGACACCTCCGGGGCCGCCGGGGTGTCGAGAATCCGTTGCCGCAGTGCGGCCAAGCCGCCGAGCGGGTCGATGAAGTCACCGGGACCGTCCGCGGTGATGCGCACCGCCATCGCGTTGACCGTGAAGTCGCGGCGGACCAAGTCGTCTTCGAGCCGGTCGCCATAGCGGACCTGCGGATTGCGCGACACCTGGTCGTAGCTGTCGGCGCGGAAGGTGGTGATCTCCAGCCGATCCTCACCCTTGCCCACCCCGACCGTGCCGAACTCGATACCGGTATCCCACAGCGCATCCGCCCACGGACGCACGATCTTCTGGACGTCCTGGGGCCGGGCGTCGGTGGTGAAGTCGAGATCGGGGTTCAGCCGACCCAGGACGGCGTCGCGCACACTGCCCCCGACGAGGTAGAGGTCGTGCCCTGCGGCGGCGAACAGACCACCGATTTCCCGCAACACCGCGCCCTGCCGGTTGAGCGCGACGAGGGCCCGGGCGAGCAGCTCGACGTCGTGGGTGGCTTCGGACACGTGGCGAGAGCCTAGTCTGCAGCCAACCGGTGTTCTACCGGCGAGTGCGGGTCGGGACGCCATCCCTTGCCAGCTACTATCGCTTGGGTGTCGGACGGCGAACAGGCCAAACCGCGACGGCGCCGAGGGCGTCGCCGCGGCCGTCGCGCTGCCGGTCCGGCAAATCCCATCCCGACCGACGCCGGTGCCACCGAATCCTCGGACGTCGCTGCCGAATCCCCCGGCTCCAACGGCAGCAACGGCGAGCCCCGACCGGGCAAACCCGGCCGCCCCCGTTCCCCCCGCCGCGCGCCGGCACGGCTGCGCACCGTTCACGAGACATCAGCAGGCGGATTGGTCATCGACGGGATCGACGGACCGCCCGAAGACCAGGTGGCCGCCCTCATCGGGCGGGTCGACCGGCGCGGCCGAATGCTGTGGTCACTCCCCAAGGGACACATCGAGCAGGGTGAGACCGCCGAAGAGACGGCGATCCGCGAGGTCGCCGAGGAAACCGGTATCCGTGGCCAGGTGCTGGCCGCGCTCGGCAGCATCGACTACTGGTTCGTCACCGAAGGCCGCCGCGTCCACAAGACGGTGCACCACTACCTCCTGCAGTTCTCCGGCGGTGAGCTCTCCGATGAAGACGTCGAAGTCACCGAGGTGGCGTGGGTCCCGGTCGGCGAGCTCGCCAAGCGGCTGGCCTACGCCGACGAACGCCGCTTGGCGGAAGTTGCCGGCGAGCTGATCCAGTTGTTGCAGTCCGACGGCGTCGCCGCGCTGCCGCCGTTGCCCCGCACCGCCCCTCGTCGGCGACCCCAAACGCACTCGCACACCCGCAACCGTCGCTCCGATGACTCAGGACCGCGTCAATCCGGTCCGCGGACGAACGGTTGCGGACCGGGAACGTGACCATGCCGAGGTGGGTCGGCAATCTGCCCCGGATCGTGCTGATCCTCGGTTTCCTTGCCCTGCTCGCGATCCCAACGACCGCGCCGGCCGCCGCCGGTGAACCGGGGTCGGCGCCGTTCCTGCAAGTGCGCGTGGACAGCGTCACACCAGATCTGATCACCACCACCAGCGAGCCGACGGTCACCGTCACCGGCACGGTCACCAATGTCGGTGACCGGCCGGTGCGCGATGTCGTCGCCCGCCTCGAACACGCCGCCGCGGTGACCTCCTCGGCGGGGCTGCGCACCAACCTCGACGGGGCCAACGACCAGTTCCAGCCCGTCGGGGAGTTCACCACCGTCGCCCCCGAGATGCAGCGCGGCCAGGCGGTCGGCTTCACGTTCAGTTATCCGCTCCGGTCACGCACCGCGCCGTCAATGGGCATCGAACGGCCCGGGGTCTACCCGCTGCTGATCAACATCAACGGCACCCCGGACTACGGCGACGCCGCCCGCCTCGACGACGCCCGCTTTCTGCTGCCGGTTCTCGGCGTACCGCCGGATCCGGCCAACACCTCGACCGACACCCTGACCGACGTCGTGCCTCCCGACACCACCAAACCCGTTGCGGTGACGATGCTTTGGCCGCTGGCCGACAAGCCGCGGCTGGCTCCCGGTGTCCCCGGCGGCAGTACACCGGTGCGGCTGATGAACGACGACCTGGCGGTGTCGCTGGCCCCCGGCGGTCGGCTGGACACACTGCTGTCGGCGGTAGACTTCGCGACCAGCCAACCGGTGGATCCCGGCGGTGACACCACCCGTGCGTTGTGCCTGGCGATCGACCCCGACCTGTTGGTCACGGTCAACGCGATGACCACCGGGTACGTCGTCTCCGACTCCCCCGACGGACTGGGTGCCGCTTCTCACCCCGGCACGGGACAGGCCGCCGCGGTGGCGTGGCTGGACAAGCTGCGAGCCCTGGCCAAACGAATGTGCGTGACGCCGACGCCGTATGCGCAGGCCGACCTCGGCGCTTTGCATCGGGTCGGCGACGCAGGCCTCAACTCCGCGGCGACCGTCGGTGCCGGCGAGATCATCGATCAGATTCTCGGCATCACGTCGCTGCGGGGCGCGACGATTCTGGGCGACGGTGCGCTGACCCCGGGCGCGGTCGACTTGTTGAACAGCCAGAGCTCGACGGTAGCGATCGCTGCGGCGAACTGTTCGGCGCAGGATTCGTCAACCGGGGAGCCGATGATCGCCGACGTGGCTCCGCGCCGGTTGTCATCGCACGTGGTGATGGCGCCGTTCGACCCGGCGGTCGGTGCCGCCCTGGCCGGCGTCGGGACCGACCCCGACCTACCCACGTACCTGGACTCGACGCTGAACGTTCGGCTCGACCACGACTCCACGGTGGCCCGGCGCCAGGACGCCATCGCGTCGATGTTGTGGCGGGCGTTGCAGCCCGGTGCCGAACCGCGTGACCAGATCCTGCTGCCGCCGCTGAAATGGAGCCCGCAACCCAGCGACGCACAGTCGATGCTGACCGCGCTGGCCACCACGATCCACTCTGGGCTGGCGTTCGCCCGGCCACTCGACGCGGTCATCACTGAGTCTGCTGCCACTGCCGCGGCCGCGAGCCCCGGCGCCGATCTGCCGCGGGATGCCGCGGGCGAGTTCGACGACGACGTCATCTCCTCGATCGCCGGTCAGGTCGGCCGGCTGTGGGGACTGACAGCGTCGCTGACCACTGACCCGCGCACCGGGCTGACCGGTCCGCAATACACCGCGCCCCTGCGAGAGGACATGCTGCGGGCCCTGAGTCAGACTGAACCGCCCGAGGATCGCAATGACCTGGCCCAGCACCGGCTTGGCGCGGTCGGTGCCACGATCAACGACCTGTTCGGAGCGGTGACCATCGTCAACCCCGGCGGTTCGTACACGCTGGCCACCGAGCACAGCCCGCTACCGCTCGCGGTTCGCAACGACCTCGCCGTCCCGATCCGGGTCCGTCTTCAGGTCGACGCCCCACCCGGCATGACGGTCACCGACCTCGGCGAGCAGGAGATCCCGCCGGGGTACCTGCCCCTGCGGATCCCGATCGAGGTGCACTTCACCCAGCGGGTCGCCGTCGACGTCACGCTGCGCACCCCCGACGGACTGCAGCTGGGCGACCCGGTACGCCTGTCGGTGCACTCCAACGCCTACGGCAAGGTGCTGTTTGCGATCACCCTGATCGGTGCCACGGTCCTGGCGGTGCTGGTCGGGCGACGGCTCTACCACCGCTTCCGCGGCGAGCCCGATCCCGCCGACCTGGACCGCCCGCGCCGGGCCGCCGCCGAAGGCCGCGGATGAAGCCGCCGCCCCGCCGACCGGTCGCCTATGTCCGGCCCGGTCCCCGCACCCGCGCGGTTCGCGCCGAACTGTCCGACGCCGCGGTCGTGTCGCGGTCCTGGGGCATGGCGCTGGCCACGTTGGTCAGCCGCATCACCGGGTTCATCCGCATCGTGTTGCTGGCCGCCATCCTCGGTGCTGCGCTGTCCAGCGCGTTCACCGTCGCCAACCAGTTGCCGAACCTGATCGCAGCGTTGGTGCTGGAGGCCACCTTCACCGCGATCTTTGTCCCGGTGCTGGCCCGCGCCGAGCGGGACGACCCAGACGGTGGCGAGCGGTTCGTGCGCCGGCTGGTCACCCTGGCCACCACGCTGCTGCTGATCGCCACCCTGGTGTCGGTCGCGGCGGCCCCGCTGTTGGTGCGGCTCATGCTCGGCCACGACCCGCAGGTCAATCAGCCGCTTACCACCGCGTTCGCGTATCTCCTTCTGCCGCAGGTGGTCTTCTACGGGTTGTCCTCGGTGTTCATGGCGATCCTGAACAACCGCAACGTGTTCGGACCGCCGGCCTGGGCGCCGGTGATCAACAACGTGGTCGCTATCGCCACTTTGGGTCTGTATCTCATTGTCCCGGGCCAGCTCTCGGTCGATCCGGTGCAGATGGGCAACGCCAAGCTGCTGGTGCTCGGCGTCGGAACAACACTGGGCGTGGTGGCCCAGACCGCGGTGCTGCTGGTCGCGATCCGTGCCGAGCGGATCAGTCTGCGCCCGCTGTGGGGCATCGACGATCGGCTCAAACGGTTCGGTGCGATGGCGGGCGCGATGGTGCTCTACGTCCTGATCAGTCAGGTCGGTCTGGTGGTCGTCAACCAGATCGCCAGTACCGCGGCCGCGTCCGGTCCGGCGATCTACAACTACACCTGGCTGGTGCTGATGCTGCCGTTCGGCATCATCGGCGTCACTGTGCTGACGGTGGTGATGCCGCGGCTGAGCCGCAACGCCGCCGCCAACAACACCCCAGCCGTGCTGGCCGACCTGTCGCTGGCCACCCGGCTGACGATGGTGACGCTGATCCCGATCGTGGCGTTCATGACTGTCGGCGGACCGGCGATGGGCAGCGCGCTGTTCGCCTATGGCAAGTTCGGCGAGGTCGACGCGAACTATCTCGGCGTGGCGATCAGCCTTTCGGCATTCACCCTCATCCCGTACGCGCTGGTGCTGTTGCAGCTGCGGGTGTTCTACGCCCGCGAGCAACCGTGGACGCCGATCCTGATCATCATCGCGATCACGATCGTCAAGATCGCGGCATCGCTGGTGGCTCCGCACCTGAGCGCCGACAAGGAACTCGTCGCGGGCTACCTCGGCCTGGCCAACGGTCTCGGCTTCCTGGCCGGCGCCGTGCTGGGATATGTGCTGCTCCAGCGCGCGTTGAAGCCACCGAGGGGCACGCTCCTCGACCTCGCGGTCGTACGCACGATCCTGGTCACCATGGCGGCGTCACTGCTCGCCGGGCTGATCGCCTACATCGTCGATCGGCTGCTCGGGCTCAAGGTGCTGACCGAGCACGGTGGTGGCATCGGGTCGCTGCTGCGTCTGCTGGTGCTCGGCGTGATCATGTTGCCGATCCTGGCCGCGGTGATGCTGGCCGCCCGTGTTCCCGACGCGGTGGCTGCCTGGGAAGCGGTCAAACGTCGCATCAACCGCACCTCGCCGCAGACCGTCTCGGCAGTCGCCGCACTCGACCGCCCGCAGGTCCCGAGGTACTTCCCGTACCCTGAGCACAACAATTCGTATGGAGCCGCGGGCTCGACGGGGAAAGGACCGGAGGTGAACGACCAAACCTCGGGCAATCCTCCCGCCGAGCCCACTGGAGACGCCACAACGAAGATGCCGCGCCAAGCCGCCGACGACTTCCAGCCCGACGTGGCCCCCGACATCCACGTCGGCACGGTTCCCCCTTCG
The DNA here is from genome assembly GCF_008329565.1 of Mycolicibacterium sp. P1-5. Lineage (GTDB taxonomy): Bacteria > Actinomycetota > Actinomycetes > Mycobacteriales > Mycobacteriaceae > Mycobacterium. The sequence continues at coordinate 152,140 of NZ_NPKT01000005.1, forward strand.
GCGGGCGGGAGCGAAGCGACCCGGGGATTTGATGCGGCGGGCGGGAGCGAAGCGACCCGGGGATTTGATGCGGCGGGCGGGAGCGAAGCGACCCGGGGATTTGATGTGGCGCCGCCCAAGCAGCCCAACGCCGATTTTGCCGGCGATCCCACCCGCGAGCCGCTCGGCTTCGAGTCGCCGCGGGAACCGGCGATGGAATCCAGTGCTGACGAGGACGCCCATCTGATCCCGGGGGCCAGCATCGCCAGTGGCCGTTACCGGCTCCTCGTCTCGCACGGTGGCCCGCCCGGCCTGCAGTTCTGGCAGGCCCTGGACACGGCCCTGGACCGGCAGGTCGCGCTCACCTTCGTCGACCCCGACGGGACCATGTCCGATGAGCAGGTTCAGGAAATCCTGTCCCGCACACTGAAACTCAGCCAGATCGAGCGGCCCGGTATCGCCCGGGTTCTCGACGTCGCCAACACCGGCGCCGGTGGCCTGGTGGTCGCGGAGTGGATCAGGGGTGGGTCGCTGAAGGAAGTGGCCGACACTTCCCCCTCGCCGATCGGCGGCGCGCGTGCTGTCCAGTCGCTGGCCGCGGCGGCCGACGCGGCGCACGGCAGCGGGGTCACGCTGTCCATTGACCACCCCAGCCGGGTGCGGGTCAGCATCGAAGGGGATGTCGCGCTGGCGTTCCCCGCCACGATGCCCGGCGCCACCCCCGAAGATGACATCCGCGGAATCGGCGCCGCGCTGTATGCCCTGCTGGTGGACCGCTGGCCGCTCCCCGAAAAGGGCGTACCCAGTGGGCTGCAGCCCGCCGACACCGACCCGGCCGGCGAGCCGCTCGAACCGCGTGCGGTCGACGGCGCCATTCCGTTCCAAATCTCGGCGGCGGCTGCCCGCTCGGTACAGGCCGGTGGTGGAATCCGTTCGGCGCCAACACTTTTGAACCTGTTGCAGCAGGCCACTGCGGTGGCCGACCGCACCGATCTCATCGAACCGGTCGAACCGGTCGGCGGCCCGGCCGCGCCGAAAGCCGCCGCCGCCGCGGCGGCGGGAGATCCCGAAGCGCAAGCGCGCCGCAGGCGCAATCTGTTGATCGGCGTCGGTGTCGGCGCCGGGATCCTGGTGATCGCACTGATCATCTTGGCTTCGGTACTGTCCAGCATCTTCGGTGACGTCGGTGGCGGCCTCAAGGGTGACCAACTGGGCCTCAACCCGTCGGCCCCCACGACAACGGAGAGTGCCAGCGCCGCCAACGGCAGCACCGTCAAACCCGTTAAGGCGACGGTATTTTCACCCGGTGGTGGTGCCGACAATCCCGAGAAGGCCGACCTGGCACTGACCGGTGGTCCCGGCACCGGTTGGCCGACGGACATCTACACCGACCCGAATCCGTTCCCCAACTTCAAGAGCGGCGTCGGGTTGCTGTTGCAGCTGCCGCAGCCGACCACTGTGGGCAGTGTGTCGCTGACGGTACCCAGCACCGGCACCCAGGTGCAGATCCGCGCGGCCTCGTCGGCCAACCCCGCCAGCCTCGACGACACCACCGTGCTGACCCAGCCCACCGCATTGCAGCCGGGCGCCAACACAATTCAGGTCAATGCGAAGGCGCCGACGACCTACCTGGTGGTGTGGATTACCACGATGGGCACCACCGACGGCAAGAACAAGACCGAGATCTCCGGGCTGACCGTCAAGGCAGCTTCCTAGTTCTCAACAGGCACGGCCTCGGGTGAAGTGCCCGTCCGCGGCGGGAGACCTACTGTCCGGCCATGCTCAGCTTTACCGGCCCGACCGTGGTTCGCAGCGACGCGGAGTTGTTGGCAGCCCATGTCGCCGGTGATCGCTACGCCTTCGAAGAACTGTTCCACCGCCACCACCGCCGGCTCCTCCAACTGGCCCGCCGCAGGACCCGCAGCCCCGAAGACGCCGCCGATGTCATGCAGGACGCGATGCTGGCCGCACACCGTGGCGCTCCGTCATTCCGCCACGACGCGGCCGTCGGAAGCTGGCTGCACCGCATCGTGATCAACGCTTGCCTGGACCGGATACGGCGTGCCTCGCAACCCACGACCCCGCTGGTTGACGAGCACGGCATCGCTGACCGCACGAGCGAGGTGGAGACCGTTCTATTGGTGCGCCGCGCGCTGATGCGACTGCCCGCCGACCAGCGGGCCGCGGTCCTCGCGGTGGACATGCACGGGTACTCGATCGCCGACGCCGCCGCGCTGCTCGGGATCGCCGAAGGCACGGTGAAGAGCCGATGCGCTCGAGGGCGTGCACGCCTGACGGGCCTGCTGCGCCCCTGACCATCCCGGGTCGCTGCCGGGTCGCCGGGAGACCCGGCACACTGGTCGGGTGGAGCCCATGCACACGGTCGCGCCGGCGTCGTCACCGTCTGCGGCCCATGCCCGGCGCCCCGCCGCGCGCAGCGGACGCCTGGTGGCCGCCGGCGTCGGCGCGGTGGCGGTGCTGGCCGCGATCGGACTCGGCACGGCGGCGCTGCTGAGATCCGGCGGGCCCACCGCGAGCACCCTGACCAGTGCCAGCATGATCACCGTCACCCCGAAGATGCCGATCAGCAGCCGTGAGCTGAACTCCCTGATCGCCCGCAGCCCAGACTTCGGCCCACTGGCCGACCCCAAACGTCGGGCCGCCTGCCTGAGCGCCCTGGGTTATCCCGGATCGGTGCAGGTCCTGGGCGCCGAACAGGTGCAGGTCGACGGCAAGCCCGCGATCGTGCTCGTGCTCCCCGGTGACCAGCCCGACGTGATCGTCGGTGTCACCGTCGCCGCGTCCTGTAGTTCGGTGGACACCGGCCTGATCGCCGAGACCACGGTCCGCCGCCCATAGTGCACCGCGGGGAACAGCGCGGCCTACCCTGTTGTTTGACGAGATGGCTAGAGGAACCCGACATGCAGGCTCTTCGCCTGCGGCCCGGGACCGGAGCAGAAAGGCTGGTATGAGCGCCAACCCAGTACATGACGTCATCGTCATCGGATCAGGCCCAGCCGGCTACACCGCGGCCATCTACACCGCCCGCGCGCAGCTGCAGCCGCTGGTCTTCGAAGGGACGTCCTTCGGCGGCGCACTGATGACCACCACCGAGGTGGAGAATTTCCCCGGCTTCCGTGGGGGCATCACCGGGCCGGAGTTGATGGACGAGATGCGCGAGCAAGCCCTGCGCTTCGGCGCCGACCTGCGGATGGAAGATGTCGAGTCGGTCGACCTGGAAGGCCCCGTCAAGAAGGTGGTGACCGCCGACGGTGAGACTCACTTCGCCCGTTCGGTCATCCTCGCGATGGGTGCCGCGGCCCGCTATCTCGGCGTCCCGGGCGAACAGGAGCTGCTCGGCCGCGGTGTCAGCGCCTGCGCCACCTGTGACGGCTTCTTCTTCAAGGAGCAGGACATCGCCGTCATCGGCGGTGGTGACTCCGCCATGGAGGAGGCCACCTTCCTGACCCGCTTCGCACGCAGCGTCACCCTGGTGCACCGACGCGACGAGTTCCGGGCGTCCAAGATCATGCTCGAGCGCGCTCGCGACAACGAAAAGATCACCTTCCTGACCAACACCGCGGTCGACGCGGTCGAGGGTGACACCACTGTCAGCGGACTGCGCGTTCACAACGTGATCACCGGTGAGGAGTCAACCCTGCCGGTGACGGGCGTGTTCGTCGCGATCGGCCACGACCCGCGCTCCGAGTTGGTGCGCGGGGCCGTCGACCTCGACCCCGAGGGCTACGTGCTGGTACGCGGTCAGACCACCGCCACCTCGATCGACGGCGTGTTTGCCGCCGGCGACCTGGTGGATCACACGTATCGGCAGGCCATCACGGCCGCCGGGATGGGCTGTTCGGCCGCGATCGACGCCGAACGCTGGCTGGCCGATGCCGACGACACTGCAAGTACCGAGATGATTGGAGCACACCAATGAGCGAAGGCGGCGCGACCGTAACGGTCTCCGACGACTCCTTCTCCGAGGATGTCTTGTCCAGCAATACCCCTGTGCTGGTTGACTTTTGGGCCACCTGGTGCGGTCCGTGCCGGATGGTCGCGCCGGTCCTGGAGGAGATCGCCAGCGAGAAGGCCGGCGCCCTGACGGTGGCCAAGCTCGACGTCGACGCCAATCCGGCGACGGCGCGCGACTTCCAGGTCGTCTCGATCCCGACACTGATCCTGTTCAAGGACGGTCAGCCGGTGAAGCGGATCGTCGGCGCCAAGGGCAAGGCTGCGTTGCTGCGGGAAATCGCGGACGTCGTTTAGCGCGAACGGGAGCCCAATTTCTCGCTCCTCCCCCACCTCGAGCCGCGTCGGCATCGTCGGCTCGATGGCCGAGACAATTCCGTTACCGGCGGCGTCGCCTGCCGTTTTCCGGAATGCGGTGAGCTTCTGCGAGAATGCTCCCTAGCCTGTGTGCAATCGTCAGCGCTGGGACAGGCAGCTGACAACAGTGACCGAAGGGCCCTGCATGTCGAGTCTTCGCCACGGTGCCGGGGGCGATGCCTCCTGGCACCGGAGCGGTCGGGATGACGTGTTGCGCCGCGGTGACCGCAGCAACGCCGTCGTCGAAATCCGCGAGGCGCTGTCCGCGCTCGGCTTGGTCGACAATCCCGACGCCGACCTGACCACCGGTAAGCGGGTGGCGGTCGACGTGTTTGACGCCGATCTCGACGAGGCGGTGCGGGCGTTCCAGCAGCGCCGCGGACTCCTGGTCGACGGGATGGTCGGCGAGGCCACCTACCGCGCGCTCAAGGAAGCCTCCTACCGGCTCGGGGCACGGACGCTTGTGCACCAGTTCGGTGCGCCCATGTACGGCGACGACGTCGCGACGCTGCAGGCGAAACTCCAGGAGCTCGGCTTCTACACCTCGCTGGTGGACGGCTACTTCGGGTTGCAGACCCACAACGGGCTGATGTCCTACCAGCGCGAGTATGGGCTCTCAGCCGACGGCATCTGCGGCCCGGAAACGTTGCGCTCCTTGGACTTTCTGGGTTCCCGCGTCACCGGCGGCTCGCTGCACGCCATCCGCGAAGAGGAGCAGGTCCGCCGTTCGGGGCCTCGGCTCTCCGGCAAGCGGATCATCATCGATCCGGGCCGCGGGGGTGCCGACCACGGCCTGATCACCCAGGGTCCAGAAGGACCGATCAGTGAAGCAGACATTCTGTGGGACTTGGCCAGCCGGCTCGAAGGCCGGATGACCGCGATCGGCATGGAGACCTTCCTCTCGCGGCCGGCCAACCACAGCCCGACTGACGCCGAGCGGGCCGCCACCGCCAACACCGTCGGCGCCGACCTGATGATCAGCCTGCGCTGCGAGACCCAGCCCAGTCCGTCGGCGAACGGCGTGGCGTCGTTCTACTTCGGTAGCTCGCACGGTTCGGTGTCGACGATCGGCCGGAACCTGGCCGACTTCATCCAGCGAGAAGTTGTGGCGCGCACCGGGTTACGTGACTGCCGGACGCACGGTCGGACCTGGGATCTGCTGCGTCTCACCCGGATGCCCACCGTGCAGGTCGACGTCGGCTACATCACAAACCCGCGAGACCGCTCGATGTTGGTGACCAGCCACTCCCGCGACGCGGTTGCCGAAGGCATCCTTGCCGCCGTCAAGCGGCTGTACCTGTTGGGCAAGAATGACCGTCCCACAGGAACTTTCACGTTCGCCGAACTACTCGCCCACGAGCTGTCGGTCGAGCAAGCCCGACCCGCCTACTGACTAGCCGCGAATCTCAGCGCCGGCACCGACCGGCTCCTGCAGCTGTGCGCTTTGCAGCAGCCGCTCCAGCGCGGCCTCGACTTCGGCTTTCCAACCGAGCCCCTTGTCGAGCTCAAGCCTCAGTCGCGGAAAGTGGCGATGCGGAGCGACCACGGTGAATCCAGCGTCGAGCAGGAAGTCGGCGCCGATCATGCACTGGTCGAACGAGCAGTCCCCCAGGACTTCGATAGCCGGACGCATCTCCGGGTCGACGACCTCGGGGTCGAGTAGTTCTGCCGCATCGGATGTACGGCCGAACGCCTCGAGAGCGCGTACACCGCGTCGAACGAGCTCGTTGACCACCTGGCTGATCAACGCGTGGGGCAGGGTGTCGGCCTGCCCAGGTTCGATCGCCATGGACGTCAGCAGAACGGCGTCTGCGCTGACCGGTCCGGTCGGGAAGAGTTGCGCCCGCGGCACCGCGCGGGGCGGGGCGTACAGCACATAGCCGAGGCACGGCTGCTCGTCCTCCGACTCCGACCCCTCGGCGGACACCGTAGTGGCCACTTGACCACACGAGCCCCACTCCAGCATGACCATCGACAGCCATGCTTCCTTCTCGAACTCGGGGTCGGGAAGGTAGTCACCGCCCCGTAGCGTCGCGGGATCGACTTCCCAGAACACACATCGACGCGCGTGTTTGGGCAATTGCTCGAACGCCTCGAGCCGAAGCGGCGTGATGCGGACGGACACTAACCTCCCCGGCTTTCATGCGTCGCGAAAATGCACAACGGCCCCTTCAGGATAGGAGAGGCAACCGCAAACGTGCCAGTGGTGGCGCAGCTACCGAAGCCGGTGCCCGTCCGGGACGAAATAGATTGGCGCACTGCGTGATTCCTCGCTTGGGGAGATCGTCGGCGAACGCGGACCGGAGCGGGCGTCACTGTGACGGAATTAGCTGGTGTCTCGGTACCTGCGTCTTCAGCCCACCGGTCGGTTCATCATGTCCACGATGCGCTGCAGATCGTCCACCGAGCCGAACTCGACGACAATCTTGCCCTTGCGCTTGCCGAGGCTCACCGTCACCCGCGTGTCGAAGGTGCTCGACAGCCGCTCGGCCACATCTTGGAGCCCGGGCATCTGAATCGGCTTGCGGCGCGGCGCCGGCGGCGTCTTGGTGTCCGCCCGATTGGCGAGCGTAACCGCTTCCTCCGTGGCGCGTACCGACAATCCCTCGGCGACGATCCGGGCCGCCAGTTCTTCCTGGGCCTCCGGACCGGCTTCGAGCGCGAGGAGGGCGCGGGCGTGCCCGGCCGAGAGCACCCCGGCAGCCACCCGGCGTTGCACGGCGATGGGCAGTCGCAGCAGCCGGATCATGTTGCTGATCACCGGTCGCGACCGCCCGATGCGGACAGCGAGTTCGTCGTGGGTTACTTCGAACTCTTCGAGTAGTTGTTGGTAGGCCGCCGCCTCTTCCAACGGGTTCAGCTGAACGCGGTGGATGTTCTCCAGTAGTGCGTCGCGGAGCAGATTATCTTCGGCGGTTTCCCGGACGATTGCCGGGATGGTCGCCAGCCCGGCCTCCTGGGCGGCACGCCACCGCCGCTCCCCCATCACCAGTTGGTAGCGGATCGGCGCACCGTGGGCCGCGTCAGGAACTGCCCGCACCACGATTGGCTGCATGAGACCGAACTCGCGAATGGAGTGCACCAGTTCGCCAAGAGCCTCTTCATCGAAAACCTGGCGGGGCTGGCGCGGGTTGGGCTCGATGGCCGACGGGTCTATCTCGCGGTAGACCGCTCCAACGGTGTCCACGTTCAGCGCGGTTCCGCCGATCACCACATCGGCAGCGGCCGCACCGAGTCGCGGACCGCCGTCAGCCGGCCCGGTCGGGATGAGAGAGGCCAGGCCGCGGCCGAGGCCGCCCTTGCTCTTCGATGACATTGGTGCCTCCACTATGCCGGGGTCGCCCGTTGTGCGAGTTCTTTACTGGCGTCGAGATAGCTCATCGCACCCCGTGAACCGGGATCGTAATCGATGATCGTCATGCTGTAGCCCGGTGCCTCGGAGACTTTCACGCTTCGCGGAATGACGGTGGCGAGAACCTTATCGCCGAAGTAGCGGCGTACCTCGGACGCGACCTGGTCGGCGAGTTTGGTCCGGCCGTCGTGCATCGTGAGGATGACGGTGGAGACCGTTAGTTGCGGGTTGAGGTGGGCTCGGACCATCTCGATGTTCCTCATCAACTGAGAGACTCCTTCCAGCGCGTAGTACTCGCACTGGATCGGGATCAACACTTCGGGCGCCGCGACGAGCGCGTTGATCGTAAGCAGCCCGAGCGACGGCGGGCAGTCGATGAAGACGTAATCGAAGTCCGAATCGTCGAGGGCGGCGAGCGCATTGCGTAGTCGGTTTTCGCGGGCGACCATGCTGACGAGTTCGATCTCGGCACCCGCGAGGTCAATGGTCGCCGGCACACAGAACAGGCGTGGACTATGCGGGCTCTGGCGGATGGCGGCCTGCAGCGGAATCTCGCCGAGCAGGACCTCATACGACGACGGCGTACCGGACTGCCGATCGGCGATACCCAAGGCGGTGCTGGCGTTGCCCTGCGGATCGAGATCGACCACCAACGTCTTCAGTCCTTGGACTGCAAGCGCAGCCGCCAGGTTCACCGCGGTTGTCGTCTTTCCCACCCCGCCCTTCTGATTGGCGACGGTGAAGATCCGGCGTCGGCCGGGGCGCGGCAGCTGGCCGGCGACTGTGTGGAGCACCTGCATGGCACGTTGCGCGGCGGCGCCGATCGGGGTCTCGAAGTCGTTGGGCGGATTCCATGTTTCACGTGAAACATCGGCCGCTGCCCCCGGCCGAGCGGGGTTGGATGGGACAGTCATGATCCCCTTCTCTCCGAAGTTCGCGTGGGCTTCTTGCCGCTTGGTGCCCGCTCCCCCCGCACCGCGATCACCACGGTCGCGGGTGGATCCGAATAGCTCTCGCCACATCTCATCACCATTACATCGGATGCGCCTAACGACGCCATCCCCCGCCGTCCCTCGACGACTTCCTCTTCCGCGCGCTCGCCCTTCATGGCCAGCATCCGTCCACCGGGGCGCAACAATGGCAGGCTCCAGCGGGTGAGCTTGTCGAGGGACGCCACTGCTCTTGACACAACAACGTCCGCTCCCCCGGCGCGGGCACGGACATCTGGCTCTTCGGCTCGCCCGCGAATGATGTCGATCGGCAGGCCCAGCGCCGCCACCGACTCCGCGAGAAACTCGGTTCGGCGCAGCATCGGTTCGATGAGCGTCACGTGGACATCTGGGCGGGCGATCGCGATGGGCAGGCCGGGCAACCCACCTCCGCTCCCGATATCAACGACCCGGGCGTCCGGCTCAATCAACTCAGCCACCGCGGCGCTGTTGAGGATGTGTCGCTCCCACAGCCGCTCGACTTCCCGAGGCCCAATCAACCCGCGCTCGACCCCAGGACCGGCGAGCAGATCGGCGTAGCGATGGGCCAGGCCCACCCGGTCGCCGAAGACCCTCGCGGCTGCCGTTGGAGGCGGGGGCGCGGTGCCATGTTTCACGTGAAACATCCTCCGTTAGTGATGGCGTCCGGGCATCGAACTACATCGGTGTAACTTCAGCCCTTCAGGACGACGACGCGACGCGAGGGCTCCACACCCTCGCTCTCGCTGTGCACACCGTCCACTGCGGCGACGGCGTCGTGCACGATCTTCCGCTCGAACGGCGTCATCGGTGCCAGTTCCTCACGATCGCCGGACTCAAGCACCCGGCGGGCCACTTTGTCACCTAGCGCGCTCAGCTCTTCGCGACGGCGGCGGCGCCAGTTAGCGATGTCAAGCATGAGCCGACTGCGCTCCCCCGTCTTCTGATGGACAGCCAGCCGGGTCAGCTCCTGAAGCGCGTCGAGGATCTCGCCTTTGCGCCCGACAAGCTTCGACAGGTCCTCGCCGCCGTCGATGCTGACGATCGCGCGGTTCCCCTCGACGTCGAGGTCGATATCGCCGTCGAAGTCCAACAGGTCGAGCAGCTCTTCCAAGTAATCGCCGGCGATCTCGCCTTCGGCGACGAGCCGCTCTTCGAGATCCTCGCCCTTCACTTCGGCCTTGTCCGGGTTCTGCTCTAGGTCGCTGTCGATCGCGACGTCGGACTCGGTCACTTCAGTGGTGTCGGCATCCGCCATGTGTCTCTCCCTCTCTCACCGGAGCTATCTCCGGTCAACGCTTACGTTTCTTGGGCCGTGATCCCGGTCGCGGTGTGCGGGCCGTCGTCCCGCCGTCGGCCGGCTTCGCCGGCGCTGCGTCGGGCTCGATGTCCGCCTCGGCGCCAACCTCGTCCGTGGATTCAGCCGTGGCGCCGTTGGTTGCAGCCGGCGCACCCTTCTTCGGCTTGGTCGGCTTCACGCCCGGTGCCGGAGCATTCGCCGCTCGGCGGACCAACGCCTCTTCCTTCTTGGCTTCTTCTTCCTTTTCGATCCTGCCGAACACGTAGTGCTGCTGGCCGAAGGTCCAGATGTTGTTGGACACCCAGTAGATGATGATCGCGATCGGCAGGAACGGACCACCGACAACCACACCGAGCGGGAAGACGTAGAGCGCAAGTTTGTTCATCATCGCGGTCTGCGGGTTGGCCGCGGCTTCCGGGCTTTGGCGCGCCACCGACGCCCGACTGTTGAAGTAGGTAGCGATACCGGCCAACACCATCAACGGAATGCCGACCGCAATGACCGCCGGCCGGCTGAAGTCGAAGTTCTTGAAAGCCTCCAGGCCCGAACTCTGGGTCATGCTCGCGCTCAGAGGGGCACCGAACAGATTCGCATCGAGGAAGTGCCCGACATCGGTCGCGCTGAAGAAATAGTTTCCGGTGGCGCGGTTCTCCTCCACCGACAGGCCCAGCTGGCCGAACCCGTGCTGCGTCCGATTGAACGAACGCAACACGTGATAGAGGCCCAGAAATACGGGGATCTGCGCCAGCATCGGCAGGCAGCCGAGGATCGGGTTGAATCCGTGCTCGCGCTGCAGCTTCTGCATCTCCAGCGCCATCCGCTGACGATCCTTGCCGTACTTCTTCTGCAGCGCCTTGATCTGTGGCTGCAGCTCCTGCATCTGCCGAGTGGTCCGGATCTGGCGGACGAACGGCTTGTAGAGCAACGCGCGCAGGCTGAACACCAAGAACATGACGGACAGTGCCCAGGCGAAGAAGTTGGTGGGGCCCAGGATCGCGGCGAACAGCTTGTACCAGAGCCACATGATGCCCGACACCGGGTAGTAGATGACGTCCAGGCTGAACCAATTAAACATGCGTGCTCCTGCGCTCTTCTTCGAGACCGGCCCCGGGCGCCTGCAGGCGCCGCTCGGGTATTGGATCCCATCCTCCCCGATGCCACGGACCACACTTCCCCAGCCGGATCACGATCAGCCAACTACCGCGGATCAATCCGTACTCGGTCAGCGCGTCCACGGCGTACTGGCTACATGTCGGCGTGAACCGGCATGTCGGCAGTCGCAGCGGTGAGATGGTGTGGCGATACAGCTCGACGAGGAAGATCACGACACGAGTCGGGAGGTGGCTCACTGCGTCTTCTCCATCAGAGAATGGGTCCGCCGGACGCCCTTTTTCAGCTGCTGTTCCAGGCGGGCGGAAAGCGCATCGCGGCTACTGGGCAGAGCCCGGATCACGATGCGGTCGTCGACGCTGAGGTCGGGTAGAACAGACCGGGCCACGTGGCGCAGCCGGCGGGAAACTTGGTGTCGTTGAACGGCGTTGCCGACCGACTTGGCGACGACCAATCCGATCCGGGGTCCGTCACCGCTGCCCGTCGCGCGTCGTGCGTGCACGACGAGATCTGGCTGCGCCGCTCGCACCCCGTGCTTGATGGTGGCGCCGAACTCCGCAGACCGTGTCATCCGGAACTGAGCCGGGAGCACGCCGCGTGATCTCGTGGATCAGGCAGTCAGTGAACGACGACCCTTGCGGCGCCGGCCCGACACGATGGCGCGCCCGGCGCGCGTACGCATGCGCAGACGGAAGCCATGGACCCGCGCCCGGCGCCGGTTGTTCGGCTGGAAGGTCCGCTTGCCCTTGGCCACGGCTGTATCTCCTCGTCGTTTGGCGGTCGCTGCCCGGTGTACATGCTTACGCTGCACACCAGACGAACCGACCGCTCGTTGTAAGCTTTGGTCTCGCTCGTAACCGGCGCTGTCCCGAAACTTCCGGTCGCAGCCGTATCGCCGACGTATGGGCGACTGTTTGAGGGTACTGACCTCACTTGCCCTGGTCAAACCGCCTTGTCGCGTCACCGGCCACCGCCCGCTTCCCAGCGAGGTTCGGTCGACCAGGGCACTGCTGTCACAGCCGTCACCAACGCCCCAGGCGCCGTTATACCTTCGTGATCGCAATGTTGCAGAACGGTTGGCACCCGCCCCGAAAACTGTTAGCTTCTGCCAAAGCCGCTTCAGACCGAAGCGGCGTGCAATCACCAAGCGGGGGCACTGGTCGGCTGATAGTCCACACGACATCTAATTGCGGGGATTGACTGCCGACCCGCGACCCCGCGCCGATATGCTTCCAGGCGAGCCGACTGTCCTGTCCACACCTGTGGATAACTATGTGGACAGATCGTTCGTCGACTCGCCTATTGGTTTCATGCCCGACCTTGCGACCAGGGGGATCTGTCGTTGACCGATGATCCCGGTTCAGCGTTCGCCACGGTGTGGAGCTCGGTTGTCGCCGAGCTCAACGGCGACGGAACTGCGGACCCGCGCCCCAGTAACGGAACTGGCGGCGACGCACCGCTGACTCCGCAGCAACGCGCGTGGCTGAAGTTGGTTCAACCGCTCACCATCGCCGAGGGCTTCGCGCTTCTGTCGGTGCCGAGCAGCTTCGTGCAGAACGAGATCGAGCGTCATCTGCGGACCCAGATCGTCGATGCGCTCAGCCGTCGGTTGGGACAGCGGATCGAGCTCGGCGTGCGAATCGCCCCCCCGGCTCTCGAAGAAGACGACCCCGCCGCACCCGAGCCTGCTGTCGTCGACTCCGATCTTGACGAGGTCGATGAAGACCGCGAGGCATTGGCGAGCGCTCACGAGACGTGGCCGAGTTACTTCATCGAGCGGCCGCGCAGTAATCCGTCCGCCGAAGCGCCCGGCATCAGCCTCAACCGCCGCTACACCTTCGACACCTTCGTGATCGGTTCCTCGAACCGGTTCGCTCATGCCGCGGCACTCGCGATCTCCGAAGCTCCGGCCCGTGCCTATAACCCGTTGTTCATCTGGGGCGAGTCCGGGCTGGGTAAGACCCACCTGCTGCACGCGGCCGGAAATTACGCGCAGCGGCTTTTCCCCGGCATGCGGGTGAAGTACGTCTCGACCGAAGAGTTCACCAACGACTTCATCAACTCCTTGCGCGACGACCGCAAGGTTGCGTTCAAGCGCAGCTACCGCGACATCGACGTGCTGCTGGTCGACGACATCCAGTTCATCGAGGGCAAGGAAGGTATCCAGGAAGAGTTCTTCCATACCTTCAACACGCTGCACAACGCCAACAAACAGATCGTGATCTCCTCCGACCGGCCGCCTAAACAGCTGGCCACGCTCGAAGACCGGCTGCGCACCAGGTTCGAGTGGGGATTGATCACCGATGTTCAGCCGCCCGAGCTGGAGACCCGCATCGCCATCTTGCGTAAGAAGGCGCAGATGGAGCGCCTGGACGTTCCCGATGACGTCCTGGAACTGATCGCCAGCAGCATCGAGCGCAACATTCGCGAGCTCGAGGGCGCGCTCATCCGGGTCACCGCGTTCGCCTCGCTGAACAAGACGCCGATCGACAAGTCGCTCGCCGAGATCGTCCTGCGCGATCTGATCGCCGACGCCGGCACCATGCAGATCAGCACCGCGGCCATCATGGCGGCCACTGCCGAGTACTTCGACACCACCGTCGAGGAGTTGCGGGGCCCCGGCAAAACGCGCGCGCTGGCCCAGTCGCGGCAGATCGCCATGTATCTGTGCCGTGAGCTCACCGACCTGTCCTTGCCCAAGATCGGGCAGGCATTCGGCCGCGACCACACCACGGTGATGTACGCCGAGAAGAAGATTCGCGGTGAAATGGCCCATCGGCGTGAGGTGTTCGATCACGTCAAGGAACTCACCACCCGGATCCGCCAGCGTTCCAAGCGCTGAATCCCTCGCTTTTCTGTCATCTTCGCGAAAAAACTTTGGTCACTGTCGTACCAGTGGTCACACTCATGTCATGTGCACACCGTTGTGGACAACGACTCACATCGCCGTGGAAGCACCGGGATGACAAAGAACAACCGGCGGCTGTACACACCGAGCCTGTAGTTCGCCCACGGTCATACACAATTGGTACACACAGCCGCACACCACCGGAGCAGGCAATCGGCCGGGTAGTCCACAGGTTGCACAGCCCCTATTACTATTACGGTTATCTCTCTTCCAATTTCCTCTTTGAAGACAGCTTTGGGGAGTAGCCCGTCAACAGGGCATCCGGCACGGTCTCGTGGTGGTCTTGTCACCCCGATCGATTAGCTTTCAAGATGGCGTCCGACGCTCTACGGTGGTTCTTCTGACTGCCGTTCTGCGGCTGTCGCTCACAGATCACGCTCATCGGTGCTCCGGCACGCGGTGAACGCTGGTCGGGGTTATTGGGTGATGAAGGGACGATGTAGACGTGGCAGCGACGACGGTTGGCTCCGACTTGAAGTTCCGCCTGGTGCGGGAGGACTTCGCCGACGCGGTGGCCTGGGTTGCCCGTAACCTTCCGACCCGGCCGACGGTGCCGGTGCTGGCAGGTGTGTTGCTCACCGGCACCGATGAGGGCCTGACCATTTCCGGCTTCGATTACGAAGTGTCGACCGAGGTACGCGTCGCCGCCGAAATAGCCTCTCCTGGAAGCGTTTTGGTATCCGGGCGGTTGTTGTCCGACATCACCAGGGCGCTGCCGGCCAAGCCCGTCGACGTCAGCGTCGAAGGCACCCGGGTAGCACTGAGCTGCGGAAGTGCGCGATTTTCGCTGCCCACCATGGCGGTCGAGGACTATCCGGCGCTGCCGGAATTGCCGGAGGAAACCGGTGTCATCTCCGCCGATCTGTTCGGCGAGGCGATCGGCCAGGTGGCGGTGGCTGCCGGACGTGACGACACCCTGCCGATGTTGACCGGTATCCGCGTGGAGATTTCCGGTGAGACAGTGGTTTTGGCGGCGACCGACCGATTCCGGTTGGCCGTTCGCGAACTGACCTGGTCGACGTCCTCCCCCAGCCTGGAAGCTGCAGTACTCGTGCCGGCCAAGACCTTGGCCGAAGCGGCCAAGGCCGGGACATCCGGTTCCGAGGTGCACCTGGCACTGGGTGCCGGGTCGGCGGTCGGTAAGGAAGGCCTGCTGGGAATTCGCAGCGGCGGCAAGCGCAGTACCACCCGGCTGCTCGACGCCGAGTTCCCGAAGTTCCGCCAGCTGCTACCCGCCGAGCACACCGCTGTCGCGACCATCGGCGTCGGCGAGTTGACCGAGGCCATCAAACGTGTCGCACTGGTCGCCGACCGTGGTGCCCAGGTCAGGATGGAATTCAACGATGGGGTGCTGCATCTGTCGGCCGGTGCCGACGATGTGGGACGCGCCGAAGAGGACCTTCCGGTCGAATTCGCCGGTGAGCCACTGACCATCGCGTTCAACCCCACCTATCTGACAGATGGCCTGGGCTCGCTGCACTCGGACCGGGTGACCTTCGGTTTCACCACACCCAGCCGGCCGGCGGTGTTGCGGCCCGCAGACGGGGACCACCAGGTGGATGGCACCGGGCCGTTCCCGGCCGCTGCGACCGACTACGTATATCTGTTGATGCCGGTCCGGCTTCCCGGCTGACCAGGTCCCGGACTTAGGAAGGCAGTCATGCAGCTGGGTTTGGTCGGTCTGGGCAAGATGGGTTTCAACATGCGCCAGCGCTTGCGCGAGGGCGGACATGAGGTCATCGGCTACGACCCCAGACCCGAAGTGACCGATGTCCCGACGCTCGTGGCGCTGGCTGAAACGCTCGTCGCTCCGCGTGTGGTGTGGGTGATGGTGCCGTCTGGGCCCATCACCGATGACACGATCAGCTCGCTGGCCGACGTACTCAGCCCTGGTGACCTGGTCGTCGACGGCGGCAACTCCAAGTACACCGAAGACGGACCGCATGCTGAATTGCTTGCTGCGAAAGGCATTTCGTTCGTCGACGCCGGTGTGTCCGGCGGCATCTGGGGTCTGGCAGAAGGTTACGGCCTGATGGTCGGCGGCAGTGACGAGGAT
Organism: Mycolicibacterium sp. P1-5; assembly: GCF_008329565.1. Lineage (GTDB taxonomy): Bacteria > Actinomycetota > Actinomycetes > Mycobacteriales > Mycobacteriaceae > Mycobacterium. The sequence goes on from NZ_NPKT01000005.1 coordinate 168,142, forward strand.
GTCGCCCGGGTGATGCCGGTCTTCGACACGCTGCGCCCGCCGGGAGATCTGGCCGACGGTTTCGTGCACGCCGGCCCGGTCGGCGCGGGTCACTACGCCAAGATGGTGCACAACGGAATCGAGTACGGGCTGATGATGGCCTACGCCGAAGGCTATGAGTTACTGGCCGCTGAGCCGTTGATCACCGACACCCAGGCCGTGATCCAGGCGTGGACCAACGGCACCGTCGTGCGGTCGTGGCTGCAGCAACTGTTGGCGAAGGCGCTCAAGGAAGACCCCGCGTTCGATGCGATCTCGGGCTACACCGAGGATTCCGGCGAAGGCCGCTGGACCGTCGAGGAGGCAATCCGCCATCGGGTGCCGATGCCGGTGATCGCCGCGGCGCTGTTCGCCCGCTTCGCCTCGCGGCAGGAGGATTCGCCGACAATGAAAGCTGTTTCGGCGCTGCGCAATCAGTTCGGTGGGCACGCGGTCAAGCGAGTCTCGGTGTCGGGATAACCAGCTTCAATGTATGTCCGGCACCTGGCTCTTCGCGACTTCCGGTCGTGGGAAAGTGTCGAGCTCGAATTGGCGCCGGGCCGGACCGTGTTCGTCGGACCCAACGGGTTCGGCAAGACGAATCTTGTTGAGGCGCTCTGGTATTGCGCGACACTCGGATCTCACCGAGTCGCGACGGACGCGCCGCTGATCCGGGCCGGAGCTGAGCGCGCGGTGGTGTCGGTAATCGTCGTCAACGAGGGACGGGAATTGGCCGTCGATCTCGAGATCGCGGCGGGCCGGGCCAACAAGGCACGGTTGAATCGTTCGCCGGTTCGCAGCACCCGCGAAATCCTCGGGGCCGTACGCGCCGTGCTGTTCGCCCCGGAGGATCTGGCGCTGGTCCGCGGCGACCCGGGCGAACGTCGTCGGTACCTCGATGAGCTCGCCTCGGTCCGCAGACCCCGGGTAGCGGCGATCCGCGCCGATTATGACAAGGTCCTCAGACAGCGCACCGCGTTGTTGAAATCTGCTGCGGGAGCGAGGTTTAAGGGCGATTCCGGTGTGCTGGAGACACTCGATGTGTGGGACGGCCACCTGGCCGCCCACGGGGCGCAGCTGATGGCGGCACGAATCCAGCTGACCAACCTCCTGGCGCCCGAGGTGGAGAAGGCCTACCAGCTGCTGGCACCCGCATCTCGCCCGGCGGCGATCAGCTACCGCAGCAGCGTTCTGGACGGGCCGGACACCGGCCACGATGTCGAGTACCTGGAAGCCGCGCTGCTCGCCGGACTTGCCGAGCGGCGCGGCGCGGAACTGGAACGCGGAATGTGCCTGGTCGGACCGCACCGCGATGACCTGGATCTGCGCCTCGGTGACCAGCCGGCCAAGGGATTCGCCAGTCACGGCGAATCCTGGTCCATGGCATTGGCATTGCGGCTGGCTTCCTATGAACTCCTGCGCGCCGAGGGCAGTGAACCGGTGCTGATTCTCGACGACGTCTTCGCTGAACTGGACAGTGCGCGCCGCCGGGCGCTGGCGGGGGTGGCCGCCGGTGCGGAGCAGGTACTCATCACTGCCGCTGTCGGCGAGGACATCCCGACGGACTGGGATGCCACCCGGATCGGCATTTCATTACGTGACGACGACGGCGGCCGGATGTCGGAGGTGGTGTCACCGTGACCGAATCCGACGACGGGGCAGACGAGGTCAAGGGCCCGCCCGAGCACCTCGCGAATCTGGCCGGGATGGACCTGGTGCGACGTGCGCTGGAGGAAGCCCGCGGTGCCGCTCGCAATCAGGGCAAGGAAGTCGGCCGCGGTGGTCGCTCCCCCGGCGCCCGGCGCAGTGCCGGGCGCGACGGTCGCCGCCGCTGGTCGGGGCCGGGGCCGGATGGCCGCGACCCACAGCCTCTCGGGAGGGTTGCCAACGAGCTGGCGAAGTCGCGCGGCTGGACACCCAAGGTCGCCGAGGGCGCGGTGTTCGCGCAGTGGGAGACGGTGGTCGGCGAGCAGATCGCCGAGCATGCCGAGCCGACGGCGCTGCGCGACGGCGTCCTGAGCGTGACAGCTGAATCAACCGCCTGGGCGACGCAGTTGCGGATGGTGCAATCGCAGCTGCTGGCGAAGATCGCGGCCGCTGTCGGCGACGGAGTCGTGAAGTCGCTGAAGATCACCGGTCCGGTGGCTCCGTCGTGGCGGAAAGGCCCCCGGCACATCTCCGGACGCGGACCCCGGGACACTTACGGCTGAGGTCTGTATCACAGTCGGCTGACAGCCACGAGGCGCTCGCCTAGCAGCATGCCAAGCGTCATCACGTATGCCGATCCGAGAAATTCCGTGCACGGCGTAACTAGGTGTGCAGAAACGCCGCCGCAGAATCAGTCCGGAACGCACTTACCGCTAGACTGGACAAGACCCGCGCGCGGTCGGTGAAACCGTGCGCTTGCGAACCCCAAGGAGAGCGTTCCGCTAGTGGCTGCCACAGAACAGTACGGTGCCGACTCGATCAAAGTCCTCGAAGGTCTGGAGGCGGTCCGCAAGCGTCCCGGCATGTACATCGGCTCGACCGGTGAACGCGGCCTCCACCACCTCGTCTGGGAGGTCGTCGACAATTCAGTAGATGAGGCGATGGCGGGATTCGCCACCAAGGTGACGGTTCGGATTCTGGAGGACGGTGGCGTGGAGGTCACCGACGACGGCCGCGGCATCCCTGTCGCCATGCACGCCACCGGCATCCCCACCATCGACGTGGTCATGACGGTGCTGCACGCCGGCGGCAAATTCGAAGAGGGCGCCTACCAGGTGTCCGGCGGTCTGCACGGTGTGGGCGTATCGGTGGTGAACGCGCTCTCGAGCCGGCTCGAAGCCGATGTCCGCACCGACGGCTCCGAGTGGTTCCAGACCTACGACCATTCCGTGCCGGGCACCCTTCGGCAGGGCGAGAAGACCAAGAAGACCGGCACGACCATCCGGTTCTGGGCCGACCCCAACATCTTCGAGACCACGACCTACGACTTCGAGACCATCGCGCGCCGCCTGCAGGAGATGGCCTTCCTCAACAAGGGCCTGACCATCGAGTTGACCGACGAGCGGGTCAGCCCCGAGCAGGTCGTCGACGAGGTCGTCAGCGATACGGCCGAAGCGCCGAAGTCGGCGGAGGAGAAGGCCGCCGAGGCGGTCGCGCCGCACAAGGTCAAGCACCGGGTGTTCCATTACCCGGGCGGTCTTGTCGATTTCGTCAAGCACATCAACCGGACCAAGAACTCGATCCAGCCGAGCGTCATCGACTTCGACGGCAAGGGTGTAGGGCATGAGGTCGAGATCGCGATGCAGTGGAACGCCGGCTATTCCGAGTCGGTCCACACCTTCGCCAACACGATCAACACCCACGAGGGTGGCACCCACGAAGAGGGCTTCCGTGCCGCGCTGACCACGGTGGTCAACAAGTACGCGAAGGATAAGAAGCTGCTCAAGGAAAAGGATGCGAACCTCACCGGTGACGACATCCGTGAGGGCTTGGCCGCGGTGATCTCGGTAAAAGTCTCCCAGCCGCAGTTCGAAGGGCAGACGAAGACGAAACTCGGTAATACCGAGGTGAAGTCGTTCGTACAAAAGATCTGCAACGAGCAGCTCTCCCACTGGTTCGAGGCGAACCCGACCGAGGCGAAGACCGTGGTGAACAAGGCGGTCTCCTCGGCGCAGGCCCGGATGGCTGCCCGTAAGGCTCGAGAACTGGTGCGGCGCAAGAGCGCAACCGATATCGGCGGACTACCCGGCAAGCTCGCCGATTGTCGCTCCACCGACCCAAGTAAGTCGGAATTGTATGTGGTGGAGGGTGACTCGGCCGGCGGCTCGGCAAAGAGCGGGCGCGACTCGATGTTCCAGGCGATCCTGCCGCTGCGCGGCAAGATCATCAACGTCGAGAAGGCCCGCATCGACCGGGTGCTGAAGAACACCGAAGTCCAGGCGATCATCACGGCGCTGGGCACCGGCATCCACGACGAGTTCGATCTGACCAAGCTGCGCTATCACAAGATCGTGCTGATGGCCGACGCCGACGTTGACGGCCAACACATTTCGACGCTGCTGCTGACCCTGCTGTTCCGATTCATGAAGCCGCTGGTGGAGAACGGACACATCTTCTTGGCGCAGCCGCCGCTGTACAAGCTGAAGTGGCAGCGCTCCGAACCGGAGTTCGCCTACTCCGATCGGGAGCGCGACGGGTTGCTCGAAGCGGGCAAGAGTGCGGGCAAGCGGATCAATGTCGACGACGGTATCCAGCGGTACAAGGGTCTGGGTGAGATGGATGCCAAGGAGCTGTGGGAGACCACGATGGACCCGTCGGTTCGGGTGCTGCGTCAAATCACGCTAGACGACGCCGCGGCGGCCGACGAGCTGTTCTCGATCCTGATGGGCGAGGACGTCGAGGCGCGCCGTAGCTTCATCACCCGCAACGCCAAAGACGTTCGTTTCTTGGATGTTTAGCGAAGTACAGCCCGTCGTAGGGACTAAAGAGGACTCACATGACTGACACCACCCTGCCCCCTGGCGGCGAAACCGGCGACCGCATCGAACCGGTTGACATCCAGCATGAGATGCAGCGCAGCTACATCGATTACGCGATGAGCGTCATCGTCGGACGTGCCCTGCCGGAGGTTCGTGACGGTCTCAAGCCGGTGCACCGCCGCGTGCTCTACGCAATGTTCGACTCCGGCTTTCGGCCCGACCGCGGCCACGCAAAGTCCGCGCGCTCCGTCGCCGAAACGATGGGTAACTATCACCCGCACGGTGATTCGTCGATCTACGACACCCTGGTGCGCATGGCGCAGCCGTGGTCGCTGCGCTACCCGCTGGTCGACGGCCAGGGCAACTTCGGCTCACCGGGTAACGACCCCGCGGCCGCCATGCGGTACACCGAGGCTCGGCTGACACCGCTGGCCATGGAGATGCTGCGTGAAATCGACGAGGAGACAGTCGATTTCATCCCCAACTATGACGGCAGGGTGCAAGAGCCGACCGTTCTGCCGAGCCGGTTCCCCAACCTGCTGGCCAATGGCTCCGGCGGCATCGCCGTCGGCATGGCCACCAACATCCCGCCGCACAATCTGCGCGAGCTGGCCGAAGCCGTCTACTGGTGCCTGGAGAACCACGAAGCAGACGAAGAGGCGACGCTGGAGGCCTGCCGCGAGCGGGTCAAAGGGCCCGACTTCCCCACCCACGGCCTGATCGTCGGATCCCAGGGTATCCACGACGCGTACACGACGGGTCGCGGCTCGATCCGGATGCGCGGAGTCGTTGAGGTCGAAGAGGATTCGCGCGGTCGCACGTCGATCGTCATCACCGAGTTGCCCTATCAGGTCAACCACGACAACTTCATCACCTCGATCGCCGAGCAGGTCCGCGATGGCAAGCTCGGTGGCATCTCCAACATCGAAGACCAATCCAGTGACCGGGTGGGCTTGCGGATCGTCGTCGAGATCAAGCGCGATGCCGTGGCCAAGGTGGTGCTGAACAACCTCTACAAGCACACCCAGTTGCAGACCAGCTTTGGTGCCAACATGCTGTCGATCGTCGACGGCGTGCCCAGGACGCTGCGCCTGGACCAGATGATCCGCTACTACGTCGAGCACCAACTCGATGTGATCATCCGGCGCACCACATATCGGCTGCGCAAGGCCAACGAACGCGCGCACATCCTGCGCGGTCTGGTCAAGGCGCTCGATGCGCTCGACGAGGTCATCGCGTTGATCCGGGCGTCGGCGAGCGCTGACGTCGCCAGGGTCGGCTTGATGGAACTGCTCGACGTCGACGAGATCCAGGCCCAGGCCATCCTCGACATGCAGCTGCGCCGCCTGGCCGCCCTGGAGCGTCAGCGCATCGTCGAGGACCTCGCCAAGATCGAGGCCGAGATCGCGGACCTGGAAGACATTCTGGCCAAGCCGGAGCGTCAGCGCGCGATCGTCCGTGACGAGCTCGCCGAACTCGCTGAGAAATACGGCGACGACCGGCGCACCCGGATCATCGCCTCGGACGGCGACGTGTCGGATGAGGACCTGATCGCCCGCGAGGACGTCGTTGTCACGATCACCGAGACCGGTTACGCCAAGCGAACCAAGACCGACCTGTACCGCAGCCAGAAGCGTGGCGGCAAGGGTGTGCAGGGCGCGGGTCTCAAGCAGGACGACATTGTGCGCCACTTCTTCGTGTCCTCGACGCACGACTGGATCCTGTTCTTCACCACGCAGGGCCGGGTGTATCGGGCCAAGGCCTACGAGCTGCCGGAAGCGTCGCGCACCGCGCGCGGGCAGCATGTCGCCAACCTGTTGGCGTTCCAGCCGGAAGAGCGCATCGCTCAGGTCATCCAGATCAAGGGCTACGACGATGCACCGTATTTGGTGCTGGCCACCCGCAACGGTCTGGTGAAGAAGTCGAAGCTCACGGACTTCGACTCCAACCGTTCGGGCGGCATCGTGGCGGTGAACCTGCGCGACGGCGACGAGTTGGTCGGCGCGGTGCTCTGCTCGGCGGACGACGATCTGTTGTTGGTCAGCGCCAACGGACAGTCGATCCGCTTCTCGGCCACCGACGAGGCGTTGCGGCCGATGGGCCGGGCCACCTCGGGTGTGCAGGGCATGCGGTTCAACGAGGACGACCAGCTGCTCTCGCTGAACGTGGTGCGTGAGGGCACGTATCTGCTGGTGGCAACTGCCGGTGGTTACGCCAAGCGCACCGCGATCGAGGAGTACACCGCTCAGGGCCGCGGCGGTAAAGGCATCCTGACCATTCAATACGACCGGCGACGTGGCAGTCTGGTTGGCGCATTGGTGGTCGATGAAGACAGTGAGCTGTATGCCATCACCTCCGGCGGGGGTGTCATCCGCACCGCCGCCCGTCAGGTCCGCAAGGCCGGGCGCCAGACAAAGGGCGTTCGCTTGATGAACCTGGGTGAGGGCGACACACTGTTAGCCATCGCTCGCAATGCCGAGGAGCAGGACAGCACGGACGAAGTGGCCGGGCTGGAGCCTGAATCCGGCGAACCATCCGACGAGACGTAGCGCGCGGGCGACAGGTTAGGAGTGGCGGTGAACGCACCGAACGAGCCGGGCCAACCCGGACCGACCGAGGGCCCGGGTAACGGGAACGGCTCGGCCGACCGGGCCGGCACCCGACCCGGTGCCAACGGTGGGACAGGCGAGGCCCCGCCTTGGCAGCGCGGTGCCACGCGTGCCCGGCAGGGTGGTGCACCACAACGGCCGGCCGCTGAGGGACAGCCGCGGCAGGCGCCCCCGGCGGGTCCGCCGCCGAACGTCGAGCAGCGGGTGAACCGGTTCATCAGCGGCACGGCTGCCCCCGACCTGTCCGGCGCGGGCGGTCCGCAGCAGGAGCAGCGGACCGAGGCGCAGGCGAACCGACCCGAGCCGCGTCCCGAAGCCAGGCCTGAGCCCCGCACCGAGGGCGCCCGCCAGGAGGGGTATGCCAGCGAACTCCCGGATCTGTCCGGGTCGGCACCGCCGAGGCCCGTTGCGCAGCAACGCAAACCAGCCCCCGAGCAGCCGGCGCGACCGGCCGGCCCGACCGCCCGAATCCAGGCCGCTGCGGGTCGTTCGCGCGGGCCGGTGCGGGCGAGTATGCAGATCCGGCACATCGATCCGTGGAGCGCACTGAAGGTCTCGCTGCTGCTGTCGGTGGCGCTGTTCTTCGTGTGGATGATCGCCGTGGCGTTCCTGTATCTGGTGCTCGGCGGCATGGGCGTGTGGAGCAAGCTGAACAGCAACGTCGGTGACTTGTTGACGGCGACCAGTGGGGGCGGCGGTGAGCTGGTGTCCAGTGGGACGATCTTCGGCGGCGCGGCCCTGATCGGTCTGGTGAACATCGTGTTGCTGACGGCGATGGCCACTGTCGGAGCGTTCATCTACAACCTCAGCACCGACATCGTCGGCGGTATTGAGGTCACACTGGCTGACCGCGACTAGGGCCCGTTCACCGGTTTGGGTGCAGTGCCGGTGGTGCGGTAATCTCGTCGCTCGGTCGTATGTGAATGCGGGCCTATAGCTCAGGTGGTTAGAGCGCTTCGCTGATAACGAAGAGGTCGGAGGTTCGAGTCCTCCTAGGCCCACGATGTCCTGGTCATCGGGAAGGGCGCCCGTGCGGATAGCACTGCTGTTGGTGGTGTTGACTGTGTCTTCTTTGGGCGCGGCGATCATTCGAAAACGCCGCGGCGAAATCTGGCACACCCTCGACGGCTGAGACACCTGGGGGCCTTAGCTCAGTTGGTAGAGCGCTGCCTTTGCAAGGCAGATGTCAGGAGTTCGAATCTCCTAGGCTCCACAAGATTTCGCGGCGGTACGACTGGACCAGCCGGACCGTCAGCTCAATTTCTGACCGGAACGGCGAGGCGACTTGGCAACGTCTTCTTGCATCGACGACAGGTGAATGCCTCTTTGCGTTCGAAGATTTTTTGCTCATGGCTGCAAATCCCGCACTTCACTTTTCGGCGAGAAAGGCCACCCCAAATCATGGACACATCATGCACCTTGGCGGCGTTTTCGTACAGCGAAATCGACGATCCCGCGGCGGACGTAACTAACTCATCAGCAAATTCCGTACCCTCACGCATAGCGTGAACTGGGCGTTGTTGTCGGCCGTGGCCCGCAAACATCGACGACAGCAACATAAGTTGAGTTGTGGGGTCGCACCGTTTCGGTTTCTTTCTGAGGGGTAAGGCCACGGGGTGGGCGAAGGCCGCCTGCGGGATGGAGCGCTCGGATGAAGTCGATCCTGTCCACACGCCGCCTCGCCGCTTCGGCAGGGGTCGCCGCGGCGTTGACGATGCTCACCGTCGGGGCTTGCAGCAGCAATTCCGGCGATCAGGGCCCGGCCGGGCCCGGCTCGTCGAGCACTACGTCGCCGGGCATCCTCAGCTCGATCTCGAGCGCGGTCAGTTCGGCCTCGAGCCAGGTGAGCTCCGCGATCAGTTCCGCGGCGCCGTCCTCATAGACGATTAGATCTTGGGCGCGACGTCGACGCTGGGCGGTAGCGCTGACGGCTCGGGCGTCGAGGAGCGTCGCGCGATCACGAACGCGACTGCCCCACCCGCGGTGGCCAGCCCGAGGAAGCCGAATACGAGCAGACGCCTGCGCCGCCGGTGCGGTGCCTTGCGGGCCTGCTGAAGCTTGGGGGGCAACTCGGCGATGACTTGCTTGACGGCTTCGAGTTCCGCAGCGACGTCATGCCGCGCGGCGCGCGCTTCGCGGGCGCGACGTTTGATGGTGCCGGCGGCCGACTCCGCCGAGAGCGCGGTGATGCCGACAACCCCGCGGGTGATGTCCACCGGACCGACCGCGGTGTAGTGCAATCCGCGGTTGAGCCGCTCGCGCGACGTGAGCTTGGGTTCACTCCTGCGGCCCATGGGGTCCTCCCGGCACTGGCGGTGCGTTGATGGCCCAACACTGCCACAGCGCCCGAAGGGTGGCCGCGGGATCGGGCACACGACCGTGGTGGCACACTGAGATCCCGTGACGAGCGACATCGCAACCGCAACAGCGACCCTGCACACCAACCGCGGCGACATCAAGATCGCCCTGTTCGGAAACCACGCCCCCAAGACCGTCGCCAACTTCGTTGGCCTGGCCCAGGGCACCAAGGAGTACTCGACGCAGAACGCGTCGGGCAGCACCTCGGGACCCTTCTACGACGGCGCCGTCTTCCACCGCGTCATCGACGGATTCATGATCCAGGGCGGCGACCCGACCGGCACCGGCCGCGGCGGCCCAGGCTACAAGTTCGCCGACGAGTTCCACGGTGAGCTCCAGTTCGACAAGCCGTACCTGCTGGCGATGGCCAACGCCGGCCCCGGCACCAACGGCTCGCAGTTCTTCATCACCGTCGGCAAGACCCCGCACCTGAACCGTCGGCACACCATCTTCGGTGAGGTTGTCGACCCGGAGTCGCAGAAGGTCGTCGACGCGATCGCCACCGCGGCCACCGATCGCAACGACCGTCCCACCGACGATGTCGTGATCGAGTCGATCACCATTTCCTAGACGGAACGGCTGCCGAGACTGCAAATGCAGTTTCGGCGCCGTCAGCGGCCCGCGAATCCCGCAGCGGTCAGCGCGTCCAGAACGTCGACGGGATCTGTGCCAAGGTCCCACCGGCTGAGCACGATCAGCCGGTCAGCCGCCGTATCGATCTCAAGCAACCGCGTCTTGCGGCCTATCCGCCGGAACTCGGTGATCCGGATCAACGTGATGTCGGCGTGCCGCAACGCCTGAGTCCGGAACCACCCGCGGTACACCAGCGCATCGCCGGTGATAGCCAGTCGGGGTCGTGCCCGCCATGATCCGATCGCGAACGCCACCAGGCCCACGGCAGCAACCCCGGTGAGAATCCGGCCGGGCGGGTCTGTGATCACGGTCACACAGACGATTGCCATCAGAATCCCGGCGATCCCGAGAGCTGCGAGTGCGGGCGATTTCGGCGCCCATTCAGTTTGCTGCATGGGACCTTTCGGCGCCGCTACCGCGGCCTATGCAGTTATCCACAAGCGCTATCAACAATGGGGATGAATCACACGCGTGTGATTGGGTGACCAGGAGGTTGCCAGCGTCAAAACGGTGTTCGCACAGCATCGATCCACTACGCTGTCCGCGCGTGCTCAGCGCCACCGCATTGTGAGCAACAATCCCGAAATCATGAAGCCGAAGGCGATCGCGTAGTTCCACGGACCCAGCTTGGCCATCCACTGCAGCGCGCTCGGGGCGTCGTAGCCGGAGGCGGCCAGCTGGAAGACCAGCAGCCAGGCCAGTCCGAACAGCATCAGGCTGATGAACAGCACCACGAACCACACGCTCGACGGTCCGGCCTTCACCTTGACCGGAGTGCGGCTCACCGGATTGATCGTGAAGTCGTTCTTCTTGCGAACCTTGGACTTGGGCATGGGTACCTTCGGGCCGGGATCTTCTGCGACGATGGTGCGCAGATCGCTTATGAGATTAACGCAGCGGCGCCGTGACCCGACAACTCCGGCGGCAGCGACGACGGGCGCCAGACGCTCGCCGTGGCGGATTGGCGTCCCGGTGGTGTGCCTGCTGGCCGGCGTTCTGTTGGCCGCCACACACGGCGTCTCTGGTGGCGGCGAGATCCGTCGCAGCGACTCACCCCGGCTGGTCGACCTGGTGCATGACGCTCAGAAGTCCGTCGACCGGCTCAGCGCTCAGCGCGATGCGCTGGCCGGTCAGATCGACGCCACGCACGGCGGAGGGGCCGGCACGGCGCTGGCGGCCATGCAGGCCCGCGCCGACGAGCTCGCCGCCGCCGCCGGGCTCAACCCCGTGCACGGTGCCGGCTTGGTCGTCACCCTCTCCGACGCCCAGCGGGACGCCAATGGGCGGTTCCCGCGCGACGCCTCCCCGGATGATCTGGTGGTCCATCAGCAGGACATCCAAGCGGTGCTCAACGCGTTGTGGAGTGCGGGCGCCGAGGCGATCCAGATGCAGGATCAGCGCATCATCGGTACATCGGCGCCACGATGCGTCGGCAACACTCTGCTGCTCAACGGCCGTACCTACAGCCCGCCGTACTCGATCACCGCGATCGGCAATGCGCCCGCGATGCAGGCGGCTCTGACCGCCGCTCCCCTGGTAACGCTGTACAAGCAGTACGTCGTGCGGTTCGGCCTTGGCTACACCGAGCAGGTCCGCGATGACGTCCAGGTCGCCGGTTACGGCGAGCCGGTGCGGATGCGCTACGCCAAGCCGGCGGGTCCGGTGGGCTACTGACCCCGCCCACCCCGGGTAACCTGGCCTGATGCAGGTTCTGGTCGTCGACAATTACGACAGCTTCGTGTTCAACCTCGTCCAGTATCTGGGTCAGCTCGGGGTGGACGCGCAAGTCTGGCGCAACGACGACGAGCGCCTGGGCGACGAAGCGCACGTCGCCGCTGAATTCGACGGGATTCTGCTCAGCCCTGGCCCCGGCACACCGGAACGCGCCGGTGCCTCCATCCCGCTGGTTCGCGCCTGCGCTGCCGCGGAAACTCCGCTGCTGGGTGTGTGCCTGGGTCACCAGGCGATCGGTGTGGCCTTCGGCGGGACGGTCGACCGCGCGCCGGAGCTGTTGCACGGCAAGACCAGCACCGTCTACCACACGAATATCGGTGTGCTGCATGGACTTCCGGATCCGTTCACGGCAACGCGGTATCACTCGCTGACGATCCTGCCGGAGACCATGCCGGCCGAGCTCGAGGTGACGGCCCGCACCGAAGGCGGCGTCGTCATGGGTGTGCGGCACGTCGAGTTGCCCATCCACGGCGTCCAGTTCCACCCCGAGTCGATCCTGACCGAAGGCGGCCACCGGATGCTGGCCAATTGGCTGAGCTACTGCGGCCCGGCGCCCGAGGAGTCGCTGGTGCGCCGCCTCGAGCAGGAGGTCGCCGACACCGTGCGGCACGCGATCGGCGGCAAGCCCGCTCTGTCAGCTACGACGCAAAGCTGAGCGTGATCGGTGCGCTGAAGTTCACCGCGCTACCCGCCGCCGGACTCTGGGTCACCACCGCATTCGACCGCTGACCGCTGTTTTGCGCATCCGGACCCTTGATCAGAACGCCGGTCCAGCCGAGGGCTCGCAAATTCGGTTCGGCGTCCGCCCAGAACTGCCCCGTTAGCGGCGGCATGACGAACTGGTTGCCCTTCGACACCTTGATCTGGATCGCGGTGTCCTGTGGCACTGTCTGCCCGTTCGGCGGATCGGTTCCGATCACTTGACCGGACGGCTCGGTGTTGTCCGTCGGAACCGGCACGGTCTTCTGGAATCCGGACGCCGTGAGGATCTGCTGGGCGACGTCGACCGTCTGGCCGGCGACGACGGGGACCTCCGCGGTCTGCGGTCCGTTGCCGACGACCACCGTGATCTCGTTGGTAACCGCCGAGAGTTGGTTGGCCGGCGGCACGGTCGACACGACCTTGTCTTTCTGTTCCGGTGAGGACGGAGAGTTCGTCTGCTTGTACTTGCCGAAACCGGCGTCTTTGAGCTTCTTGACGCACTCGGAGTAGTTGGAGCTCGCGCAGTCGGGGACCTCGCGCTGTTCGGGTCCGGTCGACACGTTGATCGCGACTTCGTCACCGGCACTGGCCATTGAGTTGGCGGCCGGATCGGTGTCGATGACCTTGTCCGGCGGGACAGTGTTGTCGGGCTTCTGATTTGTGTGAATCTTGAAGCCCTTGTTCTGCAGCATTACGATCGCGTCGGCCTGGGCCTGGCCGCGCACATCAGGGATCTGCACATTGCGCGGGTTACCGCTGACCATGTTGATGCCGATGGTGACCACTACGGTCAAGACGGCCAGCACCGCGACGACGATCAGCCAGCGACCGATCGAGCCACCGGCGCGGTCGTTCTCCCCAGCGCGCGGGATCTCGTCGGTGTCGTCGCCACGAGCCACCGGCGGCGGCGCGTTCAGCAGCGAGGTCCGCTCGGCGGGGCTGAGTACCTTCGGCGCCTCGGGTGCTTCGCCGTTGTGGACCCGCACCAGGTCGGTGCGCATCTCGGCGGCGGTCTGATACCGGTTGTCCGGATTCTTGGCCAGCGCCTTGAGTACCACGGCATCGAGCTCCGCCGAGATGCCGGAATGCTTCTGCGACGGCGGTATCGGATCCTCGCGGACGTGCTGATAGGCCACCGCCACCGGCGAGTCACCGACGAACGGCGGCTCCCCGGTGAGGACCTCGTAGAGCACGCAACCCAGCGAGTAGACGTCGGACCGCGCGTCGACCGATTCGCCGCGGGCCTGCTCAGGCGACAGGTATTGAGCGGTGCCGATCACCGCCGCGGTCTGGGTGACGCTGTTGCCGGCGTCGGCGAGGGCACGCGCGATGCCGAAGTCCATCACCTTCACCGCGCCGGCCTTGGAGATCATGATGTTCGCCGGCTTGACGTCGCGGTGGATGATGCCGTGCTGGTGACTGAAGTTCAGTGCCTGGCAGGCGTCGGCGATGATCTCGATGGCCCGCCGGTACGGAATCGGGCCGTCGGTGTGCACGATGTCGCGCAGTGTGACCCCGTCGACGTACTCCATCACGATGTATGGCAGCGGACCGTTGGCCGTCTCGGCCTCACCGGTGTCGTAGACGGCCACGATCGCGGGGTGGTTCAGCGCGGCGGCGTTCTGCGCCTCACGGCGGAACCGCAGGTAGAAGCTTGGGTCGCGAGCCAGGTCCGCGCGCAGCACCTTGACGGCGACGTCGCGGTGCAGGCGGGTGTCGCGGCCCATGTGCACCTCGGACATGCCGCCGAAGCCGATGATCTCGCCCAGCTCGTAGCGGTCGGACAGGTGCTGTGGGGTGGTCATCGCGGTTTCTCGTCGGTGGGAACAGCCTCGGGCAGGACAGCATTAGCCACGCTGGCAGCGCTGAATCGGGGTACCCCGATCTGTCCTCCAGGATTACCGGCGATGTGATCGTCCGTCCAACCAGACGGCGCGACCTGACTGGTGGGAGTGACGGTGTCGGTGACCGTCTGCTCGACGGGCTTGTTGTCCTTGCGGTCACGATCGGCGAGCACGATCAGGATGGCGCTGATGATCGCCAGGGCGCCCAGAACGCCGGCGGCCCACAGCAGCGCGCGTTGGCCCGAGGAGAACGTGCGCCGAGGTGGCGGCGGACGGTGCCCGCCGGTGTTTGCGCGGGGCCGGGTGCCGGTCACAGGCGCGGCGGGCAGCCGAGGCGAACTGCCCGGGATCGAGGCCGGGGTGGCGCGGATGGTCGGCGCGGAGTTCGGCCGGGGCGGACGACGGCCGGCGCGTACCGCGGCCGTCGCGTCGGCGAACTGCCCACCGTTGCGGTACCGCATACCCGGGTTCTTCACCAAGGTGATCTCGATCAGCTCGCGCACGTTGGGCGGCAGGTCGGCGGGCAGCGGCGCAGGCGTCTCCTTGATGTGCTTCATCGCGACCGTCAGCGCACCGTCGCCCATGAACGGCCGTTTGCCCGAAACTGCTTCATAGCCAACAACTCCCAGCGAGTACACATCGCTGGCCGCGGTGGCGTCATGACCCAGCGCCTGCTCGGGGGCGATGTACTGGGCGGTGCCCATCACCATGCCGGTCTGGGTGACCGGGGCCGCGTCGACGGCTTTTGCGATACCGAAGTCGGTGAGCTTCACCTGACCGGTCGGCGTGATGAGGATGTTGCCGGGCTTGACGTCCCGGTGTACCAGCCCCGCGGTGTGCGCTACCTGCAGCGCACGGCCGGTCTGCTCGAGCATGTCCAAGGCGTGCCGTAGGGACAGCCGTCCGCTGCGCTTGATCACCGAATTCAGCGGCTCACCGTTGATGAGTTCCATCACCAGGTAGGCGGTGCGGCCTTCGCCGTCCATGTCGGTTTCGCCGTAGTCGTGCACGGCGGCGATCCCGGGATGGTTCAGCATGGCGACGGTGCGCGCCTCGGCGCGGAATCGTTCGACGAACTCCGGGTCGGAGGAGAACTCCTGCTTGAGTACCTTGACCGCGACCCGGCGGCCCAGCCGGCTGTCGACGGCCTCCCACACCTGACCCATGCCGCCGGTGGCGATCAGTCGCTGCAGCCGATAGCGGCCCGACAGTGTCACTCCAACGCGGGGGCTCATTGCTTGCCTCGCTTCGCTCGCCTGCGGGGACTCATGAGGCCCCCTGCAATGCCGCGGCGATGGTCGCCCTGCCGACCGGGGCGGCCAGAGCTCCACCGGTGGCGTTCAGCCGGTCGCCGCCATTCTCGATCAGCACGGCGATGGCCACCTTGGGACTCTGGGCCGGGGCGAAGGCGATGTACCAGGCATGCGGCGGGGTGTTGCGGGGATCGGTACCGTGCTCGGCGGTGCCGGTCTTGGATGCGATCTGCACGCCGGGGATCGCCCCTTTCTGCTGGGTCATCTGTTCGGCGCCGATCATCAAATCCGTTAGTTTAGCTGCGACCTGCGTCGATACGGCACGCCGCTGTTGCTGCGGCGCCGCCGTGCTGATGTTCGACAGGTCCGGCCCCTTGAGGCTGTCCACCAGGTAGGGCTGCATCATCACACCGGAATTGGCGATCGTCGCCGCCACCAACGCGTTCTGCAAAGGTGTCACCGCCACGTCTTTCTGGCCCATGCTCGACATCCCCACAGCGGCGGCGTCGGACATCGGACCGATGGTCGACTCCGCGACCTCCAACGGGATCGGCGCTGGTGGGCTGTCGAACCCGAAGCCCTGCGCGGTATTGCGCAGGGCGTCAGCACCCACCCGCATACCCAATTCGACGAAGGCTGTATTGCACGAACGGGCGAACGCCTCCCGCAGCGACGCGGTGGGCGCGCTGCCGCACGGGGTGCCGCCGTAGTTCTCCAAGGTCGCCGTGCTGTTCGGCAGCTGGATCCTCGGGGCACTGGTGAGCTGATCGTTGTCGGTCACACCGTTCTGCAACGCCGCCGCAGTGGTGATCACCTTGAATGTCGACCCGGGCGGGAAGGTCTCGGCGATGGCCCGGTTGGTCAGCGGCGAGCCGGGATCATCACGCAGCTGCTGCCAGGCGTTGCCCTGTTCCTCGGCATCGTGGGTGGCCAGCAGGTTGGGGTCGTACGACGGCGAGGACACCATCGCCAGGATTTTCCCGGTGGACGGCTCCAGCGCCACCACCGAGCCGCGGCATCCGCCGTTGCAGCCCCGCTGCATGGCGTCCCAGGCGGCTTGCTGGATGCGCGGCACGAGCGTCGTGTCGACGTTGCCGCCACGCGGGTCGCGGCCGGTGAAGAAGTCGGCCAGCCGGCGCCCGAACAGCCGCTGATCGGAGCCGTTGAGGATGCCGTCTTCGGCCCTTTCGAGCCCGGTGCTGGAGTAACGCAGCGAGTAGAAACCCGTAATTGGCGCGTAGACAAAGGGATTGGGGTACACGCGGAGGAACCGGTAGTGGCCGTTGGTGGACACCGAGTAAGCCAGCAGCTGTCCGCCCGCGGTGATCTGGCCGCGCTGGCGCGAATACTCGTCAAGCAGAACTCGCTGGTTGCGCGGGTCGGTGCGCAGGCCGTCGGCGCGGAAGACCTGGGTGATCGTCGCGTTGAACAACAGCAGCACGATCAACGCCATGATCATCACCGATATGCGGCGCAGGGAGGTGTTCATACGCGCTCGATCACCTCGGTGCCGGCCGCCGCGATCGACGTGTGCGGATTGGCCATGATCGGACGCCGCGCGGCGTGCGAGATCTTCACCAGGATGGCCAGCAATAGATAGTTGGCCACCAACGACGAACCGCCGTACGACATCCACGGTGTGGTCAGGCCGGTCAGCGGGATCAGGCCGGTGACACCGCCGACG
The DNA here is from genome assembly GCF_008329565.1 of Mycolicibacterium sp. P1-5. Taxonomy (GTDB): domain Bacteria; phylum Actinomycetota; class Actinomycetes; order Mycobacteriales; family Mycobacteriaceae; genus Mycobacterium. The sequence goes on from NZ_NPKT01000005.1 coordinate 185,443, forward strand.
ACGATGAACAGCTGGATCGCCAGCGTCGAGGCCAGCCCCGCGGCCAGCAGTTTGCCGAAGCTGTCGCGCACTGCGATCGCCGTGCGCAGCCCCCGCACGATGACCATCGTGTAAAGCATCAGCACACCGGCCAAGCCGACCAGGCCCAGCTCCTCACCGATCGCGGCGATGATGAAGTCGGTTGAAGCGGCGGGCACGGTGCCCGGCTGGCCGTTGCCCAGCCCGGTGCCGAAGATGCCGCCAGTGGCAAAGCTGAACTGGGACTGCACCATTTGGTAGCCCGCACCCTCGGGATCAGCGAACGGATCCATCCAGGTTTGCACCCGCACACGCACGTGACCGAACAGGTAGTAGGCCACCACACTGCCCGCGGCGAATAGCGTCAGGCCGATGACCACCCAGCTGAACCGCTCGGTCGCGATGTAGACCATCACCAGGAACGAGGCGTACAGCAGAAGTGAAGTGCCCAAGTCCTTCTCGAAGACCATCACGCCGACGGAGACGATCCACGCCACCAGCAGGGGGGCGAGGTCCCGCGGACGTGGCACGTCGGTGCCGAGGAAGTGCTTCCCGGCGCTTGTGAACAGGTCACGCTTGGCCACCAGCACCGCGGCGAAAAAGATCAGCAGCAGGATCTTGGAGAACTCAGCCGGCTGAATACTGAAGCCGGGGAGGCGAATCCAGATCTTGGCACCGTTGGTTTCGGAGAAGTGGCTCGGCAGTAGTGCCGGGATCGCCAGCAGCACCAGCCCGACCAGTCCGCAGGTGTAGCCGTAGCGGGCGAGGATGCGGTGATCTTTGAGGAAGACGACCACCAAGGAGAAGCCGAGGACGCCGACGAGGGTCCAGAGCATCTGCTGCTCTTCGCTGGGCCCACGTTGTGGGGCGATCGCGCCGCCGATCAGATCGAGGCGGTGGATCATCACCAGGCCAAGTCCGTTGAGAAGTGCGACAACTGGCAGCAGTACCGGGTCGGCGTAGGGGGCGAACCGCCGGATGGCGAGGTGCGCGCAGACGAACAGGGTGAGGAAGGCCAGCGTGGAACTGGCCAGATCCCAACTGATGCCCTGCTCCTGGTTGGCCTCGACGATCAGCAGTGCCACCACGGTGATGAAAGTGGCGAAACACAGCAGCGCGAGCTCGGCGTTGCGGCGAGTCGGCGTTGCCGGTGCCAGCGTGACCGGCGCCTGCGGCTGAGTACTCATGCCGCCGCCCGGCAGTCGGTGCCCGGCTTCTGCGGCGCTGCGGGCAGTTGCGTCACGGTGGGCGATGGGCTCGGGGGCGGCATCTGAGTGGCTGAAGTGGTTGTGGCCGTGCCACTTTCAGTCGGAGCGGGTGTGGGTGCCGGGGGGGTGGTCGTCGGCGGGGCAGGAGCCGGCGCGGACGTTGCTGCCGGTGTGGGAACGGGTGCCGGTCCCGGCGCGGGAGGTGGACCCGGAGCCGGAGCCGGCGTGGGTGTCGGTGTGCTGCTGGGTCGTGGCGCGCACGGAGGAAGCACCGAACTGTGCGCAAGCTCTCGCAGCTGCCCTATCGCATCGTCGAGGCTGCCGGCCGGTAGCCCGGCCGAGACCTGAGCCCGCTCCGAAGGCCGCAAATCCTGTAACCGCATCAGCTGGCAGCCCAGCGAGTCGGTCGGCTGGCCATAGCTGATCTGCGACAGTTCGTTTCGGTCGTTGAGGCAGCCAAGCAGGTACGGCTCCTGCAACGGATAGCCCAGGATCGAGCCCTGGATACCGCGCATGATCGCCACCGTGCCGTTGTAGGCGCTGACGTAGTAATTGCTGCGGATTATCTGGCGACCGACTGCGAGCGCGGCAAGGGCTACCAGCAGGATCAGCGCGACCGCGATGATCATCCGCCGGCGTGAGCGCGGCTTGGGTGGTGGTTCGGGCTCGGCCACGACACGTTTGGCGGCTGCGGGCCGCGGAGCGATGGCTGACGCACGGCCGGCCGCAGTGTTGGGCGGGGCGACATGGTCGTCGTCTCCTGAGACGGCGCCGGCCAGAATCGGCTGGGTCTGTCCGCCGTAGTCATGGTCGACGACGTCGGCGACCACCACCGTGACGTTGTCCGGCCCACCGCCCCGCAACGCCAGCTCGATCAGACGGTCAGCGCTTTCGGAGACGTCGTCGATCTGCAGGGCTTCCAGGATCGTCTCGTGACTGACCGGGTCGGAGAGACCGTCGGAACACAACAGATAGCGGTCGCCCTCCTTGGCTTCCCGCATGATGAGCGTCGGCTCAACTTCGTGGCCGGTGAGGGCCCGCATGATCAGCGAGCGCTGCGGGTGGCTGTGGGCCTCCTCAGCGGTGATGCGGCCCTCGTCGACGAGGGTCTGCACGAAAGTGTCGTCCTTGGTGATCTGCGTGAGCTCACCGTCACGTAGCAGGTAGCCGCGGGAGTCACCGATGTGGACGAGGCCAAGTCTGTTGCCCGCGAACAGGATTGCCGTCAGAGTGGTGCCCATGCCCTCGAGTTCGGGCTCCTCCTCGACGTGCGCGGCGATGGCCGAGTTGCCCTCGCGCACGGCGGAGTCGAGCTTGCTCAGCAGGTCACCACCGGGCTCGTCGTCGTCGAGGTGGGCCAGCGCGGCGATCACCAGCTGGGAGGCCACTTCACCGGCGGCGTGACCGCCCATCCCGTCGGCGAGTGCAAGCAGCCGGGCGCCGGCGTAGACGGAGTCTTCGTTGTTGCCGCGGACCAGCCCCCGGTCGCTGCGGGCGGCATAGCGAAGGACGAGGGTCACGGGCGCAGCTCGATTACCGTCTTGCCGATGTGCACCGGCGTGCCAATCGGAACGCGTACTGCCGTAGTCACCTTCGCCCTGTCGAGGTATGTGCCGTTGGTCGATCCTAGGTCTTCCACGTACCAGTCGGAACCGCGCGGCGACAGCCGGGCGTGCCGAGTCGAGGAGTAATCATCAGTGAGCACCAGGGTGGAGTCGTCGGCGCGACCGATCAGCACCGGCTGGCTACCCAGCGTGATCCGGGTCCCGGCCAGTGCTCCGTCGGTGACCACCAGGTAGCGGGCGGCGTGGCGCTGCTGGCGGGACGGCAGCAGTGCACCGCGCAGCGCCAGGCCCCGGCGGACCATCACCGCGCCGGTCGGCGCGTAGATGTCGTTGCGCAAGACGCGCAACACCGACCAGATGAACAGCCACAGCAAGAGCAGGAAGCCGGCGCGCGTCAGCTGCAGTACTAACCCCTGCATCCGGCGTCCTCTCCGTCCTCATGCCCCGCTCGCCGTTCTCGCGATACCAGCAGGCACCGGGCCGACTTCGGCACCGTCACGATACTTGGACGCCGATGGGTACGCGGGTGAAGCCACTCCGCGTCAACCAAGCTGTGACCCCCGCCGACCTCAGTGAACGCGGACGATGATCTCGGAGTGCCCCAGCCGGATGACGTCTCCGTCGGCCAACTGCCACTCCTGCACCGGGGCGTTGTTCACCGTGGTCCCGTTGGTGGAGTTCAGGTCCGACAGCAGCGCGACCTGGCCGTCCCACCGGATCTCCAGGTGCCGGCGCGAGACACCGGTATCGGGCAGTCGGAACTGGGCGTCCTGGCCGCGGCCGATGACGTTGGCGCCTTCGCGCAGCTGGTAGGTGCGCCCGCTGCCGTCGTCGAGTTGCAGTGTTACAGCATGCCCGGTGGACGGGTAATCGCCCTGGGCCGGCGGCTGTGCGTATCCGCCGTAGCCACCACCGGCGGGTTGGCCGTAGTCGTAATCGCGACCGCCCTGCTCGTAGCCGCCTTGCTCGTAACCCCGGCCGTAGTCCGGCTGCGCGTATTCCTGACGGCCGTAACCGCCGCCCGGCTGGCCGTAGCCGCCCTGCTCCGGGTATCCACCCTGCTCGGGATACGCGGGGCGGGGCTCGGGCCGGCCGTAGCCGCCGTCCTCGTGCCGACCCGGACCGCGGCCGTAGTCATAGTCGCTGGACGGCGGACCTTGCGGGGGGTAACCGCCACCCTGCGGCGGGCCGTAGCCCTGGCCGCCGTATCCGGGGGGCGGGCCCTGCCGGTAGCCCTGGTCGTAACCCTGGCCCTGCTCGTAACCCTGGCCGCCATAGCCGCCGGCCGGGGGGCGCTGCTCGTAACCCTGGCCGCTGGAATAACCGCCCTGGCCGCCGCCGTAGCCGCCCTGCTCGGGATAGCCCGGCCGCTGACCGTAGCCCTCGTTGGGCGGGGGGCCGTAGCCACCCTGCTCGGGCGGGTAGGGGCCGCGCTGCTCGGGGGCGCCGCGCTGCTCTTCCTGCGGCCGCGGATGGCGCTCGTCGTAGTAGTCGTCGCCGGGCCGCCCCTGACCCTGGTCGCCACGGTAGGTGGGGTCGTTGCTCATCGCTGGTACTCCTGGTTCTGCGGTGTACGCCTGGTTCGATTCTGGCGGGGCGGTTATGGCGAGGGACGGGTGGGGGTCGGCGTCAGGGTTGACGACGCCGCGCGCACGGTACTGGCCGGTGTGCAGATTCGGCGACTGCTCGAACCTGACGACCAGCTCACCATACGTTTGCCATCCCTGTTCACGGATGTAGCCGTCCAAGTGTTTGGCAAAAGTGTCCGTGGTGAGATCACGGTCGGCACTGACCTTCTCGAAGTCAGATTCACTCAGCGTAATGACGTACTCATTTGGGGCCAAAAATTTGTCGCGCGGAAGTGTCTGCACACCTGCAGAGGCTTCCCGCCGCAGCGCGGCTTCCACCTCGGCGGGGACGATCGATCCGCCGAACACCCGGGCGAACGCGTCGCCCACGGTGTTCTCAAGCCGGCGCTCGATGCGTTGAACCAGACCTCTCTGGTTACTCATCTCACCGCCTAGCTCGAGTCCTTGCGCATGTTGGTCGACGCTTGTTCACCTTGATGGTATCGGCCCAGGTCGACGGACCGTCACCATGAGAATTCTGAGAATCGCGTTACACCAGGTCAGAGCCTCGGCAGCGAGAATCCCGAGGGCGGCGGCTAGGCTGGTTTGAGCCGTGGGCGCGAGTTGAGGTTCACCCCCTCGACCGTGATACGCTCCCTGGCGTTGTTTCGGGCGAGTGGCGGAATGGCAGACGCGCTGGCTTCAGGTGCCAGTGTCCTTCGGGACGTGGGGGTTCAAGTCCCCCTTCGCCCACAATGAGGAGTTCTACGAACTCCAGGCACATAGGTCACGAACTCGAAAGAGGTCGTGACCTTTGTGTTTGGTGGGTTTCTGCGCGTGGCGCTCTCGAAATGACCGCTATGGGGACCTGGTTGCCCAAGTCCCCTAACTGCGCCGTTCGGGTTCTGCCCCGGGGGCGCGGCAATTAGCCGCCAAGCAGATTGCCGCCGGCGCCTCCGAGGGCGCCAATCGCGATCTGCGTCGCGGCGGTTCTGAGCCCCAACGCGACCTGTTTGATCTTGTTGCGTTCCTCGGGCACGCGGGTGTCGTCTTCCCCCGCGGCCTCCAGTGCGTTGATCAAGCTTTCGAGGAGGTTCTCAGGGGACGGCCATTGCCCTGCAACACGCAGGGCCTTGCTTGTTGGCTTGCCGATCCAGAGGATGTCGCCGTTGGCGGTCTCTTGGCCTTTGGCGAAGAACGGCTCGGTACTGAGCGCTCGCAGAGCACGCTGAACAGTCTCGGCATCCAGCTTGGCAATCCTGGCGATGTCGTCCGCATCCATCGGATCGCCGTCTTGTTCAAAGACCTCCACCGCAGCCTTCAGCACCGGCAGGTCTCGTGCCAACCAGGTGTCACGCATGAGCCGCAGTATTCATGAGCGCACCGACAAGGAGTCAGAGGAAAGCGAACGGGCGTTGACGGCATACGCGAAGATGCTGAGGACCGTTCCGAGCGATGCTCCGGATCCGTAGTTCAAAAACCATGGGGGCCGACACTTTGAGCAGCCTGGGCAACTTCGTGTGGGGGATCGCCGACCAACTGCGCGGGGTATACAAGCCGCACCAGTACGGCGGGGTGATCCTGCCGTTCACGATTCTGCGGCGCCTGGACTGCATCCTGGAGCCAACCCGTGACGAGGTACGCATTCTGGCCGCCAAGTACAGCGGCGGTGCGCTCGATGTGCAGGTCAAGCGCAAAACGGGGCTCAGCTTCTACAACACCAGTCCGTTCGATATCAAGCTCCTGCTCGAGGACCCTGAGGGCCTGCGCGCGAACCTGGTCGACTACATCACCGGCTTCTCGGCCAACATCGACGTCTTCGAGCGGTTCAAATTCGATAACGAACTTGCCACTCTGGACGAGAAGAACAGGCTCTACCTGATCACCTCGAAATTCGCGGAGGTGGACCTGCATCCCGACACGGTGCCCAACGCAGACATGGGGGACCTGTTCGAGTTCCTGATCTATAAGTTCGCCGAGGCTTCCAACGAGGAAGCCGGGGAGCACTACACCCCTCGGGATGCCATCCGGTTGATGGTCGATCTGCTGTTCGCCGAGGCCAACGAAGCGCTGCTGGAACCCGGCACGGTCCGCTCGGTCTACGACCCGACCGCCGGTACCGGCGGCATGCTCTCGGTCGCCGAGGAACGGCTGCTGGAACGCAACCCCGACGCGCGGCTGCGACTGTACGGCCAGGAGATCAACGACCAGTCCTATGCCATCTGCAAGTCCGACATGCTCGCCAAAGGCCAGGACGCCGGCAATGTCCGCCTAGGCGACACCTTGGCCGATGACCAGTTCTGGGACCGTACTTTCGACTTCTGTATGTCCAACCCGCCGTACGGTTTCGACTGGAAAGCATCGAAAGACGCAGTTGAAAGAGAGGCTCTCGCCCAAGGCTCCCGGTTTTCCCATGGCTTGCCGTCGATCGGCGACGGGCAAATGCTGTTCCTGACCCACCTGGCGCACAAGATGCGGCCGGGCCACGAGGGCGGCGGCCGCGCTGGCATCGTGCTGAACGGCTCACCACTGTTCAATGGCGCCGCCGAGTCCGGTCCGTCGAAGATCCGACAGTGGCTGCTGGAACGCGATCTGGTGGAGGCGATCATCGCGTTGCCGACGAACATGTTCTTCAATACCGGCATCGCCACCTACATCTGGATCCTCGACAACACCAAACGCGCTGAGCGGCAACACAAAATCCAGCTAATCGACGCTACGTCGTTCTGGACAAAGATTCGCAAGAACCTCGGATCGAAGAACCGGGAGGTGGACGCCGCGGCCCGCGATCGCATCCTTGGCTTGTACGACGCGTTCGATGACGCCGACCCGGATTACTCGAAGGTGTTCACCGCCGCTGACTTCGCCTATTGGACGATCACCGTGGAACGCCCGCTGCTTGACGAGGACGGCAAACCTGTGGTCGACAGCAAGGGCAAACCGAAACCCGATGCCAAGAGACGCGACACCGAAAACATCCCGTTTACCTACGGCGGCAACACCGACGGCGACGCCGGTCGCGCCGCGGCGATTAAGTCGTACTTCGAAGCAGAGGTGCGCCCCCACATCCCTGACGCCTGGGTCGACTCGAACAAAACCAAAGTGGGATACGAAATCCCGTTCACTCGCCACTTCTACAAGTACGTCCCCCCGCGCCCGCTCGCCGAGATTGACGCCGACCTTGAGACGCAGGTCGCCAAGATTCTCGACCTACTGCGGGAGGTGGAAAGGTGACGTCCGAGCTGCCGAGAACTTGGCGTCGAGGAAACATTAGGCGTTTTGCCGCTATGAAAACCGGACACACCCCGAGTCGGTCGAATCCTGAGTATTGGGAAGACGTATCGATTCCGTGGTTCACCCTCGCGGATGTCTGGCAGCTGCGGGACGGTCGACAGGTCTTTCTCGGGGACACGGCCAGCCGGATCTCTGAGCTTGGTTTGGCGAACTCAGCTGCGGAACTTCTCCCCGCGGGCACAGTCGTTCTGTCGAGGACAGCCTCGGTCGGATTCTCCGGCGTAATGCCGATCGCGATGGCAACCAGCCAAGATTTTTGGAACTGGGTCTGCGGCCCAGACCTTCTCCCGGAATACCTCAACTATCAGTTCAAAGCGATCGCTCCTAACCTGCGGGCGATGAATATGGGCTCTACCCACCAAACGATCTACCAGCGAGACGCGGCCGGCATCGAGGTGCTCGTTCCCTCTCTCGACGAGCAGCGCGCCATCGTCGACTACCTCGACCGCGAGACCGCCCGAGTTGACGCACTGATAGACGAGCAACTGCGGCTGATCGAAATGTTGCGGGAGCGGCGCAAGGCGGTCATCACTGTCTCGACCAAAGGTGAACAGAAAGATTTCATCCAGCTGGTCCGGTGCGTAACCGAACAGGTTGACTATCGCGGGGCAACGCCACCGAAGTCTGATTCCGGAATCCAGCTGGTCACGGCACGAAACGTGAAGAGGGGCTGGATAGACTACGGGTCGTCCCAGGAGTTCGTCGATCCCGACACCTATGCACAGGTGATGCGTCGTGGACTTCCCAAAAGGGACGATATTTTGTTCACGATGGAGGCGCCACTCGGTAACGTTGCCCTCGTAGATCGTGAGGACATCGCGCTGGCGCAGCGAATCATCAAGTGGACGTTAGACAGGGACCAAGTGCATCCGCGGTACTTGCTTTACGCAATGCTGGGAGAGCAGTTTCAGCACCAGCTCCGTATTCGTTCGACCGGTTCCACGGCCCTCGGGATCAAGGCAAGCAAGCTTCCAGAGCTGCGCGTCTGGTTGCCTGAGCGAGGCGAGCAGCGTCGCATCGCCGCATTTCTGGACGAAGAGACCGCCAAGATCGACGCATTGATTGCCGAGACGGAGAAGTTCATCGAGCTATCCCGTGAGCGTCGGTCCGCGTTAATCTCCGCCACAGTTACTGGTCAGATCGACCTTGCACGCGTGAGGTCTTGAGACATGGCCGTTCACAACGAGATTGAGTTCGAAAAGGAGTTCGCCGAGCATTTGGCGGTCCACGGCTGGCTTTACTCGCCCAACGATGCCGGCTACGACCGGGAACGTGCTCTGTTCAAAGAGGATGTGCTGGGTTGGTTGGAGGACACCCAACCGGAGCAGCTGGCCAAGGTCGTCAAACCCGGATCTGGTGACGTCGCCAAACAGCAGGACCAACTGCTGGATCGGCTTGTCAAAGTCCTTGACACCTCGATGGATAACGGCGGCGGGACCCTTAACCTGTTGCGCAAGGGATTCTCGCACCTGTCGGCGAAGCTCCAGATGTGTGTCTTCAAACCCGAATCAACGCTTAACGCCAAACGCAACGCCGACTATGCCGCGGTGCGGGTGCGAGTGATGCGCCAGGTCCACTTCTCCACCAGCGATCGACGCTCGGTGGATCTGGTGTTCTTCGTCAACGGCCTCCCCGTCGCCACCGCCGAGCTGAAAACCGACTTCACTCAAACCATCACCGACGCGATCAACCAGTACCGGACTTCGCGGCAGCCGAAAGATCCGGCAACAGGGAAGATTCAACCGCTGTTCGTCTCTGGAACGCGGGCGTTGGTGCATTTCGCCGTGACCGAGGCGGAGGTGTGGATGACGACCGCGCTGGCTGGCGCAACGACCCATTTCCTGCCGTTCAACCGCGGCGGCGAAGACGGCGGTGCGGGCAACCCGCCCAACGCTCAGGGTCCCCGAACCGCCTACCTGTGGGAGCGCGTACTACAGCGCGATGCCTGGCTCAACATCCTGGGCCGGCTGATGTACATCAAGCACGAATCCTCCACCGATCCGATCAGCGGCAAGACCACCAAATCGTCGTCGTTGCGGTTCCCGCGCTTTCACCAGTGGGAGGCGGTCACAGAGCTAGCTACGGCCGTGGCCGCAGAGGGGGTCGGAAAGCGTTACCTGATACAACATTCCGCCGGCTCGGGCAAGACCGATTCGATCGCCTGGACCGCGCACCGGCTGGCGCGTCTGCAGGTCGACAACAAGAAGATGTTCGACTCGGTGATCGTGGTGACCGACCGCAACGTCCTAGACGCCCAGCTGAAAGATGCGATCAAACAGATCGACAACGACCAGGGCATTGTCGTGGCCGTCGACAATGCCGAAGGTGCGAAAGCAGGGGCGCTGGCCAAAGCGCTACTGGACGGCAAGCTGATCATCGTCGTCACCATTCAGACGTTCCCATTCGCGATGAAGGCGATACGAGAGAACAGGGGGCTCAAAGGGAAAACGTTCGCTGTCATCGCCGACGAGGCGCACTCCTCGCAGTCTGGGCAGACCGCTGCGCAGCTTAGAGCGGTGCTGACCGCCGATGAGATCGACGAGATCAACAACGGCGGCGAGATCGACATCGAAGCGGTTCTCGCGGTCGAGGCGACTGAGCGGGCGGAGTCGACCAGCATCTCCTACTTCGCATTCACGGCCACCCCGAAAGGCAAGACGTTGGAGTTGTTCGGCCGTGAACCGGCCGGCGGGGGGAACCCGGTGCCGTTCCACGTCTACACGATGAAGCAGGCGATCGCTGAGGGTTACATCCTCGACGTGCTCACTGGCTACCACTCCTTCAAACTGGCTTTCCAGATAGGCCAGATCGCCGGAGGTGACACCGAAGTCGATCAGTCTCAGGCCAGTAAAGAGGTCATGCGGTGGGTCAAAATCAACCCCCAAACGATCGCGCAGAAGGCCGCGATTATCGTCGAGCACTTCCGCGGCAACGTCGCCCACCTGCTCGACGGCCACGCCAAGGCAATGGTGGTCGCTGATTCCCGCAAGGCCGCGGTGCGTTACAAGCTGGCCATCGACAAGTTCGTGCAGAGTAAGGGCTACGGATACGGCACCCTGGTGGCGTTCTCCGGGTCCGTGCAGGACCCTGAATCTGGTCCCACTGACTTCACCGAAGCCACGATGAACCCGGGCGTGCACGACCTGCGCACTGCGTTCCGGGGCGATCAGTACCGAGTAATGATCGTGGCCAACAAGTTTCAGACCGGATTCGATCAGCCGCTGCTGTGCGCAATGTACGTCGACCGAATCCTGTCCGGCGTCACCGCGGTGCAAACCCTGTCGCGGCTCAACCGCACCTACCGCACCCCGTCAGGGATTCAGAAGACCGCGGCACTGACGCAGGTCGTCGATTTCGTCAACGAGCCGGCGGCGATCCGAGAGTCCTTCGAGCCGTACTACACCGACGCCTACCTGGAAACCGCGACCGACCCGAACCTTGTCCACGATCTAGCGGCCAAACTCGACACGGCCGCGATATACACCCAGGTCGAGATCGACCAGTGCGCCGACGCCTACGTCAAAGGCAGCCACGGCAAGCTCTCCGCGGCGGTCGATCTCGGGCGTGAGCGATTCGCCGAGCGCTACCAGTCGGCGTTGATTGACAACGGCGGTGAGGGTGACAAGGCCGCGCTCGCCGAACTCGACATGTTCCGTAAAGACGTCGGGTCGTTCGTGCGTCTCTACGACTTCATGAGCCAGATCATAAACTACGGCGACCCGGAGCTGGAGAAGAAGCAGATCTACCTGCGCAACTTGGAGCGGGTGATTCAGCCGGAGAACTACACCGCACCCATCGACCTGTCCGACGTTGTGCTCAAACAGGTCAAGCAGATTGATCGAGGCCGAATCGACATCGGCCTCGGTACCCGAGCCGGCCTGTCGGGAATGACCAGCGTCGGGTCGGGGGAAAAGCGTGATCCGAAGATGGTTGCCTTCCAGCAGGTGCTCGACCGACTCAACGATCTGTTCGGGTCTGAGGATTTCACCGAGTCGCAGAAAGTGTCGTTCCTGGAGGCTCTTCTCCGCACGCTGCTGGATGATCAAGCGCTGGTTCAGCAGGCAAAAGTCAACTCCACCAAGCAGTTTGTCGATTCACCGGACTTCGACGACGCAGTGACCGGCGCGGTCGCCGACAACCAAGGCGCACACGAGAAGATGAGCGACTACTTCTTCACCAACGCACCCGGCCGGACGCACCTGATCTCCGACATCGCGAAGTGGTTCTACCAAGTGGTCGTGGACCAGGATGACAAGGTGGGGCTAACTTGAGTATTGAGCACCCGGCTCTTCGAGCCGTTCTCGAAAACCCATTGTCTAAAACACAATCCGATCTCGACCGCGATACCGTGAGCCTAGAGCACACCACGAGTTTGTCTTTGGCTCAAGCACTTTCGGTTGGATGTCTTAGTCGCTTGGACCCAAGTACCGAACCCGTCAATCTCTGGGATCCCGCAGCCGGCTCGGGGTTCGCGGGGTTCCTGCTCGTCGATGCGCTCCAATCAGCCGGGACGCAGGTCCACTATCGCGGCCAGGACATCAACCAGGCGGCGGTGCTAGCCGGCCAACATCGCTTCGACGCCGAGCCAGATGCTGAGCTCCTCGTCGGAGACACTCTGGCGAATGACCGGTCTCCGGATTTTAAAGCCGATTTGGTGATCGTCGATGCGCCGTGGGGCATGAACTGGGCGAGTTCAGCATCAGCTGTTGAGTCTCGTCAAGAATCGGGCGAGTTCCGCTTCGGCGTACCCCAGCAGTCCGACAGCACCTGGCTCTTCATCTCATTGGCCCTGGAGAAGCTGCGACCGGCAGCCCAGGGAGGTGGGCGGGTCGCGGCCCTGGTGGCTCCCGGTTCGCTGAGCGCGGGAGGTAGCACCGGTGCCGTGCGGCGATCGATCGTAGAAGCCGACCTGTTGGAGTCAGTGACACGGCTCCCTGAGGGGCTAGCACCGAACACGTCCATCACCTTGTACCTTTTGACCTTCACGAACAAGACCGACCGAGCTGACCGCGGCAAGGTCGCTATAGCCGACCTGCAGACGCAGTTCACGACCAGCCGCCGCCAGCGCGCGATGCCTGCATCCGCATTCCGCGAACTCGCATCAGGCCTTCGGACGCGAAAGCCTGGCCCCCGCAACCGCACAATTCGAACTGAGGAGCTCACGCGCAGGGAGGCGCTGCTGTCGCGAGCGTCGATGGACGGGCGCCGACTCTTGTGGCGTCTCACCACCTACCGCAACGCAGCGGTTGACGAGCGTGTCCTGGCTTCTCGCTACGGGGAGGGTTCTGGCATCTCCATTGAGGCTGATCCGACTAGCGTTGTCGATCTTGACCCCAGCCCGTTCTTCGGGGATGGTTCGCGAGATCTCCTGAAAGACATGAAGGAGAAGGGTTGGGACAGCCGACGGTTGAGCCAACTTCTCAGCAAAGAGCCTGAAGCGACCAAACATTCGACCGCTGACGGCGATGGGCACCTGTTCATTCCAACGACGCGTAGCGGCAAGGTCTCGACGGAGCTTGCTGATGTGGAATCCTCTGGCCGAGTGCTGTCGATCCAGCTCGATGACGACGTGGTGGAGCCGGCCTTCCTGGCGGCCTGGCTCAACTCGGAACAAGGCGTCGCCAGCCGACTCCACGCGGTCGAAGCGAGCAGCTCGGGCACTCATGTGAGGGCGCTAAGGTCCGAGCCGAGATCATTGATGCGCTGGGCCGACGAGCTCATCATCCCCATGCCCCCGCGCAGCACACAGCTTGCACTCGCGTCGGCGGACGAAAAGCTCGGTTCTTATCACGCTGAACTAAGCCGCCTACGTGAGAGCATTTGGGCAGCCCCTGACAGCGCGGTTGACGTAGTGAGCACGATCGCGAACGCGTTCGACGACTCTCTCAATACTTGGTTCGACCAGCTGCCCTTCCCAATTGCCTCGGCGCTCTGGACTGCCGAAACCGCCACTTCACCGGGCGACCAGCAGCGCGCTTACCTCCATGCGTGGGAGGCCATTGTGACATTCCATGCAACGGTGCTGCTGTCCGCAACTCGCTGCGATCCGGGCAACAGCGGTGACGTCGAGGCAGCGATCGGCCAAACGCTGCGAGAGCAACATTTGGGTATCGAGCGGGCGTCGTTCGGGACCTGGGTGGTCATCGTTGAGAAGACGTCCAAGGAACTCCGTCGCGCGTTCGAGAGCAACGACCCCGACGAAGTGGCTCGCGTTCGCAACGCGTTCGGCGACCTCAGCCAGACCGGAATCGAACGGCTGATCTCCAAGGACGTCGTTAAGAAGTTCAACGAGCTAAATGGCAAGCGCAACCGGTGGAGCGGACACACGGGCCACACGTCCGGCGACGAATGGAAAGCCCAGGTCACCACCCTCGTCTCGGACCTCACCAACCTTCGCCAGCTCCTCGGGGACGTCTGGACGCACCTCCTGCTCGTCCGAGCAGGCAGCGCCAAGCGCACGCGGGATGGGTTTGTCCAGACGGCAGAGCTCGCGATAGGCACCCGCTCTCCATTCCGCACACAGGACTTCAGCGTCGGCGAGCTGATGATGGACGGTGAGCTGTACTTGGTGCGAGACGGGTCTCAAACGCCATTGCGTCTCGGGCAGTTCGTGCAGCTTCACGCAGCGCCACCCGACGCCCCGTACACGACGTACTTCTATAACCGGACTGAAGGGAGCAGCGTCCGAATGGTCAGCTACCAGCATGGATCGGACAGTGAATGGCGGGCCGACGCTGAGAGCTTCCGCGCGGAGTTCGGAGCACTGGCGCTCAGTTCATGAGTCCGGCACGATCCGGCCGCATCTCCGGGATGCATTGCTATGTCGAATCTCTATGCGGGGCCGGCTATATACCTAAGCTCTGTCAAGACTTTGCCCAGTTCTCGTAGCTAGGACCACCCGACTCTGCACCTCCTGTTCTCCAGGTTTTTGGCCCATTCACGGGTGGTCAATGGCAGGACCTGGCGTGAGATGACCCGATCCGACGGCAGATTGGCGGCCGAGGTGCCTAAACAATGTCCGGGCGAACGACGCCAGCTAATCAGTCCTGTTGCGCAGCAACAAGTGGTTGCTACCCGAAGGAGCACAGTGAACCGTGATGCACGCGCGAAGGTAGCTTCGACTGGGGTCACCCGGACGAAGCTGGCGGTAGAAGAGGAACTTGGATGGCTGTTTCGCGACCAGCCCACTGAGGACTATGGCATTGATGCTCAAATAGAGGTCGTTGACGACGAAACGGTCAAGGGTCGACTGCTCGCTTTGCAAATCAAGAGTGGTGAGAGCTGGTTCGAGGAGCCGGCCCGAGACGGCTGGTGGTTTCGGCCAGACGCGCGGCATGTTCAGTACTGGAACAATCACTCGTTGCCAGTGGTGATCGTCCTCTATAGGCCCAAAACGAAACGCTGCCACTGGCAACTGATCAACGACGACACCCTTGAGCGCAGCAAAACGGGCGGCTGGAAAGTACGAGTTCCAAAGGGTCACGTCTTGACGCGGCGTTTTGCCCCGAACCTGAGGGCTGCAGCTGATGGCGACCCGTACATGCTGCGATTGCGCGAGTTAAGGCTGGCACGACCGTGGATGCAGCTGCTCGCAAGTGGCAACAGACTGGTGGTAGACATCGAAGAATGGGTGAACAAGCTGACAGGCCGAGGTTCGATATCTCTTGGCATCGACCGTGAAGATGGAAACCCCCCAGAGAGCCTGGCGGAGTGGACGATTCTCGCAAGGGGCCCGCGATACGAGACGCAACTACCTGCTCTATTTCCGTGGGCAGCAGTGCGTCTGCACGAAGAGACTTACGACGATGCTGACAGGGAGCACTACGAAATGGAATGCGTGCGCATCGATAAGGAAGGCGATCGCATTGTCACCGAGAGCTACGACGAATGGAGGGACGGTCGACTCACTCGCGGGCTCCGCCCGTACACGGTTGAATCTGACGAGGTCGCTCTTTGGAGGCTCGAACTGTCGTTGAATGACCTCGGTGTCGCCTTCCTTCGCGTGGATGATTACGGTCTCGGGGAAGGAAAGTCGCTCACGCCGCTGCAAGATGCTTAGGCCGACTGCAAGTGCGAAGCCGACTGTCTGCGCCGACTTCATCGAAGTCCGCCCGACGACGCCTTGATGGCCGACACCAAGCCGAAAATCACCAACGTGCCACTAACAGCGGTGCTCACCAACAGATTTCGTCAACCGTTGCCGCGATCGTCGGGTGTGCAAGCCGGCGAGTACGCATGTGCTGCTGCGCGCTGGGAAGGTTGTCCTCGCCGCCGATAATCACGACCTCCGTCAACTGGCACGGCCGGGTTCGACCGCGCCGCGGTCCGTGAAGGTATCTCGCAAACGAAGGTTTTGGGACGGCGGCCGCGGGCACGTGCTTCACCGCCCGGCGACGGGGCGCAACACCGTCTAGCTAAGCTAGCTACTGGCGAAACCGCGGTACTGACGCGTGATCCCCGTGGTGTTGGCGCGGTACCGCGTGAGTTGCGTAGAAGCGCCCAACCATTCGGCGGTCTGAATCAAGTTCAATCTGCGCCGCGCAGCCGTTACGAGAGCGGCGCGCGGCGCCAGGAGGGTATCTCCTAGACAAGCCGCTTCTTCCTCCTGTACCTCATCGAAGTCCCGCATCACGCACCCTGCGACCGTCTGCAGCGCCCCAGGGGTATGCCCGAGCAGAACGTGCGCAAGTTCGTGGGTGAGGTTGCTGTGCTGACGGGGCCGCTCATGTTGCGGGTTGTGCACCACTACTGTGCCGGCGGGAGTGCGAACGGTGATTGCCGACCAGTAGTCCGCTCCGACGGTCAGGATCTCCACCGTGTCGGCGGGCATCACAGCCATGGCGTGCACGTCTCGAGGAGTTCGGATGGTGATCCCGTGTGAACTAAGAAGCGCGAAGGGATCGATAGGCGCGTCAGCATCTAGATTGAGGCGTTGACGCTGCTTCGCAGCAATGCGTTCCGATTCGCTCTTGAAACCCCTCCGCAGCGTCACTGGTTCGCCCGTCGTTCTTCATCACCTATTGCAGCCATATGGCTGCTGTACGTAGCGCGTACGAGATCGGCTAGCGCACGGGCCACGTCGGGCGGCAAAGTCCGGTCTGCCCGAAGATGAGCCTCAATCGCCTCGGGCGTGGACTGCGCCTGCCGGCTCGGTATGAATAGATCGGCCGACACTCCGAGCCACCGGACCAGCGCAGCGAAAGTCTTGGTGTCGGGCAGCTTGCCGTTCAACACCCGCGAGAGTGTTGCAGAGCTGATTCCTGTTTCGATGGCCGCCTCGCGGAGCTTAAGTCCGTCATGGTCGAGCCGCGCCCGGATCATCGCCCCAAGTTCCTCAACACGGACGTCGTCATCCGGCCGTTGATCCGTTGCATCACTAGGAACTAGTTGCACAAGTGAAACCTCCTGGTATTGTTGCGCTTGTGAAATTCTGTTTCATAGCGTAGTCCACCAGTTAGGGACGGTCGAGATGTTCGGTTTAACAAGGGCCGGACTTTTGGGAAAGGAATATCAATGGCCAAGGGGCATCACCGCAGCGCAGTCAATGGTCGTTACGTCAAGGCGTCCACCGCGGCGCGCAACCCGCGCACCACGGTCACCGAGCGTGGCGCTAACCACAGCAGTGGAACCCACCACCGCAGTGCAGTCACCGGAAAGTACGTCAAAGCAGCAACGGCCGCACGTCATCCCAACACGACGGTCACCGAACGCGGGTGACCAATTCCCGGGCGGCAGGCCCGACCCCACGGGCCGCCCTGCCGCCCGGAGTGCACCTTCAGCGCCGACCGACTAGTAAGCGAACCGATCTACAAGAGAGTGAGGCCACCATGGCCACGTCTGTACCCACAATCACCTGCCCGTACTGCCGGTTCACATTCGTGAACGTCAAAGTCACTAAGCACGGACTCATCAGGTGCGGCAACTGCGGTAAGGCGATGAAAGTCTAACTCTAGGAACGAGATCGGCTCAGACGCTTTGAACCTTTAGCCGCGACAAGGCAGTGGGCCGACGATGTCGGCCGTATGCCAAGAGAGGGTCTGTTGCCCTCAAGACGTCGACCCAGCCTCCTTCTGCAATGGAAGTCTCCGGAAATGCCCACCGAGCGCGGCACTCACACCCACGCCTTAGCACAACTGCGACCTCTCGATCGACGCAATGACCCGCTCCACCGGATGGGTGGACTGTCAAGCTAGGACCCAGCGCTGCGTGAACCCGAGCAAGGTCCGTCTGCAGATGTCATCCTGCAAACGTGCGCCGCAACGAGCCGCTAACCGTTCGCCAAGTTGAGGTGTTGCAGTGGATCGGCGAGGGCTGCCCAGAGGGCGTGTGGCGAGACTTCACCCACAAGACCACTGCGTACGCGTTGGCTTCGCGGGGCTTAGTGACGGTGGATCGCCGCCGCAAGCAGTGGTCTGCAACCCTCACCGCTGACGGGCAGTTCTACCTGGCGCACGGCCACCACCCGTCGGACCAGGATCCGATCGGCAACAGCCATGCTGCCTCCGACTCGCACTCGGAGACAAACGATCCCGCGTCAGCTCTCCTCGCCGAACTCGTCTCCGCAGGCGGCCACGTCACCGTGGCATCCCCGTCGCACAAGCAGCGGGCGCGGTATCGGCGGGCCATCCACCGCCTCATCACCGAACACCGCATCCCCGACGGCTTCATTCTTCGCCACACCGGCCGCGACCACGGTGACCTCACCATCCGACTCCTCCGCGAGGACGACAGCCCTCGACCGCAGCCACCACCGAAAATCGCCGTGCCTCAGACAACGGGCGCAGTATCGGATGAGGTGCGGGCTTTGGCCGCCCAGGTTCGGATGGCGGTCACCGAACCCACCATGGAACGGGCACTACGAATCCTGCAGGCCATCGCCGACGAATGCGCCAGTCGCACATGGACCCTCCAGCCAGACCCCCGAGACGACCGCCGGTTCCACATCAGCACCGCGGAATGTTCCTTCGAGTTCGGCCTGCGCGAGGAACTCGTGGACCGCGACATCCCCGACGAGGACACGCTCGCCACGTCGAAGTACACCTGGCAGCGGGTTCCCCTCCACACCAGGAAGGTCGGGTCGGGTCGTCTGACGTTGCAGTTGGGTCAGTACTACCGCACCAGATCCTGGTCGGATCGCAGCCGTTGGACACTCGACGACAAACTTGGCGCATTGTGCGCCGAACTCGATGCCCGGGTCGCGGAGGCCGCCGAGCAGAGACGTCAGCGCGAGGAAGAACTGCTACACCGCCAACAAGCTTGGGACGCAGCGGTACTCGCGGCACAGCGGGCGTACGTCATCGACCTCAACCAACGCCGACTACTGGACCAAGTCACTGATCAAGGCGGGGCTCGTGAGTACCGTAACTACGCCGAGTCGCTGAACGCGATCATCGACGACTGCGACGATCCCGCCACAGCCGAGTCGATCCGAACGTGGCAGCACTGGACCTCCCAGGAGGCCGACCGGATCGACCCATTGACCGACCCCGAGGTGCTTCGCTACGTCGAGCCCGACCACGTCACAGCCGAGGAGTTCGCGCCGTTCATGGCCAAGGGCATGAACGCACACCACCGACCGACCAAGTAGGTCACTCCTGAGTGTGGCGCAGCATCTCCACGGGCGTGCCCAGCTGACGGGCGAGGTGCTCGGCCTGCTGCTTGCGCCCGGCCTTGCGCAGCTCTCCGATCGCGGTCTCGGCGATCTGCCCGACGCGGTGGATCTCCTTGCGTAACTCGACCAGCTCGTCGTACCGGTCGGCGGCCTCCGCGCCGCACCATTGGCGCAGGATCGCTCGACGTGGTTTGCCGTGCTCGTTGTCGACCTTGATGCAGATTTCTGCTGGGATCGTGCGGTCCGAGCGTGACCCGCGGCCGCTATAGCAGTGCCCGTGGACGGCTTGGTAGCGAGCTTCGTTCTCCTCGTTGTGCACCGCCTCCAGGATCGGGGCCGGGTTGCGCCGCGCGGCGGCCGCCGCGATCTGCTCGGTGACCGGCCAGGGCACCACCAGATCCGGACCCTCGGTGAACCCCTCCGGGCAGTGAGTCCACACCGCGGTATCAAGGCCGGTGAGCTCGGTGAGCCGACCGGAGTCGGTGATCCGGCAGGCACCGGCCTCTCGGTATTCCATCCGCGCAATATCGTCAGCGATCAACGCGGTGAAGACTTCTGTGGCGGCGCCGTCGGCGGGATCGTCGAAACCGCGGCCGAGATCGAAGATGCGATCCCAGCGGGCCTCGTTGGCCCGGAACGCATCGACTGCCTCCCATCGAACCTTGAGCCGTGCCGGCGGCACCCACTCTTGGCGGCCCTCGAACCTCTCGTCGACGAAGTGGACCAGCACCCGCGGGGGCCGTTGCGTCCCCAGCTTGAGGACTTCGACTTCGACCACGTCGTCGACTTGGCGTGCGCGATACGCCCAAGACTGACCCGCCGCAAGATCGTTGTCTGTCGTGGCCACGAAGAACATTGTGCGTGACGTGAGGAGCGATCAGCGCGGCAATCGGACAGCCACTGACTGGGCTTCGTGCTCTGAGACCCGTCGGTTGGATTCGGTGTGTACCGCGCAGATCACCTCGCGCGCAGGCGGATTCCACACGTTGGACACCAGTCAACGCTCGTCCCGAGGGCAGCGGTGATCTCGTCAAGTCTCTCGAGGTGATGTGTGCACGACTTCCTCCTGAGGTGGCCGCGGATGATGGTGACGATGAACTGTGCCCGCTGGACAGCGGTGGTTCCGTAGTAGTCGGCGTCGACGGTTCCGGTGGCGATGACGTCGCCCTGCTCGAACTCTCGGTGCCGGTGACGGGTGGTGCCATCTTCATGGTGGCCGTCGATCACGGTCGGGAATCGACCGGTCGGACGCAGGTCGATCTCGATGTGCCAGTCGTCATGGCGTTCACGGAAGTAGAAACTGTGACCGTCGACGACGCCACGCCATTGTTCGGGCGCCCAGCCACCGTGGCTGTGCACGACCACACCCGGGTGCTGGGCCAGCCAGGACTGAAGTGCGGCCTCAGCTGCCTGGTTGGCGGCGCGGGTCTGCTCACCGTTCGGTGACTGCCAGAGTTCGCGAATGTCGTTGAGAGCCTGGTGGAATGACGCGCGCCGTTGTTCCCGGGTGCGGGTACACATGCAATCGAAGCCGTAATCGTGGCGATCGCTATCGGGTAGCTGGGGGTGACAGGAACAGGCGCAGCGTTCACTGCCGTCGATGTAGCACCACTCGGTCAGCTCGTCCAGGACCACATCGGCCACCGCAGTGGCGTCGTCGACGCCCCGTCCGTGCAGTACCTCGGTGAGATGGTCGCGATAGCGTGACCGCGCCTCGACACGGGCGCGTTCACGGCGCTCCCGGTACTCAGCGGCAGTAGGCAGCTCGGCGTCGTGGTCCACGGTGACCCAGCGTGGCATCCGTTGGCGGACTTGTCGCCCGAGTTTCGGAGCACCGTGCATCTCTTCGCCCCGCCGCGACGCTCGAGGTGTCCGCGCCTAGGCTGCGGGGGCGTGGTTAAAGGGGTTGCCGATTCGGTGGTGGGGTGCGATTCTGTACGGCTTTGCTCCATACCGACCACAACCCCATTGAAGCGATGACTGTCACCGAGAACGAACCGATCATCCCGCCCGCCGACGCCGTCGGCGGTGCAGGTCCTTGCCGCCAGCCCATCGACGACGTGGGCGCGTACATCGACGCCCTGCCTGATGCTGCCCGCGTCGGGTTGCGCGCTCTGGGGGAGCTGCTGGTCGGGGTGACGCAGCGGCCTCCGCGGGCGGAGACCGCGGACCGTTTCACCGCTCGCGCCCTGGGTGTCGCCGACGTGGGGCTGCTGATCGATGAGGACCGCGATCTGGATCCGGTGTCGCGGTTGACCATCGCAATCGCGTTGGCCGAGTGGATCACCGCGCATGCCGATGTCATCGAGGTGGGGCCGGGTGAGTACGCGCAGCCACCGATGTGGACCCAAACCGAGGTCGGCGCACACAGCTACCGCCACCCCCAATGCCTGCGGGTGCACTTCCCGCCCGGCAGCCTGCTCCCGGACACCGGGTGCGTGATCAGCATCGACGCGCGCAGCAGTCCCTTGGAATCGCCGAAAGCCAGCGCCTACGTCACCCCCGAGCACCAGGACGGCGCCCGCCAGGTCCTGGATCGCCTGGCGGCACGTGCCACCGATCTGAATCCCTACCGCGGGAAAGCGGTGCGGGCCTCGCTGGGCAACGGGTTGCACTTGCACGTCATCGATCTACCGTCGACGCTCACCCGCGACACAGTCATCATCGACGACGAGGTCTGGCGGGAGATCGACCTCGGCGTGACCGCGGTGCGCGATCGCCACGAGCTGCTCAACGCCCACGGTTTGGGCGCCCGGCGTGGGGTGCTGCTCTGCGGGCCGCCGGGCACCGGGAAGTCCGCGGTCTCCGCGGTGGTCGCCGCCGAGGTGGTCGGCGCGTTCACCGTCATCTACGTCGAAGCCAAAGCCGGCGAGCACCTGTTGACCGCGGTCGTCGAAGAAGCTCAACGTCTCGGCGGGCCCGTCCTGCTCGTCCTGGAGGACGTCGATCTGTGGTGCCGCAGCCGCCGCAGCGGCTACGCCGGCGGGCTCTCGGAGTTGTTGGCGGCCATGGACATCGCCGCTGAGGCCCGCATCCTCACCCTGGCCTCCACCAACGACGCCGCCACCCTGGACGAGGCCGCGATCCGCACCGGACGCTTCGACGCCATCGTCGGGGTCGGCTACCCCACCCGCACCGAGGCGGCCCGCATCCTGACTGCATTGATCGCCGGCTTGCCCGGCGCCGACAGAGTGGACACCCGAGCCGTGGCTGCTGCGGTGCCGGAGCAGACCAGCGGCAGCGACCTGCGCGAAATCGTCCGTCGGGCAGTCCTGTCCGCCGACGAGAGCGGGCAGCTCGATACCGCGGCACTGCTCGCAGAGGTGGGCAGTGGACGCTACCGGGCCACCGCCCCGAACGGCATGTATCTCTGATGAGCGACGGCGACGACGGCATTCCCGACCTGACCGAGGCGGAGCTAGTCCGCATTCGGGCAACGGAATCCGACGTCACCGCCATGGGTGATGCGCTGCGCAACGGCACCGCTACACACGACGACGTTGAAGGCGCGCTCGCCCGCCTGAGGTCTTTGGACATCGACCCCCAGAAGCAGCGGAACGCCCTGCACGTTCCCGCGGATGCCGGACCGCACTCGACGGCGCTGGAGACCATCCTGCGGCGCATCCCGGACGGCTGGGGACGCTGGATCAGCGTCGACGCCGGCTGGTACCCCCTGGTCATCGCGACTGACGACCGCCTCGCCGAACTCGATGACCAGTACGTTGTGCAGCAGATCAAGGAAGTTCGGCACCCTGCGTTACTCCTGCGCACCCAGCGCCGACGACCCCAGCCCCGACCTGCTCGACGCCTTCGACGCCATCACCGAGGACGCCGAACGCGCCTCAGCCGAGACGTACCTGCAGTCACTCGGTGAGGACAGATCTGGTTTCCACGTAACGGCGCAGGCAACCCGCGTTTGAAGCTGTTCGCACATCAGATCCGTGGCCTCGTGCCGTTCTCCGTATGGGGTGCAGCAGAGACCGGCACGAACGACGACGCCAAGCGACATCTGCAAATCTTGGTCCAAGGCGCTCGAAACGTCTTCGCCCCCCAAAACCCGAAGAGCTGCTGGAGCGAATTCTCCCGTTGACCGCTTCGATCAGCGTTCGGTGCCTTCCGCTGTCGCGAAGCGAATGCGGTTTCTCTTCTTCTTCGACTTAACGACCCACCCACTCGGAGACGCGGGAACACAAGTTCCCGGTATTCGGAGAGGAACCTCTACGCGCACGCGATCGAGCAGGCTCTCGGCGGGTGGCAGGTCGACGAGCTTTGCGGGAGTGCTCGGCGGGGCATTTCGTGATCGGCCGTCTCGCGGTCCCTCGCTCGGTAAGGTACGTCTCGGTCAGAAACCGGGAACCTGATCAGGACTTTCGCTAGAAGACGGGGGCGGGATGCGTGAGACGTCGTCGCACGGGTCGACGAGGGACGTGGCCACGGTGGATGCCGTGGCCATCGTTCCCGGCATCATGGGCAGCACGCTGGATGTCGTTGAACCGCGCGGGAACTCGCCGGTGTGGGGCGTTGCCTCGGCGGTGAAGAATGCCACGCGCTGGCGGGACGACGCCAGGATCGACGCGTTGCGCGTCCGCGAGGACGAGATCGACGGCCACGGTGGGCGGGTGGTGCCCACCGGACTGCTTACCCTGCCGGAGTGGATGCGCGGATTCGGCGGCATCGAACCGTACAAGCGGCTGATAAAAACCGTCTCCGAGACCGTACTGGATCCGGCGGCTGTGCTCTTATTCGCCTACGACTGGCGCCTTGATGTCGAGCATAACGCCCGTATCCTCGCTCGTGAGAGCTGTGCGCACCTCGAGCGCTGGCGTCGTCACGAAGCCTTGCGCGCGGCGCTGGCCCGTAGGAATGACGACCGCGAGCCGCGGATAGTCTTCGTCGCCCACTCCATGGGAGGGCTGCTGGTCAAGGCCATGTCGACCCTGCCGGTCGAGCAGCCCGAAACCCGCGCCGTCGTCACCCTGGGCACACCGTTCGCCGGTTCGGTGAAGACAATGTCGATGCTGGCCGAGGGCGAGGGAGCCCCGTTGGGAATGTCCCGCGCAGCGACCAGGCGGGCGTGTCTCTCCATGCCTGGTGTCTACGACCTGCTCCCCTGGTATCGGTGTCGGTTGAAAGACGACGACGTCGTAGTACTGGAACCGCGGGATGTCACTGGAATCGGTGCGCCCGACCACTTGGTTCAGGCGGCTTTCGCCCGACGTCGCCGGGCGGCCGGGAGCGAACTGTCCCAGCACCACGCCGTCGTAGGCGTCGGGCAAGACACGGCGCAGACTCTGGAACTCGACGGGACTCATCTCGTCACGCACGACTGGGGCTTCCGGCGGAACAGACGCGGTGAACTGGTCCGCGAGTCGGGCCGGTTGGTGACGCACAACCACGACGGGGACGGCACGGTCTTTCGCTACTCGGCCCGAACCAGGACTGTGGAAGGGGTTGCGGTCGCGCAGCACCACCAGTCGCTAGCCGTGGCCGGTCCTTCTCTTCGGATCGTTTGGAAGGTGATCACCGAAGCTGACGATCTCGACGCAGTCCTTGGCCAGAACATCGAGGAGGCCCCGCTTGGCCTTGAAGTGCCGGACGAAGCCGCGATCGACCAGCCGGTTGAGATCAGAATTCGGTCCGTTCACACGCCCGCGGACATCACCTGTGCGATGGAGGACACGGCACGTCGCGATCTGTTGGTAAGACACCCAACCGTTCGCGGACCTGCGGAGGACGGTGCCTTCGTCGTTCGAACCGAGGTCGACTCTCCAGGGCTCTACCGGGTGAGGGTCGCCGCAGGGTCGTCAGAGGTCACCAAGCTTGTGATGATAAGCGCCCCGCCAGGTAACCCATGACCGACTCGACCGTCGCGATGCCGCCGGCGTCGTCGTCTTTCGACTTTGTCCCGATCGTGATAAGCCACTATCACTCGATGGGCGAACTTACGGAAGCCGACACCGAGGCGGAGCAGGTCGCCACTATCCTGTCCGGCTGGGGCGGTGAAGTGTTCCGATGGGACGTGCCGGGGCCTGAACGGTCTCTTGATGCCGCGGTCGCGCGGCTTGAACGGTGGGCGCAACCCGAGGGCTCACGGAGTTCTCTGCTGTTGTGGATCGGGCACGGCTCCAGCAACGACCTCGAGGCCGTGGTACACGTACCGGCAAACGGCCTGGACGTCAGCCTCGGTCCGGTCGAACTGGCTCGGTACATAGCCCGTGAACACCGTCTGCGTGACGAGAAGGACTGGGTCGTCGTCGTGGTCGAGACCTGCGGCGCTGTCCGATTTGCCGAGCAAATGGTGGCAGCCCTGGCGGCCAGCAAGGTCCGAGACGGTGTCCTGCTGATCGGCTCCGGTGCTGACAGGGGGGCGGGGTACCTAGGAAGCTTTCGACGCGCCCTCGAGCAGGTCTGGCTTTCGTACACGTCAAACGACAAGGTGGTCACGCTCCACGACTTCGCCGCTCGGATGGAGCAGACCCTCGATTCGGGGCTCGTCCACGCGTTTGGGCTCTCCGGCCGCTCGCCGCTGGTTCGCCAGCGCGACCTGACTCCGCCCCTCAGGACGGCGGTTGAGTCCTACCCCGACCTCTGCAACAAGCTGGCGAAACTGGCGGGGCCAGATCTTGAGGTGCTAGCCGGAACGGGTCTCGGATTCGGGCTACTGGAGGTCGCCGGCCACTTCGTGGGCCGAGTTGCCGATCAGTCCGCCGTGGCGGACTGGCTCGACGAGCACCTGAACGGACTGCTGGTGCTGACGGGGGAAGCCGGCGTTGGAAAGTCGGCCTTGCTGGCCAACTTTATGCTTCATGCCGTGCCGGCCTTGCGACCCGCGCTGGGTCAGGCTTCTGATCCCGGCTCCGCGTGGGACAGCGCCGGAAGGCCACCCAGTGTGGACGGTGTCCTGCTCCTGACGGGAGCGACGATCACTGACGTCGTCACTCGGATCGCCGACGTCGCCGGGTTGAAGGTCCCGCGTGATCTGCTGCCACTGGACCGGAAGATGACCCTCGTCCGCGGCCTCACTGAGATGGGGGCATCGCTGACCATCCTGGTAGACGCGCTCGACGAGGCCCGCGACACGATCGACATCGCCGCTCTTCTTTGCGAACTGGCCACACTGCCCCATGTGCGAATGGTGCTGGCGACTCGTCCGGTCGTCGGCGACGTCGACCTCCTGGCGCTGCTGGGGAACTCCTCTGCCGAGGTGAGTATCCAATGGCTTCGCGTCGACCCGGCGGCGGTCCTGGCCCTTGCGCGGACTCGGCTGACATCGGCCGCTGTAAGTCTGCCCGAGGTTGAGCTGACGACTATTCTTGCCGACCTCGCCGACCGGTTGCCCGCCGCCATAACCGGGCCGGGCGAGTCACCGTCTCCCGCGGGTGAAAATTCTGACGGCTGGAATTTCTTGCACGTGCAGCTGCTGCTCAACGAGCTCCTCGCCGAACCCGAGGAGGTGAGTGCGCGGACAGCGCGCGCGGTAATGGCGCTCGACCGGACCACGCTGTTCCGCCGTGCCATGGGGCGCCTGGCGGCGGCACAACCGAAGTCCGAGGCTCTCCTCCTCGCCTTGGCCTGCGCCCAGGGACGAGGGCTTCCCCGCGCGGATCGGGTCTGGCTGAGCGTGGCGGCTTCGCTCGCCCCAACGCGGACGTTCACCGACGACGACGTGCGGCAGGTCCTGCTGGACGCCGGGCCGTACATCATGCTGGACGCCGAGGACGATCGCAGTGTCTTCCGAATCGTCCACCGTGAATTTGCCGACGAACTCCTGGCCCGGCTCGACAAGGCGGCCAGGATCGCCGTCCTGGCTGCTCTCCTTGAGCTCACCCGGCAGAGCGAGGACCCCGCCCCCTATCTGCTCCGCCACCTCTCGGGTCATGCCGCTGACCTAGGGCGCCAGGGGTGGGCGCTACTGGGGGCCGGCGAAGATGTTCTGGACTTACTCAACCTTCCGGCACTGCTGGCGGATACCTGGCGCTCACCCGCGACGGACCTGCCGACGAGCGTCCTAGCAGTACGCCGGACCGCTCATCTAGCCCTGGCCGCATCGCCGTCGGACCGCTGCGGGTACCGCCAGCTCGGCGAGGCGCAGGAGACGGGACATTACGCGCCCGTTGTGTCCCAAGTGGCGGGGGCTGCCTGGCAAGTGGTCCGGGCCCGCGTGGTCCGCCACCCTTCGCACGCGACCCAGTCGCCAGGCCCGGCGGTCCCCGTGCGCTGCCTCGCGGTCTGCCGGTCGGCTGCGGACGACGTGGTCGTGGCCTTTGGGAACGATCGTGGCCAGGTCCGATTGTGGAATCCCTGGACGGGGCATGTAACCAGCGTCACTTCGGAGACTTGCACCGGAGGTGAGATTCTCGGCCTGGCGGGCATGGACGGCAGCCGAGATCTCCGGCTCGCCTCCGCTGGCTCCGACCAGCCGGTTCGGCTCTGGACTCTCGACGACGATCGCCCTCCGGCGTCCCTGCCCGAATGCGATGGTGGGGTGCGTTCCGCCATCGTCGCCTGCCCGGCCGCGACCGGCGCGCTGCTCCTGGCGGTGGGCACCACCGGGGGGCGCATCCGATTGTGGAACCTCGATCGATCGGGGTACCGATCGTCAAAAGCGCTCACCGGCCACGCGCAGCGGGTCACCCGTCTGGCGATCTTGCCCCGGCACGGCGGTCAGGAGCTGCTGTCAGTAAGCCTCGACGGCACCCTGCGACGGTGGAGCCTGCCGCGCGGAAAGCGCCTCCAGAAGGAGAATTGGGGCACGCCCCTGCGATCGCTCGCCGTTTCGGACGAGACCGGCCTCGTCGTCACCGGTGACGACGACGGGGTGGTGGCCCTGTGGCGCCCGCAGGACGCGGACCTGGTTCATGTTAAGGAGTTCTCCGCCCACGAGGGGGCGGTCCAGGCCCTGGCCCTGCTTCCCGGGGCCCCCGGCCGGACGATCGTCGTCAGCGGCGGCAAGGATCGGCGGGTTCGGCTTTGGGATGCCCGGACCGGCACTTCGACTGGCCCCGACCTGACCGGGCATGACGACGAGGTGACCGACCTGGCCGCTGTGCCGTCTCTCGACGGCACCACCCTTGTCGCGAGTGCGTCACGCGACGGGCAGGTCAAGATCTGGACTCCGGGAGCCGCGGCCACAAGTCCGGCTCCGCTCCGGTTTGCTCCGACCGGGAGCCACTCAGAACCTCCGGAAAGCTGGGTCCTGCACACGCTCGATGGACGCGAGGTCCTGGTGACCCGTACCCCTTCCGGCCGGACCGAGTGCCGGGTGGGCGATGGACCCTGCGTGGCTCTGCGGCCGGAGGCCGACCGGCCGCGCTCGGTGGGCATCGTCTTCTTGAACGGTGAGGTGCTTGTCGCGACCAGCAACAGCACCGTCATTCACACCTGGTGGGCGGCCACCGGCCAACCGGCCGGCCCGCCCCTCGCGGGACACCGAGATTGGGTCCGGGCCCTGCTCGCCCTGCCGACCGGAGACGGGCGCGAGGTGTTGGCGAGCGGAGGCGACGACGGCCAGGTCTGCCTATGGGAGCCGTCATCGGGCCGGACTATCCACCGCATCAACCTGGGCCGTCCGATCCGGGGGTTGACGCCCGGTCATGGTGACCGCCGGGTCACCGTTCTGGTCGAGGACGGGGACATCGAGCTCGCGGTGGAGGACAATGTGGTGGGCGAACCACTGGAAAGAAGCTGGACATGACCAGCGCGAGCGTCCCGGCGCCGGGTCATCCCCTCAAATCCGGGCGTCGTTCCCGCGATTACACCGACCTCGTCGAACAGCTCTTCTGCCGCGGCGAAGCGATCTCGCCGTTCCCCGGATTTGACCGCGTCGCTCCCATAGAGGTCCTGGTCGACGGCATCCTCGTCCGTGCCCGACTGGAACGGAATTCGGCACAGTACGACGTGACGATCTTCGACGGCGTCGAAGGCTTCGCTGGTGAGCTATGGGAGCGGTCCGCCAAGACCCTTCTCCGCTTGCGGTCGCTGGGGCACCCGGCCATCCCAGTCATCGAGGTGTCCAAGCAGCGCCCGGGCGAAGGCATCGCCTTCACGATCACCCGTTCGATGGGCGGGCCGCTTGACCTGGACGAGGCGGTGCGCTGGGCGGCGGCCCGCCCGCTTGAGGCTTTTGAGCAGTTCAGCCTCCTTCTCGATGCGCTTAAGCGGCTGCACGGGGCCCGCGTCATGCACCGCCTCCTGCTCCCCACGTCGTTCCGTTACCAAGAGACCCCCGCCGGCCCGCGACTGTCCCTGAGCCGGTTCGAGATGAGCGCCCTGATCAGCAACATCATCCGCCGGGTGGTGTCCGGCGACGCCGCCGAGATTCGAGAGGTGACCCGGCAGCTCTACCTCTCGCCGGCCGGTGGCCACGGCCTAGAGACAACGGCCGGGGTTCGGCACCTGGCCTACTTGGCGCCCGAGATCCACCCCTACCTGTTTGACGAGAATCACCGCAGCCGTCGGGACTGGGAGAACACCGACGTCTTTAGCCTCGGCGTCTTCGGCTGGGAACTCTTCTGCGGTGGGCTACCCGACCAGTTGCCAGGGGAACTGGAGGCCGTCGCCCGTGCTGCGCCCGACCAGCGGGTCCGGGCGTTGTCCGAGTTGCACGCCGCGATGCGCCGCACGCTCCGCCACTCGGCTCACGTGCCGCCCGAGCTCAGGGACGTGCTTGAGAGGATGCTGGCCGCTGAACCGGAGAGGCGCGACTCGTCCTACAACTTGGCTCAGATGATCGAACGCTCGTGGGACGCGATCCGCAGCGAGTGGGAGGGAAAGATCACCGCCCCCTACCTGATCGCCTTCATGCCCGACGAGTCGGCGGACACTATTTACAAGGAACGCGGGTGGATCTCTCGTAGCCCTCGCGATGCGGCCGGCCGCGAGGAGTTGCGAGCTTTTTACGAAGACGAGCTCCAGGACGCCTACCTCGTCCACTCGGCCACCGGCGCCGAGGGATACGCCACAGGTCCAACCGACGTCTTGCGAGAAGCGGAATGGGTGCTGATCGGCAAACGGGCCGTCTGGTTCTGTGCCTACCTGCGCGAAATGGGGATCGACGGGTCGACCCGGGAGATCTGCAAGGACGCGCTGGTCGTCAAATACTTGCGCGAGCACATTTACGCTCGCGAACTTTACACGGCCCAGCCGCGACGCAAGGTGCCCGCAATCGACATGATCGCGTTCTTCCCGCAGCAGTCGATCGGCGACAAGCGGGTTGGCCGACCCTCATGGGAAATGCTGAATAGTAGCGTCGATCGCAGCAACCTGCGCGACCCGGAGAACGAGAAGTTCCTGCAATCCCTCGATTTTCTCCTGGACTACCAGCGGGCCGTGCTCGATGCCCGGATCTACCCCTACGTCGCGCTCGACCGCGGGGGCGCCGAGGTCGAGCTGAAGCTGGACGAGGAACGAGACGCCGCCTGGCGGCAGCGCGAACGTTGGCCACTCCTTACTGCCTACGCCACCGACCCTCGCAGGCGGCCGCCCCTCGGAGATTTTTTGGCGGGCTTCAACAATGGCAGCGACTGGACCGAGCTCTCTCTCGACGGCCGATTGGAGGCGCCAGGCTTCACCGGACAGTCCGACACCGTTCAGTTCCTTGAGCGCCGAGACGAAAACACCATCGTCGTCCGGGTCACACCGGGCACTAACCTGCCGGCTCGAGGCTGGCTGCGTCCAGCCGAGGACAGCGGTTCGCAGCCACAGCTTGGCCGCCAGTTGCGGGCGCGAGTGGCCCTCGAGCGCCAGCCGACGCTCATCAGCGAGCTGCGACGCCCGCGCCCGATGGAGATTGGTCGGCGGGACTGGGATGTCGACCCCGAGGGTGACCTGGACGGGAACAGCCCGGAGGTCATCCTCGCCATGCTTTCCCGGCTGCCGTTCTACGCCCTGCAGGGTCCGCCTGGCAGCGGCAAGACCACGGCGGTGGCCCACGCCCTCAAGCTGTTTCTCGCCGACGAGCACGGATCCAAGGTGCTGGTGAGCGCGCAGTCGAACTATGCTTTGGACAATCTCGCCGAGCGGCTGGTCAAGTTGCTCCCGAAGGACTTGATCATGCTGCGCGAAACCAGCCAGCGTGGAAAAGACACGGTGTCCGAGGCCATTCAGCCGTACACAATCGACAAGCTGTCCCGTAGGACACACGACAACGTCAAGCACACGCTCGAGACCCGATTGCAGCGGCACGCACGGGGCGATGCCGATCAAGAACTCGGCCGGCCCCTCACCGAGACCGAGCGGCAGATCTCCCAGGAGTGGCTCGAGAGCGTGGACTCCGGACAGTTCGAGCTGTCTGACCGTTTGCGCAGCGGCGCCAGTGTCGTGCTAGCTACCTGCTCGATAGCCGCTGATGCCCTGGCGGACGCCACGGATATCACAGAGAGTTTCGATTGGGTGATCGTCGAGGAGGCGGCTAAGGCTTGGCCGACCGAGCTCATCGTCCCGCTCTCCATGGGCACGAGGTGGACCCTAATCGGCGACCATCGCCAGCTGGGAGCCCACCGTAGCAACGAGGTGGAGAGTTTCCTGGACAGCCTGCGTCCCCACCCGAACGACAAGATCAAGGTGCACTACCAGGCGAAACGTGAGCGGCTCGACGTACTCAACCTCTTTCGCAGCCTGTTCGAGCCCAGCGCCGAGCAGACGACGGCGTCTGAATTGCCAGGCTTCCTTTCCGACCGGTCCCAGGGATTGGGCCAGCTCAACATGCAGTTCCGCATGCACAGGGATATCGCCGAGCCGGTGCGCCGGGTCTTCTACCGCTCTCAGCCGGTCGTCGAAGAGACCCCGGGGCTGTGGAAGAGCTTCCTGGAGTCTCATCCGCGCGCCAGCCGGCCGCATGGCGTAATCTTCCCGCCCTACCTGCGAGATCGCCCGCTGGTCTGGATCGACACCGAGGACTACCCGGGGTGTCAGGACGAGCCGATGTGGTTCAACAACGGAGAGGTGACCCTGATCGACCGTCTGGTCGGTCAGTTGCAGCCAAAATCAACCGACCCGGGTGAGGACGATGACGCGAGCCTGGCGGTACTGACGCCGTACAAGGAGCAGGTGGATCGGCTCCAAGGGCGCGGCAACCTGACCGGTCGAGTGTTTACTGTGCACTCATTCCAGGGCCGCGAAGCCGACCGGGTGGTCGTCTCACTGGTGCGGACCGCCCGGATGGGCGACGAATCGCGGCAGAACGTTGGTCATGTGGGCAAGGCCGAGGTCGCCAACGTCCTGCTCTCCCGCGCCAAGCGTCTGCTCATCCTCGTGGGCCGGTTCGAGCACTTTCGGGACAACGGCGGTGAGGTTTGGCGGGATGTCACCTCGCTCGTCGAGCGCTTCGGCACCCGGGTAACCAGCGACGTGTGGTCCGCCTTATGACCGTTCCGGTCACACTCGCGCTTCCCTGCAGGGTCCTCAAGCTCGACCTCTTGGTCGGCCCGGACCAGGGGGTCACGCCTCTGGAGGATCTCGTCGCCCGCGGAGTCCACGCTGCCGCCTTGAACGGTGTGACGGGCGACGCCGAGACCAGGGCAGCGGCGACCATGGGTTACCTCACCGCACTGTTGTGCCTTCCGCCGCGCATCGTGATGGAAGTCATCGGCACCCTGTGGAGCAAGGGCCACCTCACGGTCGATCTCGACGACGGCGGGATTGAACTGGCTGAGGCGGCGCGGTCGAAGATCACCAGTGGCCAGTCGTTGGCCGCCGAGGGCGAGTTACAGACGCGGGAGTTCGTCTTCGAACCGATCACCGGGATGATCCTCGCCCTGTCTCTCGCTTCGAGTCGGAGGCAGGAGACGAGCATCCGGGTTCCATTGCGCGCAGGGCTAAAGGTGTCGGACATTCCGCCCGAAGAACTTGTGAGCAGTGTCCAGGCGGCGTTGCGTCGCGAGCGTCTGCGCCGCGGACGGGTAAACGTTCTGAGCGTGGGTTTTGGCTCGCCTGCCTTGCAAAACACCGAGCGGATGGTCTGGGTCGAGGTTGAGGCGGCCGCTCGGCGCGACCCCGACAACGACCGGCTCTCGTTCACAGTCAGCGAGACCGCACGGTGGAGCGTCCGCAGCCAGCAGCGCCTTAACGCCTACTTTGATCAGCTTGCCGCCGAGGAACCGAAGCACCCTGCGCTGCAGGCCGTCCTGGGCAAGGCAAAGATCGAGCGGGAGCCTCCGCAGGATCTGGACGACCTCTTTCGCCGAATGCGTTCCCGGCTCGACGACCTCGAGCGGGTGGAGATCCCGCAGGTCCCCGAACGGCATAGATGGCTGTCCGACTGGGCCACCCAGATCGAGAAGCGCCTGGACGATGTCCGCCAGGCTCAGGCAAAGGTCAGTCTGGTCACGCGCGCCGAAGGCCACACCTGGACTTTCCACGACCTCATCGACTCGGCCCGCCAGCAAATCGTGCTGGTCGTTCCCGACCCCGACCCCACACGGATCCGCGAATTCCAACCGGGCCTGCGGCGCGCCCTGGATCGAGGAGTCCAGGTCGTCTTCCTCTGGGGGCGCAACTCGAACGATACTCTGCACGGTCAGGTGGAGAACTGGCTCGACGAGCTCACCTTGACCTACGGCCGCCGCTTGCTGCGCACCCCGAAGAGCGCCAAGACGGACGTCTGCCTGGTGATCCAGGACGACAGCCGG
Source organism: Mycolicibacterium sp. P1-5 (assembly GCF_008329565.1). GTDB lineage: Bacteria > Actinomycetota > Actinomycetes > Mycobacteriales > Mycobacteriaceae > Mycobacterium. The sequence goes on from NZ_NPKT01000005.1 coordinate 219,334, forward strand.
GCGATGGTCGGGTCACACTCCATCCTGGGCCGTCGGGTCCCGAGTGTGGCCGAGGCGTCGATCCTGGTCGAGCCAGCTGAGGACGGTCCTGAGGCCCCGGCGGCCGTGGCCGAACTTTTGCGCTGGACCAAGGCAGAGTTCGCCCCATGGGTGACTGCACAGAGGATCCAGCAGTTCCACGCGCTACCGGCTCGCGGGCCCGTTAGCCTGGAATCGGGGGCAGTCACCCCGCCCTTGACCCATCGCTCCGCCAATCCGATGGACGACTTCAACGCTGCTGACGTCGACCCGACCTCGCTCCCGTTGTGGGCGGCCGGATGGCGGGACGTGTATGCCGCGCTGGTCGACACCCGTCGGCAGATGGTCGCCAAGGTGGCCGCAGTGGAAGTCGTCCGGGACGCCGAGCATCGGACGTTGCTGTGGGAAGGCCTGCGCGACGCTCAATACCGCCTGGTCATCAGCGACGATCAACTCAGTCCGCGCAGCGCCGGGCCGGCCTTGGCCCGCAATCTCCGCGAGCGCCGGGCCGCCGGTGCGATCGTGCTTGTGGCCCATCCCGCTCCGCCGCGTTCGGAGCCGGCATTTCAGGAATTTGTCGGACTTGCGCGCGGAGCTAACGCCGTATCCGTGCGTCACCAGCGCGAGGGCGGCCGGCTATTCGTGGCCGACGACCGTGTCGTCGTGGGCAGCTTCTCACCTCTCGACGATCGGCGCGGCGACACCGCAGGGCGCCGTACGTCTCAACTGGGATTGCGGATCCGATACGAGCCGCTCGCCGCCGACATGGCCGGCCTGCTAGGCGCCCGCGAGGCGGCGGACAGCCGTCCGGAGGTGTCGTCACCGGTACCCGAACCCCCGCAGGCAATCACCGGGGCGGGCGCCGGCATCGCGTTTCTCCTCGAGGCTCGGGCGGCAGGTCAGGACCTTGGTCCGGTGGCCGCCAAGCTCCTCAGTACCCTCGCCGAGCCGCTCGCTGTTCTTAGCACCTGGCGGGAGGGCGGTGTGCCAGCCGAGGACCTGCGCAAGGTGGCCGCCGCGGTCCTGCACGCCGAACTCGGCATGGCAGGCGAGGCGCTCACCTGGGCGGACTGGCTCCTTGAGGACGCGTGGTCACGGAATGCCTTCGTCGAGGCCGCACTGCTGTCGGGATGGAGACCACGCCCCTCCGGGCTCCCGGCGGAAGCGGACCTCCCGCTCCGCGCCGCCGCCATCCTCTGTGCCACCCTAGAGACCGGCCCGCTGGCGAGCGAGATGGCAGCCGCCGTCTTCGAACTTGGGAACGGGCTCGGCGCTCAGACGGCGGGCGCCGCAGCCCTTGTGTGCGACGTTCTGGTCCGGGGTCAGAGTGAGAGCCGAGAGCTCCTGGGACTGCTCGGTGCCGGCGTCGCCCCCGCATGGCGGCGGCTGTGCGCTCAGGTCGAAAACTTCAGGACGATCCCGTTGCCGCTCTCCCGCTTTACCGCTGCCCAGAATCGGATCGAGACCATCCGCAGCCTGGAGGACAAGCGGGCTGAGATCGTGCGGGCGATCGACCGTATCGAGACCTTGCGCAACCGGTTCAGCTTCGACACAGGGATCGCGCTCCACAGGCAGCTATTCCGCCCTGACGGCCTGCTCCATCGCATCCGGGCGGCCGCACGGGAGAATACGTCGTCATGCCAGGAGCTCGCCGAGCACTTGCCGCGCGACGTTCGTCGCTACCTCGACGGCATCGTCGCCGCCGCTGGTAGCGAGCCGATGGAGTGGCTGAAGCAGGTTCACTTCCTGCACAAGATCGAAGGTTTGGTACAGGAGGTCCACGTCATCGCCGCGTGCGCCGACGACGCTGAAGTCGACCAGCGGTCCGGCGACCATGGGCTCGACGAGATGACGGAGCTTGGAACGTTCTTAGGTGAGAACTGGGACCAGCTTTATGCCGAGGCCCGGAACTGTGGTCGGCCGTACGAGCTTCCTGCTCTACACCTGCTCACTCTGCTCACCCCGTTGACGATCTGGGCGAAGGAGCAGGCGTGAACACCGAGGCCATCCAGTCGACTTGGCCGGCGGAGCTGCTGCGGCGCTGGCCGGGCCGGTTTCGTCACGAGGAACTTGTGCGCTGGCTGCACAGCGCGGAGCAGGAACACGACCCGGCCCGCCATCTGCTGGCGGGGATCTCCGCTGGGCGCAGCGTTGACCAGGTCCTAGAGAACTTTGTGGCGGACGGAGAGTTCCAACTGGCTGAGACCTTGCTCGCCGAGTCTGCTGCCGTCACCGGGCCGCTGCGAGCGCAACTGGCCGATCTGGAACCCCGGCGTGCTCAGCGGGCCAACCAGCTGGGGACCTGGCTTCGCGCCCTCTCCGACCGAACGCGGGCAGCAGGTCTGCCCTTCGACGTCGACCCCGTCGCGCTCGAGGCGCGCGCCCGAGCGTCCTGGCCGGCGGTGGTCAAGATTCTGAAGGGCTATGAGGATGAAGTCCGGCAAGCCGTCGAACGGATCGGTCATGAGCTAATCGCAACCATTCCGGCCGACATACCCCCGCGGCTCCGTGTCACCGTCGAGTCGCTGGTCGATGCCGGTCGGCTGAACCTGGCCCAGCGGGTGTTGGACGAGGAGTCGTCCGATCTCCTGGTGCCAGAGGCGCAGCCGTCGTTGCCGGCGTGGCCCTGGAAGGAGTCGGCTGCAGAGGTCCTCAGCTGGTATGTGGATCCCACGCGTCCCCGGCCGCCGGAATTCGCCGCCTGGCTTGATCTGGACGGACCGGCGCAGGCGCTGGTCGAAGCCTGGGAGGCGTTGGGGGGCGGAGGCCAGGAAGCAGCCCGAGACTTTGCGGTTGCCCTGGAACGCTTCCTCAACCCGCAGGCTCCTGAGCCCCTCTTGCATGAGGTCGACGGCGGGTACCTCAGCACGGTGACCCTCTTTCGCGGACAGCCGCTCAGCTCCTTTCGGCTGACCCCGGGTGTGGACCTGCTTATCCTGCCCCCGGGCCGGCAGAGTGCCCCGGTATTGTCCGGGGTCGCGCACTACCTCACAGTTGGCCCGGACCTCCAGCTGGGTGGCAGGTTCCGGACGCCCGCCGCCGTCCTGACTTCAAGCGACATCTTGCGGCTGGCGCGGCTGCGCACCGGCCGGATGATCGAGCTCGCCCGCATCGCCGGTCGACAGTGGCCGTTGGCCGCACTTGGCGTTGGCGGCCCGGCCGGTATCGCACGCCTGCTCGACCAGGATGAGGATCGTCCTTGGTATCTGCTGGCCTGGCTGTGCCACCTCATCGGGGAAGGAGGATCAGCCGCCGCCGAGGACCTCTTGTTCCAAACTGGTGCAGACGCGCACGTCCTATACACCTTGCTGACCAACTTCGTAGCCGTTGGACGTGGAACTACGTCCGACGACGGCGGCGTGGCCGGAAGCGGCCCCCGACCTCGCGACCGAGCCACGGTGGGCCTGGAGGGCGTTGTGCTCCGAGACTGCCCGGACCCGGCCGCCCGGGCTGCCTTCTGGGCCGCACTGATGGTGGCTCCCCCCGGCACAACGGTCTCCCTGGATTCGATCATCATTGCTGCGGTACTTAGCCCCGCCGGGGATGACGCCGATTGGGAGCCGATGCTGACGCGTGGCTTCAGCGCCCTGTGCAGGCAGTGGTTCGTCGATGGCGTGGAGGATGTGAGCGTTCGATTGCGACCTATCGGCGCGCTGGCCGCGCTGCGAAGCATGGCCGAGCGCCGTTTAGCAGAGTGCGGGCAAGAGCTGAGCGGCCCGGTGCCGGATCCTCAGACGGCGGTGCCCGAGTCCTGGTCGATCCAGCGCTACGCCCTCAGCGAAGGCTGGCCGACGTTCGACCTGGATCGCCAGCCAGCAAAACGAGACGTTTCCGTGCTGGCCGATCTTCGGCGTGACCCGGACGCTCTGGTCGGTGCGGTGCGAAACCTGTCCGGTCCCTGCGACGTGGGCGCTGTCGCAGAATCGATCATCCGTCGGGGCCGCGTCGCCTTCCCGGGGGTGGAGTTCCGGATCGAGATGCCCGATGGGCTTCGCGTTGCCGCGCCCGAGCGAGCCCTTCTCACCATCCTGTTCGAGCTTCTTGCGAACGCGCTCGAGGCCACCGCATGGAACGGCGCGATCTCGGTATCGGCGAGGGTGGAGGGCCCCGATGTCCTCGTCGACGTTATGGACGACGGCCCGGGCCTCGACGAGAGCATCCTGCGCAGTGCCCAGGTGTTCCGGCCCGGGTTCTCCACCCGCGGGCCCGAACGGGGCCTGGGTTTGAACCTGGCGCGACGGGTGACCGACGCAGTCCAAGGTGAACTTGAAGTCGCCAACCGATCCGGCGGTCACCCAGTCTTCACTGGCGCCCACCTGACCCTGATCCTCCCGGGCGCCGTGACCCCCAAACCATGATGTCGCTTGGCGTCGTCACGCCAGTGGAGCGTGAGATTTGCTTCAACAGCGACCAGGTGGGGCCAATCCCAGTCCGGCGTCGTTGCGTCACGTGACAAAGCCGTGTCATCGCTGCGAATGACTGGACGCACACGTGGAACGTCTCCATCACCGACGGAGCTCAGCATCATCGTGATCAAGCTCGACCTGAGCGATGCGGCGTAACTCAGCGCTGGCCGCCCCGCGCCTGCCGGTTGGCAAAGGCGGATATTCAGATCGTGCCGTGAGCGCGGATGGTGAACAGCAGGTGGGCTGCCGCCGCTGCCTCTCGCGTGTCACCCCTGCGGGTGAGACTGATGCATGTGAGTGACACCGAGCCGCAGTGGCGGCACATCTGCGAAGTGTGTGGGGTCGAGGAAATCCTGACCCCGGGCGACGCATTCGACCTCGGGTGGGACTATCCGCCGAGGATGGGCCAGTTCGGCGTCGTCGGACCCCGCTGTTGCCCTCAATGCCCCAACGTCAAGACGGTCTGGTGGGTTCTTGTGATCGCCGGCTATACCGAGGACATGCTGACCGAAGCGCAGCGGGCGACGGTCAGACGCATCGCCGGTGAGCCGAGATCCATTGCGGTGCTGAGTGATTAACTCGACGTAAGTCCGTGACGGGCACCGTCGGGGAGCGGAAAGGTATCCGGGGGCGTACATCACTAACCTTGCTGGGTCGCGGCCATCCAGAGCGCGACGTCTATGCGGCGGAGCAGGCTGACGTCGGCAGGCGCATCCGCGCAACCTGGGCGACAGTCACGCGGCGCGACTCGTCGGCCAGTTCGTCCCACATCGAGATCCAGAACCTCGAAGTGGGCGGCTGAAGTAGGTCTTTGACCTTGTTGTCGAGGATGGGGATCAGTCGTGGTCGTTTGGCGGCGAGCAGCTTGCCGGCGATGACCCAGTCGACGCCCGGCAGGGTGCGCAACAGTGTGTGCAGTTCGGCCGCCGGACCGTCCTGCAGTGTCTCCCGGGAGGCGTCCCAGGTGTCGACTGAGGGCGGTATCCGCCGAAGCAACGCGTTGTACCGATCAGGTTCGGTGACAAGCAGTTTGGCTGCAGCCTCAGGGGGCACCTGGACGCTGAGTGTCTCGACCGCGACTAGGTCGGAGGAGTCGAATCGGTTGGGGTCGCCGACGGCGCCGAAATGTTCAAACCAGCGGCGGGTGAAACTCGTGAAGTAACGGTCGTAATCCTCGCTAATATGCTTGGCGTTGGCTTCGAACCAGTCGGCGAGGTCGAAGCCGAATCGGCGTTGCGACGACAATGCTGATTCTGTTGCCGCGACGGTGTCCGCCTCGGACTCGCGGACCGCGTTTGCGAAAGCCTGGGAGAAGTTGGTCTGCTGGCCGCTGCCGGGGAACGGAACGCGGACAGAGCTCACGGGCAGTCGAATCCTTGAGCGTCGACTTCACATGAATCTGGTGTGCGCCGATTGTGAACCGGACGTTGGCGTGCTGCTCGCCGTGTGCCGCCGTCATATCGGGTTCACGCGGAATACGGACGTCGCCGAACGTAGGTGACCCATTTTGGTGTGATGTGTAGCACATTTGATGTCATATCGATTCGGCGATGTTGCATTTCCCAACATTGCCGTGTGCCACGCCCCCCCGGTTCGTTGAGTGATAGATGGCTGCCCGGCGGAGAGAATTTCCGCCAGCGGTAAACATTCGGTTGCCGAGGCAGCCGACACGCCTGACATGGCATTGACGCTGTTTGCTGGATTCGGCCGTTATTTTCCCGGATATGAACCGGTACTGCGTCGGGACGTTCCCGTGACTCCGCGCCAGGCGCCTCGCCTGCAGCGAGTGCGGGTGGAGCTGAGGCTGTTCCCGGCGACGGCGGAGGCGCTGTATCAGCGCGCGGCGGAGTGGAACGTGTCGGTCTCTGAAGCCGGCAAGCGTCTGATCGATGCCGGCCTGTCCAGCACAGCGGACTCCACCGAGAAGCTCTGACAAGAGGGAACTTTCGAGGCGGCGCCATCGGCGCCAACCGGCCACATCCACCGACGAGGCGAGTAGGAGAAGGGAGACAGACCCGAAGCCGATAACAGTGAACGCCCTCCACAGGAGGGCGTAGAGACCGTAAACGCAGACGAGGCCGGGGTTGCCGCCCCGGCCGTCGCGCGCGGCGCTGAGCCGCAATTTCAGTATCCAGATGTTCCGTTGAGGAGGAACTGTGTTCATTTCAGCCTGTTTGCTCAATCATGTCAACGACATGCCCGGTGTGTCGCGGGGGTGGCGCTGATGAGCCGGCACCCCGCGATGGCGGCGGCATCCGCTGAAGATCCCGGGCCTGGCACACCGGGCGTGCAGGAGGCGGTGCCGGACGTCCCCGTCGTCAAGGAGCCCGTCGAACGTCTGGTGCTGCCCACCTTGAAGCCCGAGATCGATCCGGAACGCTATGAGATGTTGGCGCGGATCACGACTCTGCGCGGTATCGACCAACGATTCGCGGTGTGGGCGATCGAGGTGGCCAGACGCTTGTGGTGCCTGACCGCCGTGTCCACCGCGTACACCGACCACCATGCAGTTCGTGCCGTGGCGCGGTACCTTGCCCTCGACGCGGCCCGGTTGGGCGCCTTTTCGTACAAGGCGTCCCTTCGGCGGGCCAATGTCCAAGCCCACCTGAAGTATCTCGAGGTGCGTAGGGGAGACCGCGGGCTCCGCACGCTCATGGGTCAGCTTTACGCCGTCGGCCGTCTGGTCCATCCCGGGGAGTACCCGGTGCCGCAGTCACTGGCTCAGCCACATCACTACCGAACACCTGCGGCGAGCCTGGGTCTGGTCGAGGAACTGTACGCGCTCGCGCCGATCCTGCCGACGGCGCTCTCGGGGCGATTGTTCACCGTGCTCGACTGCTGCCTGGGCGCCGGTGCCCGACCCGCGGATTTCAAAGAGCTAACGGGCAATTCGATCACCGAGGCCAGCTGGGACGGTGACACCGTTGCGGTGGTGCGCCTGCCCAACCTTGCCGGCGGCACACGCCTGGTGCCGGTGGGAGACGCAAAGGCCAGTGAGCGTCTGCTGACGTTGGCCGACTGCAAGAAATCCGAGTACCTACTGGGCTCCGCCGGCGGACTCGTTGAACGCAACGCGGTCAATCGTGTCGCCGAGAAGCTCCGCAAACGCGGCCTCCCTGGGGTGGACGCCGCAGCGCTGCGGAATCGGTGGGTTCTCGACATGGCCGCCCGAATCCCGGCGGCGCTGATGCTCCAGCTCGCCGACGTCACCACCGCACAAATCCTGTCCGATCAACGCGACCAATTACCCACCTTCGGCCTGCAACATGCCATCGCCCTGACCAAGGAGAACGTGCTGTGATAAGCGACTTCCAGCCCGCATATCGGTTGTCGGACAACATGTTCCGCCAAGCCAAAATCATCATCCAACGATCCGGCGCGGCGCCGCTGATCGACAGCTACCTCGAACCCGGCAGCGACCGACCACACACCCGGCGAGGGGTCAACTACACCATCGACGCCGTATTGACCTGTGCGCTGAGCCTAATCATGCTCGGCAGAACCCCGAGCTACAAAGCCATCCTCAACGCCATCGGCGACCTATCCGCGCGTCAACTTACCGAAGTCGGGATGTGCGGCCAGGATCTCTCCCGCCTGTTCGGGCCCCGAGAAGATCAAGACCGCGAGTATCACCGGTTCGAACGCTGGCTCACCCGCCGACTGAGCCCTCTGGATTCACAACCCGACCAGCCCGCCCAGCGAATCACCAATGACGAGCACCGTGCCATCGTGAACAGCCGCACCCCACAACAACTGCAGGACTACGCGCAAGCCGCCCAGCGGCTGCGCATCGTGATGAACAAGATCGTCGCCGGATCGATTCGCGACCCCCAGCCCAACGAGGCCCGCGGGGACATCGTCGCCGATGAAACGATCTACGACCTCGCCGGACCGTCAGCAGGGTTGGGATCGAAGGATCGTCTCCACCGAGGTGCCTGCTACTTCGGCGCCTACTACGCCCGCGACGACAACCCCAAGGGACCCTTCAGCGAAGACGCAAAAGGCACCGGCAAACGCGGATTCGGCGTCGGTGTGACAGTCGTCGTACGCGTCGGCCCGCCGAACAAACTGCACGCCGTCGCACCAGTCATCCTCGCGATGGATGTCCACCAGCCAACCTCCGGTAGCCCCGAAGCCCTCGACACCTGCATCGAGCACATGAAGGCCAACGGCCTTGACACCAGACCGACCGGTCACGACAGCCACCCACGGGTGACTGTCGACATGGGCTACAACCCCAAACGCGAGTGGGTCCCCTTCCTGATCAAGCACCGTTACAGCCCCGTCGTCCGATTCCCCAGCCACTGGACCCTGACAGAAGCCTCGTCAAACCCGCCCGGATCATCGCTCACCGCGCCACCGGGGCCGATCCAGTTCGCCGGGTCCTTCTACTGCCCCGCCGCACATGACCTCCTACGCAAGCACAGCGTTCCCAAGACCCGACAACTGCGTGAGAACAGCAAGTGGGCCGAGCACGATCGCCAACTCGCAGCCGTGCTCCCGTTCCTGATGGGCACAAACTCGCGCCCCATCATCAACGGAAAACCCGGACGCCCACGCCTGGGCGAAGAACGTGAACTGCAGGTTAAAGCAGAACTGGTCTGTCCCGCCGTCCAATTGCGGGTGCAATGCCCCTTGAAGCCAGCATCCATGGACCGCGCCGCCTTCGGCACCCCGCTCGCGACACCGACCTGGCAGGCCCATGAGCGCACCTGCTGCCAGCAGTCCACGCTGCGGGTCACCCTGACCAAGCCTCAACTCCAGAAAGCCACCTGGGGAGGCCCGGTTGTCAGCACCTGGGAGCACGCCATCTATTTCGAAGCCGCGCGCAGCGCCACTGAACAACGCTTCTCGCTACTGAAGTCGCCCCACATCACCAACCTCACCCAGATGAAATCCGGGCCCAGGCGCGAACCCATCGTCAAAATCGTGCTGGCACTGGCCATCGCGGCGACCAACCACCAGATCCAGCAGACGCACTCCACTGTCAGCTCCGGTTGAATTGTGAGCAGCCTGTTCCGGTCGAAAGGTGAGCAGGTGTGCTTACGGGGTTGAGTCTGCCTGACGGTCGACCTCCACGGAGG
>NZ_NPKT01000047.1 GCF_008329565.1 Mycolicibacterium sp. P1-5
CTTGCCCTCCGCCAGAGCCGACAACACGGCACAATAACCACGACCACGTGGCCTACTTTTCACCGTCGCATCTGGCCTAGTTTTCGACCGTCGTCAACAGCGATGTTCATCTCGGTGATCGGGTCGGTGCCGGGTGCATTCCACGGATACGGCGCCCACTGTCCGTTCTGATCTATCGACGTGTCCAGATTCAGCTTTCCGAGCGTATTGAAGAGTTGTCCGGTCGCTACCATCTGCACATATTGGGGCAGCAACGACCTGTCGAAGTCGGTGATGAACGGATAGGCAGTGTTGCTGGCAATGACCGCGTTCTGTGCCGCGATCACTTGCTCGATCTCGGATTGAAACGGGCTCTCCGACCCGGTCAGTGTCACAGCAAGGCTGGCAGCAACGTGCGTTTCTGTGGCTGCGATCGAAGGGGTCGCGTTTGACGTTGTCAGCAGGACAGCCAATACACCGGCAGTTGCCGTCCTTGCCACTCGGGTCGCCGTGACGGTCCGCCGGTAACGCCGGCGCTGGGCGCGGTTAAGTGACGGTCCGGCGATCGGACTCTGACGCCAGCCGCGCGCGGTCGGTCCGAGACTGGATGTGGCGTAGGGCATGTGAACCTCGTTCTGTGACGGAACTCTCGACTGGCTGGAGCTCGTGCAAAGCTTCGCCAGTCGTCGAGGGAGATACAAGGGAAAAATGCACAGATCTAGAAAGCCTCTTGTGCATAATGCAAGGCCCTCATAGGCTCCTTTGCGTGTGTCAGCTCCGGTTGAATTGTGAGCAGCCTGTTCCGGTCGAAAGGTGAGCAGGTGTGCTTACGGGGTTGAGTCTGCCTGACGGTCGACCTCCACGGAGG
>NZ_NPKT01000006.1 GCF_008329565.1 Mycolicibacterium sp. P1-5
CCCTCGACCAAACGAGGCAGAATTCGAATCAGAACAATCTGAAACCAAACAAAAGACACCAAACAAACTGGCATCAAAAAACCACACCCCAACACGGGGGTATCAGAGCATGGCAAAAAACAACAACAAACAAAAACCACCAAACACACTATTGAGTTCTCAAACAACACGTCCCGCACCCTCACCGACCGCGCAAACCACCGCGCGACTTTCGCCGCGAGCTGTAGGGCGGACAGTTGGAAACGCCCCGGAATCCGGGACTATTCCTTGAAGGTATCGTCGCGCTCTCCGGGCTGGCCGGGTCGCGGCGACTTGGAATAAGTTACGTGAGTGCTAACGGGGAGTCAAATCGCCTGCTAGGCCCGCGTTTCGCGCTCGGTTCGAGGCCTCAAACCCGCTGTACCCCAGCGATATTCCGCTTGCCGCGGCGCAGCACCAGCCAGCGCCCGTGGAGGAAGTGGGACGGTTGTGCCACCCAATCCTCGCTGTCGATCTTCTCGTTGTTGACCGACACTCCGCCCTCGGCGATCGTCCGCTTGGCGGCCCCCTTGCTGGCCGACAGGCCGGTGGCCACCAAAAGGTCGACGATGCCGTCGGCGCCGCCCGGCCCGAGGTCGGCCACCGAGGTTTCCCGCAGGGCCGCCGCCAGGGTCGCCTCGTCGAGCCGCGAGAGTTCCCCGCGGCCGAACAACGCCTGCGATGCGTGCTCCACCGACTCGGTCGCGGCCCGACCGTGCACCAATGTGGTGAGCTCCTGGGCCAGTCGGCGCTGTCCGGCTCGCTCATGCGGTCGTTCCGCCGTGGCCTGCGCAAGCTCGGCCAGCTCGTCTGCCGACAAGAACGTGAACCAGCGCAGGTACTTCACCACGTCGGCGTCGGCGGTATTGACGAAGTACTGGTACCAGGCATACGGGCTGGTCATTTCGGGATCCAGCCACAGGCTGCCGCCGCCGGTGGACTTACCGAATTTCGTCCCGTCGGCCGCGGTGACCAGCGGCACAGTCAGCGCATGGACGCTCGCGCCGAGCGTCTGGCGGGCCAGCCGAACCCCGGCAATGATGTTGCCCCACTGATCCGAACCGCCGATCTGCAGCGAGCAGCCGTAGCGCCGGTGCAGTTCCACATAGTCGTTGGCCTGCAGCAGCATGTAACTGAACTCGGTATAGGAGATGCCGTCGCCCTCGAGGCGGCGCCGGATCGTGTCGCGGTCGAGCATCACGTTGACCGAGAAGTGCTTGCCGACGTCGCGCAGGAAATCGATGGCGCTGAGCTGCGCGGTCCACTCCAGGTTGTTCTCGACGATGGCGCCGCTGGGCGAGTCGTCGAAGTCGACGAACCGCTCCAGCTGGCCGCGGATGCGCTCGGCCCACTGGGCGACGGTGTCAGTGGTGTTCATCGTCCGCTCGCCGGTGTCGCGCGGATCACCGATCATGCCGGTCGCGCCGCCGGCCAACACGATCGGCCGATGCCCGGCCCGCTGGAATCGCCGAAGTGTGAGCAACGGCACCAGATTTCCGGCGTGCAGGCTCGGTGCGGTCGGGTCGAATCCGCAGTAGACCGTCATCGGTGGCTGTGCGGCCGCCGCGGCGAGCGCGTCGATATCGGTCGACTGCGCGATCAGCTCGCGCCAGCCCAACTCATCGAGAATCGTCGTGCCCATGCGTCGATCTTCCCGCATGGGGTGCACTCAGTCGCTCGCACCCGGAATCGGCGCGCGGGGACTGCGACGGTAGGCCGACACCTCCGGCCGTCCGGTCAGCCACAATCGCCACGGTCGATCCGCCGCCTGGGACACCCCGACCCGCGGGCCAACGCTCTCCGGACCACCCGCGTCGCCGAGCTGCACGGTCACCGGCGACGCCGGGTCGAAGACGTCGACCCCGTTGTCCTCCATCACGATGCCCAGAGCTGAGCACAGGTTGCCCGGGCCGCGGGCCAGCGCCCTCGGCCGGACCAGTGGACCGCGGCGGGCCTGCGCCGTGTCCAACCCCGACTCGATCGCCGCGGCCCGCAGCAATACCGCTGCAGCCGTACCGTTTGGACCGCACGACACGTTGGCGCACACATGGATGCCGTGGCTCCGATACGTATATAGGTGACCGGGCGGGCCGAACATCACCGCGTTGCGGATGCCCGGGCCCCGGTAGGAGTGCGCGGATGCGTCCGGCCACGGCCCGTCCGGCGGGCCGCCGTAGGCCTCGACCTCGACGATCAACGCGCTGACGCCACGACAGCTGATCACCCCGCCGAGCAGTAGTCGCGCCGCCGAAACCGGGTCGATGCTCAGCTGGTCGGCGCTCACCCGACGAAATTCTGCCGCAGGCGTTGACTCGGGCGCACCGCGGGAGGATTATTCATCAAGTGATGAGTTCATCGGATGATGAATTACTGGCCGGCCGAGCCGAAGCGGCCGTCGATATCGAGAACCTGCGCGTGGTCCGCGGGAAGCGGGTGGCGTTGCACGACTTCTCGGTAAGGATCGCCCGCGGCACGATCACCGGACTGCTCGGTCCATCGGGCTGCGGCAAGACCACGCTGATGCGCAGCATCGTCGGCACCCAGATCGTGGAGTCGGGCACGGTGACCGTTCTCGGACACCCGGCGGGCTCCCCCGCACTGCGGCACCGGGTGGGTTACGTGACCCAGGACCCCACCATCTACAACGACCTACGGGTGATCGACAACGTCCGCTATTTCGCGGCGCTCTACGGCGTCGCCCCCGGACTGGCCGATGCCGCGGTCGACGACGTCGGACTCGACGATCACGCCGACGCCTACTGCGGCAACCTCTCCGGCGGCCAGCGCACCCGGGTGTCACTGGCCTGCGCACTGGTCAGCCGGCCCGAGCTGCTGGTGCTCGACGAACCCACCGTCGGGTTGGACCCGGTGCTGCGCGCCGACCTGTGGATCAAGTTCGACGAGCTGGCTCGACGCGGCACGACCCTTGTGGTGTCCAGTCATGTGATGGACGAGGCCGACCACTGCGCCGACCTGTTGCTCATGCGCGAAGGCCGACTCCTGGCTCACACCACCCCCGCCCGACTGCGAGAGGACACCGGATGCACGTCACTGGAGGAAGCGTTCCTGTCCATCATCAGGCACAGCACCGCGGCGTCAGCAAGCTGAGCCCACGCGCGTACCTGGCCACCACGGGCCGGATTCTGCGCCAGCTGCGCGCCGATCGCCGAAGTGTCGCAATGATTCTCGTGGTACCCAGCGCGGTGATCACGCTGATGTACTTCATGTTCGACGACGTGCCGTCGCTCCCGGGCGCGGTGTCACCGTTCCAGACGACGTGCCTGATCCTGCTCGGGCTGTTCCCGCTGTTCATCATGTTCCTGATCACCTCGATCACCATGCAGCGCGAGCGGTCCTCGGGCACGTTGGAGCGCATCCTGACCACGCCGCTGCGCCGGCTGGACCTGCTGGCCGCCTACGGCTCGGCGTTCTCGGTCGCGGCCGCCGCGCAGGCGATCCTGGCCTGCATGGTGGCGTTCTGGCTGCTGGGCTTCGACACGAAGGGCAGCCCGGTGTGGGTGTTCGTCATCGCCGTCATCAACGCGGTGCTGGGTGTCGGCCTGGGGCTGCTGGCAAGCGCGTTCGCCCGCACCGAGTTTCAGGCCGTGCAATTCATGCCCGTGGTGATCGTCCCGCAGCTGCTCCTCGCCGGAATAATCGTGCCGCGCAACCAGATGCCGACCTGGCTGGAATGGATCAGCAACGCGATGCCGGCGAGCTACGCACTGGAGGCACTGCAACAGGTCAATGCCCACACCGGGCTGACCACCGTCGCGATCCGGGACATCATCGTGGTCCTGGCCTTCGCGGTCGCGGCCATGGCCCTGGCCGCGGTGACCCTGCGCCGGCGCACCCCGTGACTGCCGAACCGCGGGAGGCCAAGCGTCCCGGACGCCCCCGCGGCACCTCCGACACTCGCGAACGCATTCTCGTGAATGCGCGAGAGCTCTTTGCCCGCAACGGTATCGACAAGACATCGATCCGATCGATCGCCGCCGCTGCCGGCGTCGACTCGGCGTTGGTGCACCACTACTTCGGCACCAAGGAGCAACTGTTCGCCGCGGCGATCAACATCCCGATCGACCCGATGACCATTCTCGTTCCACTACGCGACACCCCACTCGACGAGCTGGGGCATGTGCTGCCGTCGATCCTTTTGCCGCTGTGGGATTCGGAGATGGGCACCGGCCTCATCGCCACCATGCGCTCGCTGCTCGCCGGCTCCGACATCAGCCTGGTCCGCTCGTTCCTACAGGAGGTCATCACCGCCGAAATCGCGCCCCGCGTGGACAACCCACCGGGCAGCGGTCGGCTGCGGGTGCAGTTCGTGGCCTCGCAACTGGTGGGCGTGGTGATGGCGCGGTACATCATCGGGCTGGAACCGTTCGCGTCGCTACCGCCGGAACAGATCGCCAAGACCATTGCACCCACCCTGCAGCGCTATCTCACCGCAGATCTGCCGCTGTCCTGACCGGTCACCCCAGAATGGGGAAGCGCCGCTGCCGCGACAACCGATTCAGCGCGCGCTGCATGACCCGGCGGACGTGGGTGTCGACCTCGTCGACGTCGGGGTTTTTGCCGAAGTCCTTGGGGTCCACCGGGTCAAGGACCTCCATCACAATCTTCGACGGGAGCGGCAGATTCGGCGGCAGGGTGACTGTCAGCCCGAACGGGAGGCCCACCGTCACCGGCAGAATGTCCATCCGAATCTTGTTCAGCCCCAACACCTGCGCGAACCGCGTGCCGCGGCCGAGGAAGAGCTGCGTTTCCTGGGCGCCGATCGAAACCATCGGGATGATCGGCACACCGGTTTCGATCGCGGTGCGCGCGTAACCGGTGCGCCCATCGAAGTCGATCGCGTTCTGCCGCATGGTGGGCCGGTAAGCGTCGTAGTCGCCGCCCGGGAAGACCAACACGACCGCCCCTGAGTCCAGCGCCGCCCTGGCCGTTTCCGGACTCGCGCGCACCACACCGAGGCGCGGCAACAGCGGACCCCACGGGGCGATGAAGATCCCGTAATGAGCCAGCGTGTAGAGCGGCCGTTCGTAGCCGAACCTGGCGTAGAACGCCGGACCGAAGATCGGGACGTCGGGCGTCAACATGCCGCCGGAGTGGTTGCACACCAACAGCGCACCGCCTGATGGCGGGAACAATTCGAGGCCCCGCACCTCGGCGCGAAAGTACCACCGCAACAACGGCCACATCGGACCCAGCACTTGTCGGGTGAAGGACGGATCCCACCTGGCGAGTTCGCCCGGAAGCTGCTCGGCGACGACGGTGTCCCCCATGGCGCAACCGTACGCCCGCGGGGTTGCGCGGGTCAGGAGTCCGCGGCCGCCATCAGTCGCTCATGTTCCTCGGGCGCGACGTCGACGGCCTCATCGACCAACAGCACCGGGATGCCGTCCTCGATCCGGTAGGCCTTGTGCAGGCGCGGGTTGTACAGAAGTTCGTCGACAAGCATCAGCGGCCCGCGGTCGGCGGGGCACACCAGAATGTTCAGCAGCTTCTCGTCGAGCATGTGGCGACTACGGGCTCGGCGCCGGGGGAATCGCCGGAGCGTTGTTGCCGCCGATGGTCGGCGAACCGTCGCTCGGCATCTGACCGGCACCCATCACGGCGTTGTTCTGCTGCCGCTGCTGCGCCTGCTGCAGAAGCTGCATCTGGGCGAAGATCTTCTGCTGGTAGCCCAGCGTGTTCTGCAGCGCCTGAATCAGCGGCTTCTGATTAGGGCGGTACTGAAGGGCGTTCTGGATCTCGGCGATGTTGTTCTTCGACGGCTTGATGCCCTGGGCCCGCAGCTTCATCACCGACTTGATCAGGTTCGACAGCTGGCCACCGCCGGCGCCCTGGTCATAGTTCTGGTCGATGAACGTCAGCAGCTGCTCGGCGCTCTGGAACTGCGGGACGCCATTGTCGGACGCCGGCGCGGCCGGTGACGGTGCCGGAGCGGTGCTCGGATCGGCCAGGGCCTGTTGGGTGCCGATGCCGACCAGCAGCCCAGCGGTCAGGGCACCGATCGCCGTGCCGCGGACGGCGCGACGCCAGTGACGTGAAACGGTCTGGGTGGTCATGCATTCCTCCGACGCGTGGGCATCTGCGATTATCGGCGAGCCTAACAGCGCCGCGCGACCTCGGCAGAAGCTCAGTCCTCGGTACCGCTCATGTCATCGGTACCGCCAAACCGAGCGCGTGCCGCAGCCGTCAAGCGCTTGTACTTCCCCGTATCGGGCTCAAAATGCCACGCGTTACGAGTCGCCTTCGGTATCCCCTTGGCCCGCAACGCCGACACCGTCGGCCGGCAGGTGGCGCTGAGCGGCATCCCGGGCACCACATGGACCACATCCGGCGCCAGGCCGACCGGCATGGACGCGAACGCGTCGGTCAGATCCGCGGTGGTCACTGTCATGCCGTCTCGCAGCGTGATCGCGGTGACGGCGATGGTGCTGCCGGGCACCTCGATGCCATAGGTGGCGGCGAGGTCGACGGCGACGATCCGGCTGACGGCGTCGGTGACCGCCTCCGGGTACACCACGCCGCGCTCGGTGCGGATGAGCAGCGGGCGGTTCCCCAGCAGCCAGAAGTCGCCGTCGGCGTCACGGCGGAACACGTACTCGGTGGAGATCCAGGTGTCACCGGCAGCGAAGACGCCGCGCTTGACCGACGCGGTCGGGTCGATCGGCCCCCACGGCCGGGCCAGCAGCACACCGACTTGGTTGGGCTCGGCCACCGCGACGAAACCGCGGTCGTCTTCCAGGATCAGATCGTGGTCGGCGTCGTAAGCCGCCAACTCGACCTGCCCACCGCCGGGCAGCGGTCGGCCCTTGCTGCCGATCTTGGCGCCGGCGACATTGGCCAAGACCGCCTGACCGTCGGTGGTGGCGAAGAATTCGACGACGTTGGCCGGGCTGAAGGCGTCGACGGTCCGCTGCCACAGCCCCGACGGCATGCCCGAGCCGATGAACAGCCGCACCGGATGGTTGCCGCGCATGAAAAGGCCGGAGTCGTCGTCGGCGTCATCCAAGACGCTCCTCAGCATCGTCCATGTGTAAGAGACGACCGTGACGCCGTACTGGCGGATCTCGGCGAGGAAACGGTCCGGACGCAGCCCGCGCGACAACGCGATCCGAGTGCCGCCGACCACCGCGCCGCCGAGGCTGACCAGCAGTCCGGACTGGTGATGCAGTGGTGTCAGGCAGTACACCGTGTCGTTGCGCCCGAGAGCCGCAGCCGAGGCTGTGCCGAATGCCGACAACGCCCAGCGGTAGTTGGTGATCTGCTTGGGTACCAGGTCACCGCCGACCGTGGTGAACGCGACGAACGCCAGGTCGCGGGCGTACCCCGGGTTGGGCCGGTACCAGCCCGGCAGCGCCACGACGTCCGGGTCGATCTTCTCCATGTCGATGACGTTGCTGTCATCGGTCAGGTTGAGGTCGCGGCTTTCACCGCCACCGAGGACGAGCGCCTGGACGGGCAGTTTGCGGGAAGCGTCGAGGTTGCCGGGGTCGGTGATCACCTCGGTGATACCGCCGATGCGCACGGCTTGATCGAGGTCCGCGTCGGGCGGCATCAACACCGCCACCGCACCGAGGCGGGACAACGCGGCGATGGCCACCAACGCCGACGGCCGCGTGTCCATCAGGACGCCGACCCGGACGCCTTGGCGCACACCGACGGAGATCAACCCGCGAACCACGTTGTTGATCCGTCGGTTCACCGCCTCATAGGTGTGCACCCGGCCGTCGAACAGCAGGAACTCACCGTTGGGCGCATCGCCGGCCTGCTCGTCGATGATCCGGCCCAGTGAGATGCGGGTGTGGTCATTGATTTGTCCCAGCCGCGTCAACCGCGGCAGCGTGCGCGCGGTCTCCACCGCCAGCGTGCGCATCGACTTCCTGGTGTTCACCGCCGCGCCGGCCGCGGCGCGCGCCACCGACCAGGCCACCTCGGACGCCTCGGCCATGCTGTGCATCAATCGCGCCGACAGCGCGACCCCGGAATCGTCGGGTTCGGCGTCGCTGTCCTGCATGGGTGCAATGTTGGCCGGACGGGAGTCCTCGCCGGACAACCAGCGCACCCAGTCCGCCACCGTCGGCCACGTCGACGTCGCCGCCTTGGATCCCACCACGAGACCGAAGTGGCCGGCCCGGATCATCACCTCGTAGACCTCGGCGCCGGGAGCGGCACGCTTGATGCCCCGCACCGACGCGGGCTGTCCGATGTCGTCCACCTCACCGACGAACGCCAGCACCGGGCAGGTGATATCGGACAGCGTCACCAATTGGCCGTTGATGACGAACCCGCCGGACATCATCCGGTTGTGTGCGATGAACTGCTTGAGCAACTCCGACACCGCGGGACCGGACCAGGCGATCCAGCCTTCGGAGTCCAGGAAGCGCCGCTGCTGCTCGCGCGGCAGCAGCGCGTCGCGGTCGTGCAGCTGGCGCAAGAAGTCGATGCGCGCCTTGGCGGTCTTGAGCGGATCGAGCATCTGAAAGCCGGTGCGGGCCAGCCAACCCGGGATGTCGATGCGGTTGAACACATGGTCGGCCATGAAGTCCGCCGCCACCGCCCCGATGTTCGGTGGGATGCCCATCGGCAGGGCGGCCAACGTGTCCACCGGAGAACCGAACGCGACGATGCTCGCGATGTCCTTCGAGCGCCGGTAGGCCGCGGTCTGATAGCAGAACATGCCGCCTTGGGAGTAGCCGGCCAGATGGATGCTCTGACCCGTGGTGTCCTTGACCGTGTCGATGGCCTCGTTGAGCGCGACGATGTGGTCGGTGAGGTTGCGCGCCATACCGCCCTCGACCTCGTCGGGCGAACCGAAGTCGATCACCCACGGGTCGATGCCCCCCTCGTGCAGGATGCCGACAGCCCCGTCTTCGCGGGTGACGTCCCACATGTTGGCCGACATCATCATCGGGTGAACCATCAGGACCGGCGGCCCCGCAGACTTGTGGCCGCGCCTGCTGTCCGGCGGGAAATAGCGGCGGAGCTTGTACATCGTCTTGTCTTCGACGATCTGGAATGGTGACGGCACCGCCCCGGTCTCCAGACCGCCCCAGCGCAACACCTCGAAACCGTTCTGCGCCGTCGCCATCAGGCGTTCCACAGGCCTGGTGACCGCCGAAAAGTTCAGATCCACGGCTGCTCCCCTGTCCCACATCGCTGCTGCATAAGGCCCCGACAGCCAGCACATCATGGCATAAGGCCGATCCTCGTCCGTTCGCTTTGAAGCCTGACCAGTAGCCTGTTGCCAGTGGCACACCTGCTCGGCGCCGAAGCGCTCCATCTCGAATATCCGACTCAGGTGGTCTTCGAATCCGTGACCGTCGGCGTGAACGACGGCGCCCGAATCGGGATCGTCGGGCGCAATGGCGACGGCAAGTCCAGCCTGATGGCGATGCTGACCGGGCGGCTCTCCCCTGATTCCGGCCGAGTGACCCAGCGCGGTGGGTTGCGCGTCACCGCGCTTGACCAGGCAGACACCATGCCGCCCCAGAGCACCGTCGGTGAAGTGCTCGTCGGCGACATTCCCGAGCACGAATGGGCCGGCATTCCCCGCATCCGCGACGTCGTATCCGGCTTGGCGGCCGATCTCGACTGGCAGACGCCGCTGTCTGCGCTGTCCGGCGGCCAGCGCAGGCGGGTGCAGCTGGCGGCCCTGTTGATCGGCGACTGGGATGTGATTGCCCTCGACGAACCGACCAACCACCTCGACATCGAAGGCATCACCTGGCTGGCCGAGCACCTCAAGTCGCGGTGGGCGCGCAATGCCGGCGGCCTACTTCTCGTCACGCACGACCGCTGGTTCCTCGACGAAGTCGCCAACACCACATGGGAAGTGCACGACGGGGTCGTCGAACCGTTCGACGGCGGTTATGCGGCGTATGTGTTGCAGCGCGTCGAACGCGACCGCATCGCCGCCGCCGCGGAGGCCAAGCGGCAGAACCTGATGCGCAAGGAATTGGCCTGGTTGCGTCGCGGCCCGCCGGCCCGGACCTCCAAGCCGAAATTCCGCATCGATGCGGCCAACCAACTGATCGAAGACGTGCCGCCGATTCGCAACGGGGTCGAATTGGCCAAGCTGGCCACCGCACGTCTGGGCAAGGACGTCATCGACCTGCTGGACGTGTCGGTGGCTTATGACGGCAAACCCGTTCTGCGCGACGTGGAATGGCGAATCGCGCCGGGTGAGCGCACCGGCATCGTCGGCGCCAACGGCGCCGGTAAGTCGACGCTGCTGGGGTTGATCGCTGCAACCGTGGCGCCCGATTCGGGCCGGGTGAAGCGCGGCAAGACGGTGCGGCTGGCGATGCTCGATCAGCAGTCCAGTCAGCTCGTCGATATCGCCGGCGACATGGTCCGCGAGGTCGTCGGCCGGCTCAAGACCGACTACCAGGTGGATGGTAAGGACATCACCCCCACACAGTTGTTGGAGCGCTTGGGTTTTCGTCGCGAGCAGTTATCATCGCGGGTCGGTGAGCTCTCGGGAGGTGAGCGCAGGCGGCTGCAGTTGATGCTGACCCTGCTGGAGGAGCCCAACGTCTTGGTGCTCGACGAGCCGACCAATGACGTCGACATCGATATGCTTTCGGCCACCGAGGATCTGCTCGATTCGTGGCCGGGCACACTCATCGTGGTTTCCCACGATCGGTACCTGCTCGAGCGGGTCACCGATCAGCAGTACGCCATCCTCGACGGCCACCTGCGCCATCTTCCGGGCGGCATCGACGAGTATCTGCGCATCAAGGCACGCCGGGAGGCTGGTGGTGGTTCCTCGGCACCAGTCCGAGAAGACACCACCGCGCAGGTGCTGTCGGGCGCCGAATTGCGCAGTGTGGAAAAGGAAATCGCATCGCTGGATCGGGCGCTGACCAAACTGAGCGACCGGGTGAACGCCAAACATGTCGAATTGGCCGAGCACGACCAGTCCGACCATGTCGGCCTGGGCAAGCTGACGCAGCAGTTGCGCGATCTGGAGGCCGAGGTGGCCGAAAAGGAGAACCGCTGGCTGGAGTTGTCCGAACTGCTCGACTAGATCAGCGGCGCAGTCGAATTCGCAGGTCCTCCACGCTTTTTCGCACCACACCGAGCTGGTTGGCCACCTGGATCGGCGCGGTCCCGCCGCGGGCGTCGCGGGAGGACACCGATCCGTCGACGGTCAGCACATCGCGCACCTCGGCGGTCAGCTCGGCACTGATCCCGGCCAGTTCGGAGTCGGTGAGCTCGTCGAGGCCGACACCGCGTCCCTCGGCGGTACGCACCGCCGCACCGGCCGCTTCGTGCGCCACCCGGAACGGCACCCCGCGACGCACCAGCCATTCGGCGACGTCGGTGGCCAGGGTGTAGCCGGCCGGCGCGAGCACGGCCATCCGGTCGGTGTCGAAGCGCAGGGTCGCGACCAGTCCGGCCATCGCGGGCAGCACGAGTTCCAGCTGGGCGACGGAGTCGAACACCGGCTCCTTGTCTTCCTGCAGATCGCGGTTGTAGGCCAGCGGCTGCGCCTTGAGTGTGGCCAGCAGGCCGGTGAGGTTGCCGATCAGCCGGCCGGCCTTGCCACGGGCAAGTTCGGCGATGTCCGGATTCTTCTTCTGCGGCATGATGGAGCTGCCGGTAGACCACGAGTCGTGCAGTGTGACGTAGCCGAATTCGGTTGTGCTCCAAAGGATGATGTCCTCGGCGAGCCGGGACAGGTCGACCCCGATCATCGCCAGCACGAAGGCGCCCTCGGCGGCGAAGTCCCGGGATGCCGTCGCGTCGATCGAATTGTCCGCCGCTGCCGCGAATCCCAGCTCCTCGGCGATCGCGTCGGGGTTCAACCCAAGCGACGAGCCGGCGAGGGCCCCCGATCCGTACGGCGACACCGCGGTGCGGTCGTCGAAGTCGACGATGCGGTCGACGTCGCGCAGCAGCGGATGGGCGTGCGCCAGCAGATGGTGTGCCAGCAGCACCGGCTGCGCGGCCTGCAGGTGGGTCTTACCCGGCATGATCGCGGCTGGGTGGGCGGCGGCCTGGGTCGCCAAGGCTCCCACCACCTCGAGCGCACCGTCGGCGATGCGGCGCATCGCGTCGCGCAGCCACATCCGAAAGAGAGTGGCCACCTGGTCGTTTCGCGAACGCCCGGCCCGCAGTCGGCCGCCGAGATCGGGACCGACGCGGTCGATGAGGCCGCGCTCCAACGCCCCGTGCACATCCTCGTCGCTGGGCAGCGGGGTGAAGCTGCCGTCGGCGACATCATCGCCCAAGCTGTCCAGGCCGGCGAGCAACCCGTCGCGCTGCTCGTCGGTCAGCAGACCGGCGGTGTGCAGCACCTTGGCGTGCGCCTTGGAGGCCGCGACGTCATAGGGCGCCAGCACCCAGTCGAAGTGCGTCGACTTGCTCAGCGCTGCCAGCGCCGGCGCAGGCCCGTCGGCGAAACGGCCGCCCCACAGCGAGCCCTCGTTGGTGCTCACGTCTGATTGCCTGCCAAGTCCCGCCGCGCAGCGATTTTCGACGACAGCCCGTGCACGTGCACGAAACCCTTGGCCGACGACTGGTCGAAGGTGTCGCCCTCGTCGTAGGTGGCGAGGTTGAAGTCGTACAGCGAGGTTGGGCTGCGCCGGCCGTTGACCGCAATGTGCCCGCCGTGCAACACCATCCGGATCTCGCCGGTCACGTGCTGCTGGGTGTCGGCGACGAACGCCTCCAGCGACCGCTTCAGCGGCGAGAACCACAGACCGTCGTACACCAGCTCGCCCCACTTGCGGTCGGTTCCACGCTTGAACCGGCCGAGCTCGCGCTCCAGCGTCACGTGCTCGAGTTCGGCGTGCGCCGTGATCAGCACCATGGCGCCGGGGGCTTCGTAGATCTCACGGCTCTTGATGCCGACCAGCCGGTCTTCGACGACGTCGAGGCGGCCGACGCCCTGGGCACCGGCGCGGCGGTTGAGCTCCTCGATGGCCTGCAGGACGGTGACGCCGCGCCCATCTATGGAGATTGGCACCCCCTTCTCGAAGCCGACGATCACCTCGTCGGGGGTGCTCCAGTTCAGTGTCGGGTCTTCGGTGTAGTCGTAGACGTCCTTGGTCGGCGCGTTCCAGAGGTGTTCCAGGAAGCCCGTTTCCACTGCGCGACCCCACACATTCTGGTCGATGGAGAACGGCGAGCGCTTGGTCACGTTGATCGGTATGGCGTTCTCCTCGGCGAACGCGATCGCCTTCTCCCGGGTCCAGGCGTAGTCGCGGACCGGGGCGAGCACCTCAAGATCCGGAGCGAGCGAGGCGAATCCGACCTCGAAGCGGACCTGGTCGTTGCCCTTGCCGGTGCAGCCGTGCGCGACGATGCCGCCACGGTGTTCACGCGCCGCGCTCACCAGGTGCCTGACGATCAGCGGCCGGCTCAGCGCAGAGACCAGCGGGTAGCGGTCCATGTAGAGGGCGTTGGACTGGATGGCCGGCAGGCAGTACTGCTCGGCGAACTCGTCGCGGGCATCGACCACGACGGCCTCGACGGCACCACAATCCAGGGCCCGCTGGCGGACGACTTCCATGTCCTCGCCACCCTGACCGAGGTCGATGGCCACGGCCACCACCTCTTTGCCGGTCTCCTTGCCGATCCAGCTGATGGCCACCGAGGTGTCCAGGCCGCCGGAATACGCCAAGATGACGCGTTCGGACATGAAGTGCTCCTTAGTATCTGGATCTAGTGGATGGTCTCGAACAGGGTGGCCAGTTGCGCGCCGGTCATCGGCTCGCGGGCCACCACCAGGATGGTGTCGTCGCCGGCGACAGTGCCCACGACGTCGGGCAGCGCCGCCCGGTCGATGGCGCTGGCCAGATAGTGTGCCGCACCGGGCGGGGTGCGCAGCACGGCCAGGTTGCCGCTGGCATCGGTGGATACCAGTAGATCGCCCAGCAGACGGGACACCCGCTCGGTGCCGCCGGACACCCCGCGCACCGGGCTGCCGTCCTCGGGTACCACGTAGACGCCGCTGCCACCGTCGGCCCCGCGCAGCTTGACCGCGCCGAGCTCTTCGAGGTCACGCGACAGCGTGGCCTGGGTGACCTCGATACCCTCGTTGGCCAGCAACGTGGCGAGTTCGCTTTGGCTGTGCACCGACCGCGAGGACAGCAGCGCCACGATCCGGGCCTGCCGCCCGGCTCGCGTAGTGCTGACCTCGCTGGTCATCGCTTCTCCAACAGCCACACCAGCAGTGCTTTCTGCGCATGCAACCGATTTTCGGCCTCGTCCCACACGGCGCTTTGCGGGCTGTCGATCACCTCGTCGGTGATCTCGTGGCCACGGTGGGCCGGAAGGCAGTGCAGCACAACGGCTTCTGAATCGGCGTGGTTCAACAGTCCGGCATTGAGCTGGAACGGCCGAAACGGCAATACTCGGTCCAGGCCGTCGTTCTCCTGCCCCATCGACGTCCAGGTGTCAGTGACCAGCACGTCGGCGC
This sequence comes from Mycolicibacterium sp. P1-5, assembly GCF_008329565.1. Taxonomy (GTDB): domain Bacteria; phylum Actinomycetota; class Actinomycetes; order Mycobacteriales; family Mycobacteriaceae; genus Mycobacterium. Next base: position 14,462 of record NZ_NPKT01000006.1, read on the forward strand.
CCTTTGCGCCGGCCACCGGGTCGGCGGTGAGCGTGACGGTGGCGCCGGTCTGCCGGCCGCGGTGCTCGGCGGCGGCCACGAACAGTGGTTGCGGCTCGAAGCCGGCCGGCGCGGCGATCGTGACGTGGATACCGGCCGTCACCCCGCCGAGCATCAGCGAGTGCGCCATGTTGTTGGCACCGTCGCCGAAGTAGGTCATCCGCAGCCCGCTCAGCGACCCCTTGCGTTCGGCCAGGGTCTGCAGGTCGGCCAGTACCTGGCAGGGGTGGAACTCGTCGGACAACGCGTTGACCACGGGAACCGTTGCCGCCGAGGCCATCGCATTCAGCCGCTGCTGAGCGAAGGTACGCCAGACGATCGCGTCGACGTAGCGCGACAGCACCCGTCCGGTGTCCTCGAGGGTCTCTTCGCGGCCCAGCTGGGTGGTGCGGCCGTCGACCACAACGGCGTGCCCGCCGAGCTGGGCGATGCCCACCTCGAACGAGAACCGGGTGCGGGTGGAGTTCTTGTCGAAAATGACCGCCACCCCGCGCGGGCCCTCCAGCGGACGCCGGCTCATCGGGTCCTTCTTGAGAATGGCTGCGAGCTCGAGGATTTCGGCCTGCTCCTCGGGTTGCAGGTCGTCGTCGCGCAGGAAATGTTTCAGGGTACTCATCGGGCCGCCTCGTCCAGGATTGCGGGTAGTACGTTGAGGAAGCTTTCGATCTGAGCTTCGGTGATGATCAGCGGCGGCGCCAGCCGCACCACGTCTGGTGCAGCGGCGTTGACCAGGAAACCGGCGTCACGGGCGACGGTTTCGACGACCTTGCCCTGCGGCGCGGTCAACACCACGCCGCGCAGCAGCCCCCGCCCGCGGACATGGTCGACCAACGGGTGGCCCAGCGCCTCGATGCCGTGGCTCAGCGTCTTACCCAGAACATCGGCGCGGCTGACCAGGTCCTCTTGCGCGAGCACTTTGAGCACCGCCAGTGCGGCTGCGGTGCATACCGGATTGCCGCCGAATGTGCTGCCGTGCAACCCCGGCGTCAGCAGCTCGGCGGTCGGGCCGATGGCCAGGCAGGCGCCGATCGGCATTCCTCCGCCCAGACCCTTTGCCAGCGTGACGATGTCGGGCGTGATGCCGTCGTGCTGATGGGCGTAAAAAGCCCCGGTACGGCCGACACCGGTCTGCACCTCGTCGAGGACCAGCAGCGCACCGTGGCGGCTGGTGATCTCGCGGGCGGCGACCAGGTAGCCCTCCGGCGGCACGACGACGCCACCCTCGCCCATGATCGGTTCGAGGAACACCGCGGCGACCTCGTCGGTGACGGCTTGTTCGAGGGCCGCGACGTCCCCGTAGGGCACGTGCGTGACGTAGCCCGGCAGCGGCTCGAACGGTGCCTGCTTGGCGGGCTGTCCGGTCAAGGCCAGCGCGCCCATGGTGCGCCCGTGGAAAGCGTTCTGGGCAGCAACGAGTTTGGTGCGCCCGGTCAGCCGGCTGATCTTGAAGGCGACCTCGTTGGCCTCGGTCCCGGAGTTGCAGAAGAACGCCCGCGCCGGGACGCCGAGCTGATCGACCAGCGCCTCGGCCAAGGCGATTCCCGGTTCGGTGGCATAGAGGTTCGACGTATGGCCCAGCGTGTTGAGCTGGATGGTGACAGCGTCGATGATCGCCGGATGCCGGTGGCCCAGGATGTTGACCGCGATACCGCCGAGCAGATCGAGGTAGGTCTTGCCGTTCTCATCGGTCACCACGGCGCCGTCGCCGCTGGCCAGCGCCAGCGGCGGAGTGCCGTAGTTGTCCATCATCACGTCGGACCAACGTTCCAAAAGCGTCATGACGGCTTCACCACCTTCGTGCCGGTGCCTTCGTCGGTGAACAGCTCGACCAGCACGCAGTGTTCGACGCGGCCGTCGATGACGTGCGCGCTGGGGACTCCGCCCTCGACGGCACCAAGGCAGGCCTCGATTTTGGGGATCATCCCGGATTCCAATCTCGGCAGCAGCTCGGCAAGGGTGACCGTATCGATCTGGCTGACCAGCGATTCCCGGTCGGGCCAGCTCGTATAGAGACCTTCGACGTCGGTGAGCATCAACAGCTTCTGGGCACCCAGCGCACTGGCCACCGCGGCCGCCGCGGTGTCGGCGTTAATGTTGTGCACCACGCCGTCGGCGTCGGGAGCGATGGTGGAGATCACCGGAATACGCCCGGCGGCAATCAGATCCAGAACCGCGGCGGTGTTGACCCGCTCGACGTCACCCACCAGACCGATGTCGGTGACCACGCCGTCGACAGTGACCCCGCGCCGCACCGCGGTGAACAAATGCGCATCCTCACCGGTGATGCCGACGGCGTACGGGCCGTGGGCGTTGATGAGGTTCACCAGTTCGCGGCCGACCTGGCCGAACAGCACCATGCGGACGACATCGAGCACCTCGGGGGTGGTGACCCGGAAGCCACCCTTGAATTCGCCTGCGATACCGAGCTTCTTGAGCATCGCGCTGATTTGCGGCCCGCCGCCATGCACCACGACCGGGTGGATGCCGACATTGCGCAGGAACACCATGTCGTCGGCGAACGCGGCCTTGAGCCGGTCGTCGGTCATCGCGTTGCCGCCGTACTTGATGACGACGATCTTGTTGTGCAGCTGCTTGAGCCAGGGCAGCGCCTCGGCGAGCACCGCGGCCTTGGTGTTCACGGTCGCGGTCATGAGCTGTAGGCCGAGTTCTCTTCGACGTAGGCGTGCGAGAGGTCGGTGGTACGGATGGTCGCCTCACCTTCGCCGAGCTTGAGGTCCACGGTGACCTGGATGTCGGCACCGGACAGATCCACCTCGCGAGCGCCGGGCGCACCGGCGCCGTCGATGCACACCGGGAAACCGTTGAATGACACCGTGATCCGCTGGGAGTCGATCTCGAACGGGACCATTCCTACCGCGGCCAGTACCCGGCCCCAATTCGGGTCGGAGCCGAACAAGGCGGTCTTGACCAAGCTGTCGCGGGCGACGATCCGGGCGGCGGTGACGGCGTCGTCGTCGCTCGGCGCACCGGTGACGGTGATCGCGACGCGCTTGGTGACGCCCTCGGCGTCAGCCTGCAGCTGCGCGCACAGGTCGTCGCACACCCGCAGGACGGCCGCGTCCAGGTCTTCTTGGCTGGGTTTGATCTCGCTGGCGCCGGAGGCCAGCAGCAGCACGGTGTCATTGGTGGAGCAGCTGCCGTCGACGTCGAGCCGGTCGAAGGTCTTGGCGGTGGCCCGGCGTAACGCGGCGTCCAGTGCGGCGCCGTCGGCGACCGCGTCGGTGGTCAGTACGACCAGCATGGTGGCCAGCGACGGCGCCAACATGCCTGCGCCCTTGGCCATTCCGCCGACCGTCCAGTTCTCTCCCGACTCCAAGGAGTGGTGCAGCGCAGCCTGTTTGGGCACGGTATCGGTGGTCATGATGGCGCGCGCAGCTTCGTCACCACCGGTCAGGCCGCCGCCCAGCTCGTGGACGATCGCGGTGATACCGGCCCGCACCTTGTCCATCGGCAGCCGGTCACCGATCAGACCCGTCGAGCAGATTGCGACCTCGATCGGGCCGGCCTCGGTGCCCCAGTCGCTCAACGCCGCGGCGAGTGCCTCGGCGGTGGCGTGCGTGTCCTGGAAACCACCGGTACCGGTACAGGCGTTGGCGCCACCGGAATTCAGCAGCACCGCGCGCAGCCGACCGGTGGTGAGCACCTGCTGACTCCACAGCACCGGGGCAGCCTTGACCTGGTTACGGGTGAACACCCCGGCGGCGCCGTAGTCGGGACCTTCGTTGAGCACCAGCGCCAGATCGAGCGCACCGGAGGCCTTGATACCGGCGGCGATTCCCGTCGCGCGGAATCCAGACGGTGCGGTAACTCCCTGGGTACGAACGAGTCTCGGCTCTGCAAGCGTCACGGTGCCACCCCCACAATCGACAGCCCTTCGGTCTCGGCCCAGCCCAGCGCGAGGTTCATCGACTGCACAGCGGCGCCGGCGGTGCCCTTCACCAGATTGTCGATGGCGCACACCGCGACCAGCACGCCCGCGTCCGCGTCGACTGCCACCGCCAGTTGCGCGGCGTTGCTGCCGATGACCGCACCGGTGCGGGGCAGCTGCCCCTCCGGCAGCAGGTGGATGAACGGTTCGGCGTCGTAAGCCTTCTCGTAGGCCGCCCGGATCTCCGATACCGAAGCCTCGGTGCGGGCGGTGCAGGTGGCCAGGATGCCGCGGGACGTCGGGATCAGGACCGGGGTGAAGGAGACGGTGACATCGCGGTCGGTCACGGCCCGCAGACCCTGAGCGATCTCCGGGGTGTGCCGGTGCGTGCCGGCGATGTTGTAGGCGCGCGCCGAGCCGATGACCTCCGAGCCCAGCAGGTCGACCTTGGCGGCACGGCCGGCACCGGAAGTGCCGCTGACCGCCACCACGGTGACTGCCGGTTCGACCAAGCCCTCGGCGACGGCCGGCAGCAGCGCCAGCAGAGCGGCGGTCGGATAGCAGCCCGGCACCGCGATCCGGTTGGCGCCCCGCAGCCGGTCCCGGCCGCCGGGCAGTTCCGGCAGACCGTAGGGCCAACTGCCCGCATACTCCGAGCCGTAGAACCGCTGCCAGTCGTCGGCGTCGGTGAGCCGGAAGTCGGCGCCGCAGTCGACGATCAGCGTGTCATCGCCGAGCTGCTCGGCCAGGGCAGCCGAGTGGCCGTGCGGCAGCGCCAGGAATACCACGTCGTGATCGGCCAGGATGTCGCGCTCGGTGGGCTCGAGTACCCGGTTGGCCAGCGGCAACAGATGTGGGTGGTGCTCAGAAAGATGAGTGCCCGCGCTGGCGGCGGCGGTCAGCGCGCCGATGGTCAGACGGCCGTCCGCGCGGGCCGGGTGGCCGAGTAACAAACGCAGGATCTCACCGCCGGCATAGCCGCTGGCACCGGCTATCGCTACCGAAGTCATCCCGCGATTCTGCATGGTTATGCATACCAATGCAAATACATTCCCAAGTCCCGCCGCGAGCAGACGCGAACACCCCCGTTCGGCCGCAAAATTGGGGGGTTTCACGTCTGCTCGCGAGAAGAATCAACCCCTGAGCTCGGCCCCGACGCGGTCGGCAGCCGCGGCCACCGCGGCGTCGCGCGCGGCGCTGGCCTCATCTTCGGTCAGGGTCCGGTCCGGCGCCCGGAAACGCAGCGCCAGCGTCAGCGACTTGCGGTCCGCACCGATCTGCGGACCGGTGTAGACGTCGAACAGCGCCACATCCTCGAGCAGCTCCCCGGCACCGTCGCGTACCGCGTCGACCACCGCCTGGGCCGCGACGTCACCGGCGACCACGAGGCTGACGTCCTGGAACACCGCCGGGAACGGCGATACCCGCGGTGAGGGCAGCGTCGCGGCGATCGGCACGGCATCGAGGTCCAACTCGAGAGCGCAGGTGCCCTTCGGCAGGCCGGAACGCTCGATGACCGCGGGGTGCAGTTGGCCGGCGTGTCCGATGACCTGACCGTCGACCAGAACCTCGGCGCAGCGGCCGGGATGCCACGGCAGGTACTGGGCAGCGCGCAGCGTCACGTCCACACCACAGGCGCGGGCGATGGTCCGCACGGCCTCGAAAGCGTCGGCGGCCTCCACCGCACGGCCGGGTCCCCAGGGTCCGCGCGGCTCGCGTAGTCCGGTCAATACCGCACCCACGTGAACCGGCTGACTGGGCAGTGAGGCATCCAGCGCCGCGATCTCGTCCTCACTCGGCCGGCGATGAGTCGGGATCAGCTCGACGCCCGCGGTCTGATCGGTGGGGTACACCACCTGCGCGATGGAGAACAGCGCGACATCACCGAAGCCACGAGAAACATTGCGGGACAGCGCTTCCAGCAGCGCCGGCAGCAACGTGGTGGCCAGGTGGGGCCGGTCGGCCTCCAACGGGTTGAGCACCGTTGTCGTGACCCTTCGGGGATCGACGTCCGGCAGGCCCCACTGGTCGAAGATCCCAGCGGGCAGGAACGGGGTAGGCAGCACCTCGACATAACCCGACAAGCCCAACGACTTGCCGATCGCGCGGCGCCGCTTCTGTCCCGCGGTCAGGCCGCGGCCCGACGGGGCGGTCGGCAGCACCGACGGGATCTTGTCGAGGCCTTCCAGCCGCAGCACCTCTTCGACCAGATCGGCAGGCTGTACAAGGTCGGGCCGCCAACTCGGCGGAGTCACGACGAGGATCGCCGGGTCGTCGCCGTCTTCGGCCACATCCGCGCCGATCTGCGTCAGCCGCTTGACCGTTGCGCCGCCGTCGTACTCCACCCCCGCCAATCGATCGGGCAGATCGAACCGCATCCGCACCGGTGGCGGTGACCAGTCCTGCCGCGGCGGGTCGCCGCGCCAGTCGGTGAGCGTGGGTTCGACGGTTCCGCCGGCAATAGAGTTCAGCAGTCGGGCGCACCGATCAACCGCGGCAACCGAGATAGCGGGGTCCACGGAGCGTTCGTAGCGCCGGCCGGCCTCGCTGACCAGGCGCAGGCGGCGGATCGTGCGCGATACCGCGGCAGGATCCCAGACGGCGGCCTCCAGCAGAATGTCGGTGGAGTTGTCGTCGATCTCGGTCGTACCGGCGCCCATGACACCACCGATGGCTGCAGTCGCGACGTCGTCGACGATCAGCACATCGGCGGGGTCGAGCTTGCGTTCGATGTCGTCGAGCGTGACGACGGTCTCCCCCGGCTTGGCGAATCGGACGACGAACCCGCCATTGATGCGGTTGCGGTCGTGCGCGTGCATGGGGTGGCCGAGTTCGAGCATCACGTAGTTGGTGACGTCGACGGCCGGTGAGATGGGCCTGATGCCGGAAAGCATCAGCCGGCGGCGAAGCCACCACGGCGACAACGCCTTCGGATTGATGCCAGTGACCGGCCGCAGCGCAAAACGACTGACGCCGGTGCCGGATTCGACGGTGACGGGCAGTGCCACCCCGTCGGCAGGCAGCGGCGGGACGTCCGCGGGGTCGTCGTAGTCCAGGTCGTAGGCACAGGCGATCTCGCGAGCGATACCGCGCACCGACATGCCGTAACCCCGGTCCGGAGTGACTGCCAGGTCGAAGATCACGTCGTCGAGACCGAGGATGGCGATACCGTCGGCGCCGGGTTCAGCGGTGTCGGGTGGCAGCACCAGGATGCCGGAATGGTCTGTGCCCAAGCCCAGCTCGGCGGTCGAGCAGATCATGCCGTCGGAGAGCCGGCCGTAGGTCTTGCGGCTGGCGATGTGGAAGTCACCGGGCAACGTGGTACCGGGCAGCGCAACCACGACGAGGTCGCCGACTCCGAAGTTGGTTGCGCCGCAAACGATATCGCGGTCCTCGCCCTCACCCACATCGACCTTGCAGGCTCGAATCGGCTTCTTGAACTCGGTGAGCTCCTCGATCGCGGTGACCCGCCCGACGGTCAGCGGGCCGCTCACCGGTCCGAGTGTGATGATGTCCTCGACCTCATGGCCGACGCGGATCAGCGCCTGTTCCAAGTCGTGTGGCTTGACATCCCAGTCGGGGGCGCCGCGCTGCACGACCTCGCGTAGCCAGCTGTAGGGAAGTCGCATCAGACGCCGACCCCGAACGGCAGCGAGAACCGGACATCACCCTCGACCATGTCGCGCATGTCGGGGATGCCGTTGCGGAACTGCAGGGTGCGCTCCAAGCCCATTCCGAACGCGACGCCGGAGTAGACCTCGGGATCGATTCCCGCCGCGCGCAACACGTTCGGATTGACCATGCCGCAGCCACCCCACTCAACCCAGCCGGCGCCACCCTTCTTGTTGGGGAACCAGATGTCCACCTCGGCCGACGGCTCGGTGAACGGGAAGAAGTGCGGACGCATGCGGGTTCGTGCACCTTCGCCGAACTCCGAACGAGCGAACGCATCCAGCGTGCCGCGCAGATGAGCCATCGTCAGACCGCGATCCACCGCCAGGCCCTCCACCTGATGAAAGACCGGGGTGTGGGTGGAGTCGAGTTCGTCGGTGCGGAAGGTGCGCCCGATCGAGACGATGTAAACCGGCAACTCGCGGTCCAGCAGGGTGCGCACCTGCACCGGGGAGGTGTGGGTTCGCAGCAGCTGCCGTGATCCCTCCGGAGCGATGTGGAAAGTGTCGGATTCGCTGCGGGCCGGATGATCGGGGGGGAAGTTCAGTGCGTCGAAGTTGAATTGCTCGGTCTCGACCTCCGGCCCGTCGGCCAGCTCCCAGCCCATCGCGATGAAGGTGTCGGCGATGTGCTCGGCCAGAATCGTGATCGGATGCCGCGCCCCGATCGGCTGCCGCGTCGAGGGCAGCGTGACGTCGATGGCCTCGGCCACCAGCACCGCCGCGTCACGCTCGGCACGCAGCACCGCCAAGCGCTCGTCGAAGCTGCGCTGAGCGTCACCACGGGCGACGTTGACCAGCTTGCCTGCCTCGGCGCGGTCGGCCTTCGGGAGCGAGGCCAGTGCCTGGCGGGCCAGGGCGAGCGGTGCGCGGTCGCCCAGGTGGTCGGTCTTGGCGCGAGCCAGCGCATCCAGGTCAGCCGCCTGCTCGAAGGCATGCCGGGCCGCGCTGACGGCCTCGGTCAGCGATTCCTGCGACAGGTCGACGGGTTGCTCACCCACGCGGCAAGACACTCCTATTCGCAGCTGGGGTTGTTTCCGCCACGGATGTGACGCAAGTGCCGATCATAGGTGATGCCAGAATGACGCCTCGCAGGCATTTCACCCCAAGGAAGCCGGATGCTCAGAGCTCTTGCCGTTGCCGCCGTGTGGGTGGTCGCGCTGGCCGTCGCAGGACTGGCGTTCGCATTCAGCCCGTGGTGGTGGCTGCTCGCCGCGCCGCTGGCAGCAGTCGCGGCGTTGGGAACCTATGACCTCCTGCAGACCCGGCACACCCTGCAGAGGTCCTATCCGGTGATTGCGCACGCACGGTGGTTGGCCGAGGCGCTACGTCCTGAGATCCGGCAGTACTTCATCGAATCGAACACCGAGGCCAGCCCGTTCGACCGGGAGACCCGCGACATGGTCTACGAGCGGGCAAAAGCCACCAAGAGCGACGAGCCGTTCGGAACCGAGCGCGACGTCAACGCACTCGGCTACGAATTCCTGCGCCACTCGCTGCGCGCCCGGCTGGCCACCGACCTGGCGCCGCGGGTGCGGCTCGGCGGCCCGGACTGCACCCAGCCCTACGACATCGCACTGTTCAACGTCTCGGCGATGAGTTTCGGGGCGCTGTCGGGCAACGCGATCGAGGCACTCAACGGCGGCGCGGCCCGCGGCGGTTTCGCGCACGACACCGGTGAGGGCGGCATCAGTCCGTATCACCTCAAACACGGCGGCGACCTGATCTGGGAAATCGGCTCGGGATATTTCGGCTGCCGCGACGGCGGCGGGCACTTCGATGCGAACCTGTTCGAGGAGAAGGCCGCCTGGCCGACGGTCAAGGCCATCTCGATCAAGCTGTCGCAGGGTGCCAAGCCCGGCCTCGGCGGCGTGCTGCCCGGGGCCAAGGTCAGCGCCGAGATCGCCGAGACTCGCGGCGTGCCGATCGGTCAGACGGTGGTGTCCCCGCCGTCGCACACCGCCTTCCACACCCCGTTGGAGATGATGCATTTCGTCGCGACGCTGCGCGGCCTGTCCGGCGGCAAGCCGATCGGGTTCAAGCTGTGCGTCGGCGCGCGTACCGAGTTCCTGTCGCTCTGCAAAGCGATGCTGCACACCGGAATCACGCCGGACTTCGTCATCGTCGACGGCTCCGAGGGCGGAACCGTTGCGGCGCCACAGGAATTCGAAGACCACGTCGGCATGCCGCTGACCGAGGGGCTGATGCTCGTGCACAACGCACTGGTCGGCACCGGGCTGCGCGGCCACATCCGGATCGGGGCTTCGGGCAAGGTGGCCAGCGGGGTCGACATCGTCAGCCGCATCTGCCAGGGCGCGGATTTCACGATGTCCGCGCGGGCGATGATGTTCGCGGTCGGCTGCATTCAGGCGATGAAGTGCAACACCAACAAGTGCCCGACCGGGGTGACCACGCAAGACAAGGGCCGAGCCCGCGCTCTCTACGTCCCGGACAAGACCGAACGCGTCGTCAACTTTCAGCGGGCCACGGTGGCCAGCGCCGCTCAGATCGTCGCCTCGATGGGGCTGAACGGATTTGGTGAGCTCGAGCCGTCGATGCTCAACCGCCGCATCGAAGGTCAACGCACCCGCACGTACGCCGAGATCTACGACTGGCTGATGCCCGGCGAACTGCTCGACGATCCGCCGGAGTCGTGGCGCTCGGACTGGGTTGAGGCGTCGGCCGAGGAGTTCCGCTAGCTGTCCGCTATGCGCTGAGGGTTAACCCAGCGCGGGCTGCGGCGAGGGCACGACCAGCAAGGCCCGGCGCGCCGTGCGTCGGCGGGCGATGTACGCAGCCGCCAGGGCGCCCAGCACACCGAGCGTCGAGGTCGTCAGGATCGAAAGACCGGTGTTCGCCATGATCAGATAACCGAACGCGGTCGCCACCCCCAGCAGCGCGTACCGCGCGGTGGTCCAGTGTGCCGGGTGGCCGAATCGGGTGCCGACCACCATGCCGAGGACCAGTGCGACACCATGACCGACGTTGGTGAAGTCGCCGAAGGTGCTGACGGCCGAACCGACCGCGACCGCCAGCCACCAGCCGGTCCAGGCCGCGCGCCACCGGCGCGGAATCGCCGCGGCGAGGGCGCCCAGGACACCGACCGCTCCGTAACTCATGCCGACATCGGTGACGTTGGCGATCGACCAGGACGCCAAGCCGGCCGCCAGCGCCGCGACCAGTCCCGCGGCGACCACCAATGTCGCACCGACATGGCCGACGACGAACGCCAGCGCCATCCATCGGCTGCGCCACAGCAATTCGGCCAAACCGAGGATCGCGAAGAGACCGGGCAGCCACACATAGATCGGACCCGTCTCGATGACGAACGCGCTACCGATCAGCGTGCCCAGACGCCCGTGCGCGAGGTTGTGCAGATTGGTACTCGCGTGCAGGATCACCTGGTCACGTACGTGGGGGCCGAGTGCCAGCAGTACGGCCGCCACCGCCAGGAGTGCGGCGGTGTACCCGAGGGTGACCCGGACCCGGACCAACCGCGTCAGCATTGAGAGAACCATCTCCATCCACTATGCCTGGACTTCGAGATCCTCTCCATCCTCCTCGGCTGGCAGGTCCCTGCGCGTTTTGAGGCGGTACATCGCCAGATCAGTCGGCACGCCGTTGGCGCGAGGGGCAAAGACCTGACGCCGCAGGCGCTTGGCCGTGACTCCGAGCGCGTCGAGTTCCTCGGGGCTGATGCACTCCAGCGTTTCCCCCGAGACGACGAGCCCACCGCGGGGCGCACGGTCCATCACCCGGGCGGCGATGTTGACGTCGACGCCGAGCCAGTCCGAGCCGATGCGCTGCGGGCGGCCGGTGTGGATACCAGCGCGCATCCGGGGCGTGTAGCCGTCTACCTCGACCGTTCGGACCGCATCACGAGCGGCCATCGTGGCTCGCACCGCGGTAGCTGGGTCGGCGAACACGGCCATGATGCCGTCCCCCATGCGTTTGACGATGTGGCCGCCGGCGTCGAGCAGCGGGGGCTCGACGACCTGAGCGACGCGACGCAACAGCCGCAGCGTGGCCTCGTCGCCGACCTGGAGTGACCAACTGGAGAACCCGACCAGGTCGGTGAAGACGAGGGTGACTTCGGGGTTGGCCGGCCGCCCGGCGACGCGCTCGGTGAGCGCTTGCCAGACCTGAAGTGTGGCCAAACTCACCTCGCGGGAGGCGGCGTCTCGATCGCGCAGCAGGCGGTCGGCCGCACGCGCGGCGGCGCGTGCACCGCCGTCGCCGGCTGCGGACAGCGGATCGCCGAAGTCCGGGTCGCCGGGCAGCACGCGCCGGGCCCGACGAACGAGGGCGATGAGTCCGGGATTGTGGTTGGTGTTGTGCCACCACGCCCCGGGCCCACGCCCGGGCCGCATCCGTTGGTCGACGTCAACAACTGCATCGGGTTGATCGTCGAACGGCTCGACGTCCACAAGATCAAGCCTAGGCAACGCCTTTCGGGCCAGCCAACCTGGTGTGACGCGGTCGACGTATCGCTATGCCAAACGACTGGTCACAGCTTCATCGCCGCCGTAGACAACACCCGTTGTCAGCCCTATCGTTAGGCGATGAGGTCAACGACGACCACTCGCACCGCCGAGCCACTCGGGCCGGATTCTTTGACATGGAAGTACTTCGGCGATCTACGCACCGGAATGCTCGGGGTGTGGATCGGCTCTCTGCAGAACATGTACCCGCAGTTGGGCGCCGGGGTGGAAGAACATTCGATCCTGCACCGGGAGCCGCTTCAGCGGGTCGCGCGGTCGGTCTACCCGATCATGGGCGTGGTTTATGACGGTGAGCGCGCCCGTCAGACGGGCGAGCAGATCAAGGGATTCCACCGCGACATCAAGGGCGTCGACACCGCAGGTCGGCGCTACCACGCGCTCGACCCCGATACGTTCTACTGGGCGCACGCCACGTTCTTCATGTTGATCCTCAAAGTCGCCGAATACTTCTGCGGCGGGCTGACCGAAGCCGAGAAGCGTCAACTGTTCGACGAGCACGTGCAGTGGTATGCGATGTACGGGATGAGCATGAAGCCGGTCCCGACCACGTGGGAAGACTTCTGCGAGTACTGGGATCGGGTGTGCCGCGACGAATTGGAGATCAACCGGGCCACGCTCGAGATCTTCGATATCCGCATTCCGAAGCCGAAGTTCGTCTTGATGCCAACGCCGGTGTGGGACCAGCTGTTCAAGCCGATGGTGGGCGCGCAGCGCTGGATCGCCGCCGGCTTGTTCGAACCCGCGGTACGGGAGAAGGCCGGGATGCGGTGGACGCCCGGCGACGAGGTGGCGCTGCGCTTGTTCGGCAAGGCGGTCGAGCTCGCCTTCTGGGTGGTCCCCGACGAGATCCGGTTGCACCCGCGCGCATTGTCGGCGTATCGGCGGGCGTCGGGACAGATTCCGGCCGACGCGCCGTTGGTCGAGGCACCCGGTTTCATGGCACCCCCTAAAGATCGTCGCGGGCTGTCCATGCACTATGTCCCTCGGACCAAGAGCCTCGTCGCGCGTGCGGGGTCGCTGGTCCACACGACGTTCTCACTTGCCGGTTTGCGGCCCGCCCGAGGACGTTCCGCCGCCGCCTGAACCGGAGAACCCATGATCGAATGGTCCGACGTCGATATCGCCGTGCGCGACGCCGTCCGTGAGTTCGTCGACAAGGAGGTGCGTCCGCACCTCGACGAGCTGGAGAGCGGCGATATGGAGCCCTACCCCATCGTCCGGAAATTGTTCGCCACATTCGGTATCGGGGAGATGGCCCGGGAGTCGCTGAACAAGCGCCTGGACCGGTTGCGGGCGGGCACCGAAAGCAAGTCCGGTGGTCGCGGTGGTGGCATGTTCGGCGACGGCGGCTCGGCCGGAATGGGTTTCGTTGTGATCAGCGAGCTCTGCCGGGTCAGCATGGGTCTCGTCACGGGGATGGGGGTGAGCCTCGGGCTGACGGTGCCCACGATTCAGAGCCGCGGCACGCTGGCCCAACAGGAGCGCTGGCTGCCCGACCTGGTCACCTACGACAAGATCGGCGCCTGGGCGATCACCGAGCCGGATTCGGGCTCGGATGCGTTCGGCGGCATGAAATCGTATGTAGTGCGTGATGGGGAGGACTACATCCTCAACGGGCAGAAGACATTCATCACCAACGGCCCCGACGCCGACGTCGTGGTGGTGTACGCCAAATTGGACGAGGGTGACGGCGCCGACAAGCGTGATCGTAAGGTGCTGACGTTCGTGCTCGATCGCGGGATGGAGGGCTTTGTTCAGGCAAAGCCGTTCCGCAAGATGGGCATTCACAGCTCGCGCACCGGTGAGCTGTTCTTCAACAACGTTCGGTTGGGTCGCGACCGGCTGCTGGGCGAAACCGAGGAGAACAAGTCCGGCGACGGCCGCGACAGCGCCCGGTCGAGTTTCGCCGCGGAGCGGATCGGCGTGGTGTCGATGGCACTCGGCGTGATCGAGGAATGCCTGCGGTTGTGCACGGACTACGCCAAGACGCGGACGTTGTGGGGCAAGGAGATTGGTCAGTTCCAGTTGATCCAGCTCAAGCTGGCCAACATGGAGGTGGCCCGGATGAACGTGCGCAACATGCTATTCCGGGTCATCGAGTGCGGGCAGGCCGGCACGCAGATCTCGCTGGCCGAGGCGTCGGCGATGAAGTACTACTGCTCGCAGGCTGCGACCGACGTCGCCATGGAGGCGATCCAACTGTTCGGCGGCAACGGGTACATGACCGAGTACCGCGTGGAACAGCTTGCCCGCGACGCGAAGTCGCTGATGATCTACGCCGGCAGTAACGAGGTGCAAATCACCCACGTCGCCAAGGGCCTGCTCAGTCAATAGTCGGGCTGCCAGCACCGTCCCGGCTGTACCGACGCATAGGGTTGGTGCCCGCCTTCGAGCGACAACGCGCGCGCTTCGGCCCGAAGCTCCGCGACGCGCCGATGAATTCGGTGTTCAGTCCCTCGCGGAATGCCCCACTTGGCCGCATAACGTCCGCGGTCAAGTGGGCGGACTCGGTCTCGGACGCGCTCCCAGCGCAGCGCGTCCGAGATCACCTTGGACGGTCTCCCGGCGACCGCGAACCCCCACTCGTCGAGCGCTTCAACGAGCCCAGCGACGGTCGTCGGGCCGTTGAGTTGGAGATAACGAGTGAGGACGTAGCGCAGTTCGGTGCCTCGCAACAGCAGTGCGTTACTCATGGCGACAACGTCGCACAAGGCACCGACACCGAGCGGATTGTCGCTCAGAGGCGGGCACCAACCCTATGGTTCAGTTTGACCCCGGCGCTGTGCCCGCGCGCTCTGATACAAGCAAATAGCGGCCGCGGCAGCAACATTCAGGCTCTCCGCACCGCCGGGCATCGGGATCGTCACCCGATGGTCGGCCGACGCGGCGATCTCAGCGGACAACCCGTGCGCCTCCGGGCCGAACACCCACGCCGTCGGCGCCGCCAAGACCTCGTCGGCGTCGTCGAGGCTCAACTCGCCGTCCAACGTCGTCGCCAGCAGCTGCAGGCCGGCGTCACGCAGCCCCGACAACACGTCAGCGGTCTCAACGGCAATCACCACCGGCACCGCGAAAATGCTGCCCGCCGAGGACCGTAAGACCTTGCCGTTGTAGGGATCGACGCTGTGCCCGGCGAACACCACCGCCGAGGCCCCCATCGCGTCGGCCAACCGGATCAGCGTGCCGGCATTCCCGGGTTCCGACAGCTCGACGGCGACCACGACCAACTGTGGCCGCCCGGCCAGCACGGTTTCGAGATCGTCGTCGGGCAGCGCGCAGACCGCGATCAGCCCGGAGGGCGTCACCGTCTCCGACAGCGCCTTCGCCGCCCGCTCGGTGACCTCGTGGACGACCAAGCCGGCCAGCAGCTCGGCGTACCGCTGCGCGGCCACCTCGGTGGCGAACACCTCGACCACCAGATCGCGACGCGCCGCCGCCTCGACAAGATTCGGGCCCTCGGCCAAAAAGCGCCGAGCACGACGACGCCCGGGGTGGCGCTGCAATTTAATTGCAGCCGCCACCCGGGCGGATCGTTCGGTCAGTGCCTCTGACAGTGAGATGTCAGGCGGCTTCACCGGAAGGAGCGTTGACATCCTCCGGCAGCGCCTTCTTGGCGACCTCGACCAGCGCGGTGAACGCGGCCGGATCACTGACGGCGATCTCGGCGAGGTTCTTGCGGTCGACCTCGACGCCGGCGGCCTTGAGGCCTTGGATGAGGCGGTTGTAGGTGATGTCGTTGGCGCGGGCTGCCGCGTTGATGCGGGAGATCCACAGCTTGCGGAACTCACCCTTGCGGGCGCGACGGTCCCGGTAGGCGTAAGTCAGTGAATGCAGCTGCTGCTCTTTGGCCTTGCGGTAGAGCCGCGAGCGCTGGCCGCGGTAGCCCTTGGACGCCTTCAGTACTGTGCGCCGCTTCTTTTGGGCATTGAGTGCGCGCTTCACGCGTGCCATTGCGGTGTTCCTATTCTCGTTCGGTCAAAAGGTGAGGGGTTACGGCGCTTAGCCGTTCAGCATCGCGTTGATGCGCTTGGCATCATTGGGCGCCACGACCGTGCGACCGTCCAGGCGACGGGTGCGCTTGGTGGCCTTGTGCTCGAGCAGGTGGCGACGGTTCGCCTTCTGCCGCACGATCTTCCCGGTGCCGGTCTTGCGGAAGCGCTTCGAAGCTCCGCTGTGAGTCTTGGCCTTGGGCATTGGTCCTCAGTTTCTACGTGGTCTCAGGTGTTTCGGTGGGCTGCGACTCGGCCGGGCGCCCCGTGGGGACGTCGGCGTCGTGCGCCGCCTTGGCGCGAGTCTTCGCGCCGCGGTGCGGTGCCAGCACCATCGTCATGTTGCGCCCGTCCTGTTTGGCGGACGTTTCGATGAAGCCGAAATCGGCGACATCGGCGCCCAGCCGCTGCAAGAGCCGGTACCCGAGTTCGGGCCGGGACTGCTCGCGACCACGGAACATGATCGTGACCTTGACCTTCGACCCCGCTTCCAGGAAGCGGATGACGTGACCCTTCTTGGTCTCGTAGTCATGCGGGTCGATCTTGGGACGGAGCTTCTGTTCCTTGACGACGGTCTGCTGCTGGTTCTTGCGGGACTCGCGTGCCTTTTGGGCCGTCTCGTACTTGAACTTGCCGTAGTCCATGATCTTGCAGACCGGAGGCTTGGCGTCCGGGGCTACTTCGACTAGGTCAAGATCGGCATCTGCGGCGACGCGAAGAGCGTCTTCGATGCGCACGATGCCTACCTGCTCCCCGCCGGGTCCGATCAGTCGGACTTCAGGTACGCGGATGCGCTCGTTGACACGGGTCTCAGTGCTGATGGGGCCTCCCTGGTTCGGTTTCTG
This sequence comes from Mycolicibacterium sp. P1-5, assembly GCF_008329565.1. Classification (GTDB taxonomy): domain Bacteria; phylum Actinomycetota; class Actinomycetes; order Mycobacteriales; family Mycobacteriaceae; genus Mycobacterium. The sequence goes on from NZ_NPKT01000006.1 coordinate 31,397, forward strand.
TTCAGACCGCCGCGGTGTTCACACTGGGGAACAGCCGGGGAAGAAACCACGCCATCAGCGAGAAGGCCCTGCATGATGCAGGGCCCAGTGCCGACCGATCACGGCTGTCGCCGCCTGCGGAATCGCAGAACGGATACCATTGCGGTATCCGTGACCGGACCGCTGTACCTGCGGAAACATCCGTGGCCAACGGTGGGAGTGGGACTCCACTTGCTGTCCCTGGCGTATGCCGGGACGGTCGTGCGTGCCAGTCTAGCAGGCATGACGGACGACAATCACATCCGCGACATCGGCGACATCCGCGACCTGGCCGAGATTCCCGCCGTCGAGGTGATCACCCGCGCCGCGGTGATGCTGATGAGCGCCGCCGCCGAGAAGATCGGGCTGTCCTCCCCCGATCCCGACGCCGGCGAACACCGCGACCTCGACGAGGCACGCCGACTGATCACCGCGCTGGCCGGTCTGGTGACCGCCTCAGCGGAGTACCTCGGCCCACACGCGGGCCCGGTTCGCGACGGACTGAAGAGCCTGCAGCTGGCGTTCCGGGAAGCCAGTGCGGCTCCCGACGATCCCGGCCACGGGCCGGGCGAAAAATATACTGGCCCGGTCTGGTAGCGCACCACAGACATTTCGCATGTCGAAGTAATATCCTCGGCGGCACTATGACCGTCACCTCGAGTCGGCCAACGTCACGGTTCCACTGGGTGCCCGCAGCAGCCGGCTGGATCATCGGCGTCATCGCGACACTGTCGCTGCTGTCGAGTATCTCCACGATCCTGCGGCACGCCATCCGCATGCCGCGCGAGTTCATCAACAGCTACCTGTTCAACTTCCCCGACACCAGCTTCGCGTGGGCCTTCGTCCTTGTCCTGCTCGCGGCCGCGCTCGCCGCCCGCAAGCGCATCGCCTGGTGGATTCTCGTCTTCTACATGGTCGCCGCGTCGGTCTGGAACATCACCGACCTGGTGACCGGCGATGAGACAGCGGCCGTCGACGTCGGCGAAGTCATCGGCCTTCTGTTTCACGTCGCCGCCGGTGTCGCCCTGGTGTTGGCCTACAAGGAATTCTGGGCCAGGGTCCGCCGCGGCGCCTTGCTCAAGGCCGCCGCGACCTTGGTCGCGGGCCTGGCCGTCGGCACCGCGATCGGCTGGGCACTACTCGAATTCTTCCCCGGCACATTGGCCCGGGAAGACCGGTTCCTGTACGCGCTCAACCGGGTCAGCGCGTTCGCCGGTGCCGGCTCCGAATCTTTCACCGGCCATCCGCACACCTTCGTCAACGCCATGCTCGGCTTGTTCGGTGCGGCGGCCCTGATGGTGGCCGCGATCGTGTTGTTCCAGTCGCAGCGCGCCGAGAATGCTCTCACCGGCGAGGACGAGTCGGCGATTCGCGGACTGCTGCAGGCGTACGGCAAGAACGACTCGCTGGGGTATTTCGCCACCCGCCGCGACAAATCTGTGGTCTTCGCCACCAACGCGCGCGCCGCCGTGACCTACCGCGTCGAGGTGGGTGTCTGCCTGGCCAGCGGCGACCCCATCGGCGACCCGCGCGCCTGGCCGCAGGCGATCTCGGCGTGGCTGTCGCTGTGCCAGGAGTATGGCTGGGCACCCGGCGTGATGGGCGCCAGTTCCACTGGCGCGCAAGCGTTCCGTGAGGCCGGCCTCAACGCCTTGCAGCTCGGCGACGAAGCGATCCTCTACCCCGACCAGTTCCATTTGTCCGGGTCGGACATGCGTGCCGTCCGTCAAGCCGTCACCCGCGCCCGCCGGGCCGGCCTGACAGTGCGGTTTCGCCGGCACCGCGACTTCGCCCCCGACGAGATGGCCGCGGTGATCGCGCGTGCCGACGGGTGGCGCGACACAGAGACCGAACGCGGCTTCTCGATGGCGCTTGGCCGGCTCGGCGACCGGGCCGACGGTGACTGCCTGCTGGTGGAGGCGGTGCAGGAAACGGGTGACGTCGTCGCGATGCTCTCTTTGGTGCCGTGGGGTACCGGCGGGCTGTCGCTGGACCTGATGCGCCGCTCGCCGCAGTCCCCCAACGGAACCATCGAGCTGATGGTCACCGAACTCCTGCAGAACGCCGAAGATCTTGGTGTCAGCCGTGTCTCGCTGAATTTCGCGATGTTTCGCGCGGCCTTCGAACAGGGGGCCCAACTCGGTGCCGGCCCGGTGGCGCGGCTGTGGCGCGCCATGCTGGTGTTCTTCTCGAAGTGGTGGCAGCTGGAAACCCTGTACCGCTCCAACATGAAATACCAACCAGTGTGGGTGCCGAGGTACGCCTGCTACGAAGACGCCCGACTTATCCCACGGGTCGGTGTCGCGTCCGTGATCGCCGAGGGCTTCCTGGTGCTGCCGTTCTCCCGGCGCACCAAGCAGCACACCGGCCACCACTCATCGGTCCCCGAAGACTTGGCCGCCTCGGGACGACTGCACGCCGACGGCACAGCACCCGACGTCGTCGACGAGGCCGCGAACGACCCCGAAACCGGTCGACGCGAACGGATTCCGGACCAGGTCCGGGTGCGGATGGCCAAGCTCAAAGCATTGCAGCGCAACGGTATCGACGCCTATCCGGTCGGCCAGCCGCCCACCCACACCATCGCACAGGCACTTACCGCGGCCGACGACGTCACGCTCAGCGTCGCCGGACGAATCCTGCGCGCGCGCGACTACGGCGGCGTGGTGTTCGCCCAATTACGGGACTGGTCCGGCGACGTGCAGTTGCTCTTGGACAAATCCACGCTCGACGGTGCGACCGAAGACTTCGCTGCCGTCGACCTCGGCGACCTCGTCGAGGTGACCGGGCACATGGGCTTCAGCAAGAACGGCACCCGTTCGGTGCTGGTCCAGCAGTGGCGAATGCTCGGAAAGTGCTTGCGCCCGTTGCCCGACAAGTGGAAGGGCCTACAGGACCCCGAGGCCCGGGTCCGCGCGCGCTACGTCGACCTCACCATCAACCCGCAAGCACGCGACCTGATCCGCGCACGCGGCAATATTTTGCACTCGATCCGGAATACCTTGTTCGACAAAGGTTTTCTCGAAGTCGAGACACCGATCCTGCAGCAGATCCACGGCGGGGCCAACGCCCGGCCGTTCAAAACCCACATCAACGCCTATGACCTGGACCTGTATCTGCGCATCGCCCCCGAGCTGTACCTCAAGCGCTTGTGCGTGGGTGGCGTCGAACGGGTCTTCGAATTAGGAAGGGCATTTCGCAACGAGGGTGTCGACTACAGCCATAACCCCGAGTTCACCCTGCTCGAGGCCTACCAGGCGCACGCCGACTATCGGGTGTGGATCGACGGTTGCCGCGAGTTGATCCAGAAGGCGGCGATCGCTGCCAACGGCTCCGCGGTGGTGATGCGGCCCCGCGACGGCGCCTCCGACCAACTCGAGCCGGTGGACATCTCCGGGACGTGGGCGGTCAAGACCGTGCACGACGCTGTCTCCGAAGCCCTCGGCGAGCAGATTGACGCGCAGACCGATCTGGCCAGCCTCCGACGGCTGTGCCACGCCGCGAGGATCCCGTACCTGACCCACTGGGACGCCGGGGCGGTGGTGCTCGAGCTCTACGAACGGTTGGTGGAGGACGCCACCGGGGCGCCGACGTTCTACACCGACTTCCCCACCTCGGTGTCGCCGCTCACCCGTCCCCACCGCAGCAAGCCGGGGGTCGCCGAACGCTGGGATCTGGTGGCGTGGGGCGTCGAGTTGGGCACCGCGTACAGCGAGCTGACCGATCCGGTCGAACAGCGCCGACGCCTGCAGGAACAGTCCCTGCTGGCCGCCGGTGGCGACGCCGAGGCGATGGAACTCGACGAAGACTTCCTGCAGGCGATGGAATACGCGATGCCACCGACCGGGGGTCTGGGCGTGGGTGTCGACCGAGTGGTCATGCTGATCACCGGGCACAGCATTCGGGAAACGCTGCCGTTCCCGCTCGCCAAACCGCGGTAGCGGACGAAGTCAGCCTCACAGCGACCAGCCAGGAAACGTCGTCACGATGAAAGCGTGACCGAGGCTGATCGCCAACACATTTCGTTGATGCACGGATGGTTGCCGCTCACAGTGCAGATCCTGGCCGTCCTCGTTCTGGTGTTGGCTGTCGGTTGGCGGACGCGCCGCTGGCGGCTGGTCTGGCTGCCGCTCGCTGCGATCATCGGCATCGGCGCCGCTTGGTTCACCCAATGGGACATCTCCGACGACGGCCTGACCGGCGATCCGGCGCCGCACCGGTTGTGGGTATGGATCGCTGCCACGGGTCTGGCCGCGGTGGTCGCGGTCGTCGGTTGGCGGGGCACCCGCTGGTGGCGTCGAGGTATGTCAGTGCTTGCGGTGCCGCTGTGCGCGCTCGCGACCGCGTTGATGCTCAACCTATGGGTGGGCTACTTCCCCACTGTGCAGACAGCGTGGAATCAGCTGACCGAGGGTCCGCTGCCCGACCAGACCGACCGCGCGACCGTCACTGCGATGGTGCAGCAGCACGAGATCCCTGCCAAAGGAACGGTGGTGGGGGTGACGATCCCGTCGGGCGCCTCGCATTTTGCGCATCGCGGCGAGTGGGTCTATCTGCCGCCGGCGTACTACGCCACGAGCCCGCCGCCGAAGCTGCCGACGGTGATGATGATCGGCGGGGAGTTCGACACTCCCGCTGACTGGCTGCGCGCCGGCAATGCGATCAAGGCGATTGACGACTTCGCGGCCGGACATCACGGCAATGCCCCGGTGTTCGTCTTCGTCGACTCCGGCGGTGCGTTCGACAACGACACTGAGTGCGTCAACGGACCCCGCGGCAACGCCGCCGATCATCTGACCAAAGATGTTGTGCCATTCATGCTTTCGAATTTCGGTGTGAGCGCCGACCGTGCGAACTGGGGCCTGGTCGGCTGGTCGATGGGCGGGACCTGCGCCGTCGGCCTCACCGCAATGCATCCCGACATGTTCAGCACCTTCGAGGACATCGCGGGTGACCTGGCCCCCAACTCCGGCACCAAGGCCCAGACGGTCTCCCGGTTGTTCGGGGGCAACGCCGCCGCCTACGCGAGCTTTGATCCCGCCACAGTCATCACCAAACATGGTCCGTATCAGAATGTGTCGGGGTGGTTCGCCGTCTCGGGTACGCCCGCGGCTCATCGGGCGACTCCCGCGTTGGACGCCGGTCCGAGCGGGCTCGGTGGGCGCGACGCCAACCCCAAACCGGACGACCAGACCCGCGCGGCGAATACGCTCTGCGGCGTGGGCACCGCCAACGGTTTCAACTGCTCGGTCGTTGCGCAGCCCGGCAAACACGACTGGCCCTTCGCTGCACGTGCCTTCGCCGCCGCACTGCCCTGGCTGGCCGGACAGATCGGGACGCCGGGCGTGCCGTCGGTCGCGCTGCCGGGTCCGCCGGAACCTCGGCCGGGCCCGGTCACGATCGCTGCCGCGGGGAGGCCGCCGGGAGTACGGTGATCGTCATGCCAGACGAACCCGCTGATCAACCACCGCTGGACTCCGGCTACAGCGACTCCGGGGTGCCCACCTTTGAATCGGTGCAGGAGAAGATCGAGACGCGGTATGGAACTGCATTGGGCTCAGCGGAATTGGACGCCGAGACGCCGGAGGGCCGGACCGTCGAGGAGCAGTACGACGCGCGCCAGCGTGCGGCGGCCGAACGGCTGGCCGCGATCCGTGAATCGATGCACAAGTCGGATCAGTCCTGACCGGCAAGACCGTCGCGATCACCGGCGCCAGTAGCGGGATCGGTGCCGCGACAGCGCGACTGCTGGCGCAGCGGGGTGCCACCGTTGTGCTCGGCGCCCGCCGCGAGGACCGGCTACTCCAACTCGCCGGCGAAATTCGCGACGCCGGCGGGACCGCGTTGACCGTCCCAACCGACATCACCCAGCGGGCCGACGTCGAGCACCTGGTCTCTGCTGCTGTCGACGAGTACGGCCGCCTCGACGTGTTCGTCGGCAACGCCGGCGTCGCCAGGATCGGGCCGACGGCCGACCTCGACGTCGACGGCTGGGACGCCATGATCGACGTCAACCTGCGCGGCGTGCTGCACGGCATCGCCGCCGCCCTGCCCGTCTTCCGCCAACAGGGCGAGGGCGATTTCGTCACGGTGGTATCGACCGCCGGACTCAAGATCGTGCCCGGCATGGGCGTCTATGCCGCGACGAAGAACGCCGTCCGCACCCTGTTGGAGGCGTTGCGTCAGGAATCCACCGACGGCATCATCCGCACCACGTCGATCTCGCCGGGGTACGTCAACACCGAGTTGGACTCATCGATCGAAGACCCCGAGGCGCGGGCACAGGCCCGCGCGGCGATGGAGAGCTTCGGCCTGCCGCCCGACGCCGTCGCCCGGGCGATCGCATTCGCGATCGAGCAGCCGCGTGACGTCGAGATCGGTGACATCACCATCCGGCCGACGGTGCAGAACTAGCTGACCTTGCGCCGCCGGGTGGCCCGCTTGGGCGCGGGGGCAGCGGGCAGCACATCGGCGAGGAACTTGCCGGTGTAGCTGTTGGGTGCCGCCGCCACTTCCTCGGGCGTGCCCTGCGCGACGACCGTGCCGCCACCGGAACCGCCCTCGGGACCCATGTCGATGATCCAGTCCGAGGTCTTGATGACATCCAGGTTGTGTTCGATGACGATCACCGAATTGCCTTTGTCGACAAGGCCGTTGATGACCTTCAGTAACTTGCGGATGTCCTCGAAATGCAGACCCGTGGTCGGCTCGTCCAGGATGTACACCGTGCGACCGGTCGAGCGCTTCTGCAACTCGGCGGCCAGCTTCACGCGCTGCGCCTCGCCACCGGACAGCGTTGGCGCGGGCTGCCCCAGCCGCACATAGCCCAGCCCGACGTCGACCAGTGTCCGCAGATAGCGGTGGATACTGCTGATCGGTTCGAAGAATTCCGCGGCGTCCTCGATGGACATGTCGAGCACCTCGGAGATGGTCTTGCCCTTGTAGTGCACCTCGAGTGTCTCGCGGTTGTACCGGGCGCCGTGGCACACCTCGCACGGCACGTACACGTCGGGCAGGAAGTTCATCTCGATCTTGATGGTGCCGTCACCCGAACACGCTTCGCAGCGGCCACCTTTGACGTTGAACGAGAACCGGCCGGGCTGATATCCGCGGACTTTCGCCTCGGTAGTGGCGGCGAACAGCGTGCGGATCTTGTCGAACACCCCGGTGTAGGTGGCCGGGTTGGAGCGCGGGGTGCGTCCGATCGGCGACTGGTCGACTCGGACCAGCTTGTCGAGGTGCTCCAAACCGTTGATCCGGGTGTGACGACCCGGGACCTGGCGGGCCCCGTTGAGCTTGTTGGCCAGCACCGTGGCCAGGATGTCGTTGACGAGCGTGGACTTGCCCGAGCCGGACACCCCGGTCACCGAGGTCAACACCCCGAGCGGGAACGCGACGTCGATGTCGTGCAGGTTGTGTTCCCGCGCGCCGATGACAGTGAGCTGCTTGCGGCGGTCGACCGGGCGGCGGATCGCAGGCACGTCGATGCTCTGCTTGCCTGACAGGTAGGCGCCGGTAATGGATTCCGGATTGAGCAGCAGTTCGGCATATGGCCCGCTGTGCACCACTCTGCCGCCGTGTTCGCCGGCCGCTGGACCGATGTCGACCACCCAGTCGGAATGCGCGATGGTGTCCTCGTCGTGTTCGACGACGATCAGGGTGTTTCCCAAATCCCTTAGCCGCGTGAGAGTCTCGATGAGACGGCGGTTGTCGCGCTGATGCAGGCCGATCGACGGCTCGTCGAGCACGTACAGCACGCCGACCAGACCGGACCCGATCTGGGTGGCCAGCCGGATGCGCTGCGCCTCGCCGCCGGAGAGCGTGCCCGCAGCACGAGACAGCGATAGATAGTCCAGCCCCACGTCGAGCAGGAAGCCCAACCGCGACTGCACCTCTTTCAGCACCTGTCCGGCGATGGCGGACTCACGCGTGCCGAGAGTGAGGTCGTTGAGGAACGCCGAGCAGTCGGAGATCGACAGCTCGGCCACCTCGGCGATCGACTTCGCGCCGTGCTCCCCCGCCACCAGCGTGACTGCGAGGATCTCCGGCTTCAACCGGGTTCCATTGCACTCCGGGCACGGCACGTCGCGCATGAACCCGTCGTAGCGCTCCTTCATCTGCTCGGATTCGGTCTGCTCCATCCGCCGGTGCAGGAACGCCATCACGCCTTCGAATTCGGCGTAATACGACCGGGTACGGCCGTAGCGGTTCTTGTAGCGAACGTGTACCTGTTGGTCGCAGCCTTCCAGAATCGCTTTGCGCGCCTTGGCCGGAAGCTTGCGCCACGGGGTATTGACGTCGAAACCCATCGCCTCGCCCAGACCCGACAACATTCGAGTGAAGTACTCGGCGGTGTGACCCATCGCCCACGGTGCCACCGCACCCTCGGCCAATGTCATGTCGGGGTCGGGCACGACCAGCTCGGGGTCGACCTCCTTGCGGATGCCCAGCCCGCTGCATTCCGGGCAGGCGCCGTAGGGCGAGTTGAATGAGAACGACCGCGGCTCGAGATCATCCACAGCCAGGGGATGGCCGTTGGGGCAGGCCAGCTTCTCGGAGAACCGCTGCTCGCGGTGGGGGTGACCGTCCTCGCGGTCGACGAACTCCAGCACGACGATGCCGTCGGCCAGGTTCAAGGCCGTCTCGACCGAGTCGGTGAGACGCTGCTTGGCGCTGGCCTTGACCGTGAGCCGGTCGACCACCACCTCGATATCGTGCTTCTCCTGCTTCTTGAGCTTCGGCGGGTCGGTGAGCGAATGCACGACGCCGTCGACACGGACGCGGCTGTAACCCTGGCTGTTGAGCTTGTCGAAGAGGTCGACGAATTCACCCTTGCGGGTGCGGACCACCGGGGCCAGGACCTGGAACCGCAGGCCGGCGTCCATGGCCAGCACCTGGTCGACGATCTGTTGTGGGGTCTGCCGGGCGATGCGCTCACCGCACACCGGGCAGTGCGGGGTGCCGGCACGGGCGTACAGCAGACGGAGGTAGTCGTAGACCTCGGTGATGGTGCCGACCGTCGAGCGCGGGTTGCGGTTGGTGGACTTCTGGTCGATCGACACCGCCGGGGAGAGCCCCTCGATGAAGTCCACATCCGGCTTGTCCATCTGACCGAGGAACTGGCGCGCATAGGCCGACAGCGATTCGACGTAGCGGCGCTGCCCCTCGGCGAAAATGGTGTCGAACGCCAACGAGGACTTGCCCGATCCGGACAGTCCCGTGAAGACGATCAAACTGTCGCGAGGTAGGTCCAGATCGATGCTGCGCAGGTTGTGCTCACGCGCCCCCTTGATGACTAGCCGGTCAGCCACCAGCGCCCCCTTCCTGCAGATATGTGGGCATGATGATGCCGAGCCCCATGCTATGTCGGCCCACCGACAAGTACCGTGGCGACCATGACAGTCATCGACGACAGCTACACCGGACACGTCGAACCGCAGACCGCGGCCCGCAGGACACTGCCCGGGGCAACCATCGTCAAGATGTCGGTGGGCCCGATGGACAACAACACGTATGTGGTGACGTGTTCCCGTTCTGGGGAAAGTCTAGTGATCGACGCGGCCAACGACGCGGAGCTGCTCGTCGACCTGGTGCGCGAGCAGGCCCCGAAGCTGACCCTGATCGTGACCAGCCATCAACACTTCGACCACTGGCAGGCGTTGGAGGCCCTCGCCGAGGCGACCGGCGTCCCGACCGCCGCCCATCAGCTCGACGCCGAGCCGCTGCCGGTGAAGCCGCAGCGCTACCTCGCCGACGGTGACACGATCACCGTCGGCGACCTCGTCTTCGACGTGATCCATCTGCGCGGCCACACCCCCGGCTCGGTGGCACTGGCCCTGCGGCCTGACGCCGAGCGCACCGCCACCCACCTGTTCACCGGCGACTGCCTGTTCCCCGGTGGGGTCGGCAAGACGTGGGAGCCCGGCGCGTTCGAGCAACTGCTCGGCGACGTGACCAGCAAGGTGTTCGGCCGGTACGGCGATGACACCGTGGTCTATCCCGGGCACGGTGACGACACCACGCTGGGCGCCGAGCGCCCACACCTCGACGAATGGCGTGAGCGCGGCTGGTAGGCCGGCTTACGGGCAGGTGGCGACGACCTCGAACGGCTTGCTGACTTGCTTGCCGCTCGAGTCTGACCCGCTGGCGGTGCCGGTGACCGTATAGGTGTTGCCGTCCTTGGTGGCGGTGGCCGTATCGCCGGGCACCCCGTCCGTGAAGTTCAGCACAACTCCGTTCACCTCGCCGAGCCCGACGCCGCGGACCTTCGACGCGTCCTGCTCGAGACCGACGATCACACCGGTGATCACTTCTCCGATGGCGATCGAGAACTTGCCGTCCATCGTCGCGCACACCACCGGTCCGTCTAACTGCTTGGCCTGGCCGTCGACGGTCACCTTGGCGCCGGACCCACCGGCAGTGCCGCCGGTCGTTGCGGCCGTCGCCGTCGTGGGCGATGTCGTCTTGGCATCACCGGAGCTGTCGTCCGTCGAGCAACCCACCCCGCTGATCATCAAAATACCCACTGCGCCAACAACACTCACGAACCGAACCGTCATCGGTGCCTCCTGCGCACGCCAGCCCACCCACAGCCGAGCCTAGACCACCGCCAGGTGTCGAAGACCGAAACCGCAATCACGAAAGTGAGCGTCGATGACCCAGCAACCACCCGGCTATGCCCCACCGCCAACCCAGCAGCCGAAGAACAACCTGGCGCTCGCCATTCTGGCGACGATCTTTTGCTTCCCGATCACCGGCATCGTCGCGATTGTGAAAGCCGCTCAGGTGAACGGACTCTGGGTTCAGGGTCAGTACGCCGAAGCGCAGGCCTCGGCCGCTGCTGCCAAGAAGTGGGTGATCTGGAGCGTCATCATCTGGGCCGTCTGCATCGCGATCTGCATCGCACTCTTGGCCGCCGGCGCTATCAACATGGACGTCGACACCACAACGTCGTGATCTCAACGGAGGTTGGGCAGGCGGCCCCCGGCCGTCTCGCTCGCCTTGGCCCACCGGTGCTCGTGGCTGCGCTGGCGGTGGGCGCCTGCGCGGCCGTGTGGATCGGTGACCCCACCATGCCCGGCGGCGCACTCCCCCTCTGCCCGACGAAAGCCCTTCTGGGCGTTGACTGCCCGGGCTGTGGCACTTTGCGCATGATTTATTCACTGCACCACGGCGACGTGCCGGCCGCCATCCGGTTCAACGCACTGGCGATGGTGGCGTTCGGGTTTCTGGCCGTCGCCTACGGAACCTGGACCTACGGCCGCGCCACCGGTCGGCAGATCATCGGGTGGCAACACCACAGATGGGCCCCGGTTGTGGTGCTGGCCCTGGTGTCGGTGTGGTTCGTCGTGCGCAACTTGCCCTTCGCTCCGTTCACCGCGCTACACGTCTAACGGCTCAGAGCCAGCCTTTTCGCTTGAACACGGCGTAGAGCAGACCCGAGATCAGAACGATGATCACGGCGCTGGACACCAATCCGACGACACTTTGAAACCCCGGGTAGGGCACATTCTGGCCGTACCACCCGGTGACCGCAGTAGGCACCGCAATGATGGCTGCCCAACCGGTGAGCTTCTTCATGATCGTGTTGAGCCGCGCGTCCTGAAGCGACAGGTTGGTCTCGAACACCGTGGTGATCATGTCTCGCAACGACTCCGTCCACTCCGCTGCGCGGATGACGTGGTCGTACAGGTCGGCATACCAGCTGTCGAGTCCGACGGTCTCGGCATGCTCGGCACGGCGGCGCATGATCGTGTTGATCACCTCGCGCATGGGCAGCACGACGCGGCGCAACTCGACGAGTTCCTTGCGCAGCCGGTAGGTGGAACGCTGGATCGTGCGGGTCACCGCGCGGTCGTCGAACAACCCGTCCTCAAGCGCTTCGATCGCGTCGTCGAGCTGCTGGATGGTGTCGAATTGCCCGTCGACGATCACATCGAGCAGACCGTGCAACAACGCCGGTGCGCCCATTTTCAGCAGATCGGCGTTCTCATCCCACCGCCGGACCACCTCGTCGATGTCGAAAACCGGTTGCTGCGGGTCTAATTCGTGACGCACGGTGACGATTCCCGCAGGCAACACGAAGATCGACACCCTGGCCAACAGCAGACGTGACTCCAGATCGTTCGCCAACGGCGGGGCCAACGCCGTCGCGTACACCGTCATGAACGTGTGCGTCGCATATCGGGTTGCCTTGGTGCGCTCGGCGTGCGCCACGGTGTCTTCGATGGCGTGCTGGTCGAAGCCCAGTTCCACGGCCAGTTGGCACAACACGTCGTGATCGGGGTTGCACATGTCCACCCAGACCAGCGCGCCATCCTCAGCGAGATGGTCTGAGGTCTCCTGTAGCGGAAAGTCTTCCGTCTTCAGTTCGCCATCGACCCACAGTCGGGTTCGGCAGTGGGTCATGAGGCCAGTCTGCGGCAGCCCTGTCCAGAACGACTAACCGGTGGTGTGAACGATCAGCACGTCGGACTTGGACCGGCGGGCCACGTTGGCCGGCACCGAACCCAGCAGGCGGCCGGCGATCGTGCTCAAGCCGACGTTGCCGACGATCAGCAGATCCGCACCGACCTCTTCGGCCAATTCCACCAGGGCGTCGACCGGAGCGCCGACGACCGCGCGCTCCTCGACGTCGGCGGCACCGGCAGCCTTGGCGCGGTCACGTGCCTCGCGCAGGATCGCGTAGATGGGGGCATTGCCCGCCATCTTGTAACCCTCGTCCTTCAGCAGGTCGGCCGCGCGGGTGTCCTCGTTGGCCGGGAAGTAAGCGGTTGCCACGATGACTTTGGAGCCCGGTTCGGAGGCAAGATAACCCGCCCGGTCGACTGCACGTAGCGAGGAATCCGAGCCGTCCGTGCCGACGACCACGGTCTTGTAACCGCCCATTCGTACCCTCCAGTCTCCAATTTCAACGCCACCGGGAACACTATCTCTTTGACACCACACAAGGGTGCGATTCCCGCCACGCGGCAATTCCGGCGCGCCGCGCGATGCCACTCTACCGGGGAAAATAGCGTCGCCGACAGTTGAGTGAGCGGTTCGACAGCCACCGCAATTGCAAATCCACATCGCATCCGATTCGCGATTGTCGGCGCCGCCACATCATTGATGACCAATGGTCGCAATTGGAAAACCTCAGAAATTCTGCCGGTGACGTCGACCCATGCACCGAACGGTATTGGTGGGCTGCGGGTTAACGTTCTGGACATCAAATGACAGGGGTAGAGGACGACTCAGGTGAGCATCACCCTTCGGCCCGACCGAATCCGAAGCGACAGGGAGCGGTCGCCCGCTTCCGCGCAGCCGCTCGACGCCGTGTTGGTGGCCGTGGTCGCCGCTGCTGTCAGCGCCGCCGGTGCGGCGCGGCCATCGCTGTGGTTCGACGAGGCCGCCACGATCTCGGCGTCCACCCGGCCGCTGCCCGACCTGTGGCGCATGCTCGGCAATATCGACGCCGTTCACGGCCTGTATTACCTGCTGATGCACGGCTGGTTCACGGTGTTCCCCGCCACCGAATTCTGGTCGCGTTTGTCCAGCTCGATCGCGGTCGGATTGGCGGCCGCGGGTGTCGTGGTACTGGGCCGAATACTCTCCACCCGATCGGTGGCGGTGACTGCGGGTGTCGTTTTCGCGTTACTCCCGCGCGTGACGTGGGCCGGCCTCGAAACCCGCTCGTATGCGCTGACAATGGTCACCGGCGTATGGCTCACCGTGCTGTGCCTGGTCGCATTGCGCCGCGACCGGCCGCGGTGGTGGCTTGCCTACGCGCTGATGGCGTCCGGCGCCACGCTGCTGAACGTCTTTTCGGTTCTGTTGCTGCCCGTGCACGCGGTGGTGGCGCTGGCGATGACCGAGTCGAAGGGGACGAGAAGGCGCTGGACCCTGGCCGCGCTTGCCGCCTGCGCCGCGACGGCGCCGTTCCTGTTCTTCAGCCAGACCCAACTGTTCCAGGTGGGCTGGATTTCGCCTCCCGGCGCCCGCACTGTCGGAATGATGTTGGTAGATCAGTACTTCGACCGTTCGCTGCCGGTCGCGGTGTTGTCAGCACTGCTGATCGCCGTTGGCCTCGTGTCGTGGCGGCGGGCCGGATGGCAGCCACGGAAGTTGGTTGCGATCGCGCTGGCGTGGATATTGCTCCCCACCATTGCCGTGCTCGTCTATTCACTGTTGCGCGAGCCGGTTTACTACCCGCGCTATCTGTCGTTCACCGCCCCCGCCATGGCGCTTCTTCTCGGCTCATGCATCGTTGCGCTCTGCCGGTCCTCCCGCGCCGCCACCACCATCGTGCTGGTAGTCCTTGCAATAGCCGCGACACCGAACTTCCTGGCCCAGCGGGGGCCGTACGCCAAAGAAGGCATGGACTACAGCCAGGTCGCCGACGTCATCACCCGCCATGCCGCACCCGGCGACTGCCTCGTGATGGACAATTCGACCGCGTGGAAACCCGGCCCGATCCGGCCGTTGCTGGCCGCACGTCCCGCTGCCTTCGCCAAACTGCACGACTACGGCCGCGGTCCCACTGGTATCGATCGAAACCTGTTGTGGGACGCGCACATCGCCGTGTGGTTGTGGGCCGGCAGGATGCCCGGCTGTCCGGCGATCTGGACGGTGTCGGAGCGCGACACGCGTCTGCCCGACTACGAGCGAGGGCCGTCGTTGCCGGGCGGGCCGCGGCTCGAACGGGCAATGGCCTACCAGGTGCCCTACCGGTTCGGTTTCCGAATAGTTGAGCGTTGGCAGTTCAATTTTGCGCAGGTCACCAAGTCAATTCGCTGATGCGTCACGGGGTGTGAAGGCGGGTACGCCCCATGCATGACGTCCACCGCTGAAGCCTATGTGCCGCACACGCACGACCTCGATCAACTGGCCGAGGCCGCGCGGACCTGCCAGGGGTGTGATCTATACCGCGATGCCGAGCAGACGGTGTTCGGGGAGGGCGCGGCCGGTGCGGCCATGATGCTCGTCGGTGAGCAGCCCGGCGATCAGGAGGACCATCGCGGCCGGCCGTTCGTCGGTCCGGCGGGCAAACTCTTGGACAAGGCGTTGGTCGCCGCGGAGGTCGACCGTGAGCGCCTCTACGTCACCAACGCCGTCAAACATTTCAAGTTCACCCGCACCAGCGGTACGCGGCGCATCCATAAGACACCGAGCCGCACAGAGGTTGTCGCGTGCCGGCCCTGGCTGTTCGCCGAAATCGCTTCTGTCGAACCAGAAGTCGTCGTGTTGCTCGGCGCCACCGCCGCACAGGCGTTGCTGGGCAGCGGTTTTCGGCTCACCGCGCATCGCGGCGAGGAATTACGGCTGCCCGCCGAACCGGACCTCGGGGTCGACCCAAGCGTTGTCACCACCACCCATCCGTCGGCGATTCTGCGGGGTCCGGCCGACGAACGGGCCAAGAACTTCGACGCCCTTGTCGCTGATCTGAAGTTCGCCGCAGGGCTACTATCCGGCTGAAGAGAAAGCGAGCGCCGATGCCCGCACCAGCCGAGAGCCTTACCGCGCGACTGCGTGACGGACGTTCGGTGTGTTACGCGCAGTACGGGGCACCCGACGGCGAGGTCGTCGTCAATGCCCACGGCGGCCTGGCCTGCCGGCTGGACGTCGCGGCTGCCGACGCTGCCGCTCGCGCGGCCGGTGTGCGGCTGATCTCGCCGGATCGGCCCGGTATCGGCGGATCCGATCCGCATCTTGGTCGCACCATCCTGGACTGGGCGCACGATGTGGCCGAGCTGATGGATCAACTCGGTGTCGGGCGGTTCGCCGCGATGGGGTGGTCGATGGGCGGACAGTATGCGGCTGCCCTCGCCTGGGCCCTGCCCGAACGGGTGCGGCGGGTGGCGATCGTCGCGGGCGCGCTACCGCTGAACGAGCCGGGCGTGTTCGCACAGTTGCCCGCCTTCGACAGGATCTACACCCGGCTGTCGATGCGTGCGCCGTCGCTGGTCACGCCGTGCTTCGCCACGATGGCCCTGGTCGCCCGACGAGCACCCCCGCTATATGGGCGGCTTACCGCCCGTCAGCTCGGCGACGCCGACGACGCGGTGCTGCGCGGCGAGGGTTACGACGAGTTCGCACGGATGTCCGCGGAGGCCCTGCGTCGCCCGGCCGGCGTGGCCGAGGACTACCGGGCGTGGATGCGGCCGTGGGGTTTCACGCCCGAACAGATCGAGATACCCACCGACGTCTGGGGCGGTCAGCAGGACGAACTGATCAGCCACACCTGGCCGCCCGAGCTGGCCCGCCGAATTCCCGGCGCGACCCTGCACGAGCGGCCCGGCGGGCACTTCCTGGCGCACCTGTACTACCCGGACATCTTTGCGAACCTGCTGGGCAGGGCTTGATTTCCCGAATCGTTTCGCTCCTGCCCGCCGACGGTCAGTTGCCGGACCACCGGTTCGCCGGCGGCACATCGGTACCGAGCACGGTGCCGGCCGGAGCGCCGGTCTCGGCGCCCGCCTTGGCCGACCAGCCGGTGCCCATGCACAGCAGGTCACGCGGCGCCGAGAATGTCGACGGCAGCGGAATCCCGAAGCCCGGGATGCCGGGGATCGTGATCTGCGGCGGCGAGAGCAGCGTGGCCACACCCTGCGCCATCGTCCCGAACAGCTGGGCCGGCGGCGTGGGCAGGGTGCCCGCGGCATCGGAGATCGGTGCTGCCGGGATCAGGCTCCCGAGACCGCCCGGCGTGGGCCCGATGTAGCTGCCCGGACCGCCCGGCAGGACCGTTGGCGGAGTCGGCGGGGTGGGCACCCGGTTGCCACCGGGAGTGCCCGGCGTCGCGGCGGGCGGTGTCGGGAGTCCCGCGCCACCGCCGCCACCTGGACCGCCCGGAACCGCTGCGGGCGGCGTGCCCGGCGTCACCACATTGTTGGTGAACGGAATACCCGGCACCGAAGCAGGCGGAGTGGGCAGACCAGCACCGCCACCACCACCCGGACCACCCGGAACCGCACCCGGCGGCGTCGGCAGACCAGCACCGCCACCACCACCCGGACCACCCGGAACCGCACCCGGAGGCGTCGGCAATCCAGCACCGCCACCACCACCCGGACCACCCGGAACGGCGGCCGGCGGCGTCGGCAATCCAGCACCGCCACCACCACCCGGACCACCCGGAACGGCGGCCGGCGGCGTCGGGATACCGGGACCGCCAAGGCCATCAGCGGCCGCGGGCAGGGCAGCCGGCGGGGCGGGCACACCGGCGGCGGCAGCAGCGATATCTGCCGCGGGCACACCGGCTGACGGCGCGACGACACCAGCTGCGTCGGCAACCGGCGCACCTACTGCGCCAGCCGCACCGGCGGCGCCAGCACCTGCAGAGCCGGCACCTGCGCCACCGCCACCAGCCGCGCCGGCGGCCCCGGCGGCGTCGGACAATGCGGCAGCCGGCACACCACCGGCTGCTCCAGCGTTGTCAGTGATCGGAGCGGCAGGAACCGCGGCGCCGGCGTTGTCCGTAATCGGCGCGGCCGGGACTCCGGCGGGGCCGGGAACGGTCCCGCCTTCGCCGACCGGCGCACCGGGCACACCGGCCGGTGGGGTCGGCACACCGCCGCCGGTACCACCACCAGGACCACCCGGAACCGCACCCGGAGGCGTCGGCAGACCACCACCGGTACCTTCACCGGGACCACCCGGAACCGCACCCGGAGACGTCGGCAGACCACCACCGGTACCTTCACCCGGTCCACCCGGAACCGCACCCGGAGGCGTCGGCAATCCACCGCCCGTGCCTTCACCGGGCGTGCCGGGAACGCCGGCTGGCGGGGTCGAGCCGGTTTCAACGAGGTTGCCGCCCGGCGCGCCGGGGACCGTGGCCGGCGGCGTCGGCAGACCACCGCCCGTGCCCGCCCCGGGAGTGCCGGGAACGGCGGCCGGCGGAGTCGGAAGCGTCTCGGCGCCTGGCGTTCCCGGCGTACCGGGAATCACCTGGGGCGGCGTCGGCGGGATCTCCATCCCGGGGGTTCCCGGGGTGCCGGGGACCGCGACGGGCGCTCCCGGCACGTTCACGTTCACCGGGACACCCGGGCCACCCGGCACGGCGGCGGGCGGCGTGACGATGCCCGGAGTGGACGCCGCGCTCGGCACACCCGGCAAGGTGACCGACGGTGTGCCCGGGACGTTGAGCATGCCACCGGGAGTGGGGACCCCTGGAATCGATGCGCCCGGAGGGGGAAGGGTTCCCGACGAATTGTTGATCACGTTGCCGGGAACGGCGGCTGGGGGGATTCCCGGCGTGTTGAGGGACAGGTTGTTCCCGCCGCCCGGTCCACCGGGAACCTCGGCCGGCGGGGTCGACACGGAGCCGTGCACATCGCCACCGGGCACGGCGGCCGGCGGGGCCGGCGGGGTGCCGCCGGAGCCGGGGATTGAGCCGCCGGGAACCTCGGCCGGTGGAACCGGCGGGGTCACAACGGATTCGGGCACAACGGTGCCCGGGACAGCGGCCGGCGGAGTACCCGGGACCCCACCGCCACCGGGGACCAGTCCACCCGGCACGCCAGCAGGCGGGGTACCGGGAACACCACCGCCACCCGGAATCCCACCAGGGGGGACCGCGCCAGGCGGCGTACCGGGAACACCACCGCCACCCGGAATCCCACCAGGGGGGACCGCGCCAGGCGGCGTACCGGGAACACCACCGCCACCGGGGATCCCACCAGGGGGCACCGCGGCTGGCGGTCCCGGAGGCAGTGCGGCGCCGCCGGGAATCGGTGCGGGAGGAGCGGCAGCGGGCGGGGCAGGCGCCAGCCCGGACGCATCGGCCAGCGGTGCGGCGGGCACAGCCGCAGCAGCCGGCGGTGGGACCAACCCGTTGGCATCGGATATCGGAGCGCCGCCGGGCAGGCCAGCACCGGCCGCGTCGGCCACCGGAGCGCCGGGTGCACCGGCGCCCAGACCCGCGCCTGCACCGGAGCCGCCACCGGCACCGCCGCCACCCGGCAGACCGGCGGCGCCAGGAGCACCGCCCTCGCCACCGCCGGCGCCGGCGCCGGACAGGCCACCGGCCGCGTCGGCCACGGGGGCACCGGCGGGTCCGGCGGGTAGACCGGTGCCATCGCCGACCGGAGCAGGAGGCATACCGTCAGGCGGAGTCGGGATACCACCACCGCCACCACCGGGCGGAGTACCCGGAACACCCGCAGGCGGAGTCGGAATGCCACCACCGCCACCACCGGGCGGAGTACCCGGAACACCCGCAGGCGGAGTCGGGATACCACCACCGCCACCACCGGGCGGAGTACCCGGAACCGCGGCGGGCGGAGTCGGGATACCACCACCGCCACCACCGGGCGGAGTACCCGGAACCGCGGCGGGCGGAGTCGGGATGCCACGCGTGGTGCTGGTGCCAGGCGCACCCGGGACCGACGCCGGGGGCACGTTCACGCCGCCGGTCCCGGGCATGCCGGGCGAGCCGGGCGCACTGGCCGGCGGGACGTGGACGCTGCCGGGCACGGTCGCGGGCGGAACGGGACCGCCTGCAGTCGGCGGATTGTTCGTGAACAGCGAGTTTGACGAGCCCGGGATGCCCTGCGACAGGTCGGGCGGCGTAGTGATGCCCTGATGAATGATGCCCATGCACGGAACACCCGGCGTGCCGATGTCAGCAACTGCACGAGGGCTGAACAGCGGTGCCGTCCAAAAAAACCCCGCCGTCGCCATGGCAGTGACCGCCGCCACGCGAGAGGTGGTCCGAGACATCATTTCCCCGTTTCTGTGAGAGGCCTGACAGGGAAACTACAGACGTGTAAGTACTAAACCGGGGCCAGCCATTCGGGCGGTTATCGAACTGATGCCAAGCGGTGTTGATGCGGTTACACCGACGACAATTTCACCTTGCAAACACTCGGTGAAGTGGGGCCGGCCGGCCGCGCCCCCGCGACCCGTATGTGGAGCGAGACCGCGAAGTGGTTCCCGTACTGCCGCCGTTCGGGTCCAGCATCGCCCACAGGCCGAGCAAGCGGATCAAGTATTCCTGCTCACAACATGGAGCATCGTGCAAATAGAGAACCATCAATCGCGGCAGATCAAGCATCCACGAGAGCGAGTGACGGGATTCGAACCCGTGTAAACGGCTTTGCAGGCCGGTGCCTAGCCACTCAGCCACACCCGCGTGTCAGGTCGATACGTTTCCACCGCGGGCGCGACTCGCCCACCCTTTGGCTCAGCGTGATTGCTGACCCGGCGGCCACGCGGCCAATACGGTTACGACATGCAGACTTGGTTGGCCGACCCGCCCTTACTCGGCGGCCCGGGCCAGGGCACCCGGCAGATCGTCGAACTCCTGATCGCTTTCGGGCTGACCGCGCTGATCGGCCTTGAGCGCGAAATCCACGGCAAGAGCGCCGGGCTACGCACCCAGGCGATCGTCGGCACGGCGTCCGCGCTGATCCTGATCGTCAGCAAGTACGGCTTCTTCGACGTGCTGACCGCCGGCCTGGTCGAGGTCGACCCTTCGCGCGTCGCCGCCCAGATCGTCTCCGGCATCGGCTTCCTCGGAGCCGGGCTGATCATCACCCGGCAGGGTGCGGTGCACGGGCTGACCACGGCAGCAGCGATCTGGGAGTGTGCTGCCATCGGCATGGCCGCCGCGGCGGGCCTGGTCAAGCTCGCGATCATCGTCACGGTGTTGCACTTCGTAATCGTCCTGGCGTTCAACCCGCTCAGTCGGCGCCTGACCGCGCGGCTGGCCGGTTCGGTGCGCCTTCGCGTCACCTACGAGCCGGATCGTGGCGTACTCACCCGCATCCTCGCCGCCTGTGACAAGCATCAGTGGAGCCTGACCGAGCTCAACAACGACCCCGACGGCGGCGTCCTGATGACGTTGTCCGGCACGCGAATTCTGCACGCTTCCACCACAGTCGCTGGAGTAGCAGGGGTCACCGGCGTGCGCCGACTCGACGAGAAGGACGAGTAGACGTCAGTCGGTCCGGCTGCGCCCGGACCGGTACGACGCCACGCCCCCGACCGCCGCCAGAATCGCGAACGCACCGAACATCAACCGGCTCGCACCGGCGTCGGGCGCGGCCCGCAGATTCACCACGACGCCGGCCAGTCCCGCACCGAACGCCCCACACATCAGCTGCACAGTGTTGATCGCCGCCGCCGCCACCGCCTGCTGCGGCGGGTCGTCGACAACCGCGCCCATCGCCCACGCCGACAGGTGCGGCCACGCCATCCCGATACCGGAGCCGGTTATCGCCAGCGCCACCGCCCATACGACCATGATTTGCGTTGGCGCACTATCGGTTTGGGTGAGTGCCGCCAGAGCCAGACCCGCAGCCATGACCAGCGGGGCGATCGCCACCACCCGCACGGTGAGCCGGACATTGGTGATCGACGCGCTGGCGATCTCCCCGACCGTCCAGCCCACCGACAGCGCCGCGCCGAGGAAGCCCGCGACGAGCGGTGCCAGCGCTCCCAGTCGCTGGCCGAACAGCGGCACATACATATCGACCATCGTGGCCGCCATCAACACGCCCAGAGTCAGGTAGATCCACTTCAGCGGTCCGGGCCCAAAGGCCATGCGCGGCAAGACCGCAGCCGATGCCCGGCGGTCAACGACGACGAACACCGCCACCAGCGCCGCACCGACCGTCAGCAACCTGGCAATGACGCCTGCGCTGTCCGGGATCACCGCGACGCTGACCGTCAGTGCCGCCACCCCCAGCAGCAGCAGCGACCACACCGGGATCCGGGTCCGCGGCGGCTGCTGGTCGGCCTCGGCGCGAGCCGGCAACGCCAACGGAACCAGCAGACTCATCACGACGGCAAGCACCGCGAGCAAGCCGAATCCGCCTCGCCACAAACCGAATTGGGCGAACAGACCGCCGGCGGCCGGGCCCACCAGCGTGCCGACCCCCCACATCGCCGAGACCACGGCCGACGCGCGGGTCCACAACCGGTCGGGCAACGCCGCGCTGATCACCGCATAGCCGAGACCGGCCAGCACGCCACCGGCCAGGCCTTGCACCGCGCGCCCGCCGAGAAGCAGCGGCATCGTCGGCGCCAGCGTGCACAGCACA
Organism: Mycolicibacterium sp. P1-5; assembly: GCF_008329565.1. Lineage (GTDB taxonomy): Bacteria > Actinomycetota > Actinomycetes > Mycobacteriales > Mycobacteriaceae > Mycobacterium. The sequence goes on from NZ_NPKT01000006.1 coordinate 53,443, forward strand.
CTGCCCGCCGCGAAGGACAACGACGCGCCCAAATACGCGGTGCGCGGGCCGAATCGGGTCAGCACCGGTCCTACCGTCGTCGCCGCTGTCACCGACGCCACCAGATACACCGTTGTCACCCATGCGTAGAGCCGCTCGCCGCCGATGTCCGCGACAGCGCTGGGGAGCAGGCTGATGGTGATGAATTCGTTGATCGCGTAGATCGCCACACCGCCGGCCAGCACGATGACAGCGCCGAGATAGTCGCGCCCCAGCAACTCACGCCAGCTGCCCGCGGCCGATGCGGTTGTCTCGGTCATGGCATCACCGTAAAGGCTCAACCATGGTTGAGTTCCAGTTCGCCGGCTACTTCAGCCCGGCGGCGTCCATGCCGCGCAGTTCCTTCTTCAGATCGGCGATTTCGTCGCGGATCCGCGCGGCCAGCTCGAACTGAAGGTCACGCGCCGCTGCCATCATCTGTGCGGTCAGATCCTTGATCAGGTCCGCCAGTTCAGCGCGCGGCATGTTCGAGGTGTCTCGTCCCTCGACGATGCCCGCGCTGACCGCCCGGCCCGGCTCGCCCTGCGCTCGCCGGCCGCGGGAGGCGTTGCGCCCGGAGCCACCGACCTCGATCGCTTCGGTGTCGTCGGCCTCCCGGTACACCTGATCGAGGATGTCGGCGATCTTCTTGCGCAGCGGCTGCGGGTCGATTCCGCGCTCTTCGTTGTAGGCGATCTGCTTGGCGCGGCGCCGTTCGGTCTCGTCGATTGCTTCTTTCATCGAGTCGGTGAGCTTGTCGGCGTACATGTGGACTTCACCGGAGACGTTGCGCGCCGCGCGGCCGATGGTCTGGATGAGACTTCGGGTGGAGCGCAGGAAGCCCTCCTTGTCGGCGTCGAGGATCGCCACCAGGGAGACCTCCGGAAGGTCCAGCCCCTCGCGAAGCAGATTGATGCCGACCAGGACGTCGTACTCCCCCAGTCGCAACTGGCGCAGCAGTTCGACGCGGCGCAGAGTATCCACCTCAGAGTGCAGGTAGCGCACCCGGATGCCCATCTCCAGCAGGTAGTCGGTGAGATCCTCGGACATCTTCTTGGTCAGTGTGGTGACCAAGACCCGCTCGTCGCGATCAGTGCGGGCCCTGATCTCCCCGATCAGGTCGTCGATCTGACCCTTGGTCGGCTTGACCACGACCTTCGGGTCGAGAAGGCCGGTCGGGCGAATCACCTGCTCGACGAACTCACCGCTGGTCTGGCTGAGCTCGTACGGGCCGGGCGTCGCCGACAGGTATACCGTCTGCCCGATCCGGTCGGCGAACTCTTCCCAGGTCAGCGGCCGGTTGTCGACCGCCGACGGCAGTCGGAAGCCGAACTCCACCAGATTGCGCTTGCGCGACATGTCGCCTTCGTACATCCCGCCGATCTGCGGCACGGTGACGTGCGACTCGTCGATCACCAGGAGGAAGTCCTCCGGGAAGTAGTCGATGAGCGTGGCCGGCGCCGTGCCGGCGCCGCGTCCGTCGATATGCCGGGAGTAGTTCTCGATGCCCGAGCAGAAGCCCACCTGGCGCATCATCTCGATGTCGTAGTTGGTACGCATCCGTAGCCGCTGGGCTTCCAGCAGCTTGCCCTGGTTCTCCAACTCGGCCAGCCGGTCAGCCAATTCCTGCTCGATTGTCGAGATCGCCATCGCCATCCGCTCCGGGCCCGCGACATAGTGCGTGGCCGGGAAGATTCGCAGCGAGTCGACCTGACGGACGACGTCGCCGGTCAGCGGGTGTAGGTAGTACAGAGCCTCGATCTCGTCGCCGAAGAACTCGATGCGAACCGCCAGCTCCTCGTACGACGGGATGATCTCGACGGTGTCGCCGCGCACCCGGAACGATCCGCGGGTGAAGGAGAGGTCGTTGCGGGTGTACTGGACGTCGACGAGCAACCTGAGCAGGCCATCGCGCGGCACCTCGGCGCCGACCTCCAGCTCGACCGACCGGTCGAGGTAGGACTGCGGCGTGCCCAGGCCGTAGATGCACGACACCGACGCGACCACCACGACGTCGCGTCGGGACAGCAGGCTCGACGTCGCCGAGTGGCGCAACCGCTCCACGTCGTCGTTGATCGAGCTGTCCTTCTCGATGTAGGTGTCGGTCTGGGCGATGTACGCCTCAGGTTGGTAGTAGTCGTAGTACGAGACGAAGTACTCGACAGCGTTGTGCGGCAACATCTCTCGCAGCTCATTGGCAAGCTGGGCGGCCAGCGTCTTGTTCGGCGCCATCACCAGCGTGGGCCGCTGCAGCCGTTCGATGAGCCAGGCCGTGGTCGCGGACTTACCGGTGCCCGTCGCACCGAGAAGTACTACGTCACGCTCCCCCGCCCTGATCCGGCGCTCCAGCTCCTCGATCGCAGCGGGCTGGTCGCCGGCGGGCTGATACTCACTGACCACGCGGAAGTCGGCGCCACTGCGCACCAGTCCGTCCACAGCGTCGGCGGCAGGTCGGTACTCCGAGTGCGCGAGCACCGGGTGTTCGGTAGCGAATGCCATGTCCCCAGGTTAAGCGTCCCCACCGACACATTCATTCCTCGTTACGCTTGCGCGGTGACCGTCCATCCGCCCAAGCAGGAGACGTTCGACCTGATCGGCCACACCAACACCGATCCCAAGGGCATCGTGCGGGCGGTCGACGAGTACGTGGTCACCCCGTGGGGCCTGTACATGGCCCGCCCGACCCCCGGCCGCGCCCAGTTCCACTATCTGGAGTCGTGGCTGCTGCCGTCGCTGGGGCTGCGGGCCAATGTCTTCCATTTCAACCCCGGCTACGAGCACCCCCAGGACTACTACCTCGACATCGGCGAGATCACCGCAGGCAACACCGCCTGGCAGGCCGAGGACCACTACCTCGATCTGGTGGTCTACGCAGGTGACCGCACCGACCTCATCGACACCGACGAGCTGTTCGCCGCCCACCGCGACGGCCTACTGACCACCAGGACGGCCGAGAACGCAGTGCAACGGGCTGTCGTCGCGATCGCGGGGCTGGCCCGCCACGACCACGACCTCAACGCCTGGCTTGCGGCTGACGGAATGACGCTGACCTGGCGCTGACGTGCCGCAGGCTGGGCAACGAATCGGCACTGGCGTACCGGACGGGTAGTCTGCCTAGCTATGAGCTCCACCGAGCGCGGATGGTTGAGGATCATCGCCGCGGCCGTCCTGGCCGTCATTGCTCAGTTAACGGCCGCCACCGCGCTGGCCGATCCCGAGCCGGCTCCGCCGCCGACGCCGGTGGCCTCCGACAATGCCAACAACGATGCCAACCCGCAGCTGCTGCACAACATCACCTACCGGGCGCGAGCGGACGGTACCTCCCGCGGCGCTGTGGTCGCCTACAAGATCGACGACAACAACGTCAACAGCGACCAACCGAACCTGCTGCCGGGCATGACGTTCGAGGTCAACACCGTTCTGCATGACCCCAAGAAGGCCGGCATGGAGATCTCCATCCAGTGGCCGTACGGATCGAATCTGCACTGCGAGATCCTGTCGGACGACCAGATCGTCGCGGAGGCGGATCAGTTCATCGCACCTAGGCTTTTCCGCCCCAAGGATGACCCGCTGTACGGCACGCTGCAATGTGGCGCACCACTGGACACCGCCACTTCGAATGCGGTGCCTGCGCCGGAGCCCGCCACATAGTTATCCTGGCCACCATGCAGAAATCCGATCGCGTCGCTGAAGCCGGTGCCTGGCTACTGGAAAACGGTCACCGGCTGATGCTCGCGCTCACCGGTGGCCGCTACCCGCGCACCGTGATGGGCATGTTGACGGTCGAATTGCACACCGTCGGCCGCAAATCCGGCAAACCGTACGCCAACCTGCTGACGTCTCCGGTCCATAACGACGACCGCATTGTCGTCGTGGCCTCCAAGGGCGGACACCAGGATCATCCCGACTGGTACAAAAACGCGATCGCCACGCCGGACGTCACGGTGACCATTGACGGGGCGACGGTTCCGATGCGGGCCCGCAGTGCCGGCCCGGAAGAGCGAGCCGAGTTGTGGCCCCGAGTGGTCAAGGCCTACAAGGGATATGAGGGCTACCAGCGCAACACGCCTCGGGAGATCCCGCTCCTGATCCTGGAACGGCGCCGAGCGTACCGTTAGTCAGGGACGCCAACCCGTTGCGTCGGCCCACGCCCACGCTCGCCGGTAGGCATCGAGGAACCATGGCTCCTTGGCCTCGGCGTAGGCCCCGATCTCCGCATGCTGAGCCGCCGACCGCTTGACCGCCAAATAATCTGCCTGCACGCCGGGGTTGGCTTTGAGCCAGTCCACGAACAGCAGCGCGAACCGCTGATTCGGCCAACCGTCCACCCGGATGTGCACATTGGTAGGCCTGCCGGGGTCACCGGACGCGTGAAAGCGCTTGTGCCACAACGCTGGATCGGTGGCCTCCTTGGGCACGTCAGAGGTGATCGATTCGACGCGGGGATAGCCGGCCCGCAACAGGTCCTCGACGAGTTCATCGGCCACCTCGAGCGAGGCGACCGTGACCTGAACGTCGATCACGTCCTTGGCGGCAAGACCGGGCACCGCCGTCGACCCGATGTGGTCGATGCGCACCGCCCGGTGCCCACAGGTCGTGTTGAGCCTGGCCAAGATTCGCCGGGCCTGATCGGGCCAGCTGGGATCGGCCGGCACGACGGCGGTCGAGCCGGGCACCGGGGTCCGGGTGGTGAGATTGTGCGCGAACGGCAGGATGCGCTGGTACCAGAGCTCCCGCGCCTCCTCGACGAGCTGTCCCGAACTGCCGGAGTTGTCCAGCCAGACGTCGGCTACCTGGCGCCGCTGCTCCTCAGTCGCCTGCATCGCGATGCGAGCCCTGGCGTCGTCCTCGCTGAAACCGCGATAGTCGATGAGCCGCTTCACCCGCACCTCGGGGTCAGCGTCCACGATGATGACCAGCGGGAACATCGGCGCCATCTGAGACTCGACCAGCAGCGGGATGTCCTCGACGATCACCGGGTTTTTCTGATCCTGGACCGCGCGGGTGATCAGTTCTGAGCGCCGAGTCGCCACCAGCGGGTGGACGATGCCATTGAGGATTTGGCGTTTCGCCTCGTCGCTGAACGCAATCGCGGCCAGGGCCGGGCGGTCCAGTGCACCGTCGGGTTGCAGAATCCCGGAACCGAAGGCGTCCACGAGCTTGCCCAGGCCTTCGGTCCCCGGTTCGACGACCTCGCGGGAGATGACGTCCCCATCGACGACGATGCCGCCACATTCGGAGAACGTGGCGGACACCGTCGACTTCCCGGCGCCAATACCGCCGGTGAGTCCAATACGCAGCACGGCAACAGTCTTTCAGGGAGTCATCCCGCTGCCGTCACCGGACCTAGAACGAAAAACCGCCCCCGCTCACGAGGAGCGGGGGCGGTTATTCGGTCTACTTGCTAGGCGTTACCCGCCAGCTTTTCGCGCAGCGCGGCGAGCTGGGCGTCGCTGGCCAGCGAACCACCGGCCGACTCACCCGAGCTCGACGAAGACGATGACGACGAGCCGTTGCCGGCCGGCCGCTCGGCAGCCTCGGCCTCAGCCTTGGCGAACTTCTCCATCTGCGCGGTGTGCATCTTGTGCCGGCGCTCGGCCTCGGCGTAGCGGGCCTCCCACTCGGTGCGCTGCTTGTCGAAGCCTTCGAGCCATTCGTTGGTGTCGGCGTCGAAGCCCTCGGGGAAGATGTAGTTCCCCGCCTCGTCGTAGCTGTCGGCCATGCCGTACTTCGATGGGTCGAATTCCTCGGTGTAGTCCTCGTTGGCCTGCTTGAGGCTCAGCGAGATCCGGCGGCGCTCCAGGTCGATGTCGATGACCTTGACCATGGCGTCGTCGCCGACCTGCACGACCTGATCGGGCACCTCGACGTGGCGCTCGGCCAACTCGGAGATGTGCACCAGACCCTCGATGCCCTCCTCGACGCGGACGAACGCACCGAACGGCACCAGCTTGGTGACCTTGCCCGGCACGATCTGGCCGATCGCGTGGGTGCGTGCGAAGTGACGCCACGGGTCTTCCTGAGTCGCCTTGAGCGACAACGAAACCCGCTCGCGGTCCATGTCGACGTCGAGCACCTCGACGGTGACCTCGTCGCCCACCTGAACCACCTCGGACGGGTGATCGATGTGCTTCCAGGACAGCTCGGAGACGTGCACCAGGCCGTCGACCCCACCGAGGTCGACGAACGCGCCGAAGTTGACGATCGAGGAAACGACACCCTTGCGGATGGCGCCCTTCTGCAGCTGGTTGAGAAACTCGCTGCGCACCTCGGACTGGGTCTGCTCCAGCCAGGCGCGGCGGGACAGCACCACGTTGTTGCGGTTCTTGTCCAGCTCGATGATCTTGGCCTCGATCTCCTTGCCGATGTACGGCTGCAGATCGCGGACTCGGCGCATCTCGACCAGCGACGCGGGCAGGAAGCCGCGCAGCCCGATATCGAGGATCAGGCCGCCCTTGACGACCTCGATGACGGTGCCCTTGACGGCCTCGTCCTTCTCCTTGAGAGCCTCGATGGTGCCCCAGGCGCGCTCGTACTGAGCCCGCTTCTTGGACAGGATCAGGCGGCCTTCCTTGTCCTCCTTGGTGAGGACCAGGGCTTCCACCTCATCGCCGACGGACACAACCTCATTGGGGTCGACGTCGTGCTTGATGGAGAGTTCACGGGAGGGGATGACACCCTCGGTCTTGTAGCCGATGTCGAGCAAGACTTCGTCGCGGTCAACCTTGACGATGGTCCCTTCGACGATGTCGCCATCGTTGAAGTATTTGATGGTCTTGTCGATAGCGGCGAGAAAATCCTCGGCTGAGCCGATGTCGTTGACGGCTACTTGCGGCGAGGTGGCGACGGGACTTGGCATATTGTTGGGTTGCTCCGGACAGGCTTAATCGTAGGGACAGTATTTTCGAGATGTTCGAGCGAGATGTTCTGCGTGGAGATGTACCCGCTACAGCGCACACAGGTACTTTCCAAGCCTACTCGACTAGGCACACGCTGGACAAACCCGGGTCTGTGAGCACGCTGTGGGCCGAAGGTTTCGTAATACCCTGCTCAGGTGTCCTACGCCTATCCGCCGCCGTTGCCCCGGCCGGTCCGCAAGGTCGGCGCCCCGCTCGCGGTGATCATCATTCTCGGCACGATCGCCGGGTTGATCTTGACCTTGTTGACCGCAGTGAACCCGGTGGGCACGGTCATCGGCTTGGTGCTGGCCACGGTGGCCACGACATTGGTGGTGCTGGCCTACCTCTGGCTGGACCGCTGGGAACCCGAGCCGCCGCGGCTGCTGGTTTTCGCCTTCGTGTGGGGCGCGTCGGTGGCGGTTGTCGTGTCGGTGGGCTTGGAGATGGTGTTCGACGCGGCGGTGAGCACCGGCGGCTCGGAGTCCAGCCCATTCACCGTCGCGGTCGGCGCACCGCTCATCGAAGAGGCCGCCAAGGGCTTGTTCCTGCTGCTGATGATGACCGGCGTGCGCCGCACGGAGCTGAACTCGCTGACCGACTGCCTGGTGTATGCGGGGATGACGGCGATCGGCTTCGCGTGGCTGGAGAACATCTTCTACATCGCCGACGGCACGTCGCTGGGCGATTCGCTGCTGACCGCGGGGATGCGCCTCGTCATGGGACCGTTCGCCCATCCGCTGTTCACCACCTTCACCGCAATCGGGGTGCATTTCGCTCTGCAGCAACGCAATTGGCTCGCCAGAGCCGGATGCGTGGTGCTTGGCTATCTCGCCGCGGTGGTGATGCACGGGTTGTGGAACGGCTCGGCGCTGGCCGGTGCGGGCGCCTACTTCGGGCTGTACGTGGTGTGGATGATGCCGGTGTTCGCGCTGGCCGTGACGCTGGCCGTGCGCAGCCGGCGGCGCGAACAACGCGTCGTGGCCGCCAAGCTGCCGGGCATGGTCGCCGCCGGTCTGATCACCCCCGCAGAAGCAGGCTGGCTGGGAACGATCCGCACGCGCAAGCAGGTAGTCGCCGCCGCCAACCGCTTCGGTGGGCGTCCGGCCGGCCGCGGGGTCAAGAAGTTCGCCATCCAGGTCGTCGAGTTGGCGTTCGTGCGGGACCGCATCGACCGCGGCTTCGGCGACGCGCGGGTGTTCGCCATGCAGCAGATGGAGGTCGACGGCGTAGTCGCGGCGCGCGCCGAGGCGGGCGCCGCGCTGCACTGGCTCAACGGCTACCGACCGACCGGCTAGTGCTGCGACTAGGCAGTGACGGTGTAGCCGATGTCTTCCAGCATCGCGATCTCGACCGCACTCAGCTGGATCCGGCGAACGCCAGGCGGGATGCTCGGGCTCATCAACGATCCCGCAAACGTCGAACCGTTCAGGTGGGCTCCCGAAGCGTCGAGTTCCACCAATCCGCCGTTGGCGCTCACTGCGGTGGAGCCGTCGAAGTAGACCCCACCGCCGGTCCCGCCGACCCAGGAGCCATCGCTACCGAATAGATGTGCACCGGTGCTGCCGACAGCGTAGGAGTCGAACGTCGTGTGGTAACGCGAAGACGCCTGGCTGTCGACGCTCGACGTGAAGCCCAGGGTGTGCACCAACTCGTGTAGCGCAACGGATTCGAAATCGGTCTCGAAAAAGCCTGGGGTGCTGTCGAAGGAATACGTGTGCGCGGCGTTGAACGTGACGGTGCCATCGGCCGACGCGCCGTTTCCGTCGATGCCGGTGAAGATCTTGTGTTGCACCACCGTGTCTTCGAAGAATGTGCCGCCGACGATCACGAGTTGACTTCCGCCGATACCCAGAGTGCTGGAGCCGGGTGTGTTTTCGACGGTGATCTGATAGGTGACGGTGACCGGACGCGGCGCCGACGGCACGATGTGGGCCGACAGGAAATCCGCGGCCCCTTGCAACGCAGCGCGCGAAGCGGGAGACCACCACGACGCCGATCCGGAATCGAAAGCGAAGGCGAACTGCAGGGCCGGCGTCCCGATTGCGTACTGGCTCACCGTGACCGACGCCGTCGTGCTGGGCGAGCGGAACAGGTTCAGCAGGTTGATATGCAGTCCGACATCCGTTGCGCGCACGGCGAACTCGTCAGTCCCGGTGAAATCCGATCCGGGCGTGTAGGTGAAAGTGCCGTCGGAGGTAACTTGAACGGTGCCATGCAGAGGCGCGCCGGCGCCGGCAGAGGCAACCTCGTAGTTGATCACGTCCCCTTCGGGATCGACCGCGCCGATGGTTCCGCTGATCACCCCGTCATGCTGACCGGTGATCTGTACCGGCTGCACGGTCGGTGCGTTGTTGAAGAAGGTGCGGCGAATCTGCAACACCACGTGGTCGAAAAAATCCTGGACTGGGTTCGCTGACGCCGACGGCGCGGGCCGGGCGTCAAGCGGCGCGCTGACGACTGGATCGGCCTTCGTCGTCTCCGCTGCCTGCGACGTCGGCGCCGGTCGCTTCGCGTCTGCCAGCGGGGACCTGAGCAAAGGCTTCGGGCGGGCGCTGGGTGCCGACGGCTTCGCGGCGGCTCGCGGTGTGGCCGTGGCGTGTGCGGACTGCCGAGCAACGCCACCGCCCGGCTTGGCGTGCCCTGTCGACGCCGACGGCGAATGGGAACCGCTCCCGTCATCAGCGCTTGCGACACCGGCCGCCTGCAGCCCGACCCACGACAGCCCGACCATGAAGGCAAACGCACCGAGGCGCGCTTCCCACCCAACCTTCGACATCGAAATCCCCCCGGTTTCGTACACGTGACGCAGTCCGACCGACGGTACCGGCATTGACACAGCTGCACTGGCGTTTGGCCCAGAAAGTTTGCTAGTGCGCGGCGGCGTCCCAGCTGCGGCCATATCCCACTGACACCTCCAGCGGGACATCCAGCGGATAGGCGCTGCCCATCTTGTCGCGCACCAACTCATCGAGTGCGTCCCGTTCGCCGGGCGCCACCTCAAACAGCAGCTCGTCATGCACCTGCAGAAGCATGCGCGACGACAGTCCGCGTTCCTTGATCGCCGAATCGACGTTGATCATCGCCACCTTGATCAGGTCGGCGGCACTGCCCTGGATCGGGGCGTTGAGCGCGGCACGCTCGGCAGCTTCGCGGACCTGCCGGTTGCTGCTGTCCAACTCCGGCAGGTAACGCCGCCGGCCGAACACCGTTGAGGTGTAGCCGTCCTTGCGGGCCTGATCGACGATGTCGCGGAGGTAATCCCGGATACCGCCGAACCGGTTGAAGTACTGCTCCATCTGGACCTTGGCTTCTTCGGTCGAGATCTTCAGCTGCGCCGACAACCCGTAGGCGCTCAGCCCGTAGGCCAGGCCGTACGACATCGCCTTGACGCGGCGGCGCAGCTCGGCGTTGACCTCGTCGATCGGGACCTCGAACGCACGGGACGCCACGAACGAGTGCAGGTCCTCCCCCGTCCGGAATGCCTCGATGAGCCCCTCGTCCTTGGACAGGTGCGCCATGATCCGCATTTCGACTTGGCTGTAGTCGGCGGTCATCAGCTCGCCGTAGCCCTCGCCCACGATGAAGGCATCGCGAATCTGCCGGCCGGCGTCGGTGCGGATCGGAATGTTCTGCAGATTCGGCTCGGTCGACGACAGCCGCCCGGTCGCGGCGATGGTCTGGTTGAACGTGGTGTGGATGCGGCCGTCGGCAGCCACCGACTTGAGCAGTCCGTCGACGGTCACCTTGAGCCGGGTGGCATCGCGGTGGGTCAGCATGTGCTCGAGGAACGGGTGGCCGGTCTTTTCGAAAAGACCCTGCAGCGCGTCCGCATCGGTGGTGTAGCCGGTCTTGGTGCGCTTGGTCTTCGGCATGCCGAGCTCGTCGAACAGCACGACCTGCAGTTGCTTGGGCGACCCCAGGTTGATCTGCTTGCCGATTACCTCGTACGCCGCGTCGGCGGCCTGGCGGATCTGCTCCGCGAACTCCCGTTCCAGGGTGTTCAGCTTCTCCAGATCGACGGCGATGCCCGCGTTCTCCAGTCCGGCCAGCACGGCCTGCACCGGCAGCTCCATCTGGCCCAGCAGCGACGACGAATCGATGCGGTCGAGTTCCTCGTCCAGCGCGTCGGCCAGGTCGGCGACTGCACGGGCGCGCAAGATGACGGTCTGCACCGCCTGGTCGTCGACTCCCTCGCTGTCGTCAAGAAGCGAAAGTTGTTGCTGCTCAGGATTATCGGCCCGCAATTCGCGGCGCAGGTAGCGCAGCGACAGATCGTCGAGGGCGAAGCTGCGTTGCCCGGGCCGCACCAAATAGGCTGCCAGCGCGGTGTCCGAGGTGACGCCGGCCAGCTGCCACCCTCGACCGGCCAGATCATGCATCGCAATTTTGGCTTCGTGCAACACCTTCGGCGCGCTCTCGTCAGCGAGCCACTTCCCGAGCGCGGTCTCGTCCTCGGGAGTCAGAACGGCGGTGTCGAGGTAGGCGCCCTCACCGTCGGCGGTGGCGATGGCCAATGCGGTGGCATCACCGTCGTACACCCGGTGGGTGCCGACGACCGCGAGGCCCGAACGAGCACCGCTCGCGGCGTGCTCGGCCAGCCAGGCCGCGACCGCGCCGGGGTCGAGTTGTCCGCCGCGAACATCGAAGCCCTCGTCGACTTCGGGTTCGACGGCGGCAAGAGTGTCGAACAACCGGTCGCGCAGCACCCGGAACTCGAGGTCGTCGAACAGTCGGTGAATCTGATCGCGGTCCCAGGGCTGAACCCGGAGGGTGTCCGGAGTCTGGGCCAGCGGGACGTCCTTGACCAGATCGGTGAGTTCCCGGTTGAGGATGACGCTGGACAGGTTCGCGCGCAACGCATCTCCGACTTTGCCGCGCACCGAGTCGACGTTGTCGACCAGACCCTGCAGCGAGCCGTATTCGATAATCCACTTGGCGGCGGTCTTCTCCCCCACCCCCGGGATGCCGGGCAGGTTGTCGCTCGGGTCGCCGCGCAGCGCCGCGAAGTCGGGGTATTGCGTCGGCGTCAGGCCGTACTTCTCCACGACTGCCTCAGGAGTGAACCGGGTCAGGTCGCTGACGCCTTTGCGCGGATACAGCACGGTCACGTCGGGGCTGACGAGCTGCAGTGAGTCCCGGTCGCCGGTGACCACCAGTACCCGGTAGGCCTCCTGCTCGGCCTGGGTGGCGAGCGTGGCGATGATGTCGTCGGCCTCGAAGCCGGGTTCGGCCAACACTGTGATGCCCAGCGCGACGAGGACTTCCTTAATGATTTCGATCTGTCCGCGGAACTCGTCGGGCGTTGCCGACCGGTTGGCCTTGTACTCGGGGTACCGCTCGGAACGGAACGTCTGCCGGGACACGTCGAACGCGGCCGCGACATGGGTGGGCGTCTCGTCGCGCAGCAGGTTGATCAGCATGGCGGTGAACCCGTACACCGCGTTGGTGGTCAGCCCGTTCTTGGTCTTGAAGTTCTCGGCGGGTAGCGCATAGAAGGCCCGGAACGCGATCGAATTGCCGTCCAGCAGCAGCAAGGTCGGTTTGGTGTCGGCGCCTGACTTCGTCGCGGGCTGCTCAGTGGCAGTCTTGGCTGGGCTCACGCACCCAACTCTAGGCAACCGGCCCGACAGCGAGACGGTCCCGGGCCATTCCGATGAGTACGCGAGCAGCCGGGCTCATCGGCCCGTGCGCGCGCCACGCGAACGACAACCGGCCTCGCAACCCCGGGGTGATCGGCAGCGGGCGCAGTTTCTTTCGCGCCGCCGCGACCACCTCGGGCAGCACCGCCACCCCAAGACCACGTTCGGCCAGCTCGGCCAGCCCCAGCGGCGTGCTGGCCTCAAGCGCCACCCGGATGCTGACACCGGCGGCCAGACAGGCGCTGTCAAGCTGCCGCCGGATACCGGTGCCGGCCGGCAGTGAGATCACCGCGCGGTCGGCCAGTTCGGCCAACGTGATCGATCGCCGGTCAGCCCACTCGTCGTCGATGGCGACCGCCCCGACGATCGGTTGATCGGTCACCACGAAGCCGTCCAGACCCGCGGGCAGATCGTCGGTCCCCACCGAGATGATTGCGGCGTCAAAACGACCGGAACGCACGCCGTCGATCAGCGTCGCGCTGTCCTCGGTGCCGAGGGTGATGTCGACCTGCGGGTGCTGCCGGTGGAATGCGGCGAGCAGGCCGGGCATGTCGACATCGTGTGCGGTGACAGTGCTGACCCTGACCGATCCGCGGACCAGTGCCGTCACCTCCTCGACAGCCGCACGCGCGTCGGCGACGGCGGCCAGCGCGGCCCGGGCGTACGGCAGCACCGCTTCCCCGGCTGCAGTGGGCCGCACCTGCCGCCGCGTACGGTCCAGCAGCGGCTGCCCGAGCTCGCGTTCCAGTCGGGCGATCTGCGCGCTGATTGCGGGTTGAGCCACATGCACCCGCTTGGCGGCGCGCGTGAAATTGGCTTCTTCCACGACCGCCACCAGATACTCCAGCTGCCGCAGCTCCATAACCTTTCATTATAGTTTATCTATTAACTATGTATTGGACTTATAGTCGTGGGTGGCCCAACCTGGAGGCATGACCACATTCGTCCTGATCCCCGGAATGTGCTATGGCGCATGGTGTTTCGACGATCTGTCCGCCCGTCTGCGTGCCGAGGGCCACCGCGTCTTGGCGGTGACGCTCTCCGGCGTCGCCGAACGGGCACATCTGCTGCCCGGCGGCGTCAACCTCGACACCCACATCACCGATGTCCTGGCCGCCATCGACGCCGACGCTCGTAGCGACGACGATCTGGTATTGGTCGGGCACAGTTACGGCGGCATGGTCATCACCGGAGTTGCCGACCGCATCCCCGACCGCGTCGACGCCCTGGTGTTCGTCGACGCCGTCGTGCCCTACGACGGCGAGTCCTGTTGGGATCTGGTAAACGACGAGGAGCGGCAGTGGTACGTCCAGGTCGACGACACCGGATTCGGGGTACCGCCGATGCCGTTCTTCGATGAGCGCACCACCGCGCATCCACTCGCCTCGGTGCTGCAGCCGCTGCGGCTGACCGGCGGCCTCTCCCGATTCCGGCGCCGCTACTACGTGTACGCGTTGGAGTGGCCTGGCGCGTCACCGATGCAAACGTCCTATGACCGGGTGCGCGACGACTCGAGCTGGACTTGCCATGAGCTCGACGGCAAGCACAACCTGATGCGCGACAAACCCGACGACCTGTTACGCATCCTGTTAGAGGTCACGTCCCGCTAGCCGCGACAAACTGGAACACGTTTCAGTCTCGCTTCCAATCTCGGTTACGCTGACCTGGTGCCAGGATCTACCGACGCCACCACCGCTCCCGCGATCGAGGGCTGGTGGGATATCGATGAGTCCGGATCTCCGCATCTGATCGGCGGCAAGTGCCCGCAGTGCGCGACCTATGTGTTCCCGCCGCGGCCCAACAACTGCCCCAACCCGGCCTGCGACAGTGATGTGCTCGAAGCCGTCGCACTGTCGCGGCGCGGCACGGTGTGGAGCTACACCGAGAATCGGTACGCCCCGCCGCCGCCCTACCCGTCGCCGGACCCGTTCGAACCGTTCGCGGTCGCCGCTGTCGAACTCGCCGACGAAGGTCTGATCGTGTTGGGCAAAGTGGTCGAGGGCACGCTCGCCGCCGACCTGAAGGTCGGCATGGAGGTAGAGCTGACCACCATGCCGCTCTACACCGACGATGACGGCACCGAGCGCGTCACCTACGCATGGGAGATCGCGAAATGAGCACTCCTGAACCCGTCTACATCCTCGGCGCGGGCATGCACCCCTGGGGCAAGTGGGGCCGCGACTTCACCGAGTACGGCGTCGTCGCCGCCCGCGCCGCGCTGGCCGAGGCCGGCCTGGACTGGCGTCAGATCCAGCTGGTCGCCGGTGCCGACACCATCCGCAACGGCTACCCCGGCTTCGTGGCCGGTGCGACGTTCGCGCAGAAGCTCGGCTGGAACGGCATCCCGGTCACCTCGAGTTACGCGGCCTGCGCCAGCGGTTCGCAAGCCCTGCAGAGCGCCCGGGCGCAGATCCTGGCCGGCTTCTGTGACGTCGCCCTGGTCATCGGCGCCGACACGACTCCGAAGGGCTTCTTCGCACCGGTCGGCGGCGAGCGCCGCAACGATCCCGACTGGCAGCGCTTCCACCTGATCGGCGCCACCAACACCGTGTACTTCGCGCTCCTGGCGCGCCGCCGGATGGATCTCTACGGCGCGACGCTCGAAGACTTCGCCCAGGTGAAGGTCAAGAACGCCAGACACGGGCTGAACAACCCGTACGCCCGCTACCGCAAGGAGGCCAGCGTCGAGGATGTCCTGGCCAGCCCTGTGGTCTCCGATCCGCTTCGGCTGCTTGATATTTGCGCGACCTCCGATGGTGCGGCCGCGGTGATCGTGGCCAGCAAGGCGTTCGCCGAGAAGCATCTCGGATCGGTCGAGGGTGTGCCGTCGGTGCGCGCGGTGAGTCTGCAGAGCCCGCAGTACCCGCAGCATCTGCCCGAATTGCCGGACATCGCAACCGATTCCACGGCGGTGGTGCCCGGTCCGGATAGGGTATTCAAGGACCAGATCCTCGATGCGGCCTACGCCGAAGCCGGCATCGGCCCCGAGGATCTGTCGCTGGCCGAGGTCTACGACCTGTCGACCGCACTCGAACTCGACTGGTACGAGCACCTGGGCCTGTGCGCCAGGGGTGAGGCCGAAGAACTGCTGCGCAGCGGTGCCACCACGATCGGCGGCCGGATTCCGGTCAATGCTTCCGGCGGCCTGGCCAGCTTCGGCGAGGCCATTCCCGCCCAGGCGATCGCCCAGGTCTGCGAACTCACCTGGCAGCTCAAGGGGCAGGCCACCGGCCGCCAGGTCGAGGGCGCCAAGGTCGGCGTGACCGCGAACCAGGGCCTGTTCGGCCACGGCTCCTCGGTCGTCGTCGCCCGCTAACTACGCGCACCGAACGTCTAGTTGTTGTCGAGAAATCGGCTCGACGACGACAACAAGTCGACGTTCGAGCGGCGGCGGTACGCTGCCCAGGATGATCGAACTCAAGACCGCCAAGGAAATCGACAAGATGGCCGTCACCGGCGACTTCGTGGCGCGCACACTGTCGACACTGGCGCACGAAGCCGAACCGGGCGTGAACCTGATGCAGCTCGAACACCGCGCCAGGGCGCTGATCGACGAACGGGGTGCGACGTCGTGCTACTGGGATTACGCCCCGTCGTTCGGCCGCGGGCCGTTCCGCAATGTCATTTGCCTGTCAGTCAATGATGCTGTGCTGCACGGGCTTCCCTGGGACTACGTCCTGCGTGACTGCGATCTGCTCAAGCTGGACTTCGCGGTGTCGATCGACGGTTGGGTGGCCGACTCCGCGATCACGGTGATCGTCGGCGACGAACCCGATGCCGCAGACACCGCGCTGGTCGACTCCACCCGCCGCGCCCTGGCCGCCGGTATCGCGGCCGCGGTCCCCGGCGGTCGGCTCGGTGACATCTCGGCCGCCATCGGCGAGGTGGCCGCCGCCGCGGGCTACGCCGTCAACACCGATTTCGGTGGGCACGGGCTGGGCCGCACAATGCACGAGGACCCGCACGTGCCCAACCTTGGCAAGCGAGGCCGCGGGATGGTGCTCAAACCCGGCCTGACGCTGGCTCTCGAGCCGTGGTGGGGGCGCGGAACCAACCGGCTGACCGTCGATTCGGACGGTTGGACGCTGCGCGCTGCCGACGGATCCAACACCGCACACTCCGAGCACACCATCGCGATCACCGAGCAAGGTGCTCGCGTACTCACGCGTGCGGCCTAGGCGACCCCGAGATACGCCGCGCGAATACTGTCGTCGGCCAACAACTCTCGGGCGTCACCGCTGCGGGTGATGGTCCCGGTTTCCAGGATGTAGGCGCGGTCGGATCGGGTCAGCGCCTGCTGCGCGTTCTGCTCCACCAGCAGCACCGTGGTGCCCTGCGCGTTGATCTCAGAGATGATCTTGAAGATCTGCGAGATGATCATCGGCGCCAGCCCCATCGACGGCTCGTCGAGCAGCAGCACCCGCGGACGCGCCATCAACGCTCGCCCGATCGCCAGCATCTGCTGCTCGCCACCGGACAGCGTGCCGCCGACCTGGGTCCGGCGCTCGGCCAACCGCGGGAAGGTCTCGAACACCCAGTCCAACCGCTCACGCCGCTCGGCCTTGCTGTCGAACTTGCGCCCGTAGCAACCCATTTCCAGGTTCTCCGTGACGCTCATCCCGGGAAATACGCCGCGACCCTCGGGCGCCTGAATCAGGCCGTCGATCGCCCGCTGGTGTGCCTTGACCCGACTGATGTCGCGGCCCTCGAACCACACCGATCCCGACGACAGCGGCCGCAGACCGGAAATCGCCCGCATCATCGTGGTCTTCCCGGCGCCGTTGGAACCGAGCAGTGTGACCAGTTCTCGTGGGCGCACCTCGAGCGAAACCCCGTGCAGCGCTTCTATCCTGCCGTAGTGCACGACCGCGTCGCGAACCTCCAACAGCGGCGTGTTCTCAGAGCTGGTCATCGGGCACCCCCAGGTAAGCCGCGATCACGGCCGGGTCGTCACGGATCACCGCGGGCAGCCCGTCTGCGATCTTGCGGCCGAACTCCAAGACCACGATCCGGTCGGTGACACCCATGACCAGACGCATGTCGTGCTCGATGAGCAACACGGTGTAACCGTCGTCGCGGATGGCTTGGATCAGGTCGATCAGCGCGGACTTCTCGCTCGGATTGAAGCCCGCGGCCGGCTCGTCCAGACACAGCAGCTTCGGCTCGGTGGCCAACGCCCGGGCAATCTCCAGGCGGCGCTGGTCCCCGTACGGCAGGTTCTTGGCCTTCTCCTCGCCGCGGTGTGCAATCCCGACGAATTGCAGTAATGCGGCCGCCTTTTCGATGGCCGAACGCTCCTCACGGCGATGCCGGGGGGTACGCACCAGAGCCCCGGGCACCGACGTTTTGTGCCGCGCGTCGGTGCCCACCACCACGTTCTCCAGCGCGGTCATCTCGCCCCACAGTCGGATGTTCTGGAATGTCCGGGCGATCCCGCGCCGGGTGATCTGGTGACGTTTGATCCGGCCCAGCGGCGCCCCGTCGAACGTCACCGAGCCCGAACTGGGCCGGTACACGCCGGTGATCGCATTGAAGCAGGTGGTCTTGCCTGCCCCGTTCGGACCGATCAGCCCGAGGATCTCACCCCGTCTGATCCCGAAGCTCACTGAATCCAGGGCAGTCAGGCCGCCGAACTTCACCGTGAGATCCTTGGTCTCCAAAAGGGTTTCGCCCTCGGCCACCGCGACGTCACGGTGGAATGCGGCCAGTTCCTCGTCGATCTCGGTCATGCCGCTGCCTTGCTGTCGTCGGCCCGGCCCAACAGCTGTCGCGCGCGCTTGCCGTAGGCCAGCAGTTGCTGGCGCACCGGGAACAGACCCTGCGGGCGGAAGATCATCAGCACCACGAGAGCCAGGCCGAAGAACAAGTACTTCAGGTCACCGAGGTTGATGCCAAGGAAGTGCACGCCGAGGAGCCGGTTCGGCAAGTAGACGATCACGAATGCCCCGAAGATGACGCCGAGCTTGTTGCCCTGCCCGCCCAGCACCACCGCGCACAGGAACAACATCGAGTTGATGATGTTGAACGTCGGCGGAGCAACGTATTGCACCTGCCCGGCGTACAGCGCCCCGGACAGCCCACCGATCGCGGCACCGATGACGAACGCCCAGAGTTTGAAGCGGAAAGTGTTGACGCCCATTACTTCCGCGGCGTCCTCGTCCTCGCGGATGGCCACCCAGGCCCGGCCCACCCGGCTGCGCTCCAAGTTCCCGACCAGGAGCAGAATCCCGACGATCAAAATGAGCCCCAGCCAGAACCACCACGTCCCGTAGTTCGCGTGGCCGGTCGAGTTACCGCTGGAGAACACCCCGTCCGGCAGCTTGTCGGTCTGCCCGACCCGCGGATAGGCCACCCCATTGAGACCACGGGAGCCGTTGGTGACACCGGACAGATTGTCGGCGAGCAACCGGATGATCTCGCCGAATCCCAGTGTGACGATAGCGAGGTAGTCGCCGCGTAGCCGCAGCGTTGGGATCCCGAGGATCAAACCGGCCAGGGCGGTGAACGCCATCGCGAGCGGCACGCACGACAGCCACGCCCAGTTCTCGCTGAACGCGCCGCCGTCGCTGAGCTGATTCCACGGGCTGTCGGGACTGGTGAGCAGGGCGACGGTGTAGGCGCCCACGGCATAGAAGCCGACGTAACCGAGGTCCAGCAGACCGGCCTGGCCGACGACGACGTTGAGGCCGATCGCGATGATCGCCACCATCGCGAACTGAGCCATGGTGCCGCCGAAGCTGATTCCCGGCGTGTCGACGAACGGGGGCGGATGCAGCGGCGATGCCGCCAGCAGCGCGAACCCCAGGACTCCGAAGCCCCACTTCTGGACTCGGCTCAGGCCCGCCCACCAGCCGCGCAGACCGTCGCCGGGAGCCAGCAGTCGGCCCGACCACTTTCCTGGCGTCGTCTCGCTCATGCCCGCGCCTTTCCGAGGCTTTCCCCGAGTATCCCGGTGGGCCTGATCAGCAGCACCAGAACCAGCAACACGAACGCGACAACGTCACGCCATTGCGTGCCGAACACCGCCTGGCCGTAGTTCTCCATGATGCCCAGCACCAGGCCGCCGAGCAGCGCCCCGCGCAGGTTGCCGATCCCGCCGAGCACGGCCGCGGAGAACGCCTTGATACCCAACAGAAATCCGCCCGAATAGATGATGCCCTGCGGCACCTTGACCGTGTACAGCAGCGCGGCCGCACCGGCCAGCAGACCACCGATCAGGAACGTCGTCAGAATGATCCGTTCCCGGGATACCCCCATCAGCGTCGCGGTGGTCGGATCCTGAGCCACCGCGCGAATACCCCGGCCGAATTTCGTCCGGTTGATCGCGATGTCGGTCAGTGCAGCGAGTACCAGCGCGGCGGCCACGATCACCAGCGTGACGTTGGAGACCGTCGCGCCGAAGATGTGGAACTGGGCCTTCGGCTGAACCAGGATGATCGGCTGCTGCGCATTGCTGCCGCCGTAGCCCTTGATGATCTTGGGCAGCACGAAGTGCACGAATTCCTGTAGCACGAACGACATGCCGATCGCGGTGATCAAGAACGTCAGCGGCCGCGCGTTTCGATGGCGCAGCGGGCGGTATGCGACCATCTCCAAACCCATTGCGGCCGCACCAGATACCAGCATCGCGAACAACATGGCGATGCCGAGGTAGAGGACCGTCAACAGCACACCCTTGCCGTAGGCGTTGCCGCTCGGCGCGAACCCGAGGATCATGTCGAGGCAGAAGTAGGCGCCGAACATGCCGAACATGAAGATCTCGGAGTGCGCGAAGTTGATCAGCCGCAGCACCCCGAACACCAAGGTGTAGCCGACGGCCACCAGAGCGTAGATGGCGCCCCACGACAGTCCGTCGATGGTCAACTGCCAGAAGCCGTCTCGCAGGTTGTCGATGTTGAAACCGATGTCACTGGCGAGATATGTCATCTGGCCGAAGCTCTCGTAGACCATCTAGGCGGCGGCCTCCTTGGTGTCGGAAACGAGAACGCGTCCGAGCCTTACGGTCCCGGACGCGTCCCTCGAATCTGCTACTGGACCTTGTAGATCCAGATCAGGGTGGTGGTGAGTTCACCCTTGTCGGTCCACTGGTACTTACGGGCCACACCTTGTCCGCTGTAGTTCTTGACCCAGTCGAGCAGGTCGGGACGAGTGATCTTGCCGGCGTCGATGCCCTTCAGCAGAACGGTACCGAGGTCGTATCCCTCAGTGCTGTAGGTGCCGGGCGGCTGACCGAACTTCTTGGTGTACTCGTCGGCGAAGGAGCCGGTGGCCGGGCCGCATGGGCAGGACAGGATGGCGTCTTTGGACGACTGGCCGGCCTGCTTCACGAACTCCGGATCCTTGGTGCCGTCGGCACTGACGAATTTCCCGGTGTACCCACCGTCGCGCAGCTGCTGGACGAAGGGTGCGGCCTCAGCGTAATAGCCGCTGTAGAACACCGAATCCGGCGACTGGCCCTTGACCTGGGTGACCGCTGCCGAGAAGTCCTTGTCGCCCTTCTTGACCGAGATCTTGCAGCCCGGGACGGCCACTGGGCCGAGGGTTTCGCGGACCGACGCAGCCAGGCCCGTGCCGTAGTCGGTGCTGTCGTCAACGACGCAGACCTTCTTCTGGCCCAGGGTGTTCTTCAGGTAGTTGGCGACCGAAGGCCCCTGCACGCCGTCGTTCGCCAGACCGCGGAAGAACGTCTTCCAGCCATTTTCGGACAAGGTGACGTTGGTGGCCGACGCCGTGGCCGCGACCAGGCCGGCCTGGTCGAACACCCCGCCGGTGGCCTTGGTCTCGCCCGAGAACGCCGGACCGATCAGACCGATGGTGAATGCGTCGTCCACGATCTGCGGCGCGATCGCGGTGGCCTTCTGCGGGTCGCCCTCGGTGTCGAAGGGCTTCAGCTGCACCTGGCAGCCGGGATTGGCCGCGTTGTGCTTGTCGATGGCAAGCTGCACGCCGTCTTTGATGTTGATGCCCAGTGCCGCGTCGGGCCCGTTGAGCGCGCCGGCCATCGCGATGGACACCGGCGGGCAGGTGGCCTTGCCGTCTCCAGCCGGATCGGCCGGGGTGGCGCCCGCATCGGCCTTGACCTCGGCGCCGTTCTGGTCGATCTGAACCTGCTCGACGATCTTCAGCTCGCCCTGCGAGGAGCTCCCACCATTCGACTGGGACTGTTGGTTGCAGCCGGCGATACCGACAACCACCAGCAGCGCCGAACTTGCGGCGATTGCACTCCGTGTCCCGCGTCCGCGCACGTTCACCTCCGGGTCAGTAGTTTCACGGCGCCGACGCCGCAGACCGCCAACCGGCCCACTCTCGACACTGCGGTAGAACATAACCAACCGGTGGCCGCAGCGCGTCATCTTGGCCAACGCCTGGCCGTGAGCATATTCCGGATCGCCCCAAACGGCGCGGTCAGAGGAAACGCAGAGTTAACGCGTCAATTCGACGCCGCGTCCGCACCGGGCGTGTCGAGTGTCTCCAGCACCACCTCGGCAACCCGCTTCATGGTGGTCCGCCGGTCCATGGCCGCCCGCTGGATCCACTTGAACGCCTCGGGTTCGGTCATCCCCTGGTTGGCCTGCAGCAGACCCTTGGCCCGTTCCACCAGCTTGCGGGTCTCCAGGCGGTCCGACAGATTCGCCACCTCGCGCTCGAGTTCGGCGATCTCGCCGAACCGGCTGACCGCGACTTCGATCGCCGGGATCAGGTCGCTGATCGAGAACGGCTTCACCAGGTAGGCCATCGCGCCTGCGTCGCGTGCTTTCTCCACCAGATCGCGCTGGCTGAAAGCCGTCAGCACCACGATCGGGGCGATGCGCTTGGCGGCGATCTCAGCGGCCGCATCGATCCCGTCGCGGCGCGGCATCTTGACGTCCATGATCACCAGGTCGGGGCGCAACTGCTCGGCCAACTCGACGGCCTCCTGGCCGTCGCCGGCCTCGCCGACCACCTCATAACCCTCGTCGCGCAGCATCTCGGCGAGATCCATCCGGATCAGCGCCTCGTCCTCGGCGATCACTACACGTCGGGATGTACGGTCTGGGGCGTCGGTCATGCGGACATTGTTGCCTGGCCGACGTCGAACAGCCACCTCTGAGCGCTACGACGTACCGGTTGGCTGTTCTCCGCCGACGATCCACTATGGTGGAACACCGCCGCAGCAGGCCCGGCCCTCGTATCCCAACTGGCAGAGGAAACGGATTCAAAACCCGTGCAGTGTGAGTTCGAATCTCACCGAGGGCACCAGAAATTCAGCAAATGGTCGCATGTCGGACCCTGCCGTCTGACCCGCAACAACTTCAGCAGCCGGAGCGCGGGCAAAAGCTCGAGTCCTCTGAAAAGATGTGTGAGCGTTCAGCAGTCACGTTCCGCTTCGGACCTCGAGGAATTCGCCAATGCCCACAGCTGACAACGGCGCCTCGACGCGGCCCAGAGTCCTCTTGGTCTGCTCGCAGCCCAGCCTCACCTGCTCTGCGTTGTACTGCCTGCGGGGCATGGGCGCCAAGGTCGTTGCCGCCGGTGATCCTGGCCTGAACTTCCTGCGCTTCTCCCGGTACTGCGAGACGTTCGCGCCCTGCCAGGTCTACGGCGCCGACCCCGATCAGTTCGCCGCGCGCGTGACCGAACTCGCTGCCGCTTACCGGATCGATGTCGTCATGCCGGGCGATAGCGACAGCTTGCTTCTGCTGGCGGAGGTCGAGGATCGCCTGACGACGCCGGTCTTTCCGATCCCGACGTTGCCGCAGCTGCACCGCCTGAACGACAAGCACGCGTTTCACGACACCTGCGTGCAGGTGGACGTGCCGGTTCCAGCCTCGGTCTTCGTCGCCGACAAGCACGGGCTGAATCCGGACGAACTGGGCGAGCGATTCGGCTATCCCCTCATCGTCAAGCCCACGACGTGGGGCGGGTCGGACGGTCTCGTGCTGGCGAAGTCGGCCGACGATGTTCGCCGGCAGATCATCGAGAACGACGACTACCAGTACGGCCCGCTGGTCGCTCAGGAATTCCTGCCCGGGCAGGACGTCGGGCTCAACGTGTTCGCGGTCGACGGCGAAGCCATCCTTGCCGCGCCGCAGATGCGCGACGGCGAGACGATCACCCACCTCGACAACGAGCAGGTTGTCGCCCTTGGCAAGCAGTACGTCAAGGCGGCAGGGCTGACCGGCCTCGCGCATCTCGACGCTCGTCTGGGTCCCGACGGGCAGGTGCGCTTTCTCGAGTGCAACCCCAGAATCTGGGCCTCGGTCTGCCACTCGTACTGGTGCGGCGAGAACTACGTCGAAGCTGGGATCCGTCAGGCGCTGGGTCTGCCGACGGGCGAGCAGGCATACATCGCGAACCGGTCTGTCACCGCGCCCGCGCATCTGCTGTTCGACCTGGCGAGGGGCAGACGCAAGCCGTGGTCGCTGGACCGCTACAACCGGCGCGCACTGGCGCAGGGCTGCGCGGACCCGGTACTGCTGCTCCGCCGCTTTTTCGACCGCTCCACGCGACGAGAAGTGCTGCCCGCCAATGACTTCCCGAAGGATTGACTACGGCCTCGGGTTCACCGGACGCAGTTGTTGCCGACGATCTCCTTGCAGACCGCCCCCGGGGGTGCCGGGTTGACCGTCGGCGAGAACGAGTTCCCACCGCCAG
This sequence comes from Mycolicibacterium sp. P1-5, assembly GCF_008329565.1. GTDB lineage: Bacteria > Actinomycetota > Actinomycetes > Mycobacteriales > Mycobacteriaceae > Mycobacterium. The sequence goes on from NZ_NPKT01000006.1 coordinate 77,633, forward strand.
GGGCGACGGCCTTCTCGGTGGGTGACGGCGCCACCGAGGACGACGGAGTGGTCGTCGTCGACGACGGGGCATCCTTCGCGTTCTGACTGCAGGCGGTCAGCGCCCCCATCCCGACGATCGCGGCGCCGCCAGCAAAGAGTGCAATCTGACGAGTCAGTGGTCCACAGCTCATAGCCGCACAGAATAGCGCCCAAGCAAACTTACGGGCGGCATTTCAATACAGGTCGATACGGCGGTCCGACAACAGGTCGACGTATTCAGTCAGCGTCTTGTCGTGCGTTGCGGACAGGTCGACATCGGCGATCGCCAGCCCGGGCCCGGCGCCGGCCTCGACGACCACCCAACCGTCTGGGTCGATGATCACGCTTCCTTCGGTCCACGATTGGTTGCGCTCCACTCCCGCGCGATCACACACGGCAACGACGACCCGATTGAGCCGTGCGGTGGACATCGCCGTGATCACCTCACCGGGCCGTTCACCCTGCGGGCGCGGGAACAACGGCCAATTCACCGGCGCTACAATCAATTCCACGCCGTCGACCGCCACCCGACGGGTCACCTCACCGAACTCGAGGTCGTAGCAGACCATCACCGCGATCGCACCGTGCCGGGTCTTCAACACCGTGGGCAGCTCCGCACCGGCAGTGAAGATCAGCTTCTCCTGGTCCCACAAGTGCGTCTTGCGGTAGGTGGCGATCGGCCCGTCGCGATTCAGCGCCAGCGCGCTGTTGTACAGCAAACCGTCGTCGCCGAGTTCGCAGAACCCACCGATTACGATCGCGTCCCCGGCGACCGAGCGCCACGCCTCAAACGCCGGGTCGGTCGGACGCAACGCCACCGAGCGGGCTTCGTCGGCATCGGTGAACATGTAGCCCGACGTGGCCAGCTCCGGCAGCACCACTACGTCCGCGCCCTGCGCGACGGCATCGGCGACGGCCGCTGCCGATAGCTCGAGGTTGGCGGCCAGCGCGCCGACGGTCGGCGCGATCTGAGCGCAGGCGATGCGGGTCACCTTTGCAGGTTAGCGCCGCGACAACTGCGGTGCAGATAAGCTGCCACTTGTGGGCACCCTGCGGAAATGCGCTGGTTCGGTGCCATCGGACGGGCCGGCCCAGCGCGCGGATTGCGAGCGTATGCAGCGCCGCGCACCGGCCCGGAACCTGCATTGGGCCGAATCGATCGCGCGCCGCCAGCGGGTGCTCAACATCGCGGCGTCGATGGCTGCCGTCGTCACCGCAGTGGTGGGGATCCTGCAGTTCATCACCGGCGAGCACCTGGTGGCCATCGGATTGATCAACCTCGGGAGCTCGGCGATCTTCGGGATCATTCCGCTGTTGCACCGCTTCGGCGACATCATCGCCGCCCTGACATTCGTCGCGTTCGCGTTCCTGTCGTTGACCATCGTCGGCTGGCAGGTCGGGACCGATTCGGGCGTCCAGTTCTACTACCTGGTGTCGGCGTCGCTGGCGGTGCTGGTGCTCGGCGTCGAACACGTCGCCCTGGCCTCGACCGTGGTGGCGATCGGCGCGGGGCTGACGATCGCGTCGCAATTCCTGGTCCCCGGCGACACCGGAATTCAGCCACGCTGGCTGGTCAACGCCGGCTTCGTGATCACCACGGTGTCCGCCTGCGTGATGATCTTCGCGACGGTCTGGTACGCCATGCGGGAGGTCTCCCGTGCCGAAGCGGCAATGGAATTCGAGTACCTGCGTTCCGAGGCGCTGCTGGCCAACATCCTGCCCGCCACGATCGCGGCGCGGCTCAAGGACCCCGCCCGGGGGGTGATCGCCGACCGCTACGACGACGCCTCGATCCTGTTCGCCGACATCGCCGGCTTCACCGAGCGGGCCAGCCAGATCGCGCCTGCCGAGTTGGTGCGCTTCCTCGACCGGCTGTACACCACCTTCGACCGGTTGGTCGACAAGCACGCCCTGGAGAAGATCAAGACCACCGGCGACTCCTACATGGTGGTCAGTGGCGTGCCCGAGGCCAGGCCGGATCACGTCGAGGCGCTCGCGAATCTCGCCCTGGACATGGCGAAGGCGGTCCGGGATCTGCGCGATCCCAACGGGCAGCTCGTGCCGTTGCGGATGGGGATGGCCGCCGGTCCGGTCGTCGCGGGCGTGGTGGGCGCTCGCCGGTTCTTCTACGACGTGTGGGGTGACGCCGTCAACGTCGCCTCCCGCATGGAGACCACCGATCCCGAGGGCCGCATCCAAGTGCCCCAGGATGTCTACGAAAGGCTGCGCGACGGCTTCCTGCTCGAGGAGCGCGGGGACGTCGAGGTCAAGGGCAAGGGCCTGATGCACACCTGGTATCTGGTCGACCGCCGGGCCGCAGTTGCTCCGGACAGCAATCGACCCGCCCAGGAAGAGACTGGGCGGGTCGAAAGTTCAGCAGGCTAGACCTTGCGGTTCTCCGACTTGATCAGCCAGGCCAGCTTCTCCAGGCCGTCGATCATCTGGTGCAGCTGATCGGCGGTGGTGGGGTCCTCGGCGTCGACGGCGTCGTGGACGTCGCGCATGGTGCCGACGACGGCGTAGACCGCCGTGGCGATCAGCTCGACCACCTCAGTGGTGTTGTGCTCATAGCCGGGGATCGGCGGAACGCTAGTGGTGTTGGCGACGGTGTCGGACCGGCCGTCGGGCACGGCATCCAGAGCGCGCATGCGCTCGGCGATCGTGTCACTGGATTCGCGGGCGAAGTCGACGAGCTCGTCGAGCTGTAGGTGCAAGTCGCGGAAGTTGCTTCCCACGACGTTCCAGTGCGCCTGCTTACCCTGCAAGTGCAATTCGATGAGGTCCACGAGCACCCGCTGCAGGCTGCCCGCCAGCTCGGGTGAGGCTTGGAATCCGGTTACTTCTGCGGGGTTTCGTCGTTGTCCGGTCGCCGTCGTCATGCCTTGTTCAACAGAACCCGACGAGTATTTCTGCCCCGAATCGCTGTCAGACTCGTCACGTCGGAGCTACATGACTTTCGACAGAAAAGCCTTCGTGCGGGCGTGCTGCGGGTTGCTCAGGACCTCGCGCGGCGCCCCGCTCTCGACGATCACGCCGCCGTCCATGAACACCAGCTCGTCGGCGACCTCGCGGGCGAAGCCCATCTCGTGGGTCACCACGATCATCGTCATGCCTTGACTGGCCAGCTTTTTCATCACGCCGAGCACCTCGCCGACGAGCTCGGGATCCAGCGCCGAAGTCGGCTCGTCGAACAGCATGAGCTTCGGATCCATCGCCAGTGCACGGGCGATCGCCACCCGCTGCTGCTGTCCGCCGGACAGCTGCGCCGGATACGCGTCGGCCTTGTCGGACAAGCCAACCTGGCTGAGCAGTTGACGCGCCCGCGCGGCCGCCTCGGCCTTCTTCACCCGCTTGACCTGAACCGGCGCCTCGAGGATGTTGGCCAGCGCGGTCCGATGCGGAAACAGGTTGAAGTGCTGGAAAACCATCCCGACATCGCGACGTTGCCTGGCCGCGTCCCGTGGCGACATCTCGTGCAACTTCCCGCTGCGCTCGCGGTACCCGACCAAGTCTCCGTCGACGTAAAGCCGTCCGGCAGTAACACTTTCGAGGTGGTTGATGCACCGCAAGAACGTCGATTTGCCGGAGCCCGACGGACCGACCAACACCAGCACCTGCCCGCGATCCACCGACAGCGTGACACCCTTCAACACCGACAGTGCCCCGAAGTCCTTGCACACCTGCTCGGCGCGCACCATGGGTTCGCCGGTCATACGTGTCCCGCCTCTGTACCGGTCTGCGCCTTCGCCAGCGCCTCGAGTTGCTTGGTGGTCAACCGCCGGGAAATGCCTCGGGAGAAATACTTTTCGAGATAGTACTGCCCGACCATCAACACACTGGTGATCACCAGATACCAGGTTGCGGCCACCAGCAGCATCGGGACGGGTTCGAAGGTCCGGGCCGCGATCTCCCGCGAGGCGATGCTGTACAGGTCATAGGAGTACGGCACCGCCGTCACCAGCGACGTGGTCTTCAGCATGCTGATCACCTCGTTGCCGGTGGGCGGGATGATGACCCGCATCGCCTGCGGAAGCACGGTGCGGCGCATCGTCATCGTCCACGACATGCCCAGTGCGGTCGAGGCCTCCGACTGCCCCTCGGGCACCGATGTGATTCCGGCGCGGATGATCTCGGCCATGTAGGCGCCCTCGTTGAGGCCCAGCCCGAGGACCGCCAGCAGGAACGGGATCGACAAATCCTGCAGGTCCAGATGGAAGAACGACGGGCCGAACGGCACCCCGAGTTGGATGTGCTGGTAGATGGTCGGGATCAAGCCCCAGAACACCAACTGCACATAAACCGGTGTCCCGCGGAAGATCCACAGGAAAACCCATGCCACCGCACCGAATACGGGGTTCGGCGACAGCCGCATCACCGACAGCACCACACCGAGCACGATGCCGAGCACCATCGCGTACACCGTCAGCTGCAACGTGTTGAAAACGCCGAGCATGATGCGCTCGTTGAACAGGTAATCGCCGTAGGTCGACCAGCCGTAGGCCGGGTTCGTGGCCGCGCCGTAGATGAACAGGCCGACGACGACGATGATGACGGCCGCCCCCACCCACCGCCAGGGATGACGAAGCGGTACCGCGTCGATGGGAGGTGGGGTCGACTCGCCGACAACCATAACGGTTAGCTGGTCGCCCCGTTGATGGCTGGCTTGGTGACCATTCCGGCTTCGACACCCCAGTTGCCTGCGATCGTCTTGTAGTCACCGGTCTGGATCAGGTGCTCAAGTGCCTTCTGCAAGGAGGCGGCCAGCGGCGATCCCTTGGCGACCGGCCAACCGTACGGCGCCGAGTCGAAGATCTCGCCGGCAGCTTCGAGCTTGCCGTTGCTCTGCTTGATCGCGTACGCCGTCACCGGCGAATCCGCCGACATGGCGTCGGCCTGGCCGAGCACGACGGCATTGGTGGCGGCGTCCTGCCCGTCGAACTTCAGGATATCGATGGCCGGCTTGCCGGCATCGGTGCACGCCTTGCTCTTCTTGGGCAGCTCGTCGGTTTCCTCCGTGGTGGTCGCCTGCACGGCAACCTTCTTGCCGCAGGCGTTGTTCGGGTCGATCGGCGAGCCTGGCCGCTGCGCCCAGAGGATGCCCGCCGAGAAGTAGTCGACGAAGTCCACCGACTGCTGGCGCTCCTTGGTGTCCGTGAACGATGACATCCCGACGTTGAAGGTGCCCTGCTGAATTGACGGGATGATCTTGGCGAAGTCTGCTTCGCGGAAGTCCGCAGTCAATCCCATCGTCGAGGCGATCGCGTTCATCAGGTCGACGTCGAATCCGACGATCTTGCCGCTGGAATCCTTGAATTCGTTTGGCGCGTAGGGAATGTTCACGCCGACGACGAGCTTGCCCGAATTCCTGATGTCGTCGGGAACGGTCGCCGCGATCTCGTCAACTTTCTGCGCCTTGGCCGCGGTGGTCGCGGTCGACGGGCCGGCACCCGAATCATTCTTGCTGCTGCAGCCCGACAGGGCCATGGCACCCGCTACGGCTACCACTCCGGCAATGCGACACCAGTTCTGCACGGTTGCCTCTTTCTCTCGACTGCATCCAGGCTTGACCTACCCGAAAGTAATGGGCTGTTCCAGCGTTTGTAGCGCCGGTAACGGAACAGTAGTAGCAGCGTAACCAGTCAGCAGTGGATCCGGTCCGGTGAACTGCCCAAATGCCGCTGATCGGCATCGCGCTGTGAAACACTTTCGGCCATGACTACTACCTCTGCCCCGCCGCTGCTGCCGCATCTGTGGAAGTCGGTCCTGCTGTCGGGTGCCCTGTCCCTCGTCCTTGGCGTCCTGGTACTCGGGTGGCCGGGTAAAACAATCCTCGTTGCCGCGATCTTCTTCGGCGCCTACCTTCTGGTGACCGGTATCTCGCAGGTGTTCCACGCCTTCACCCTGCATGTGTCGGCCGGTGGCCGGGTCATTCTGTTCATCAGCGGCGCGGCCGCGATCATCTTGGCCGTGCTGTGCTTCCGCAGCATCCAGAACTCCATTCTGCTGCTGGCAATCTGGATCGGTATCGGCTTCATCTTCCGTGGTGTCGCCACCTCGGTGTCCGCGATCAGTGACCCGGACACCCCGGGTCGCGGCTGGGAGATCTTCGTCGGCGTCGTCAGCCTCATCGCCGGCATCGTGGTGCTGGCATCGCCGTTCCCGTCGCTCGCCATTCTGACGTGGTGGGTCGGCGCCTTCCTGGTCGCGATGGGCATCTTCGAAATCGTGGCTTCCTTCGGAATCCGCAAGGCTTCCAAGAACCTCGGCGAGCGGATCGAAGCCCCAGCCGCCTAGCGAGCTTCATCACAAAGGGCCAAAGGCTCTAGCGCAAAGGGCGCGGATCACTACTACAATCTGTCGTAGATAGGCGATCCGCGCCTTTCGCGTTGCTTGGAGAGTTCGACGATGAGCGCTCTTGACGTGTCCCGGTGGCAATTCGGAATCACGACCGTCTACCACTTCATATTCGTGCCACTGACCATCGGCCTGGCCCCGCTGATCGCCGTCATGCAGACGATCTGGGTCCTCACCGACAACCCGGCCTGGTACCGGCTGACCAAGTTCTTCGGCAAGATCTTCCTGATCAACTTCGCGATCGGCGTCGCGACCGGCATCGTCCAGGAATTCCAGTTCGGCATGAACTGGAGCGAATACTCCCGCTTCGTCGGCGATGTGTTCGGTGCACCGCTGGCACTGGAGGGCCTGGTCGCGTTCTTCCTGGAGTCGACCTTCATCGGGCTGTGGATCTTCGGCTGGACCCGCCTGCCCCGGTGGCTGCACCTGACCTCCATCTGGCTGGTCGCGATCGCGGTCAATTTGTCGGCGTTCTTCATCATCACCGCGAACTCGTGGATGCAGCATCCGGTGGGCACCCGGTTCAACCCTGCGACGGGTCGCGCCGAGCTGCAGAGCATCGTCGAGTTGTTCACCAACAACACGGGAGTTGCGGCCTTCTGGCATGCGGTGGCCGCATCATTTCTCACCGCGGCGACGTTTGTGGCGACAGTGTGCGCGTGGTGGATGGTGCGCGCCAAGGGCAGCACCGACGCCACCGCGCTGTATCGGCCGGGCGCGATCCTGGGCTCACTGGTAGCGCTCGCCGCGTGTGTCGGTTTGTTCTTCAGCGGTGACGTCCAGGGCAAGCTGATGTTCCACCAGCAGCCGATGAAGATGGCCGCCGCTGAATCGTTGTGCCACACCGGGACCGATCCGGGATTCTCGATCTTGACCGTCGGCACGCACAACAACTGTGACAGCATCGCCCGCGTCATCGAGGTGCCCTATGTGCTGCCGTTCCTGGCCGAGGGCAAGTTCAGCGGTGTGACGCTGGAGGGCACCCAAGACCTTCAGCAGCAATATGAACAGCGGTTCGGCCCGGGATGGTACGTGCCCAACCTGTTCGTCACGTACTGGTCGTTCCGCGCGATGATCGGTTTGATGGCGGTGCCGATGCTGTTCGCGTTGGCCACGCTGTGGTTGACGCGGCGCGGGCGGGTGCCCGGAAAGTCAGGGCGAGCGGAGCGACGGGATGGAAAGTGGTATTCGCGCTTCGCGCTCGTGACGATTCCGACGCCGTTCCTGGGGGCCATCGCCGGCTGGGTGTTCACCGAGATGGGCCGCCAGCCTTGGGTGGTCGCACCCAACCCAGACGGTGACCAACTGGTCCGGCTGACTGTCCGCCAAGGCGTTTCACTGCACGGGCCGGGTCTGGTGTGGGTGTCGCTGATCTCGTTCACGCTGATGTATGCGGTGCTCGCGGTGGTGTGGTTCTACCTGGTTCGCCGCTATGTCACCGCGGGTCCACTCGAGCACGATGCCGAACCGGCGCCACCCAGCCCACCCGGTGACGACGACGTCGCACCCCTGTCCTTCGCCTACTGAGGAGTGAATCATGGGGCTGCAACAGATTTGGTTCGTGATCGTGGCCGTGCTGTTCCTGGGGTTCTTTGTCCTGGAGGGATTCGACTTCGGCGTCGGCATGGTGATGGCATGGCTGGGGGGACCGGGGAAGGGCTCCGCCCAAATGGATCAGGAGAGTCATCGCAGGGCGGTGCTCAATACGATCGGTCCGGTCTGGGACGGCAACGAGGTGTGGCTGATCACCGCGGGCGGCGCCATGTTCGCTGCCTTTCCGCACTGGTATGCAACGGTGTTCTCGACGCTGTATCTGCCGCTGCTGGTGATCCTGCTGTCGATGATCGCCCGGGTGGTGGCGATCGAATGGCGCGGCAAGATCGACGATCCGAAGTGGCGCCGCTGGTGCGACGCCGGCGTTGCGACCGGGTCCTGGCTGCCGGCCATCCTGTGGGGCGTCGCATTCGCGATCCTCGTCAACGGATTGCCGGTGGGCCCGGACAAGAACGTCACCAGCCTGTCGGTCACCGATGTGCTGAACCCCTACACGTTGCTCGGTGGGCTGGCCACGTGCTCGCTGTTCTTGTTCCACGGCGCGGTGTTCCTGGCACTCAAGAGCGGCGGCGAGGTGCGCGCCGACGCGGTCCGGCTGGCCCGCACGCTGGCCCTGCCCGCCACGGTGCTGGTCGCCGGGTTCGGCCTGTGGACCCAACTGGCGCATGGCAAGCCGTGGACGTGGGCGGTACTGGCCCTCGCGGTGATCGCCCAGCTTGCCGCGGTCGCGGCCGCGTGGGGCGCGCGGGAAGGTTGGGCGTTCCTGGCGACGACGGTCGTCGTCGCCGCGGTGGTGACGCTGCTGTTCGGGTCGTTGTACCCCAATCTGGTGCCGTCCACCATCACGCCGGCCTACAACCTGACCATCTTCAACGGATCGTCCAGCCCCTACACCTTGAAGGTGATGACCTGGGCCGCAGCGATATTCACCCCGATTGTGATGGTCTACCAGGGCTGGACGTACTGGGTGTTCCGTAAGCGAATTTTCGCCGAGTCGATCCCGAAGTCGGTCGGCCTGCCGCGCAGGCGCTTGCCCTGAGCACCGACCGGCGACGGTCAGGCCCGCTGGACCCACGTCTGTGGCGGGCCTCGTCAGCCGTGCGCCGGTATCTGGTCGCTACGATCTGCTGCGGCACTCTGATCGCCGGATGTGCCATCGCCGGCGCCGTCGTCCTGGGCCATCTGGTGGCCGGTGTCATCACCGATCCGGCCACCCGCAGCCTGGCCCACTGGCGCACCGAGTTGGTGATCCTGGCCGCCCTGTGGCTGTTTCGGACGTTTATCCAGTGGCTGCAGGGCCGGCTCGGCCAGCGCGGCGCCAGTGCGGTGATCGCCGATCTCGGCGGCCGGGTGCTGCGTGCGGTCACCGCTCTGCCACCCGGATCGCGCCCCCGCGACGATGCGACGACGGTGATCACCAGCGGACTCGACGGCCTGCGACCGTACTTCACCGCATACCTGCCGGCGCTGTTCCTGGCGGCGATCCTCACCCCGGCAACGGTAATCGTGATCGCTTTCAACGACATTCAGTCAGCGGTCATCGTGCTCGTCGCACTGCCGCTGATTCCAGTCTTCATGGTGCTGATCGGACTGGCCACCGCGGATCGTTCGGCGGCGGCACTGGAGGCAATGACCACCTTGCAGGCTCGCCTGATGGATCTCATCGCAGGCATCCCCACCCTGCGCGCCCTCGGCCGCGCCGATGGCCCGGCCGAGCGGATCGCCACACTCGGGGCGGCGCATCGCCGTTCGGCGATGGCCACCCTGCGGATCGCATTCCTCTCGGCGCTGGTCCTCGAGTTGATCGCCACACTCGGCGTGGCGCTGGTCGCGGTCAGCATCGGGCTGCGACTGGTGTTCGGTGAGATGAGCCTGGCAGCCGGATTGACCGTGCTGCTGCTCACCCCCGACGTGTTCTGGCCGCTGCGCCGCGTCGGCGTCGAGTTCCACGCCGCACAGAACGGAAAAGCCGCCTCCGACAAAGCCTTCACCCTGATCGAGCAGAACCCCGAACCACCGGCCGGAACCCGCACCGCGGTGGCTGCCGGCGCGGACATCGTCCTCGACGGGCTGAGCGTCACGGGCCGCGACGGGATGTCGCCGCACCAGCTGAGCGGCCGGTTACTGCCCGGCGCAGTCACCGTGCTCACCGGCGCGAACGGCGCAGGCAAGACCACTACCCTGCTCGCGATCGCCGGGCTGCTCACCCCCACCCGCGGCCGGGTCACCGTCGACGGCGTCGACATCGACGAGCTCGACCGCCCGGCCTGGTGGCGGCAACTGGCGTGGTTGGCACAGCGCCCGGTGATCATCCCGGGGACCGTCGCGGAGAACCTGGCGCTGTTCGGCCCGCTCGCCGATCCACAGAGTGCCTGCGAAGCAGCCGGTTTCACCGAGGTGCTACGCACACTGCCCGACGGCATGGACACCGTGCTGGGCCGAGGTGGCGTGGGATTGTCACTGGGCCAACGCCAGCGACTTGGCCTGGCCCGGACGCTTGGCTCCCGCGCGCCCGTACTGCTGCTCGACGAACCCACCTCACATCTCGATGAAGCGACCGAACACACTGTGCTGCAAGCCATCCGCAGGCGCGCCGAGGACGGGTCCACCGTCATCGTGGTCGCCCACCGCGACAGTGTGGTACGGATCGCCGATCACGTCATCGCTGTGGAGGCCGATCAACATGCCCGCGTTTGACCGTCCCCGGCTGATGCTGGCCATCGTGCTCGGCACGCTGGCGCTGGGCAGCGCACTGGCGCTGGCCGGCGTGTCCGCCTGGTTGATCACCCGCGCCTGGCAGATGCCGCTGGTGCTGGATCTGTCAATCGCCGTGGTCGCCGTCCGCGCGCTCGGCATCTCGCGCGGCGTGTTCGGTTACTGCGAGCGGCTGGCGTCGCACGACACCGCGCTGCGCGCGGCTGCCGGCGAACGCACCGAGATCTACCGCCGGCTGGCCCACGGACCGGCCGACGTCACGGCGCGACTGCACACCGGTGACCTGCTGGCTCGGGTGGGTACCGATGTCGACACCGTCGCAGACGTCGCAGTCCGGGCGTTCGTCCCGATCGGTGTCGCCGCCGTGCTCGGTGTCGCCGCCACGGCCGTCATCGCGATGATCTCCCCCGCCGCGGCCGTCGTCCTCGCGCTGTGTCTGCTGGTCGCCGGTGTGCTCGCACCCGGGTTGGCCGCGCGCGCGGCGCGTGCGCAGGAAACGGCCGCCCGCCGGCAACAGTCCGATCGCGATATCGCCGCCGTCACCGCACTCGAGCACGCCGCCGAACTCAGGGTCGCCGGCCGGTTACCGGCGGTGATTGCCGAAGCCGAAGAGCGACAGCGCGATTGGGGCTCGGCGATCGACCACGCAGCGGCCCCCGCCGCGGTTGCGGCCGCGGTGCCGACCCTCGCCATCGGAGCCGGCGCCATCGGCGCTGTCGTCGCCGGGATCGGCATGGCCGCGTACACCGCACCGACGACGCTGGCGGTGCTGATGTTGTTGCCCCTCTCGGCGTTCGAGGCCACCGTCGCGCTGCCCGGCGCGGCGGTCGCGTTGACCCGCGCACGGATCGCCGCCGCACGACTGCGGGAGCTGCTGCCCGCGCCCGCCACCCGATCGAGAATCGTCGTCACCGGACGCGTCGAGACGCCCGTCGTGCGAGCCGACGTGCGCGCCGGCTATCCCGGTGGGGCCGCGGGCGAACGCGTCACGCTGACACTGCAACCCGGTGCCCGCCTCGCGATTACCGGCCGCAGCGGCGCGGGCAAGACGGCACTGTTGATGACGCTGGCCGGGCTGCTCGCACCGGTTGACGGTGCGGTCAGGATCGGTGACAAGCCGACCAGCGAGCTCACCGAGTCTGAATTGCGCAGCGCAATCTGCTATTTCGCCGAAGACGCCCACCTGTTCGGTACCACCGTGCGCGACAACCTCCTGGTGGCGCGCGGCGACTGCACCGATGAGGAGCTCACCGACGCGCTCACCGCGGTGGGCCTTGGCGATTGGCTGGCCGGCCTTCCCGACGGATTGAGTACCGTGCTGGATGGCGGTGCTGCCGCGGTGTCCGCCGGCCAGCGCCGCCGACTGCTGCTGACGCGGGTATTGCTGTCCACCGCACCGATCGTCCTGCTCGACGAGCCGACCGAACATCTCGATGCCGCCGACGGCCAACGCATCTTGAGCGCCCTGCTCGACGGCCGGCTGCTGGGCCCGCGACGCACCGTGGTGGTCGCAACTCATCAACTTGGTATCGACCTCGCCTGTCCGCGACTATCAATCGGCAACTGCAGGTAACGTGCAGTCCATGACTGAGCCCCCAGAGCAGGCACCTCAGCAGTCCACTCCGCCACCCCATCAGCCGCCGCCACCGCCACCCGGTTATCCCGCGCCGCAGTACGGCCAGTACCCGGGCGGCTATCCGCCGGCACCGCCGCAGCCCTACGCCGGCTATACGCCGCCGCCCACCGGTCCGCGTAATGGCCTGGGCGTTACTGCACTGGTGGTCGCCATCGTTGCGCTCCTGTCGTCGTTCTCCGTGGTCGGCGGCATCATCCTCGGCATCGTCGCGGTGATCATCGGCTTCGCCGGGCGCGGCCGCGTCAAGCGCGGTGAAGCCAATAACGGCGGTGTGGCACTCGCCGGCATCATTCTCGGTTTCCTGGCGATCGTCGTCGGCTTGGCATTCATCGCCGTCTGGGTCGGTGTGTTCAAGGAAGTCGGCGCCACTGACTACATCGACTGCCTGCAGAAAGCCGGCCAGGATCAGCAGCAGGTGCAGCAGTGCGCCGACGAATTCAAACAGTCCGTGGAGAACAAGTTCAGCGTCACCCTGACGCCGACACCGTAGGGGCAGGCAGGTGCCGCCGCCGCGGTAGGAACTCCAGCGAGAGCAACACCACCAGAAGCGGCAGCACCTGACTCAGCGGCAGCAACACGTACCGGCGATCGCCGAGGACGTGAAACTTGCGCAGGTACCGGTACAGCGACTCCAGCGCGATCAGCGAGTCGCCGAGGTGGATCACCGTGTAGAAGAAGGTGCGCAGCGCTCCCCGCTCCTTGTCGTTGAAGATCTCCGGGAACGCCGCGAATGCCAGCGAAAGTCGTTGCGCGCCTTGTTCCTTCATCGCGTTGATCATGTCCACCGACAGCCGCTCGTCGATACCGTTCGGTGCGCCACGGCGCCGCCACGGGATGTCGAGGGTCACATCGCTGCCGGCGCCGGCGACGGCGTAGCGGTGAAATCCCTGCACCCGCCCGGCCTTGTCCCGCGCGATGATCAGCAGGATGCCGGGATAGCGACCGGTCAGCGCTCCGTCGAGAATCATCGAGAAGCCACGCTCGGTGCGTGCCCCCTTGGCCGACGACAGCAGCACGTCGGTGAGCTCGGCGAGTCCCCGGTCGTCGAGTTCGGATTCGGCGACGATCTCGGTGCTGATACCGAAGTTGTGGGTGCGCTTCACCGCCTGGCGCAGATTGCGAAACTTGCGGCCCACCATGTCGAAGGCCGGCACATCGATCACGACGTCGCGGCCGATCGGCACCGGCCGCAGCGTCTGCCCGATCACCGACGGGTTCCGCCACAGCCCGAGCCGGTGCTCGCTACAGCCCAACACCACCACCCGCCAGCCGTGGGTATGACACATGCTGACGAATTCGCCGACCAGCTCGTCGAATCGGCGTTCGTCGCCGACCGGGTCGCCGCTGACCACGGCATAGCCCATCCGGGTGCGATACGCGATGACGGCGGTGCCATCAGCGCTGAAGAAATAGCTCTTGAGGGTCTGCATCGCGAACGGCGCCACCGGGTCACCGCTCGTCGCATCGACCAGCGCCCACACCCGCGGCAGCTGCGACGGGTCGGGTCGTGCGGTCATCGGCCACATCAGTGCCAGCCCCGAAAACGCGATCAACACGTCGCCGGAGACATCGAACGCCAGCAGGTGGGCGGCAAAACCGGCGAGCACCGATATCGCCGCGGCGATCGCATGGGCTGCCGTCACCGGCCGGCCCAGGAATATCCCCCGCGCGATCAGGGCGACGGCGGCAAGGATCGTCAACGACCAGGCCAACCGGCTGTCCGCGTGCCAGTGAGTGTGGTGGTGGTGTGCGCGGACCATCAGCACCGTGAGCCAACTCGCGGCGATCAGCAACGCCAGCGCGCCCACCCAGCGGGCAGCCAGGGTGTCGACATGCACGACAACCCGTTCCCTGGCGCGCAAACGCTGCGCCACCTGAACCGGCGGTTCAGTCACACGAGCCATAATACGCCCTCTATCAGGCATTTCCCGGGAAGTGCTTGACGATGCCTTCTTGCGTCACGGTAGCCACCACGTCCCCGGAGGGGCTGAAGAAGTGGCCGGTGCCCAGGCCGCGCGATTCGGCCGCGACCGGTGAATTCGTCGAATAAAGCACCCAATCGGAGAAATCGACCTGCCGGTGGAACCACAGCGAGTGGTTGACCGTCACAGCGAAGATGCGATCCCAGCCCCAGGACAGCCCGTGGGTGGTGATGATCGAATCGAGGACCGTGGTGTCCGACGAATAGATCATCGCTGCGGTGTGCAGTGTCGGATCGTCCGGCATCGCGCCATCTGCTTTGAGCCAAACCTGATTTGCGGTGAGCGTGCCGCCTTTTTCGCGCATGATCCAGGACGGCTCGTTGGTGTAGCGCCACTCGATGGGGCGTAGCGCTGCGACGAATCCGGGCACCACTTTCTCGTACCCCACGAGCAGCTCGTCAATCGTGGGAAGTGTCTCCGGGGCAGCCAGATTGGGCATCGGAACGCCGTGTTCCAGTCCGCTGCCCGCAGACGTGTACGACACCAACGCGGTGGCCAGCAGCGTGCCATCCTGGATAGCGTCGACGCGCCGGTTGGCGAAGCGCCGCTCGTCACGCAGTCCTACGACGTGGAATTCGATGTCGGCCGTCGGATCACCGCCGGCGATGAAGTGCACCGACAAGGCGCTCGGCGCGATCTCGTGGCGCAGCGTGCGGGTGGCCGCGACGAACGCTTGCGCCATGAGCTGCCCACCGAAGGTGCGCGGCGGGTTCTTGTGCGGATGGGCGCCGGCGAAGACGTCGTCGCCGATCCGAGAGAGGTCGAGAATGGCCAGCAGCTCGTCGAGGTCCGCGTTGGCCAAGAGTCTCTCCCTAGTGGTCGTCCTCACCGATTCGGTGGACGTGAATCAGATTCGTCGAGCCTACTGTGCCCGGCGGTGCACCTGCGACGATGACGACCAGGTCACCCCGCTTGTAGCGGCCCAGTTCCAGCATCGAGCGGTCGACCTCACGGATCATGTCGTCGGTCGTCTTCATGGGCCCGACGATGAACGTCTCGGTACCCCAGGTCAGCGCCAGCTGGCTGCGTACCTCGGGCAGAGCGGTGAACGCCAGCAGGGGCAGCGGGGTGTGCAGCCGGGCCAGCCGCCGCACGGTGTCGCCGGACTGCGTGAACGCGACGAGCGCCTTGGCGTCCAGGCGCTCACCGATATCGCGGGCGGCATAGGAGATGACCCCGCGCTTGGTGCGCGGGACGTGGGTCAGCGGCGGCGCGGCCGTCGAATTCTCCTCGACCGCACCGATGATCCGAGCCATCGTCCGCACGGCCTCCAGCGGGTACTTGCCAACCGAAGTCTCCCCCGACAGCATGACCGCGTCCGCACCGTCGAGCACCGCGTTGGCGACGTCGGAGGCCTCGGCCCGGGTGGGCCGGGAATTCTCGATCATCGACTCGAGCATCTGGGTCGCGACGATCACCGGCTTGGCGTTCTCGCGGGCCATCTGGATAGCCCGCTTCTGCACCAGCGGCACCTCTTCGAGCGGCAGCTCGACACCGAGGTCGCCACGGGCCACCATGACCGCGTCGAAGGCCAGCACGATCGCCTCGAGATTGTCGATCGCCTCGGGCTTTTCCAGCTTCGCGATCACCGGAACGCGACGGCCGACCCGGTCCATCACCTCGTGCACCAGCTCGACATCGGCCGGTGAGCGGACGAACGACAACGCCACCAAGTCCACACCGAGGCGCAGCGCGAACTCGAGGTCACCGATGTCTTTCTCGGACAGCGCCGGCACCGAGACGTTCATGCCAGGCAGCGACAAGCCCTTGTTGTTGCTGACCGGACCACCCTCGGTGACGGTGCAGACCACGTCGTCGCCGTCGATGTGTTCGACGACCAGCGCCACCTTGCCGTCGTCAACCAGCAGGCGGTCACCGGGCTGGGCATCCCGGGCCAGGTTCTTGTAGGTGGTCGACACCCGGTCGTGATTGCCCGCACAGTCCTCGACGGTGATCCGCACCGTGTCGCCGTTGGCCCAATACGTCGGGCCGTCCGCGAAGCGGCCCAGCCGGATCTTGGGTCCCTGCAGGTCGGCGAGGATGCCGACGGCGCGGCCGGTGGAATCGGAGGCCTGGCGAACTCGCTTGTAGGCCGCCTCATGGTCGGCGTAGTCGCCGTGGCTGAAGTTCAGGCGGGCTACGTCCATGCCGGCGTCGACCAGAGCCTTCACCGACTCGTCGGTGCTGGTGGCCGGGCCGAGGGTACAGACAATCTTCCCGCGTCTACTCACGACGACCCAGCATAGTCCCGGTTCACGGGCATCTCGACCGATCCAGATGAGGGCAGCTTGCTATTCACTCAGCGGACAGCCAATGGCAGTTGGTGGGGTCGTACCGGCTCCGGGAGATCGGACTCGCCCATCAGATACGCATCGACCGCATGCGCGGTCGCACGACCCTCCGCGATCGCCCACACCACCAGTGACGCGCCGCGGTGGGCGTCACCGCAAACAAACACACCGGGTGCATCGGTCTGCCAATCCGATCCGCAGCTGATCACCCCCCGCGGGCTCAGGGCGATACCGAGGTCGTCGAGAAGTGGCATGTGCTCGACGCCCTCGAAACCGATGGCCAGCAGCGCCAGCTCGCATGGGATCTCCATCAAATCACCGACCGGTGTGATGACCCGCCGGCCGTCAACCCGTTCGACCTTCACTTCGGCGATCTCGATGGCGCGTAGATTGCCGTCCTCGTCACCGACGAAGCGCTGTACGGCGACCTGATAGTGGACGGTGCCACCCTCGGC
Source organism: Mycolicibacterium sp. P1-5 (assembly GCF_008329565.1). GTDB lineage: Bacteria > Actinomycetota > Actinomycetes > Mycobacteriales > Mycobacteriaceae > Mycobacterium. The sequence goes on from NZ_NPKT01000006.1 coordinate 94,640, forward strand.
GTGCGCGGGCGAGGTGCGCAGCACCAGAGGCCAGGTGGGCCATGGGGACAGCTCCTCATCGCGGACGTCCGGCGGCTGGGGGTTGTAGTCCAGCTGGGTCACCGATGCCGCGCCCTGGCGGTGTGCCGTGCCCAGGCAGTCGGCACCGGTGTCGCCGCCGCCGATGATCACCACATGCTTGCCCGCGGCGGACAACGGCGACGGTCCGTCGCCCTCGCACTCCCGGTTGGCCGGGACCAGATGCTCCATCGCCAGGTGGACGCCATGAAGGTGGCGGCCCTCGACATTGTTGTCGCGCCCGCGCAACGCCCCGACCGCCAGCACGACAGCGTCGAACCGGTTACGCAGCTCCTCGACTGAGATATCCACGCCTACTTCGCATTCGGTGACGAAGCGGGTTCCCTCGGCGCGCATCTGGGCCAGCCGCTGGTCGAGCGTGGCCTTCTCCAGCTTGTATTCCGGGATGCCGTAGCGCAGCAGCCCGCCCAGTCGGTCATCACGCTCGTAGACGGTGACGTGGTGCCCGGCCCGGGTCAGCTGCTGGGCGACGGCCAGCCCCGCGGGACCGGAGCCGACCACGGCGACGTCCTTGCCGGTGCCGATCGCGGCCGGCTGCGCCTCGACGATACCGAGCCGCCAGGCCTGGTCGGCGATTGTGTTCTCGATGCGTTTGATCGTCACGCTGCCGCCGGTCTGGTCTTCGGCAATGGACAGCACGCAGGCCGACTCGCACGGCGCCGGACAGAGCCGCCCGGTGAACTCGGGGAAGTTGTTCGTGGCGTGCAGGCGCTCACTGGCCGCATCCCAGCGGCCGCGGCGGACCAGGTCATTCCATTCGGGAATCAGGTTGCCCAACGGGCACCCCGCAGTTCCGGAGTGGCAGAACGGGATTCCGCAGTCCATGCAGCGACGCGCCTGCTGGGCCACTTCCCCGGCACGTTCACGGGGGTCCTGGCGCTCGTAGACCTCGCGCCAGTCACCGACCCGTTCATCGACGGTCCGCTTGGCGGCCTCGATCTTGGGAACTTTCAGAAATCCGCTGGGATCAGCCACGGGTCGCCTCCATGATCGCAGTGTCCACGTCACGCCCTTCGGCCTTGGCCATCCGGGTGGCCTCGAGAACCTTCCGATAGTCGGTAGGCATGATCTTGGTGAATTGCGCACTGCGCCTTGGCCAATCGGAGAGCACAGAGCGGGCGAGCGTGCTGCCGGTATGGCGGGCGTAGCGGGCCACCACGTCGTGCAGCCATACCAGGTCGTCGGGATCCGGGGTGTGCAGCTCGACCATCGCGGTGTTGACCATGGCCGGGTCGAGGCCCAGCACATAGGCGATGCCGCCGGACATCCCGGCTGCCATGTTGCGTCCGGTACGGCCGAGGACGACGACGCGCCCGCCGGTCATGTACTCACAGGCGTGGTCGCCCGCACCTTCGGTCACCGCGAGCGCACCGGAGTTGCGGGCGGCGAACCGCTCCCCGACCCGGCCGTGCAGGTACACCTCCCCCGAGGTCGCCCCGTACAGCAGGGTGTTGCCGGCGATCACATTGTCCTCGGGCAGGAACAGCACATCATCGGGCGGCCGGACGATCACCCGGCCACCGGAAAGACCCTTGGCCACATAGTCATTGGCGTCGCCGATCAGGTCGAGAGTGATACCGGGCGGCAGGAAGGCTCCGATCGACTGGCCTGCCGAGCCGGTGAGCGTGACGTGGATGGTGTCATCCGGCAGACCCTGGGCGCCGTAACGGCGGGTGACCTCCGAGCCCAGTAGGGTGCCGACGGTCCGATTGACGTTGCGCACCGGCAGTTCCAGGCGTACCGGGTGGGCGTCCTCCAGTGCCCCCTCGGCCAGGGCGATCAGGGTCTGGTCGAGGGCATGCTCGAGGCCGTGCTCCTGGTCGCGCAGGCGACGGCGCTGGCTTTGCGTCGTCTCGGGCACCGCGAAGATCGGACTCAGATCCAGGCCCTTGGCCTTCCAGTGCGCTACCCCATCTGCGGTGTCAAGCACCTCGGCATGGCCGACGGCCTCATCGATGCTGCGAAAGCCCAGTTCGGCCAGCATCACCCGGACGTCCTCGGCGATGAACCGGAAGAAGTTCTCGACGAACTCCGGCTTGCCGTTGAAACGTGCTCGCAGTTCCGGATTTTGGGTGGCCACACCGACTGGGCAGGTGTCGAGGTGGCAGACCCGCATCATGATGCAGCCGGCCACCACCAGCGGTGCGGTGGCGAAACCGAACTCCTCGGCGCCCAGCAGGGCGGCGACCATGACGTCGCGAGCGGTGCGCAGGCCACCGTCGCACTGCACGGTGATGCGGTCGCGAAGCCCGTTGAGCACCAACGTCTGCTGGGTATCGGCCAGGCCGATCTCCCACGGCGCCCCGGCATGCTTCAGGCTGGTCAGCGGCGCCGCACCCGTCCCGCCGTCGTACCCGGAGATCAACACCACGTCGGCGTGCGCCTTGGACACCCCGGCCGCCACGGTGCCGACCCCGACCGAGCTCACCAGCTTGACGTGGATTCTGGCCTGCGAGTTGGCGTTCTTGAGGTCGTGGATCAGTTGCGCAAGATCCTCGATGGAGTAGATGTCGTGGTGCGGTGGCGGCGAGATCAGGCTCACGCCTGGCGTGGAGTGCCGCGTCTTGGCGATGTTGGGATACACCTTGAAGCCGGGCAGCTGCCCACCTTCTCCGGGTTTAGCGCCCTGGGCCATCTTGATCTGGATGTCGGTCGCGTTGACCAAATAGTCACTGGTGACCCCGAACCGGCCGGAGGCTACCTGCTTGACCGCGCTGCGCCGGCGCGGGTCGTGGAGCCGGTCGGTGTCTTCCCCGCCCTCCCCACTGTTCGACCGCCCACCGAGGTTGTTCATGGCGATCGCCATCGTCTCGTGGGCTTCCTGGGAGATTGAGCCGTAACTCATGGCGCCGGTGTTGAAGCGGGCGCAGATGGCGTCGACGGACTCCACCTCGTGCAACGGGACCGGCGGCCGCAGGTCCTTCTTGAAGCCGAACAGGCCGCGCAGCGTTCCGCCCTCGCGGGAGAGCCGGTTGACTTCCCCGGAGTATTTGGCGAATACGTCGTTCCGGCCGGTTCGGGTCGAATGCTGAAGCAGGAAAACGGTTTCCGGGGTGAACAGGTGCAGTTCGCCCTCCCGGCGGAACTGGTACTCGCCACCGACCTCGAGCCTGCGGTGCACCCGCTCGGTCGGGTTCTCCGGGTACGCGCGGCGGTGCCGCTGTTTGACCTCCTCGGCCAGCACGTCGAGCCCGACGCCGCCGAGCTGGCTGACGGTGCCGGTCAAATACTCGTCGACCACGTCCTTGGACAGTCCGATCGCCTCGAAAGCCTGTGCGGCCGTGTAGGAACCGACGGTGGAGATGCCCATCTTGCTCATCACCTTCAGCACGCCCTTGCCGAGCGCCTTGAGGTAGTTGCGCACTGCGGTGCCGGCATCGATGCCGGTGAGCTCGCCTTCACGGATGAGGTCCTCGATCGACTCGAAGGCCAGATACGGGTTGACCGCGGCCGCCCCGTAGCCGATCAACAAGGCGATGTGGTGGACCTCGCGGGCGTCACCGCTTTCCACGACCAGCGCGACCATGGTCCGCTGCTTGGTGCGCACGAGGTGGTGATGCACCGCGGCGACGGCCAGCAGCGACGGGATCGGCGCCCGGGTGTGGTCGGAGTCGCGGTCGGAAAGCACGAGGGTGCGAGCACCCTTGTCGATCGCCTCGCACGCCTTGTGTCGCAGTTCCTCGATGGCCTCGGCCAGGCCTTCACCACCACGCTCCACATCGTAGAGCGCCCGCAGGACAGCGGCTTTGAGGCCGGGCTGATCGCCATCGTCGTTGATGTGGACGATCCGGTTCAGCTCATCGTTGTCCAGAACCGGCGAGGGCAAGAGAATCTGGCGGCACGAGGCTGCGGTCGGTTCGAGCAGGTTCTGCTCGGGACCCATGACGCGGGCCATCGAGGTGACGATCTCCTCGCGGATGGCGTCCAGCGGTGGATTGGTCACCTGCGCGAACAGTTCGACGAAGTAGTCATAGATCAGCTTGGACCGCTGTGAGAGAACCGCCACCGGGGTGTCGCTGCCCATCGAGCCGAGCGGCTCCTGGCCGGCGGCCGCCATCGGCGTGAGCATGATCCGCAGTTCTTCCTCGGTGTAGCCGAACGCGATCTGGCGGCGCACAACTGATTCGTGGTTGGGCGCAACCCGGGTCCGGACCGGCAGAGTGGCCAGGTCGAGCAGGCCGGCGTGCAGCCATTCGGCGTAAGGCTGTTCGGCGGCCAGCTGAGCCTTGATCTCGTTGTCGCTCACGATGCGCCCGGCGGCGGTATCGATCAGGAACATCTTGCCTGGCTCCAAGCGGCCCTTGGCCACCACTTCGCCCGGAGGGATGTCCAGCACGCCGCTCTCACTGGCGAGGATTACCCGGTCATCGATGGTCCGCCACCACCGTCCGGGCCGTAACCCGTTGCGGTCCAACACCGCTCCGACGACGGTGCCGTCGGTGAACGTCACGCAGGCCGGACCGTCCCATGGCTCCATCAGCGAGGCGTGGTACTGGCAGAACGCCCGGCGAACCGGGTCCATGCTCGAGTTGTTCTCCCACGCCTCGGGGATCATCATCATCACCGCATGCGGCAGGCTGCGGCCGCCGAGGTGCAGCAGTTCGAGCACCTGGTCGAAGGATGCCGAGTCCGAGGCGTCGGGTGTACAGATGGGCGAAAGCCGGCTCACGTCACCAGGAATCGCGGCGCTGGCAAGCATGGCTTCGCGAGCGTGCATGCGGTTGCGGTTTCCGCGCACAGTGTTGATCTCGCCGTTGTGGGCCACGAAGCGGAACGGGTGCGCCAGCGGCCAGGACGGGAACGTGTTGGTGGAGAATCGACTGTGGACAATCGCGATCGCACTGCGGCAGCGTTCGTCGCGAAGATCAGGGAAATACTGGGGCAGCTGCATCGTGGTGAGCATGCCCTTGTAGGCGATGGTGCGACTGGACAGCGACGGGAAGTAAACAGCGCCATGCTCAGCCCGCTTGCGCAGCGGGTAGACCAGGCGGTCGAGTTCGATTCCGCCGGGACGGATGCCGTTTCGCTCCGGCGCGGCGACGAACAACATCGACATGTGCGGCATACAGCTCAGCGCGGTCGCGCCGACTTCGGCGCCCTCGGGATCGACCGGTACGGTGCGCCAGCCGAGGACCTCGAGGGCTTCTTCGGACGCGATGGCTTCGACCCGCTCGACGGCGGCTCGCCGATCGCCCGGATCCTGCGGCAGGAAGCAAATACCGGCGGCAAAGGTGTTGCAGCTGGCGGCAGTTGGCGCGGGCAGGTCGAACTCGACGACATTGGTGAGCAACTCGACCGGCAACTGCAGCAGGATCCCGGCGCCGTCCCCGCTATTCGGTTCTGCTCCGGCGGCACCGCGGTGTTCGAGGTGCTCCAGAGCGGTCAGCCCGTCCGCGACGATCTGGTGCGACCGTCGGCCCTTGATGTCGGCCACCATCGCCACGCCGCACGAGTCGGACTCGTGCTGCGGGTCGTAGAGACCCTGCGCTTCGGGAAGTGCCGAGAACAGCATTCCACGCTCCTCCGCGGTCGGTCATGCGGCGGGAAGGTGGTGTGCGCGTTGCGCGGATTGAATGGCCTTGCCGCAGTCTGACGTGTGATGTCTCAGGACTGCACCGGCCCGATGATTCGAGTGCCAGTGTATCAGCGCGGTTACGGCGCTACTACGCAATAAAAGTGGGCACCAGCGGAAAGCCGGGCAGGTTGCGGATCACGGTCCAGGCGACCCCCGCGACCGCGATCACCAGGATCGCGAACGGCGGAAAGGCCCGCTCTCCTCGCCGGATCCGCCAGATGGCCCAGATGGCCAGCAACGGCAGGCCGATGAGCAGGAACACGTTGTCCACGACGGCTGCATCGAGGTCGCCGTGCAGCAGGTCGTGGGTCATCCGCAGACCGCCGCAGGCAGGGCAGTTCCAGCCGGTGAGCAGCCGGAACGGACACGGCGGGAACAGTGAGCCGGCCCGGTGCGGGTCGGCGATGCCGACGTAGGTGAGCGCACCGATCGCCAGCGCACCCGTACCGATCCCGGTGTAGAGCCGGGTTGCGCGACGGTGGTGGATGTTATCCATCACGCAGGGGGCGTCCCTGCGGGTCGCGCACCTTATCGGTGAGGATCAGGATTCCGTCCACGATGCCCCAGATGACCGCACCGATTCCGCAGGTGACGAGCCCCACAAGCAGTTGAGCGATGCCCAGCCCGGTGTATCCCAGATAAATCCGGCCGATGCCGACGAGACCGAACAACCCCAGCAGCTGCAGTAGACCGGCAACCACCTTGGACTTGTCCGACAGTGGTTCGCCGGTGACGGGGTGACGCCCGAACGGTGCCGAGGGGTCGACGTAGCCACCCGGGCCCGGATACTGCGGTGGCATCGGGTAATTCGGCGGGGGCTGGTAGTTGGGCGGCGGTGCGCCGTCGGGGCCTCCGAACTGCGGCTCAGTCATGCCCCACAGCATGCCAGAGCGGAGGCCAACCCAGAAGAGTGCAAATTTGTCGGATCCGGCGGCAAGAGAAAGCACAGCCCCTAATTAAGCGGCGTCATCTCCTGCAGCATGGTGGGCACCAGCTCACTGACTGTCGGGTGGATGTGCATGGTGCGCGATATCGCGGTGTAGGGCTTCTTGGCAGACATGATGTCGAGGATCGAATGGATGACCTCATCACCACCGACACCGAGGACGGCGGCACCGAGGATTTCCTCGCTGTCGGCGTCGACGACGATCTGCATGAAGCCTTCAGTCTCACCCTTTTCCACCGCCCGCCCGACCCTCGTCATCGGTCGCTTGCCGACCAATGCCCGCCGTCCAGACTTCCGTACCTGCTCGACGGTCATGCCGGCGCGGCCAAGCGGTGGGTCGATGTAGAGCGCGTAGGTGGGCACCCGGTCGCTGACCCGGCGCGGATCATCGTCGAGCAGGTTCGCGGCCACGATCTCGAAGTCGTTGTAGGAGGTGTGGGTGAAGGCACCCTTGCCATTGCAGTCCCCCATGGCCCAGATGTGCTCGGCAGTGGTGCGCAATTGGTCGTCGACGACGATATAGCCGCGGCCGTCGACTTCGACCCCGGCCCGGTCCAGGCCGAGGTCGTCGGTGTTGGGTTGACGACCCACCGCCATCAACAGGTGTGAACCGGCGATGGGTGCCGCACCGTCGTACGGCACCACTTCGAAGCCGTTGTCTCGCTTGCTGAATCGCAGATCTGACGCGTCGGTCACGACGGTGATGCCTTCGGCCGTGAGGATCTCCTTGATCGCCGCGGAGATGTCGTCGTCTTCGCGCGGGGTGAGCCGCGGTCCGCGTTCGAGGACAGTGACACGGGCGCCGAACCGGCGATACATCTGAGCGAACTCCAGGCCGATGTAGCTGCCGCCGACGATCACGAGATGTTCGGGCAAAGTGTCGAGTTCGAGGATGCCGACATTGGTCAGGTAGTCGATATCGGACAACCCCGGCAGGTCGGGCGCCACCGCCCGGCCACCGACATTGAGGAAGATCCGGTCGGCCGTCAGGACCACGTCGTCGATGCGGACGGTGTGGGGGTCGGTGAACCGGGCGTGGCCGCGGATCAGGGTACACCCTGGCATGCCGCCGATCCACGACTCGAGGCCGCTGCGATCGCCCTGCACGATTCCGTCCTTGCGCGCCTTGACCTTCACCATGTCGACGGTGATGTCACCGGTGAACACCCCGTAGTCGGTGCCGCGGCGCGCGGTATGGGCGGTGTGCGCGCTGGCCACCATGGTCTTGGTCGGTATGCAACCGGAGTTGACGCACGTTCCGCCGACGAGCTTGCGTTCGATCACCGCGACCGTCTGGCCCGCGTCGGTCAGCCGCCCAGCCAAGGGAGGACCGGCCTGCCCGGCACCGACGACGATCGCATCGAACTTCATCAATCCCCCGGTCGCTTCGCTCCTGCCCGCCGGGTGCGTCACGCCAAACTCACGCCCGCGAGATACACGATCACGAACCCACCGACGATTGCAATCGCATCCTCGATCAGCGCCGCAGGCCGGTCGTTGCCGAACTTCGCAGCAAGTGCGCCCCGAGCCTGCGCGCCGCCCATAGTCCCGAGGACCGCACCGATCATGCCGGCGCCGATGGCACTGAAGATGTGACCAAACGGCGTGCCGATCACCGCACCGGCCAGCGCGCCGATGAGGATCCGTGTCCCGAACTGCGCGGGCACCTTACGACTCGGAGTCTTGGGCAGCTGATCGGTGATCAGTTCGCCAATCGCGAGAATGCTCAGCAGAACCACCGCGATGACGTTGCCGAGCCAAGAAGACCAGTGCCCGTGCGGGGCGTCTGCGAGGTTGATCCAGCCGAGGAATGCTCCCCAGGCCAGGACGGCCAACGGCGTCATCGCGCGCAGACCCGCCACGATGCCGATGAGTAGCGCGAACAGCAGAGCGAGAAGCACGTAGTTCATGGCAGCCCTTCGACCGGAGGTGTCGTACAGGACGCTAACACCGCGAGCGGTCCGCCGCGGAACGAATCAGAAGCGGCAGAACCTGATGTCGGAGGCCAGAATCGCCTTGGCCCCGATGGCCGCGAGCTCATCCATGATCGCATTGACGTCGCGGCGCGGCACCAAGGCGCGTACCGCCACCCAGTCCGGGTCGGCCAGCGGCGCGATCGTGGGCGACTCCAGGCCCGGCGTGATCTCGGTGGCCCGGTCGAGCACCGTACGCGGACAGTCGTAGTCGAGCATCAGGTACTGCTGGCCGAAAACCACGCCTTGGACGCGAGCGGCCAACTGGTCACGCGCTGCCCGGTTCTCGTCATCGCCGTTACCGGCCCGCTCGATCAGTACCGCTTCCGAATCACACAGCGAGTCACCGAAAGCCACCAGATCGTGCAACCGCAGTGTCCGGCCGGAGCCCACCACGTCGGCGATCGCATCGGCAACGCCCAGCTGGATCGAGATCTCGACGGCACCGTCCAACCGGATCACCGTCGCTTCGATTCCCTTGCCTGCCAGATCTTTTCGGACAAGGTTTGGGTAAGCGGTGGCGATGCGCTTGCCAGCCAGGTCCGCGACCGTCCACTGCCGCCCGGCCGGTGCCGCATAGCGGAAGCTGGACGAACCGAAGCCCAGCGCCAGTCGCTCGGTCACCGGGGCGTCGGATTCGGCGGCCAGGTCACGGCCGGTGATCCCGAAGTCGAGCTGCCCGGAACCCACGTAAATCGCGATGTCCTTGGGCCGCAGGAAAAAGAATTCGACACCGTTGACCGGATCGATGACGGTGAGGTCCTTCGGATCGGTGCGCCGACGGTAACCGGCCTCCGACAGGATCTCGGCGGCTGATTCGGACAGCGCTCCCTTGTTGGGTACGGCAACGCGCAACATGGCAGCCACCTACAGCTTCCGATAGATGTCGTCGAGGGTCAGTCCGCGGGCGACCATCAACACCTGCGCCCAATACAGCAGCTGGCTGATCTCCTCGGCCAGCGCCTCGTCGGATTCGTGTTCGGCGGCCAGCCACACTTCGCCGGCTTCCTCAAGGATCTTCTTGCCGAGGGCGTGCACACCGCCGTCCAGCGCGGCGACGGTGGCGCTGCCCGCGGGCCGGGTGCGGGCTCGCTCCCCCAGTTCGGCGAACAGTTCCTCGAAGGTCTTCACGGCCTGCGATTGTTCCATGCGCTCGGGTGCGCCGTCACGGCGGTTTCCAGTCGAAGGCTAGGCTGGCATTCCGTGCGAGGATCCCGGCCACTGTTCGTCCTGGGCGCAGCCGTCCTGGCCATGGCCGGCTGTTCCAACCCGATCGTCACGACCAAAGAGACCGGTGAGCAAACCGCCCCACCACAGGCTGGCACGACTTCAGCTCGCCCCAGCAATGACAAGCTGGCCAATGCGTTCGACTTCTACACCAGGACCGACGACATTCACTCGGGCTACTACTTCGCCAGCCCGAGCGGCAGCTGGCGCTGCGTGATCGTCCCCCGTACGTGGGCTGGATGCCAGTCGAGCTCGGGAACCGGACGCATCGGCGTCGCAGGGGCGCCGGAGACGGTGACCGACGACAGCGGGCAAAGCGTCGCACCCAACTCGATCGTGGTGCGCACGCAAGGCGATCCACAGTTCACCTCGGTGCCGGCCGAGCAGTTCAAACCTCCGTCGGGTACGCCGAAGACATTGCCGTTCAACAAGATTCTCGCCGCCGCCGGATTCCGGTGCAACATTCAACAGGAGGCCGGCATCTCGTGTGTGAGCGAACAGACCGGCAAGGGCTTCACCTTTTCCAACACCGGCGCCAGCTGGCAATACACCGACGTGCCCTAAGCCAACAGCGAGGCCGGGGCGATCGACTTGATCAGCACTAGCCGGAATGCGCCGGCGGCTTGTCCTCGTGCAGGATCTCGGCGTGCATGTCCTCCAGCGAGACACCTTTGGTCTCGTGGACCCATTTCCACACGAACAGTCCCGACAGCACCGCGCATAGCCCGTAGAACCCGTAGGCCAGGCCCAGGTGGTCGCGCAGTCCGGGGAACGTCACGGTGATCAACCAGTTCGCTGCCCACTGACCGGCCGCAGCGAGCCCGAGTGCGGCCGCTCGGATGCGGTTCGGGAACATCTCGCCCAGCAACACCCAGACGACCGGTCCCCAGGACATACCGAACGCCACGACGAAGAGGTTTGCGGCGATCAGCGCGATGATTCCGGACGCGCCAGGCAGGTTCGGCTTCCCGTCGACCAGAGTCGCGTTGGCGAAGATGATCGCCATCGTGATCAAGGTGACGGCCATGCCGGACGAGCCGATCAGCAACAGCGGCTTGCGTCCGATTTTGTCGATCAGCGCGATGGCGATCAGCGTGGTGGCCACGTTCACCACTGAAGTGATCACGGTGTAGATGGCCGACTGATCAGCGTCGAATCCGACGGCCTGCCACAACACGTTCGAGTAGTAGAAGATCACGTTGATGCCGACGAACTGCTGGAAGATAGACAGCCCTAACCCAACCCACACGATTCCGTAGAGCCCGCCGGTCGGCTTGCGTAGATCCCGCCACGACGGCTTGTCCTCCCGCTCCAGCGTCTCGCGGATGCGGGAGATCGTGATCTCGAGGTTCTTCTCGCCCAGCAGCATGGTAAGCACTCGGCGCGCCTCGGGAATCTTGTGGCTGGCCACCAGATACCGCGGCGATTCCGGGATGGTGAACGCCAGCGACCCATAGAGGATCGCGGGAACAGCCATCGCCAGGAACATCCACCGCCAGGCGTCGAGCCCGAGCCACAGTTCCTTGTTCGGGCCGCCGGCGGCGTGCTGGAGAAGCCAGTTGATGACAAATGACAGGAAGATGCCGGACACGATGGCCAACTGCTGTAGCGAGCCGAGTCGGCCGCGGATGTGCGGCGGAGATGTCTCGGCGATGTAGGCCGGTGCGATCACCGACGCGACGCCCACCCCGATGCCGCCGACGATGCGGAAGATGACGACCGTCGTGACATTGGGCGCCAGCCCCGTGCCGATGGCGCTTATGAGGAAGAACACCGCGGCGATTTTCATCACGGAGATCCGGCCGATGCGGTCGGCGATCCGTCCCGCCGACATTGCGCCGACGGCGGCACCGAGCAACGCCGATGCGACGGCGAATCCGAGCTCGGTGTTACCGATGCCGAAGTCTTCCTGAATCGAGTCGACCGCACCGTTGATCACCGCGCTGTCGTAGCCGAAGAGCAGACCGCCCAGGGCGGCTACCGAAGCGATCCGGACCGCCGTGCCGCCCGAGGAGAATTCCGCGTCCTCGAGTCCCGTGGGCGAGTCGCTGGTGGGTCCTTGGCCGGCCATGAGGCGTCCTTTCCGCAGCACTGCGAAACCTGGTGGCAACTACGATCGCACAGTCGCGGCCGCACCACGCCGATATCGGTCAGCCGTTCAGGCCGAGCGTTCGTGCAGCCCCGACTCCAGCTCTGTGTAGATCTGTCGCAGCTGCGGAATGCCCAGGCCGACGAGCGATGAAACGTGGCGCCGTCGGACGCTGCCCGGCACCTCGACCTCGTTGGGCACCACCAGCACTGGGCAGCCCGCCGCTTCGGCGGCCGCAGTGCCGGTGGTCGAATCCTCAATGGCCAGACAATCCTTCGCCATCAGGCCGAGGAGTTCGGCGGCGCGCAGGTAGACGTCCGGTGCGGGCTTCCCGTCCGGCACCTCGTCACCGCAGACTGTCACCGAAAAGTAATGCCGGCCAATGCTATTGAGGGCGTTTTCGGTCAGTCCCCGACGGGTGTTGGTGACCAGCGCCATGGGCACGCCCGCGGCCAGCAACGCATCGAGCAGTTCCCGAGCGCCGGGACACCACGGCAGCCCGCTCGTGAACAGTTCTCCGACGTAGTCGTGCATCCAGTCGGCGACCTGCGCCATGTGCTGCGGGTCGGGGTCCAGACCCAGGTCAGCGAATACGATGCGGATCACGCCGTCGGCCGAACCACCCACGGTGGCGTCGCGGACCTCGGGTGTCAATACCCGGCCGTGACGGGTGTACAGCTCGTTGATCGCGACGTCCCAAAGCTTTTCGGAGTCGACGAGAGTGCCGTCCATATCCCATAAGACCGCTCGCACGCCCACGATTGTGCCACGGGAGCGGTGATGACTTCGAATCCGGCGAAGTTGCTGCAAGAGCTCACTAGGGTGGTGCCATGCAACTCGGAATGATCGGTTTGGGTCGAATGGGAGCGAACCTGGTTCGCCGGTTGATGCGCGACGGGCACAGTTGCGTCGTCTATGACGTCAACCCGGCCGCGGTCAGTGAGCTGGAGGCCGAGGGCGCCGTCGGCGGGGCCAGCCTCGCCGAGTTCGTCGACAAGCTCGACGGCCCGCGCGCCATCTGGCTGATGCTGCCCGCCGCGATCGTCGACTCGACCCTTGACGCCCTCACGCCGCTGCTCTCGGCCGGGGATACCGTGATCGATGGTGGCAACTCGTATTACCGCGACGACATCACCCGGGCGCAGAAGATCGCCGAAAGTGGGGTGCACTACGTCGATGTCGGGACCAGTGGCGGTGTGTGGGGCCTGGACCGCGGCTACTGTTTGATGATCGGCGGCGAGACCGACGTCATTGCCCGGCTCGATCCGATCTTCAAAACCATCGCGCCGGGCGTCGGTACCGCCGAGCCCACCCCGAGCCGCCCGGCCGACACGGCCGGAACCGCACCGGAGGGCTATCTGCACTGTGGCCCCAACGGCGCCGGGCACTTCGTGAAGATGGTCCACAACGGTGTCGAGTACGGGATGATGGCGGCCATCGCCGAAGGGCTGAGCATCATCAAGCACGCCGATGCAGGACAACCCGATCGCTTGAACAAGGAAGTCGACGCCGAGACCACTCCCCTGCGCGACCCGTGGGCCTACCAGTACGACATCAACGTCGGTGAGGTAGCCGAGGTCTGGCGCCGCGGATCGGTGGTCGGATCGTGGCTGGTCGACCTGATCGCCGACGCGTTCGCCGCATCACCGGATCTCGACCAGTTTTCCGGGCGGGTGTCCGATTCCGGTGAAGGGCGCTGGACGGTGCTCGCCGCCGTGGACGAAGGCGTTCCCGCCCCGGTCATCACCACCGCGCTCTACGAGCGCTTCCAGTCCCGTCAGCTCGGTGAGTTCAGCGACCAGATCTGCTCGGCCATGCGCAGTGAATTCGGCGGCCACGCGGAGAAGAAATGACGCCCGTGAACGCTTCTGCCGCTGATGTTTTGGTGATCTTCGGTATTACCGGGGACCTGGCCAAAAAGATGACCTTCCGGTCGCTGTACCGCCTGGAGCGCCGCGGACTGCTCGACTGCCCGATCGTCGGCGTCGCACTTGACGACTGGTCCGCCGACACCCTGCGGGAACACGCCAGAGCAGCGATCGAGGCGACCGGCGAACCGGTGGACGACGACGTCTTCGCCCGATTCGCAGGTCGGCTGTCGATGGTCTCGGGTGATTTCGCCGACCCGGTGACATACGACAAGGTCGCTGCGGTGATCAAGGGCCGGGCGAATCCGGTGTTCTATCTGGAGATCCCGCCGTCGCTGTTCGGGCGGGTGGTGGACGGCCTCGCCGGCGCCGGCCTCACCGACAACGCGCGCGTCGTGGTGGAAAAGCCGTTCGGACACGACCTTTCGTCGGCCAAGGCGCTCAACGACGAGCTGAGTGCACACCTGCAGGAGTGGCAGATCTACCGCATCGACCACTTTCTGGGCAAGGAACCGGCGATGGACATCCGCTACATCCGGTTCTCCAACTCGATCATCGAGCCGCTGTGGAATCGCGACCGGATCGAGGCCGTACAAATCACGATGGCCGAGAACTTCGGCGTCGACGATCGCGGCCACTTCTACGATCCGGTCGGGGCGCTGCGCGACGTCGTGCAGAACCACCTGCTGCAGTTGATCGGGCTGATCGCCGCCGAACCGTCCAGTGGCGGCCCGGACGGCTTCCGGGACAAGCGTGTCGAACTGTTCAAGTGCATCCGGCCCGCCGACCCCAAGCACTACGTCCGCGGCCAGTACGCCGGCTACCTGGAGGTCGACGGTGTCGCGCCCGACTCGCAGACCGAGACCTTCACGGCGTTGAAGTTGTACATCGACAACTGGCGCTGGTCGGGTGTGCCGTTCTTCATCCGGGCGGGCAAGGCACTTCCGATGCGGGCCACCGAAATCCGGGTGATCTTCAAGCGGCCGCCTGCGCTGCCGTTCCTGCCGAAGATCGACGAACAGAACGAATTCATCTTCCGGATCGACCCGAGCCCCGGAGTGGACTTCGTGCTGCAGGCCAAGGAATCCGGTGCCGACGCCACCCGCGCGGTCAACCTCTGCCTGGTGTTCGCCGACGAGATGGCCGAAGCCCCCGAACCGTATGAGCGGCTTCTGAACGACGCCATGCACGGTGACTCCAGCCAATTCATCCGGGAGGATGGTGTGGAGGAGACCTGGCGGATCGTGCAGCCGCTGCTCGATTCGCCACCGCCGGTCGAGGTCTACGCACCGGGGTCGTGGGGACCGCAGGGCGCCGACGCCCTGGTCGCCGGATACCCGGCCTGGCGTCAACCCTGGCTGCCCGCGCACCAGTGAGCACGGCCGAGCAGAACCGCCTCGATGAGGTCAAAGCCGGAGTGACGCCCTGGCGACGCTGGGGGACGTACCTCAGCGAGCGCGCCTGGGGCTCCGTGCGGGAGGACTACAGCGCCGACGGCGATGCCTGGGCTTACTTTCCGTTCGACCATGCCCGCAGCCGGGCGTACCGGTGGAGCGACGACGGCCTGGCCGGCTGGTGCGATGACGAGCAGACCATTTGCCTGAGCGTCGCCCTGTGGAACGGGCGTGACCGCATCATCAAGGAACGGCCTTACGGGGTGGCCAACGAGGAGGGCAACCACGGCGAGGACGTCAAAGAGTACTGGTTCTACACCGATAACCTGCCGTCGCACGCCTACGCGTCCATGGTCTACAAGTACCCGCACGCCGCCTTCCCCTACAACGATCTACTGCGTACCAATCAGCAGCGCGGCGCGGATGACGACGAGTACGAACTGTTCGAGGCGTTGCGCGAACAATGGCTGCAGCAACGCTATTTCGATGTCGAGGTGGCTTACGCCAAGGACGGTCCGGAGGACGTCTACTGCCGGATCACGGTGACCAACCACGGGCCGGACGTCGCGCCGATCCACGTGCTGCCGCAGCTGTGGTACCGCAACACCTGGTCCTGGGACCCGGACCAAGCTCGGCCGCGCATCACCGCCTGCGGTGACGGCTCGGCGCGCACCTACCACCCCAAGCTCGGGCAGCGATGGTTCACGGTCACCACCTCCGGCGAGGAAACTCCTCGACTGGTGTTCTGCGAGAACGAGACCAACAATCGCCTGTTGTTTTCCTCGACCAACGCCTCGGCGACCAGCAAGGACGGCATCAACGACTACGTCGTCAACGAGATCGCCGACGCCGTCGACGCGACTGAAGGCAGCAAGGTTGCCGCAATCGTCTCGGCCATCCTGCAACCCGGCGAAACATACACCGTCACTGTGCATTTCGCGTCCACTGATACCACGTTGCCGACCGGGCATGCCGATGCCGTGCTGGCAGACCGTAAGCGTGAAGCCGACGAGTTCTATCACGCTGTGGCAGCACCGGATCTGAGCGACGACGAACGGCTCGTCCAGCGTCAGGCCTTCGCCGGCCTGTTGTGGTGCAAACAGTTCTACAACTACGCGGTGCGGCGCTGGCTCAAGGGCGATCCGGGACAACCGGCACCGCCGCGGGAACGCTGGAGCGCGCGCAACCACGACTGGCAACACTTCGCCATCCATGATGTCATCCTGATGCCCGACGCATGGGAGTACCCGTGGTTTGCCGCCTGGGACTTGGCCTTTCACGGCGTGGCCATGGCACTCATCGATCCCGAGTTCGCGAAGAAGCAAGTCCTCGTGCTGAACAATGCCACCGCACAACACCCGCATGGTCAGATTCCGGCCTACGAGTGGAAGTTCGGCGACACCAATCCCCCGGTGCACGCCTGGGCCGCGTGGCAGGTCTACCAGATCGACCAATTGCGCAGCGGCGTCGGGGACTTCGATTTCCTGGCCAGCGCGTACCGGTCGGCCACCCTGAATACAATGTGGTGGCTCAACCAGAAGGACGACAGCAACCGCGGTGTGTTCGGAGGCGGGTTCCTCGGCATGGACAACATCGGTGTGTTCGACCGCGACGAGCCGCTGCCCACCGGCGGTCAGCTCGCTCAGGTCGACGGCACCGCATGGATGGCGGCACTGATCTTCCACCTCCTCGAGATGGCGATCGAACTGTCGCACACGGATCCGTGCTACACCGACATGTTCAGTAGGTGGGTGTGGGACGCGTGGCTGGTCGCCAACGCCCTGGAAAAGGGTACCTACCAGGTCAGCTTCTGGAACGACGACACAAACTTCTATCATGACGTCATCGAGATGCCCGACGGGACAAGCAGATCGCTGGAGGTGTTCTCCATTCAGGCGATTGTTCCGCTGTTCGCGGCGATCGCCATTCCGACCAGTGCGACCGAGGTGACGGCGATCCTGCGGAACTGCATCGGGTCGTTGGCTCAGACCTACGGTCACAGCGACGACGATGTGAAGCTGGTCATGACAGGCGGCGACGGCACGCACCTGATGATCGGGGTCATCCACCGAGATCGGCTCACCCACATCTTGCGGCGAGTCTTGGATCCCGAACAGTTCATGTCTCGCAACGGGATCCGGTCACTGTCGCGCTACCACCGCGACAATCCGTACACCTACCACACCGACGGCGCGGATTACGTCGTGGACTATCAGCCGGCTGAATCACGCAGCCGGATGTTCGGCGGGAACTCCAACTGGCGTGGTCCCGTGTGGTTGCCCACCAATTTCCTTCTCGTGCAAGCGCTGAACTCCTACGCGCGGTTCCTCGGCGAGACGTACCGCGTTCCCGACCCGGCGGGGTCAGCCGACGAGGTGACGCTGCACGTGGTGGCCGACCGGTTGGCCCGTCAACTCACCGGTCTGCTGGTCCGCGACGAGAACGGCCGGCGAGCGGTGTTCGGCGACATCGAGTACTTCCAGACCGACCCGCACTGGCGCGACCTGGTCCCGTTCCACGAGTACTTCGACGGGGACACCGGCCGAGGGCTGGGCGCCAGCCACCAGACCGGCTGGACCGCGACAGTCGCTGTGCTGCTTCAGTTCCGGGGCAAGCTGCACTTTCGTCGCGCGAGCTAGTCCTCCGGGTTGTAGCCCAGGTTGGGCGCCAGCCAGCGTTCGGCCTCCTGCAGCGTCCAGCCCTTACGCTTCGCGTAGTCCGCGACCTGGTCCTGGGCCAGCCGGCCGACCACGAAGTACTGCGACTGCGGGTGTGAGAAGTACCAGCCGCTGACGGCGGCCCCTGGCCACATCGCCATCGAGTCGGTCAGCTCGATACCGGCGCGCTCCTTGACGTCCATCAATCCCCAGAGCGTCGCCTTCTCGGTGTGCTCCGGGCAGGCCGGGTAACCGGGGGCGGGACGGATCCCGACGTACTTCTCCCCGATGAGCGCGTCATTGTCCAACTGCTCGTCAGGCTGGTATCCCCAGAACTCCTTGCGGACCCGCTGATGCATCCGCTCAGCGAACGCCTCCGCCAACCGGTCCGCGACTGACTCAAGCAGGATCGCGCTGTAGTCGTCGAGGGCTGCCTTGAACTCCATGATCTTTTCCTGGCTGCCAAGCCCCGAGGTGACGGCGAAAGCGCCGACGTAGTCGGCCAAACCGGTTTCCTTGGGCGCGATGAAATCACCCAGCGACCGGTTCGGGATGCCGTCGCGGTGCTCGCCCTGCTGGCGCAGGTTGCGCAAAGTGGTCAGCACCTCGCTACGGCTTTCGTCGGTGTAGACCTCGACGTCGTCGCCGACCGCGTTGGCCGGGAAGAACCCGATCACTCCGTTGGCCTTCAGCCACTTCTCCTTGATCACGGTGTCGAGCATCTCTTGGGCGTCGTCGTACAGCTTGCGGGCAGCCTCGCCGGAGGCCGGGTTGTTCAGGATGTCCGGGAACCGGCCCTTCATCTCCCACGCATTGAAGAACGGCTGCCAGTCGATGTACTCACGCAACTCGGCGATGTCGTAGTCGAGAAACTCTCGCACTCCGAGACCCTGGGCCGGCACCGGAGGTGTGTAGCCGTCCCACTCGATCGGCGTCCGGTTGGCGCGGGCCTTCTCCAACGTGAGCATCGGCCGCTCGTTCTTCTGTGCGTGCCGTTCCCGCAGCGATGCGTAATCCTTCTCGGTGGCTTCCAGCAGGGCCGGCCGTTGCTTGTCGTCCAGCAGCGCGGCCGCGACCGGCACCGAGCGCGACGCGTCCTTGACCCAGACCACCGGACCGCTGCGACGCGGCGAGATCTTCACGGCGGTGTGGGCGCGCGAGGTGGTGGCCCCACCGATCAGTAGCGGGATCTCCAGGCCCTGGCGTTCCATCTCGACCGCGAAATTGGCCATTTCGTCCAGCGACGGGGTGATCAGGCCGGACAGCCCGATGATGTCGGCGTCATGCTCCTTCGCCGCGTCCAGGATCTTCTGGGCAGGCACCATCACCCCAAGGTCGATCACTTCGAAGTTATTGCACTGCAAGACAACTCCGACGATGTTCTTCCCGATGTCGTGGACGTCGCCCTTCACGGTCGCCATCACGATCGTGCCGTTGGTGTCCTTGGAGCCAGTCGTGCCGTTCTCCGCTTTCTCCGCCTCTATGAACGGCAGCAGGTAGGCCACCGCCTTCTTCATCACCCGGGCCGACTTCACCACCTGGGGCAGGAACATCTTGCCGGAACCGAAGAGGTCGCCGACGACGTTCATGCCGTCCATCAGCGGGCCCTCGATCACCTCGATCGGGCGACCGCCCGCGGCGGCGATCTCGGCCCGCAATTCCTCGGTGTCGGTCTCGACGTCGGCATCGATGCCCTTGACCAGGGCGTGCGTGATCCGCTCCCGAGCGGGGAGCGATCGCCACTCCGCAGCGGTCACGTCAGCGGGTCCGTCGTCCTTGCTGTTGAACCGTTCCGCGATCTCCAGCAGCCGTTCGGCCGCATCTTCGCGGCGGTTGAGCACGACATCCTCGATGCGCTCCCGCAGCTCGGAGTCGATCGAGTCGTACGGCACCAGCGCACCGGCATTGACGATGCCCATGTCGAGACCGGCCTTGATGGCGTGGAACAGGAACACCGCGTGGATCGCCTCGCGCACAGGGTTGTTGCCCCGGAACGAGAACGACACGTTCGAAATGCCTCCGGAGAGGTGCACCCGGGGAAGATTTTCCTTGATCCAGGCGCAGGCCTCGATGAAGTCGATGCCGTAGGTCGCGTGCTCCTCGATACCGGTCGCCAGCGCGAAGCAGTTCGGGTCGAAGATGATGTCCTCGGCCGGGAAGCCGACCTCTTCGGTCAGCACCCGGTAGGCGCGCCCGCAGATCTCCTTGCGGCGCTCCAGGTTGTCGGCCTGTCCCTGTTCATCGAAGGCCATCACGACCACGGCGGCGCCGTACTTGCGGCACAGCCGGGCCTCGCGGATGAACTTCTCCTCGCCCTCCTTCATGGAGATCGAGTTGACGATCGGCTTGCCCTGCACGTTCTTCAGGCCCGCCTCGATGACCTCCCACTTGGAGGAGTCGATCATCACCGGGACGCGGCTGATGTCCGGTTCCGAGGCGATCAGCTTGGTGAACCGATCCATCGCGGCGACGCCGTCGATCATGCCTTCGTCCATGTTGATATCGATGACCTGCGCACCGACCTCGACCTGCTGCAGGGCGACCGACAGCGCGGTGTCGTAATCCTCGGCCTTGATCAGGTTGCGGAACCGGGCGGAGCCGGTGATGTTGGTGCGCTCACCGATGTTCACGAACAGGGAGTCGTCGGTGATGTTGAGCGGCTCCAAGCCGGCGAGGCGGGTGGCCACCTCGATCTGCTGCGGCACCTCACGCGGCGGCTTACCCTCGACGACCTTGGCGATCTCGGCGATGTGCGCCGGCGTCGTTCCGCAGCAGCCACCGACCATGTTGACCAGACCGGCATCAGCGAAGTCGGCGACGTAACCGGCCTGACGCTTCGGGGATTCGTCGTATTCGCCGAAGGCGTTGGGCAGTCCGGCATTCGGGTAGCAGGAGACGAACGTGTCCGCGATCCGTGAGATTTCGGCGAGGTAGGGCCTCATCTCCGGCGCGCCCAGCGCGCAGTTGAGACCCACCGCGAGTGGCTTCGCGTGCCGGATCGAATTCCAGAACGCTTCGGTGACCTGACCCGACAAGGTCCGCCCGGACGCGTCGGTGATGGTGCCCGAGATGATCACCGGCCAACGGCGGCCGCGCTCCTCGAACAGCGTCTCGATGGCGAATATCGCTGCCTTGGCGTTCAGGGTGTCGAAGATCGTCTCGACGATGAGCAGGTCGGCACCGCCGTCGACCAGCCCCCTGGCGGCGTCGAAGTACGCCGCGACCAGCTGGTCGTAGGAGACGTTGCGGGCGCCCGGGTCATTGACGTCCGGCGAGATCGACGCCGTCCGCGTCGTCGGCCCCAACGCCCCGGCCACGTAGCGGGGCCTGTCGGATGTGCTGAACTCGTCGCAGGTCTTGCGGGCCAAGGCGGCGCCGGCATAGTTGAGCTCGTAGGCCAGCTCCTCCATGCCGTAGTCGGAGAGCGAGACAGCGTTCGCGTTGAACGTGTTCGTCTCCAGAATGTCGGCACCCGCTTCGAGATATTCGCGGTGGATGCCCTCGATGATGTGCGGCTGGGTGAGGGTGAGCAGATCGTTGTTGCCGATGAGATCGCTCGGCCAGTCCTTGAACCGCTCGCCGCGGTATCCCGCCTCGTCCGGCCGGTCGCGCTGGATCGCAGTGCCCATCGCGCCGTCGATCACCACGATCCGCTGGCGCAACGCAGCCGTCAGTTCGTCGGTGCAGTCAGCGCGGAGGTTCGGCTCAAAGTCATTCGACTCAGGGGTGCTCACAAACGTTCCTTCCATGACGGAAGGCGTCCTTGACTCTGCCGAGCGTGGCGGACACCGTAGCTGGCCGGATCCGTTGCAACGCCTCTCGACGATGAAAAGTCTACGTCGTTATGCAATGGACTTCCGGAGGCCCAAACTCGTGCGGTCGAACCCACCTCAACACACCAGGTAGTCGGCCCGAGAAGGCTCCTCGGGGACGAGCAAGCCTTAGGCTGAGGTTGTGACAGCCTCGAACTTCATCGGCGCGAAAGGCCCGGATCTGCCCGAACTGCAGAAAACGATCATCGTCGCGGCTTTCGAGGGCTGGAACGACGCCGGTGACGCTGCCAGTGACGCGCTCGAGCACCTGGACGCCATCTGGGAGGCCGACACGATCATCGAGATCGACGACGAGGCGTATTACGACTACCAGGTGAATCGCCCGGTGATCCGGCAGGTCGACGGGGTGACCCGCGAACTGGTGTGGCCTTCGATGCAGATCTCACACTGCCGGCCGCCGGGATCGGACCGTGACATCGTGCTGATGCACGGCGTCGAACCGAATATGCGGTGGCGCACGTTCTGCGCCGAGTTGCTGGCGATCGCCGACAAGCTGAACGTGGACACCGTCGTGATCCTCGGGGCACTGTTGGCCGACACGCCGCACACCCGGCCGGTTCCGGTGTCCGGGGCGGCCTACTCCCCCGAATCGGCGAAATTCTTCGGCCTCGAGGAAACTCGCTACGAGGGGCCGACCGGTATCGCCGGCGTGTTCCAGGACGCCTGTGTGGCGGCGGGCATCCCGGCGGTGACGTTCTGGGCCGCAGTTCCGCATTACGTGTCGCAGCCACCGAATCCGAAAGCCACCGTCGCACTGCTGCGCCGCGTCGAGGACGTGCTGGACATCGAAGTGCCGCTGGCCGATCTTCCGGCCCAGGCCGAGGAGTGGGAGCAGGCGGTCACGGAGATGACCGCCGACGATGAGGAGATCGCCGAGTACGTGGCCTCCCTCGAGCAGCGCGGCGACGCCGAGGTCGACATGAACGAGGCTTTGTCGAAGGTCGACGGCGACGCGCTGGCCGCCGAGTTCGAGCGGTATCTGCGCCGGCGGGGTCCGGGCTTCCGCGGTTAACCAGCACCAATTTCACCGTCGACGGGTGGTCCTGCCGACCAGTTGGTAGGGCTGCGCTACCGTTTGCAATGGATACTGCCGAGTAACAAGAATCGAGGTTGGACTCGTGAAACTGGCACTCAGTGACGAGGACGTGAAGTTCCGCGACGAGTTGCGTGAGTTCTTCACCACCCAGGTTCCCGCCGAGATCCGTGAACGGGCCCGCACGGACAGCCTGCGGGCCCCGGACGACATGGTCGACACCCAGCGGATCCTGAACAAGGCCGGTCTGGGCGTGCCGAACTGGCCGGTCGAATGGGGCGGCAAGGACTGGACCCCGCTGCAGCGCCAGATCTGGGCCGACGAGATGCGCATGGCCTGCGTCCCCGAGCCGCTGGCCTTCAACGCCAGCATGGTCGGGCCGGTGATCGCCCACTTCGGCTCGCAGGAGATCAAGGAGCGCTTCCTGCCACCTACCGCGAACCTCGACATCTGGTGGTGCCAAGGCTTTTCCGAGCCCGAGGCCGGCTCCGACCTCGCCTCGCTGCGCACCGTCGCCGTGCGCGACGGCGACGACTACGTCATCAACGGCCAGAAGACCTGGACGACGCTCGGCCAGTACGCCGACTGGATCTTCGTGTTGGCCCGCACCAATCCGGAGGCACCGAAGAAGCAGGCCGGCATCTCCTTCATCCTCGTCGAGATGAACACACCGGGCATCACGCTGCGGCCGATCAAGCTGATCGACGGCAGCTACGAGGTCAACGAGGTGTTCTTCGAAGACGTCCGGGTGCCCGCCAACCAGCTCGTCGGCGAGGAGAACCAGGGCTGGACCTACGCGAAGTTCCTGCTGTCCAACGAGCGCACCGGCATCGCGCGGATCGGCACCACCAAGCTGTGGCTGGCCGATGTCAAGGAGCATGCGGCCGAAACCCGCGTCGGCGGCGGCAGCCTGCTCGAGGACCCGCTGTTCGCAGCGAAGGTTGCCGAGATCGAAAACGAACTGCTGGCACTGGAACTCACGCAGCTGCGGGTCAGCGGCGACGAGGGCACCGGCAAGCCGAACCCGGCGTCGTCAATTCTCAAACTGCGGGGCAGCCAACTGCAGCAGGCGGTCACCGAGTTGGCTGTGGAGGTGGCCGGGCCGGATGCACTGCCCTTCGACGGCGGCGCCGACATCGAATCTCCGCTCTGGGCGCAGCACGCGGCGCCCAAGTACCTGAACTACCGCAAGACCTCGATTTACGGCGGAAGCAACGAGGTCCAGCGCACCATCATCTCCTCGACGATCCTGGGACTGTGACATTAAATCCGGAGAGGGCCGGCCATGAACTTTGACCTGACCGACGAACAAGAGCTCCTGCGCGATACCGCTCGCGAGGTGTTCTCCCGCACCTACGACATCGAGACCCGCAACAAGACAGTCGACTCCGAGTTGGGCTGGAGCCGCGACGTGTGGCGCCAGTTGGCCGAGATCGGCATCCTCGGGCTGGGTTTCGAGCCCGAAGAATCCGGCCAGATCGAGATCGTGGTGGTGATGACCGAGCTGGGTCGCCGCCTGGCGCCCGAGCCCGTCGCGGCCGCCGCACTGATTCCGGGTGGCCTGATTGCCGAACTCGGCAGCGACGAACAGCGCGCTCAGCTCGACGACGTCGCCGCCGGTGAACGACTTCTGGCACTGGCACACACGGAGAAAGGTCTGCGCGGCCTGGACGAATTGTCTACTCGTGCAACCAAAGACGGCGACTCGTGGACGATCACCGGCCGCAAGAACCCGGTGCTGGCCGGTGACAGCGCCGATACTCTCGTCGTCACCGCGGGCCTGCCCGACGGTGGCGTGGGCGTCTTCCTCGTCGACGCCGAAGCGACCACCCGGCGCGGCTACCGAACGTTCGACGGGCAACGGGGCGCCGAGATCGACTTTGCCGACACCCCGGCACACCCGCTCGGCGACGGCGGCGATGCCAGCGAGCAGATCCATGCAACGCTGATCCGCTACTCCTCGGCGCTGTGCGCCGAAGCTGTTGGCGCCATGGATGAATCGCTGCGGCTGACCACGGAGTACCTGAACGCCCGCAAGCAGTTCGGCGTACCGCTCAAGACGTTCCAGACGCTCACTCAGCGCGCGGCCGACATGTACGTGTCGCTGGAGCTGGCCCGCAGCATGAACTACTACGCGGCGATGTGCATCACCGACGGCCGGCTCGATCCCGCGGTAGCGGCTCGGGCCAAGCTGCAGATCGGGCGGTCGGGCAAGCACATCTCCCAGGAGTCGATCCAGATGCACGGCGGTATCGGTGTCACCGCGGAGTACCCGGTGGCGCACTACGCCGCGCGACTCACCGCGATCGACCAGACCTTGGGCTCGGCCACCGATCAGCTGCGGTTCCTGAGTTCGCAGGTCGGCGACTACGGCGTCGTCGCACTCTAGGACTTAGAGCGGCACACCCAGCAGCGCGTCGACCGCGGCCGCGACCGCTCTGGGTGCGGCCGCGTCGTGGCCGCCGTACTCCAGTGCGTCGGTAACCCAACCATCAACGGCGGCAAGCGCTTTGGGGGTGTCCAGGTCGTCGGCCAGATATTGGCGCAACCGGCCGATCACATCGGACGCGTCCGGACCGGCGGACAGTGCGGCGGCGCTCCGCCACCGGTGCAGCCGGGTGTTGGCCTCGTCGAGCACGACGTCGCTCCACGACCGGTCGCTCCGATAGTGCCCGGCGAACAGTCCCAGCCGGATGGCGGCCGGATCCACTCCCTGTTCACGCAGCCGGGACACCAGCACCAGGTTGCCGCGGCTCTTGGACATCTTGTGCCCGTCCCAGCCGATCATCCCCGCGTGGACGTAGTGCCGCGCGAATCTGCGCTCCCCGACTACGGATTCGGCGTGCGCGGCGGAGAATTCGTGATGCGGAAAGATCAGGTCGCTGCCACCGCCCTGGACGTCGAAGCCAAAACCGATGCGGTTCAACGCAATCGCCGCACACTCGACGTGCCAACCGGGGCGGCCCGCACCGAACGGGGCGGGCCAACTGGGCTCGTCGGGGCGGGCAGCCCGCCACAGCAGCGCATCCAGCGGATCCGCCTTACCCGGGCGATCCGGATCGCCGCCGCGCTCGGCGAACAGCCTCGTCATCGTCTCGTGGTCATAGCCCGACTCGTAGCCGAATTGGGTGGTGGCATCGGCGCGGTAATAGATATCGGGATACTCGGCATCGTCGACCACATACGCCGCCCCGGACGCCAGCATCTTCTCGACCAGCTCGACGACCTCGCCGGTGGTGTCGGTGGCCGCGACGTAATCGTGCGGCGGCAGTACCCGCAGTGCGGCCATGTCCTCGCGGAACAACTGGATTTCCCTGGCCCCCAGTTCGCGCCAGTCGATGCCGTCGCGGTTGGCCCGCTCGAACAGCGGGTCGTCGACGTCAGTGATGTTCTGCACGTAGTGCACCTGATGTCCGCCGTCCAGCCAGACCCGGTAGACGAGATCGAACGCCAGGTAGGTGGCGGCGTGCCCGAGGTGCGTTGCGTCGTAAGGCGTGATGCCGCAGACGTACATCGTCGCGGTCTCCCCCGGCGACGTCGGGCGCAGGAGTCGGTCGGCGCTGTCGTACAGCCGCAGGGCTGGCCCGCGGCCGGGTAACTGCGGGATGTCGACGGCCGACCAGGATTGCATGGCCTCGACTCTAAGGGTTTCGCTGTTCACGGGGCTCTCAGGTGGTGGGGCATTCTTGCGATACAGAGCAATCTGACGACCCGTTCCATTCCTCAGCTGGCCAGCCACATGGCATCGAGCAGGAGATCGGCCACCTCGGACCGACACATCAACAGATCGGGCAGGTACGGATCGGGCTGGTTGTAGCGCAGCGGCGACCCGTCGATTCGGGTGGCGTGCAGACCGGCGGCCTGCACCACCCCCGCCGGGGCAGCCGAGTCCCACTCCCACTGGCCGCCGGCGTGGATGTAGGCGTCGGCGTCGCCGCGCACCACCGCCATTGCCTTGGCGCCGGCCGACCCGATCCGGAGGAACTCGATGTCGAGCCGATCCCGCAGCCGCCACAGCACCGCGGGCGGCCGGTTGGAGCTGGCCGTGATGCGGATGGGTCCGGGTGGCGCCGGCGGCGGCGCGGTCACGGTGTCCGAGCGATACACCTCACCGATCGCAGGCAGCGCGACGGCGGCGTCGGTGATGCTGCCGTCCGGTCCACCGGTCCGCTGCCATAGCGCCACGTGCACCGCCCAATCGGGCCGTCGCGGCATCGAGAACTCGCGGGTGCCGTCCAGCGGATCGATGATCCACACCCGGTCGGCCTGCAGCCGCTTCAGGTCGTCGTAGGCCTCTTCAGAAAGCACGGCGTCATTGGGCCGCTCCGCGCGTAGCCGACGCAGGATCAGGGCGTTGGCCCGCGCGTCGCCGGCGTCGCCCAGGGCGGGCGGGAAGTCGAAACCGACCTCTTCACGCACCGACAGCAGGAGCCGGCCCGCCTCCTCGGCGAGAGAGGCGGCCAGCGCAGCGTCGGTCATGGTCATCAGGTCAGTATTACCTTCTCAGAAGGCCGGCCACGGAATCGGCCGGTGCCGGTCGGGGCCTGGCATGACCGGCTCGGCCAGCAGCGTCCGGACCCGCCGCCGCAACGCCGCGACCTCGGCGGGGGTGATGTGTTCGCGCAGCTGGTCAGCGAGCGGGCCGGCCAGTTGCTCACCGAGGTCGGCGACCGCTTCGAGTGTCTCGTCGTCGATCGGCTTGCCCGCCCAGCCCCACAGCACGGTGCGCAGCTTGTCCTGGACGTGCAGCGACACCCCGTGATCGACGCCGTACACCCGACCGTCGACCGCAGCCAGAATGTGGCCGCCCTTGCGGTCGGCGTTGTTCACGATTACGTCGAAGACCGCCATCCGCCGCAGCCGGGCGTCGTCGGCGTGCACCAGAGTCACATCATTTCCGGCGTAGTCGTAGGCGCGCAGCACCGAAAGATAGCCCGGCGGAATGGATCCCGGTGGGCAGATGTCGACGAGGTCGGGCCCTTCGGGTTCGGTGTCGTCGCTGTCGCGGGGTTGGTCGACCCACAGTTGCAGCATCCCGGGGCCGGCCGGACCGTCGCGAATGATGGTGTACGGCACGATGTTCCAGTCCAGTGCCGTCGAGATCAGATACGAGCCCACTTCCCGGCCGGCCAGGGTTCCGTCGGGGAAATCCCACAGCGGTTGCTCGCCGGCGACCGGCTTGTAGACGCAGTGCACAGTGTGGTCTGACCAGGCAGCTTCACACAGGAAGGTGGCGTTACTCGCCGAGCGGATCCGCCCGACGATGGTCAGCTCACCGCAGCGCAGCGCTTCGCGGGCCGAGGCGTCGTCGGCGCCGGTCACGAGTCGGGATCGTCGTTGGCCTCGCCGAATGCGCCACGCCGATATCCGTTGGTGCGCACGCAGATGTGCCCCTCGGGGTCGAGCGGCTCATCACAGAGCGGGCACGGCGGACGTCCGGCCGAGATGACCCGGGTCGATCGGGAGGCGAACTGCCGAGCCGACTCGGGCGTCAGGAAAACCCGCACTGCATCAGGACCCTCCTCGGCGTCGTCGAGTACCACCGACGCGTCGAATTCGGTATCCGAGACGGCGAGCAGTTCGACGACGACGGTCTGCGCTTCGGAGTCCCACCCGAGCCCCATCGTGCCGACGCGGAACTCGGCATCCACCGGAGTGATCAGCGGGCTGAGATCATCGACGTCGGTCTCTGGAGGCAGCGGCGTGCCGAACCGGCGGTTGATCTCGACGAGCAGCGCCGCGATGCGTTCGGCCAACACCGCGACCTGTTGTTTTTCGAGGATCACCGAGATGACCCGGCTGTCGTGAACGGCCTGCAGATAGAAGGTCCGGTTTCCGGGTTGACCAACGGTCCCGGCGACGAATCGGTCGGGTGTGCGGAAGACGTGAATTGCGCGGGCCATGTTATTTCCAAAATACCGGCTTAAGCAGCCGAGCTGTAATTGGACGCCGTCGAGTCGACGATGCCGCCGAGGAACGAGGCGGAGGAGAAGCGAGACGATCGGGCCTAGTCCGTCGACCCACCCACGACGGCATCCTCGGCGGCCTTGTCTCCGGCCGCCGGTGGCGGCGCGCTCAACGCCGACGCGAGTTCGGCACCGGTGTGGTTGACGTGCACCACAAATGGGCGGATCGGCGTGTAGCGGATCACACTCATCGATGCCGGGTCGGCGGTGATCCGCTGGAAGCTGTCGAGGTGTGTGCCGAGCGCGTCGGCGACGACGGCTTTGATCACGTCGCCGTGCGTGCAGGCAACCCACAGCACGTCGTGACCGTGCTCCTCGGCGACCCTGCGGTCATGCTCGCGCACAGCGGCCACCGCGCGTGCCTGCACTTGGGCCAGGCCCTCGCCCTCGGGGAAGACGGCCGCGCTGGGCTGCTGCTGGACCACCGCCCACAGCGGCTCCTTCACCAGATCCTTCAGCGCCCGACCGGTCCACTGCCCGTAGTCCACCTCGGCGAGCCGCTCCTCGATCACCGGCTCGAGGTCCAGCGCGGCGGCCAGCGGCTCGAGAGTGAGGCGGCAGCGCAGCAGTGGGGACCGCACCAGGGCCTTGATCGGCAGGCCCTTCACCCGGTCCACGAGAGCGGTGGCCTGGGCCTGTCCCTTCTCGTCGAGTTCGACGCCCTCGGTCCGGCCGGCCAGTGTGTGCGCGGTGTTGGACGTCGAGCGGCCGTGCCGCAGCAGGATGACGGTCAACTGGCCGCCACTACGCCGGTGCTCAGCAGGGCCATCACGACCAGCGCCAGCACCACCCGATAACCGACGAACCAGTACATCGCGTGGTTGGCGACGAACCGCAGCAGCCACGAAATCGCCGCGTAGCCGACGACGAACGTGATGACCACCGACAGCGCCAATTGCGCGCCGGTGGCGCTCATACCCTCGGTGACCGGATGAAAGGCATCGGGTAGCGAGAACAGGCCTGAGGCCAAGACAGCCGGAATGCCAAGAAGGAAGCCGAATCTCGCGGACAGCGGACGATCAATACCGAGGAAGAGGCCCACACTGATCGTCGAACCGGACCGGGAAACGCCCGGTATCAGCGCCAGACACTGCGCCAGACCGACGAGCAGGCCGTCCTTCCACGTCAGTTGCTCGAGATGGCGGGTCTGCTTGCCGAAGTACTCGGCGGCGGCGATCACGGCCGAGAACACCAGCATCGCCGTGGCGATCACCCAAAGGTTGCGGACCTCGCCGCGAATCGCCTCTTTGAACGCCACACCGATCACGACTATGGGCAGCGTGCCGATGATGACGTACCAGCCCATCCGGTAGTCGATGTTGTCCCGGTGGGCCTTGACGAACAGTCCGTTGAACCAGGCCTTGAGAATCCGCCAGATATCGCGGGCGAAATACACCACCACAGCGGCCTCGGTGCCCAACTGGGACACCGCCGTGAACGATGCGCCGGCATCCGCAGAGAAGAAGACCCGGGACACGATCGCCAGATGGCTCGACGACGAGATCGGCAGGAACTCGGTCAGGCCCTGAACGATCGACAAGACGACGACCTGCAACCACGACATCGGCGCGACATCCACGTCGCCGACCGTACTGGATAGCGCTAGGGGTTCAGCGCACCGGCTGAGCGTGGGCGACCGCGTCGCGTACGGCCGCGGTCAGGCTGCGCTCGTCGTCGACATCGAAGTCGGTGAGGCTGCGGGACGCTGTCGCGACCACGTCCTCCTGGTGCGGCACGGGGCCGGCCAGGCGCGGGTGGTAGACCTCCACCAGAAGCTGCCCGCGGTGGACCCAGAAGGAGAAGCTGCGGCCATCGCCGAGGTGGCCGAACCCGCTTGCGAACACACCAGTCGAAATGTCCTCGATCGCGAACTCTCGCCCCTCGATGGCCAGCGTCATGACGTCACCATAACGCGAGTTACGGGACGAGAGAAGACAAACACGTCAATTTGTCTTCCCGACCCCCGCCTAGACTTTCTGATCGACAGGGGGCGACTTGGTCGCTCGATCGTGGACACAACCGAGGGCTACCCGTTGGCAGAGTTCGTAAACCGGACCGGTTTGCGCAGGTACACCGCTATTTTGCTGGCGTCTGCCCTGGTCGCGGGCGCTAGCTGCACTGCTTGCTCAACAAGTGCACTGGTCACGCCACCGCCGACCATCGAGCCGGCCGGCCCCGCGGTGTCCCCGCCGCCGGCCAACCGACCCGCCGGTGAAATCCTGCCGCTCGGCGGGAACCCCGATGCCGTCGTTTTCGACGAGCGGACGGGTTCACTGGCGGTGTTGACTCCCGGCGTTGATCCTGCGGCTCCCGCGACGCTGACGTTGTTCAGCTCATCCGGCGTACCCCGCGAACTCACCCTCCCCGGCCCGGCGACGGCGATCGCCGGCGATAGCCAGGGCGCGGCGTATCTGTCCGCCCGTGGCGGTTATGTCACGGTCGACCTCGCTGCGGGCACCGCCACCCCGGTGGCCATCAACGATGAAGCCGACACCGACTTCACCGCGATAGCCCGCCGCGCCGACGGCCGGCTGGTGCTCGGCAGCGCCGACGGAACCGCCTACACCTTGGGCTCGGACACCGCCGTGGCGGAGAAGGTGAAGCTTTTCTCGCGGGTCGACGCCGTGGTCACCGAAGGAAACGACGCCGTGATCCTCGACCGCGGACAGACCTCGGTGACCTCGTTGAACAGCGAGGGCCACACCCAGCAGGCGCTGCGCGCCGGTGAAGGCGCCACCACGCTGGTGGCGGATCCGCTGGGCCGGGTGCTGGTGACCGACACCCGCGGCGGTCAGCTCTTGGTGTTCGGTGTCGATCCCCTGATCGAGCGGCAGGCGTACCCGGTTCCGGAGGCGCCGTACGGGCTGGCCGGATCGCGGAATCTGACCTGGGTTTCGCAGACCGCCTCGAACATGGTTGTTGGTTACGATTTAACGACTGGTATCCCTGTGGAAAAGGTGCGTTACCCGACCGTGCAGCAACCGAACTCGCTGGCATTCGACGACAAGTCCGACACGCTCTACGTGGTGTCGGCGGCCGGTGCCGGTGTGCAAGTGATTCGCAACGCCGCGGGGGGCCGATGAGCGCGGCCCACCGCGGCGGGATGCCGGCGAGCTGGGAAGTCGAGCTGTCCGATGACTACGAGTGGGTCCCGCTGCGGCTGCCGCCGGACGTGACCCGCATCAGCGCGTCGACCCGACTGTCGATCGAGGCCGAGTGCCGAGGCTGGGAACTGACTCGCGTTCGCCTCTACACCGACGGTAGCCGTCGAGTCCTCTTGCGGCGCAAGAAGTCTCGGTTCAATGGCCAAGCCGCCGACCAACCCGAGCTGTGATTTACGACGCGCTGCGGCGAGCATTCTTCCTGGTGCCGGCCGAACGCATCCACACGTTCGTGTTCGGCTCGCTGCGGGCCGCTACGGCCACCAACGCCACCCGCGGGCCGTTGGGCCGCCGGCTCGCACCCCGCGATCCGGTGCTGGCGAGCATGGTGTTCGGGGTGCGATTCCCCGGCCCGATGGGTTTGGCCGCCGGCTTCGACAAGGACGGTCTGGGCCTGAAGACCTGGGGCGCGCTGGGATTCGGCTACGCGGAGGTGGGCACGGTGACCGCGCAGCCGCAGCCGGGCAACCCACTGCCGCGGTTGTTCCGCCTCCCCGAGGACCGCGCGCTGCTCAACCGGATGGGCTTCAACAATCACGGCGCCGGGCAGTTGGCGTTACGGCTGGCCCGCTACCGGCCCGATTCACCCGTCGGGGTGAACATCGGCAAGTCGAAGGTCACCCCGCCGGAGCAGGCCGCCGAGGATTACCGTGCCAGCGCACGGCTACTCGGGCCGCTGGCCGACTACCTGGTGGTCAACGTCAGCTCCCCCAATACGCCCGGCCTTCGCGATTTGCAGGCGGTCGAATCGCTTCGGCCCATCCTGTCGGCCGTGCTGGAAGAGACGTCGACGCCGGTCCTGGTGAAGATCGCCCCAGACTTGTCCGACGAGGACGTCGATGCCGTCGCCGATCTGGCCGTGGAGCTGGGACTGGCCGGGATCGTTGCGACCAACACCACGATCTCGCGGGCCGACCTGCGCACCCCCGGCGTCGACGAGCTCGGTGCCGGCGGTATCTCCGGACCGCCGGTGGCGCGCCGGTCGCTGGAGATTCTGCGCCGGTTGTACGGGCGGGTCGGCAAGGACCTGGTGCTGATCAGTGTGGGCGGCATCGAGACGGCCGAGGAGGCGTGGGAGCGCATCACCGCGGGCGCGACGTTGCTACAGGGCTACACCGGGTTCATCTACGGGGGCGGGTTGTGGGCCAAAGAGATTCACGACGGCATCGCCGCCCGACTGCATGCCGACGGCTTCTCGTCGTTGAGTGAGGCGGTCGGGTCGGCAGCGCGTTAGTTCTGCTCGTAGGTGCCGTGAATGACCGCGCGCGCAATGGAATTCATGAACAGGTTGAACCCGAGGTAGGCCGGGCTGGCATCCTCGGTCAGCTCCAGCTTCGGCACCTTCACCGCGTGGACGGCGACGTAGTAGCGATGGTAGCCGTGGCCCTGCGGCGGGGCGGCGCCGAGGAACCGGCGGATGCCGGCGTCGTTGACCAGCGTCAGCGCATCGCCCGGGAGAACCGAGCCTTCGCCGACACCGGTGGGCAGTTCGGTGACGGTGGCAGGCAGGTTCGCCACCGCCCAGTGCCAAAAGCCGGAACCGGTGGGGGCATCGGGGTCGTAGACGGTGACCGCGAAGCTCTGCGTCTCCTCCGGGAAGCCCGACCAGCTGAGCTGCGGCGAGACGTCCTCACCACCGGCGCCCATGATGCCGCTGACCTGAGCGTTCTTCCATTGCTCCCCGTCGGCGAAGTCGGTGCTGGTGAGCGTGAAACTGGGCAGCTTGGGCAGGAATTCGTAGGGATTGTAGGGAAATGCCATGTGCTGGTTTTCCTTTCGTTGTCGTCTTCAGCAGTTCTTCAAGAAGTGCTCGAGCACCTGAGTGCCGAAGTGCAGTGCCTCGACGGGTACCCGCTCGTCGACTCCGTGGAACAGTGCCGCGAAATCCAGCTCGGGCGGCAGGCGTAGCGGGATGAATCCGAAGCACCGGATGCCAAGCTTGGCAAAGGCTTTGGCGTCCGTTCCGCCGGAGAGCATGTACGGCACGGTCCGGGCGTCCGGATCGACCGCCAGCAGCGCGTCGTTCATCGCGTCGACGAGGTCGCCGTCGAACGTCGTTTCGTACGGGGGCAGGTCACGCTCCCAGCTGCGGGTGACGTCGGGACCGATCAGCTCGTCGATCTCCCGCTCGAAGGCTTCCTTGCGCCCGGGCAACACCCGGCAATCGATGACAGCCTCGGCAGTCTGCGGGATGACGTTGGCCTTGTAGCCGGCTTTGAGCATGGTGGGGTTGGCGGTGTCGCGCAGCGTCGCGCCGACGATGCGGGCGATGCCGCCGAGCTTGGCGATCGTGCCCTCCAGATCCGGCGACGCCGGGTCGAAGCTGTAGCCGGTCTCCTCGGCGACGGCGGCGAGGAACTGCTCCACGGATTCGCTTAGGACGAGCGGGAATTGGTGCCGCCCTAGGCGCGCGACGGCCTCGGCGACGGCGGTGACGGCGTTGTCGTCGTGCACCATCGATCCGTGTCCGGCGCGGCCCCGGGCGGTGAGCCGCATCCAGGACAGTCCCTTTTCGGCGGTCTCGATCAGATAGAGCCGGCGCTCGCCGCCGTCCTTGCGCGGCACCGTGAGCGAGAAGCCGCCCACCTCGCCGATGGCCTCGGTGATGCCGTCGAACAAGTCCGGGCGGTTCTTGATCAGCCACTGCGCGCCGTAGGTGCCACCGTGCTCCTCGTCGGCGACGAAGGCGAACACCAGATCGCGCGGCGGCACGATGCCGGCACGCTTGAAGTGCCGAGCGACCGCGATCATCATGCCGCACATGTCTTTCATGTCGACCGCGCCGCGGCCCCAGACATAGCCGTCGGCGACGGCGCCGGAGAACGGATGCACGCTCCAGTCGGCGGGCTCGGCGGGCACGACATCGAGGTGGCCATGGATCAGCAGCGCGCCGCGGCTGGGATCGGCGCCGGGCAGGCGGGCGAAGACGTTGCCTCGGCCCGGCGCTCCGGACTCGATGTACTCAGTGGCATAGCCGACGGCGCCGAGCTGCTCGGCCACCCAGAGGGCACACTCCGCTTCACCCTTGGTGGTCGCCAGCTCGCCGGTGTTGGAGGTGTCGAACCGGATCAGGGAACTGACGAGATCAACCACCTCGTCGACGGCTTGTGTCACAGTCCCCTTTCCTACCACTGGCGCGGGGCGGCCGCGGGTGCGGAGGTCGGCTATTACCACACGTTTCCCAAGAACCACTCGCGCAACACGCCGATTTAGGGTTTGATTTAGCGGGTGACCTCCCGCATGCTCGCGATCGCGGCGCTAATGTGCCTGTCGGTCAGCGGCTGCTCGGCCGTCACCGGTGGCATCGCCAGGCCCGCCGATCATGCCCCGCTGACCAGCCCCGACGGCCTGCCCGCCCTACTGCTGGCGGCACCCGATGTGGGCGCGGCGCTGGCCAGCGACGACGTTGTGGTCACTACCGACGTGAGCAAGGCGTGGAACGACAGCGCTCACTTCGCCGACGTGAACTGCCTGGCCATCGCCGGTGCCGCTCAGCAGGGCGTTTACGCAGGCAGTGGATCGACGGCCGTTCACGGCCAGGTTCTGCGGGAGGCGCCGACGGCGCCGCAGTGGTCGCATTTCGCCGTGCAGGCGGTGGTCTCCTTCCCGACCGCGCAAGCCGCTGCGGAGTTTTTCACGGCGTCGCAGCGAAGCTGGGCGGCCTGCTCGAACCGGGAGCTCAACTACGCCCAGCCGATCGGCCCGCCGCAGGTGTGGTCGGTCGGGCAGACCACCACCGACCACGACGTACTGGCGGTGTCGCGGGTGCAGCAGAGCCCGCAGCGATGGGCCTGCCAGCGGGCGCTGACCGTGCACAGCAATGTCGCAGTGGACGTCGAAGCATGCAGCCTGGACGGGCCGACGGCGGCGGCCAGTGCGATCGCCGGGGAGATCGCCGGACGGCTGCCGAGCGCCTAGTTTTGGGCTGCGGACCCACATCCGTTAGCCTTAGCTGCCCCTGACTGTCCTAGGGGCGAGGTCCGAGTGGCGGAATGGCAGACGCGCTAGCTTGAGGTGCTAGTGCCCTATTAACGGGCGTGGGGGTTCAAGTCCCCCCTCGGACACCCATGGTGGCGTTGTCTCACCAAGCACGCGGGCCGCGCCGCCCTTGACTATCCGCAGGTAGCGGCATAAATTGCGCATCTGAGCTCTGGGTTTCCACTCGGTGGGGAAAGTCGGGAAAACTATGGTGGCGTACCCCAGGACCTCCAGAACGCTGAATGCCAAAGAGTTCGCGGATCTCAAGCACACTGTCGCGATCAGGTCCAAAGCGAGACGGAATCAACGCGCCGACCCCGGATATGCCGCCCCAATTCCCGACGAGATCAGTTTGCAGCTCACCTTTCGCTGCAATTTGCGATGCAGTCATTGCTACCAATGGAACGAGCAGGGTTTCTTCCGGGACTGGGCTCCCAGCCGGCAGAAGACCGAACTGGGCATCGACATCGTCGAGCAGGTGCTTGCGGCCACGGCAGACAATCGCGCGAAACTGTTCCTGTGGGGTGGAGAACCATTGATGCACAGCAGGTTTGGCGAAGTCGCCAAGCTCCTGCAGCGCTATCCCCGTACGGTCAACATGTGCACTAACGGTCTGCTGTTCGGCCGCAACCTCGATGACATGCTGGCGATTGGCGAGAATCTCAACTTGCTCGTGAGCCTCGACGGTATCGGCGACGACCATGACGAGCTGCGTGGAACGGGTACTTTCGTCCGGACGACGCGCAACATCAAGGCGATGCTCGACCTCAAGCGTTCTGGCGAGTTTGCCGGTGAGCTGTCGTTGTCTTGCATGGTTTCACACGTCAACGTCGGCAAGATGTACGAGTTCATGGAGTGGGCCGAGGACTTGGGCGTGAATTCGGTCTACTTCCAATTCCCCTGGTACATAAGTGAAGAAGTCGCAAGTGCGATGGACGCGCTCTATCAGGAGAGCTTTGCTTGGCTACAGCCGCACACCCAGACGGCGCGGCCTACGTGGCATTCGTACACCTATCGCCTTCCGCCGGAAGAACTTCCGGTGTTGCGCGACTCGATGCGCCGGCTCGCCGAGCGCGAGTGGCGAGTCAGGGTGCGGTACCAGCCGCAACTCGACGAGCATGAGGTGGCCGACTTCATCCTCGGGACTTCCCGACCGGCCCAAGGACGCAGCAAATGCCTGGCCGTGTCGAACCGACTAGAGGTACACGCCGACGGCAACGTCAGCTCATGCAAGTTCTTTCCAGAATTCGTCGTAGGCAACCTCTACGAGACCGACGTATTGGATCTGTGGCAGAGCCCAGAATTTCGGAAGATCCGGACGATCCTCGCAACCAATGGCATGATGCCGGTTTGTTCGAAGTGCATCCTGTTGTATCTCAACGGAGTATGACCTGCATGAGCGACGAAATCGCCTTCGAGATCCGAGCCGTGCTGGCGGGCGTGCTGGACAAGGGGCTCACAGCGGATGACATCTCCGTCGACGCCGACATGGTCATCGACTACGGTATCGACTCGCTTCAAATGATCAATTTCTTGTTGTCCATCGAGGACACCTTCGACGTGGAATTGGACTACGAAAATCTGGAGTTGGACCATCTGCGTTCCGTGCGCGAATTCACCGACTTCGTTGCGGGACTCCCTGCCATAGCTCAATGAGCTCGATCCACTTCGGTACGTTCGATGCCGAGCGGTACTGGCGTCCTTCAGGTTTGGCTCAGCTGCCAGCCGTACGCACCGGCGGCGGCACCGCCGTGGCGACCATGGATGAGGTCCTCGCAGCCGGGTGTGCGCCTGGCGACCTTCTCATCACACGACGGGCATTGCCACCCGCGGTGCGGCAGTCCCTCGGCGAGGCAGGGATCGTTTTCGATCACCTCGCCGCCGAGAGCGTGCCATCCCCCCTCCCGCGCGCGCTGAATGAGCGAGGCGTGGAACGCCTAATGATCGACAACTTGGCGCTGTCCGAGTCGGCCGCCCGGTACAACGATGTCCAGCCGTACGCGGTACTACCGGACACGGTGTCGCTGCTGACGCAATGGGGACGGGCAAGCGACGTGCCGTCCGTCGACGTCGTGGCCCGGGTGAACTCGAAAACGTGGTCCAACACGCTGGCGCGGACACTGGGCCTGCCCGGCTGCGCCAGTGTGGTGCGATCCGTAAGCGAACTCTGCTCCGCAGCACAAGAATTCGGCCCCTCGGTGGTGGTGAAAGACCCCTACGGCGTATCCGGCCGTGGTGCGCTGCGCGTCAATTCGCCGGGAGTGCTGCGCGCGGTCCAGCGTGTCCTGAGCCGCCAGGAGGGCGAGGGGCGCACTGTCGAACTGCTGGTCCAGCCCGAGTTCCCAAAGAAGTGTGACTTCTCCGGCCATCTGCAGGTCAACCGTGACGGCATGTCGCGATTCCTCGGCGTGCAGGTGATGGTCAATGATGGCTTCCGGCATCTCGGTTCAGGTCCGGCCGGCGCGGAACTGACGGACCTGCTCGACCGGCACGGGTATCGACACGTACTCGCAGACGTCGGCGCCGCACTCGCCGACGAGGGCTATCACGGGCCGATCGGTGTCGATTCAATGGTGCTCGAAGACAACTCCCTCGTGCCGGTGCTGGAGATCAACGCCCGCCGCTCCCTGGGACTGCTGGCGTTGCTGGCGGGGCATCGAGTCGCTCAGACTGGGCTGGCGTGTCACCTATGGCAACTCGAGCTCACTCTCGGAGCCGACCAGAGTGTCGATGACGTTCTCGCGGCGCTGCGAAAGGCGCGGCTGCTGTACGCCGGCGGGGCACGGCCTGGCGTGCTCGTACTGGGAGGGGGTTCGCTGTCGGAGCCGGACGGTCGCCTTTATGGCCTGTCCTACTGTGCGACCGACGATGCGCCGCTGTGGCAGCACCGGGTGACAGACGCCGTCAAAGGTGCAGGGATGAAACCGCGAGGTGCCGGTGATGACGCTTAACATCGGTTTGATCGGGGCGACGAGGATCGCAGAGCGTGCGGTTGTGATGCCGAGCGCCCGTTACGGCGACGCCACGATCCGCGCAGTCGCTGCGAGCGACTCCGGAAGGGCGGCCACTTTCGCTGCACGGAACCGCATTCCGGTTGTGCACCGCGACTATTCGGCTTTGATCGACGACTCGACGATCAACACGGTGTACATCTCCCTGCACAATTCCGCGCATCACACGTGGGTGGCGCGCGCGGCGAGCGCAGGCAAGCACGTCATCGTGGAGAAGCCCCTGTGCCTCGACGGCGACGAACTTGCCGCGATCGAGGAAGCGGCGTCTGCAACCGGAGTCCGCTTCATTGAAGCGGTCCCGACCATGGGCCACGAATGGCAGGCCGCTGTTCGAGAGATGTTGGCCGACAGCAGCTATGGCGCTCTGCGTTCCGCACGGACCCGAATTCAGTTCGCCATGCCACCGTCGGAGGGCTATCGATGCCGGCCCGAGCTCGGCGGCGGGATATTCTTCGACGCGTCAAGCTACTGGCTGCAGGCCGTCCAGGCGGTCTGCGGGCTGGCCGATGCCACCGGGACAGGCCACTCCGACTTCTGCGGTCCCAACGGGGTGGACAGTTCCTTCTCGTCGCAGCTCACGTGGCCGGACGGCCGTGAGTGGGTCGCCGAATGTAGCTTCGGCGCCAAGCACATCGCTGAACATGAGTTCGTCTTCGACCATGCGATTGCGCGACTGCGCCAGTTCCTTCTTCCAATCGCCGGCTCTGCATCGTTGAATCTGGTCGTGCACAGCAACGATGCGGGACGCGTCATTGTGAAGTTCGCGCCGATCGCCTACTACGCAATCCAGTTCGCGCGCATCCGGGACGTTCTGACAAGCGCGGCGAGTGACCGAGTGAGCGAGGATTCGGCCGCCGAACGTATTCGGATGATGGCGGCTATTTTTGCGGATGCCCACATGCGGCGCGGTGAGGCGACCGGATGATCGGTGTCCTCACGTCCGGCGTCGCCCTTGGTGTGCACGTCCCGGGACTACTACTGGCCCAGCGCCTGCGGGAGCGGGGAGCCGACTCGGAAGTCTTCGTGCTGGAACGACTGCTTCCCGAGTCGAAGCGCGCGACGACAGCGAAGGCGAAGTTCGCTTTCCATCGCAACTTTCGCGTTGCGCTCGCCGGGCAGCGGTTGGCGGTCGATCCCTCCGCCGCGGTGACTGAACCGGCACTCGAAGAGCTGGCCGAGCAGTGGCGAGCGCGAGGTGTGCAGCGGCTCGTCGTGTTGTCCGGGTTCTGGCTGCCTCTTGTCGAGCGATGCGCGATACTGTCCGGACACCGGCCCGAGGTCGACATCTGCCACCTTGACTCGGTGCTGTCCCCATCCTTCCGCGCGGCCGGCCCGCTACCGCCCCATGTGCGGCAGGTATTGCTCGCTGATTGGTTGCATACGACCGTGCCATGCACGCTTCCGGTCAGCGCGAGACCGCCCGTACGCTGGAGCGATCGTGACCGCCGACTACTCGTGCATGGTGGTGGCTGGGGTATGGGCACCTACCGCCAACGGGCTGACGAGCTGCACGACAACGGGTTTGAGTTGGACATCGTGGCCTACGAAGCTTGCGATGTCTCGGCGCGGGCCGGCGTGCGCTACTTCATGATCGACCCGAGCTGGCATCCCTGGATCGACGACGGCTACCCGCCATTCGCGCGTGTCGATGGCCTTCGTGACCCACACTACGTCCGAGGCGCCGAGTGCCACGGGTCCTTTGAACTGGCCAGAACCGCGCTTGCGATGGTCAGTAAGCCCGGCGGCGGCACGATGCTCGACTCCGTGTCGTCGGCAACGCCGCTCGTCCTGCTCGAGCCGTTCGGTGAGCACGAAGCACGCAACGCCGAACTCTGGGAACGCCTGGGATTCGGTATCTCTTTGCAGCGCTGGCGAGAAGCGAATTTCGCCGTGGAGGTCCTCCAAGAGCTACACGAAACCCTGGTCCGCGAGAAACCTCGCATCCCCGATTACGTGGACATGCTGACTGAGGAGACATGCCAATGAACAAGAACCGGATCCGCGTCGGGGTCGTGTACGGCGGTCGCAGCGCCGAGCATGGGGTCTCGTGTGAGACGGCGGCCGGCATCATGGGCAATCTGGATCCGCGACGCTTCGACGTCGTCGGCTTCGCAATCACGACCGAAGGCACCTGGGTGCAGACCGATGTCGACCTCGACCGACTGGCGATCAATGCCGGTCAGCTGCCAAACATTACCGAGTCGTGGGGCACCGTCGTCGGCATCGAAGAAGCGCTGTCATCCGTCGACGTCATATTCCCTTTCGCCGAGGACGTCAACATTCAGGGACTCCTCGAGTTGACCGGTGTGCCATATGTCGGTCCCGATGTGTTCGGGAGCGTGGCCGGCGCGGACAAAGAATTCACCAAGACGCTGCTGGCCGCCGACGGGTTCTCAGTCGCCGAGTTCGTGACCCTGCGCGCTCACGAAGACACGGTGCAGCCCGAACAGCTTGAGCGGCTGGGCCTGCCGCTGTTCGTCAAACCCGCCCGCGGCGGATCGTCGATCGGCGTACACCGGGTCACGACAACCGACGAGTTACCAGCGGCGATCGCCGATGCTCGCCGCTATGACCGCAAAGTGCTCGTCGAAGCAGCGGTACGCGGTCGCGAGCTCTGGTGCGGCCTCCTTGAATTCCTTGACGGCACAGTAAAAGCCAGCGCCGTCGGGGAGGTCAACATCGACGACGGGCATGGGCGGGAGGACGGCTTCTACGATTTCGCGAAGAAGTACTTCGACGGCGTTTCTCATTTGGATGCGCCAGCCAACATCGACGAGGTTCCTCATCTGGTTGTGCCGGCCAACATCGATGACGATGTTTGCGCCGAAGTGCGACGGCTCGCGATCAAGGCTTTCCACGCCACCGAATCCCGGGGGCTGAGCCGGATCGACTTCTTTCTCACCGACAACGGTGTGATGGTCAACGAGATCAACCCGATCCCGGCGCTGACGACGGTCTCGATGTACCCACTGGGGTGGGCTGTCTCCGGCGTGGATCATCCGACGCTACTGGCCACGATGGTCGAAACCGCTCTGGCCCGTGGCACCCGCTAGCTGTTGGACGCCCCAGTATTCGCCGATGTCCTCGAGATTCTTGCCCTTCGTTTCGGGAAGACCCCGAAGTATGCAGATCGCACCGACGATGCTGACCACGGCGTAACTGAGCACGGTCGCCGGCAATCCGATCGTGGCCAGCAGCAATGGGAAGGTCAGTGTGAAAACGATGGTGAATACGCTGCGCATGCCGTGTGACAGGCTCGTAGCCGGTCCACGGATCGATTGCGGATACATCTCGGCGACCACGATCTCGCCTACCATGCCCAGCGCCAACGCGAACGTCCCGCCCAACACGACCAGGCAACCGATCTGGCCCCACCGCACCAGTTCACTGGTGTGGTCCGCGAGCCTCAGCGCGGCGAACCCCACCAGGCCCGCCGCCATCACCAACAGCCCCCCGACCATCAACGGCTTACGTCCGACCCGGTCGATGATGGCGATCGACACCACGGTCATCACCAGATTCACCACGCTGAATCCGAGTGTCACGGTGAAAGTGACTGTCCGAGAACCAAAGCCGATATCAGTCAGGATTGTCGGCGCGTAGAACGCCACCATGTCGATGCCGGAGAACACGAGCACGAACATCATCGTCAGCCCCACCGTCATCGCCGGCCGATATGTCGGCTGCCACAGCCGCACCCAACCGCCCGGGGTGCCGTGAACGGCCGTCGAACCGGGCCGCACCGCGGTGATCGCCGCCAATTGGCGATCCGCTTCGCCCTCGCGATCGACTTGAACGCCCACCAGCCTCAGCATCGATCGACGCGCCGCGTTCAACTCACCGGAAGCCACCAGCCAACGCGGCGACTCCGGTAGCGGCAGCAGGGCCAAGCCGTAGATCACGCTGGGGAGTGCAATGAAGCCGAACATCAACCGCCAGCCCCCGACGGCATCTTTCAGCGCAAGGCCGACGCAGTACGCCAGGATGCCGCCCACACAGAACGCCAATGCATCGAACGACAGCAACCGACCGCGAATATGGGCTGGCGCGACCTCCGCGACATAGATCCCGGCGGTGGGCCCGGTGAGGCCGATCGCAACGCCCGCGGCGGCGCGTGCGACCAGCAGCCAGCCCAGCGACGGGGAAAGGGCCGCCCCGAACGCACTTGCGACGAACAGTGCCGCCATGGACATCAGGACGTACCGGCGGCCGAATCGATCCGAAAGCGGTCCTGCGACAAACGATCCGACCGCCAAACCCACAATCAAGGCGCTGGCCAGCGCGCCCTGCTGCAAGGCGTCGAGCTTCCACTCCTCGGTGACGAGGACCAGCGTGACGGCCGTGACACCGAAGTTGTATCCCGTGAGCACGCCGCCGATCGTGGCCAAAATCGCGACCGCGTAGTGAATGAAGTTGCTCTCCTTGATCTTTGCGGCCTTTGCTTTGAACGCGCGGTCGATCGCCGCCAACGAACGCCGCTTCGTCTCCGGTATCCGTTTCCAGAACATCGCCAGGCCCGCCAGCGCAACGCAGGCATAGAACCCCAAAACGATTGGCTCGCCAAAACGGTGATCCAGCAGCCGGCCGGTCGGCGACGCCAGGCTATCGAAAAACCAGTGCGAGGCGACCACCACTCCCATGGCCAGACCACGCACATGAATCGGCAGGATCTCCGAAGCAAGGACCCACGTAACCGGGCCCAGGCCGATCGCGAACGAGACGATGAACACATAAAGGCCCGCCTCGGACAGCAGTTGGGCGCCATCGGAATTCGAGTGCAGGGCCCCGGCCACACTCATCGCCACGAGGCCGGCCGCAATGCCGGCCAGGCTGGTGAGAAGCAACGGCCGGCGGCCGATTCGATCGATCAGAACAAGTGGCACAAAGGTCGCCAGCGTATTGAATATCGCGAACATCAGGCCGTGTCGTCCGCCGAGCCCGAGTGCCTCGCCGAGCTTGAGATGCGGTAGGTGATACACGATCGCGTTGATGCCGACGAACTGCTGCACCAGGAACAACCCGACACCGGTGACGATCGCGGTCCGCCCGGCCAGGGAGAACACTTGCGCCAGTTGCGCCGACCGCCTGTCATCTGCCAGCGCGTCGATGCCTTGGATGACTCGGGGGCCGTCGCCGCGGCCCAATCGACCCAGCGCCTTCAATGCCGCTTTCTGATCGCCTTTGATCGCCAGCCATACCGGCGACTCGACCAGCAGGAGCGCCAACACGCTCAAGGCCAGGCCCGGTACGGCGCCCGCGCCGAGGAGGTACCGCCAGCCGTCGGGAGTCTGAGCGAACATCTCGTTGCCGACGTACGCCAGCAGGATGCCGACGGTGATCATGAGCTGGAAGACACAGATCGACGAGCCCCGGCGATTGACGGGCGCGATCTCCGCGATATACAGCGGAGCCGCCATGGAATTGGCGCCGACGGCGATGCCGACCACCAGCCGACCGACGAGCAACACTGTCGACGATGGCGCGACCGCACTCATGAACGCGCCCATCGTGAACAAGGCGGCGGTGGTCATGATGACATCGCGCCGTCCGACCAGATCGGCGACCCTGCCAGCCGCCAGGGCACCGATGGCCGCGCCGAGCAGCGTCGCCGTAGTGAGGGGGACCAGATCCACGCTCCCCCACGAGGACGATGCGCTGTGCAGCACGCCCGTGGACAACACCGCGGTCTCGTAACCGAACAGCAGGCCGCCGAGCGAAGCGATGCCGACCTGAAGACTGCGCATCAGGTGGA
This sequence comes from Mycolicibacterium sp. P1-5, assembly GCF_008329565.1. Lineage (GTDB taxonomy): Bacteria > Actinomycetota > Actinomycetes > Mycobacteriales > Mycobacteriaceae > Mycobacterium. The sequence goes on from NZ_NPKT01000006.1 coordinate 139,181, forward strand.
GGCGGGGTTCAGATCCCTATCCATCCTCGATTTCTACAGCGCCGAATGGGCCCTCGGCCTGAGGTTCAGCGGATACTTCTGCACGAGTTTGCCGTTGTCGATGGCATACCAGCCGAAGTATTTTTCGGTCGAACCCCCCGGCTTGAGGTCTTCGTCTGCGAACTCGAAGAGGTAGGTCGGGAATTCCTTCACATGGAACGCGGGCGACCCGGTGGTCAGCAGGCTGTTGATCAGGTTCTGGTTGTAGGTCTGGGCGTTCTTGACGGTGGCGTAATCAGCGGACGGGGTCGCGTTTGTCGCCCATCCGGTTTCCCCAACATGGATGGGTATGTTGATGCCCGCTTTCTGGAATGCCCACTTCGCCCCGTCGTATTGCGCCCAGAACAGGCTGTTGTAGGACACGCCGTTGACAGGGTCGACCACCGGGTTCGCCCCCTGGCCCAACGCGTAGTCCAAGGGGACGTCCTGCGGCTGGGCTGCAAGAACAAGCATCGGGTAGATGTCGAGTTCGGCGTACCCCTTCAACTGCTTGAGCAAGTCGGTTAACCCCGGCATGTTCGGGTTGAGGATGCTGTTGGAGGGCGGGTAGGAATTCGCGATGATGGAATAGGTGAACGAACACGTCACGGTGTAGGCAAGCTCTTGAGCGGCGATCGCGTTTTGCATGTTGATAACGGCTTGTGTGACCGTCGGCAGGCCGCCGAATTCTTCTGGCGGTACCGCGTCGACTTCGTTGCCGATCACGATCGTCTTCACGATGGAGCTATAGGGCTGCAACGTCTGCAGCACCGAGTTGGCGTAGGTGGGGTCGCTCGCCATTTGGGCGACTACCTGGTTGGAGACCTCGACCGTGACATTCGCATTCGGGATCAGTTGTTTGATCGCGGCCAGTGCCTGTTTGTCGATGGTGTACATGCGGATGCTCGTGATGCCCTGAGCCCTGAGGGCTTTCACCGCGTCCGTGTAGGTGGGGGGGTCACTGGCAAGCCCAAGGCTGAAATTTACGCCGATCGCCGAGGACACCGGCTGGGGGCAGTCGAACAAGCGCCGCACCAGCAGTAGCGCGCCTTGCACGAAATCTGCGATCGGAGTGATCACCCGTTGCTTGAACCAATTGAGGACGGCGGCCACGCCGTCTCTGATCCCGGTTATCACCGGTGGGGCCATGACGGCCGCCGCGGGCACTGCCAAGGCTTTGCTGGTGATCGCGGATGCGGCCGGCGCATCGAATTCGAGGTGCGCCAACGGCGTGGACAGCGCTCGTGGCACTACCCGCACTGACTGGCCCGACGGCGTGGCGGCTGGATCCGCTGTCGTCGTGTCCTCTTGTGGTGCACTGCTATTCGCCGTCGGGGCACCGAACGACGTCGAGGCGGCCAACCCATCTGAGGACTTTGCCGCGGAGGGCTTCGCCGCGCGGGTCAACCCTCGCGGGGGCTTTGCCACGGGGGATTTCGACGAGGAGTCTGATGTGCCCGTCGACCCACGGGCGGACTTTGCCATGGCGGGCTTCGGGGTGCCGGCCGAGGCATCAGCGGATTGTGACGGCGAGTTCCCGGACGCGCTATCCGGGGTGTCGGCGTAGCAAATCGCAGGCGCAGTTGCAATTGCTGCGGATATCCCCAGCACGACGGCAAATGCTCTGAATCGATTGGTATGCGTGAAGTACGCCATCGCAGTCTCCCCGTGGACTGAGTGTCCCGTTGCAAAGCTTGGTGCCATGCATTCTGCGGACTACGGATGGAGATTACTCCAACGAACCCCTTGACATACGCGAAAGATAATTTTCAGACCACTCACCGCAATCGTTTGCCAGTTCGTCCAAAGTTTGACAACTAGGGCTGCTTCGATTCGCGAGCGCTATCACCGACTGTGGGCTCGGGTCGCCTCAGTTGCTGCGCGCGCGACTCGGCGACCTTCGACGACAACAGCGGCATCCGGGGGCCACGCATTGTCGCGCAGGTGGCGGGTGGGTTCGCCGTCGGCTCCCCTGGGTGGCCGCAGTGGACTCCGCAGGTGCTGACCACACGCTGGCAGAATCCCGCGGCATGACTGGTATTCGGGCGTTCACGTTCACTCCTGCCGACGGTGTTCCGCCCGCGGTGGCGCCGTTCGCCCATGCGACCGCCGCCGGCCAGACTCTTTACGTCACCGGCCAGATGCCGACCGACACCAGCGGCACGCTGGTCGGCGAGGACGTCTCAACCCAGACCGATCAGGTGCTGGGCAACCTACTGCGGGTCACCGAGCTGTGTGGCGGCGGGCCGGCCGACGTGGTGTCGGTGCGGGCCTACCTCACCGACTGGGACGACTACGTTGCATTCAACGCCGCCTACGCGCCGTGGTTCCCCGATCGGCTACCGAGCCGAACCTGCATCGGCACGACGGGTCTGGCGGTGGGCGCACGCGTCGAGATCGACTGGGTGTGCTGGCGCGCCGACGGCTGGAAGTGATCCCGCCCAGCGGGAACCGGCGGTCCGCAGCGCCACCGCGCATTAAGGTGAGCGGCCATGGCGTCAGCGGAGACCCTGAACCTCGACGACCTCACCGACCCCGTGTTGACCGACACCCAGCGGCAGATCCTCGACTACACCGAGTCCCGTGAAGTCACCTTCGACGTCGATGAAATGGTCGGCGAGGCCGTGCAGCAGGCGGGCGCCGATGACCTGGCCGACGACGACGGCTTCGCCGACCGGCTGGCGGCCCACGTGGCGGCCATCGAGTCCGACACCGGCTTGCGCCAGCTGATCCGGGGCAGCTTGCGCGCCAGAGTGATTCGCAAAATCCGTAACCGGCTGTCGCTGACCGACCTGCTGAAGCGCTATCCGGAAATCGAATCGATCCCCATCGAGCGGCCGTTGATCGTGGTAGGCATGCCCCGCTCAGGGACTACCCACCTGGTGAACCTGATCGCCGAGGATCCGCGACGGCGCGCCCTGCCCTACTGGGAAGCTGAGGACCCGATTCCGGCGCACGGACAGGGGCCCGACGTGTTCGGCGTCGATCCCCGCTACGCACGGGTCAAGGCCGAACACGAGGCGCTGATGGCGAGCACCCCGTACGTCGCAGCGATGCACGACCGGTTCCCCGAGGCCATCGAGGAAGAGGTCGAACTGCTCGACCTGGACATGGCCGGTTATGTCCTGGAGTGGCACGCCCGCGTGCCCGGCTGGCGCGATTATTACCTCGGGCTCGATCACGTCCGCCACTACGCCTATCTGAAGAAGATCTTGCAGGCGTTGACGTTCCTGCGCGGGCCGCGGACCTGGGTGCTGAAATCACCGCAGCACGCCGAGCAACTCGGCCCATTGATGGCCACGTTCCCCGATGCCACCGTCGCGTTCACCCACCGCGATCCTGTCGCGGTGATCCAGTCGGCGATCACCATGATGGCGTATTCGGATCGGTTGCGCCGCAACAGCATCGACCCGGACTGGCTGGTCGACTACTGGAGCGACCGGATCCACCGGTTGCTGACCGCCTGCGTGCGCGACCGGGATCTGGTGGCGCCCGAACACAGTGTCGACGTCGGCTTCCACCACCTCAATGGGAACGAGATGCCGGTGCTCAGCGACTACTACCAGCGCGCGGAGGTCGACATTCCACCGAAGGTGGCCAAGCGTTTTCAGGCCTACATCGATGACAACCGCCGCGGCACCAAGGGCCGCATCCCCTACGACCTCAAACGACACTTCGGCGTCGACCCCGAGGCGTTGCGGTCGCAGTTCGCCTTCTATTTCGACCGCTTCGACGTCCGCCCCGAGATCTAGAGGTACCCCCGTGGAACCCATCTATCGCAGCCGGCCCGGCGCCGACGCCATGGCACCCGCCGCGGCCGAACGCGCCGAGGAAGTTGCCCCTGGCATCTGGTGCTCGCCCGGGCTGACCAATTCCTACCTGCTGACCACCTCGGACGGACGCGTCGTCGTCAACACCGGCATGGGCTTCGAAGGCCCGGTGCACCGATCGAACTTCGACGCTGTTGACCCCTCCCTGGTGCGCTACATCCTGATCACCCAGGGCCACTACGACCATGTGGGCGGCCTGGACACCCTGCGCGACCCCGAGACCAAGGTGGTGGCGCAAGCGAATTGGGAACAGTGGCGCGACGACAACGAACGACTGCTGCCGTACCGCGCCAACCGCAGCGCGTTCGCATTCTCGAGCAAGCTGGCCGGGGGGATCGCCACGATTCAACAGCGCTTCGGCAAGAAACTGCCTCCCCAGAGCGCCGGGTGTGCCGACATCGTCGTCGAGGACCGGCTGTCTCTGACCGTCGGCGACCGGCGCTTCGAGCTCATCGCAACCCCGGGCGGAGAAACCACCGACTCGATGGTGGTCTGGCTCCCGGACGAGCGGATATGCCTGTGCAGCAACACCTTCGGTCCGGCCTTCGGCCACATCCCCAATCTGGTCACCATCCGAGGTGACCGCTACCGAGACGCGCTGACCGTGATCGACACCATCGAACGGGTCCGGGCACTGCACCCCGAGGTGCTACTCACCGGACACTTCGACCCCATCCGCGGCGCGGATGTGATCGACGCCGAGCTGAGCCGGCTGCGCGATGCCGTGGAGTACCTGCACGACGAAACGGTGGCGGGGATGAACGCCGGTAAGGACGTCCGAACCCTGATGCGCGACATCACGCTGCCCGAGCATCTCGAGGTCGGCCAGGGCTACGGCAAAGTCGCCTGGGACGTCCGGGCGATCTGGGAGAACTATTCCGGTTGGTTCCACCACAATTCGACCACCGAGCTGTACCCGGTCGGACCCGACTCTGTCAGCGCGGACTTGGTGGAACTGGCCGGCGTCGAGGCAGTCACCGAACGCGCTCGCGCGCACCTCAACGATGGCCGCCCCCTGGAGGCCATCCACCTCGCCGAGCTGGTCACCCACACCACCCCCGACGATTCCGCGGCGCGCGCGGTGCTCAAAGCCGCCCACGAACAGCTGCTGGCAGCCAGCGGCAACTTCTGGGAGAGCGCCTGGCTGACCAAGCAGATCGAAAGGTACACATGACCGCTCAGCTGAGCTTCGACTTCACCGGGACCCGCGCGCTGGTCACCGGGGCGACCAGCGGCATCGGGCACGCCGTCGCCGTGTTGCTGCGCGACGCCGGAGCCGACGTCACCGTCACCGGCACCAGACCCGCTTCCGCCGACTACGACATCGACCTGTCCGGGATGACCTACCGACAACTTGTGCTCACCGACAATGCATCCATTGACAGCCTGGCCGAAAGCATTGCCGAACTCGACGTACTCGTGAACAACGCCGGCGCCAACTTCCCCGGCGGACTCGACGAGTCTGCCCCCGATGGGTTCGCCGCCTCCGTCGCGCTGAACCTCACCGGGCCGTACCGGCTGACCGTCGGCCTGCGCCGCGCGCTGAAGGCATCCACCGCGGCGGGCGGGGCGAGCGTAGTCAACCTCGCGTCGATGTCAGCGCTGCGTGCGGTCACGATGGTCCCGGGTTATGGCGCGGCCAAATCCGGGATCGTCAACATCACCCGCAATCTGGCGGTCAAGTGGGCCAAGCACGGGATCCGGGTCAACGCCGTGGCGCCGGGCACCATCGAGACCGCGATGACCGCGCCGATGCACGCGGTCCCCGAGATCGTCGAGACCGAGATCGCGCACATCCCGGCCGGCCGGATGGGCACCGTCGACGAGGTCGCCCCGGCGATCGCGTTCCTGTGCACGGCGCAAAGCAGTTACATCAACGGGGCGGTGCTGGTCGTCGACGGTGCCTCGGACTGCGTGTAGTCGCGCACCTGCCGTACCGTATGCAGGTGCCCCGTCAGGTCCTGTTCATCTACAACGATCCGATCGCCCCCGAGGCGCTGCTCGGCGAGACGTTCACCGAACTCGGTTTCGACGTCGACACATTCGAGGTGGTTCCTCCAGAGCGCGCGAGCAATCCCGCGGTCGACGTCACCTTCCCCGATCCCACCCGCTACGACGTGATCGTGCCGTTGGGCTCGCGGTGGGCGGTCTACGACGACCGGCTGCCGTGGGTGGCCGGTGAGATGGACACCGTACGGCGCGCCGTCGACGCCGGTGTCGGTGTGCTCGGGGTGTGCTTCGGCGGCCAACTGGTGGCTACGGCGCTCGGCGGTTCGGTGCAGCGGTCGACGGATCCCGAGATCGGCTGGCATCGGGTCTCCAGCAGTGATCCGGAATTGGTGCCGGACGACGGGCCGTGGTTCCAATGGCACTTCGACCGATTCACTCCCCCACCCGGGTCAACCGTGATAGCTCGAAATGACTGTGCGCCACAAGGTTTCGTGTATGACCGGGCGATGGGCCTGCAGTTCCATCCCGAGTTGGACCACAAGCTGCTGGAGCTCTGGATCGACGATGATCGCAATCGCGACGGCGACGGCGACCTGGCCGAACTCGGTCTGTGCGCCGACGATCTGCGCGCCGACACCACGACGCATGTCGGCGACGCCGCCCGCCGGCTCCGGCTGCTGGTGCGGGGTTTCCTCGACAAAGTCGCCGGCTAGGCCGTCGTGGGAACGGTCCGGTCCGTCGTCGCAACCGCGCTGGCCGCGTTGATGGTCCTGACCGGCTGTGTGTCGCGTTCCGGTTCGAAACAGACACCTGCTACTTCACCGCACGCCGGCGCGATCGCGAAGATCGTCCGCGACACGATGACACAAGCACACCTCAGGTCGGTGCTGGTGCGCGTCACCGTCGACGGCAAGGAGGAGCTGACCCGCGCCGACGGCGAGTCGATGACCGGGGTGCCCGCCAGCACCGATATGCACTTCCGCAATGGCGCAGTCGCCATCTCGTACGTGGCCACACTGCTGCTGCGGCTCGTGGACGAGCAAAAGGTCAGCCTCGACGACAAGCTCGCGAAATGGCTGCCCAGCGTGCCCAACTCCGACCGCGTGACACTTGGCCAACTCGCGCAGATGACTTCGGGTTACGTCGACTACGTCATCGGCAACGAACCGATGAACGCCGCACTCTACCGTGACCCGTTCCGGCAGTGGACGACCGATCAACTGCTGGCCTACGCCGTCGAGAAGCCCCTGTTGTACGAACCCGGCACGAATTGGAACTATGCCCACACCGATTACGTGCTGCTGGGCTTGGCCCTGGAGAAGGCAACCGGCCAGGATATGCCGAAGTTGTTAAGCGAGAAGGTACTCGGGCCCCTCGGCCTCACCAATACGGCGAATTCATTCACCCCAGCTATGCCGGAACCGGTGTTGCACGCGTTCTCTTCGGAACGCCGCCAAGTTCTGCACGTCCCCGCAGGCACACCGTTCTATGAGGAGACCACGTTCTGGAACCCGTCCTGGACGATCACCCATGGCGCGATCCAGACCACCGATATCTACGACTTGGCCGCCACCGCCGAGGGGATCGGATCGGGCCGGTTGCTGTCGCGCGAGTCGTACCACAAAATGATTTCGCCGCAGTTGCGCGGTAAGACCACTGCACTTCCCGATTGCACGACGTGCGCAGCCCAAAACGACCTCTACACATACGGATTGGGAATCGTCATCTCAGGCAACTGGTTACTGCAGAACCCGATGTTCTCCGGTTATGCCGCCGTCGAGGGATATCTGCCGAGCCGGAAGATCGCGATCGCGGTCGCCGTGACCTATGACCAGGACGCGTTCGATGCGTCGGGCGACTACACCAACGAGGCCGACACGCTGTTCCGCAGGATCGGTGCGGAAATGGCTGCCGACGACGCTCCGCCGTTGCCTCCGGCGAAAAAATAAGACAGCCCGCGGCCAACCCGTTCACCCAATCGCAACCTGAGATGACTAGCGTCCGGGTCATGTCCGCCGACGCGCAGCAGCTCGCCCAGCTGCACAGCGACGTCGACGCGCTGCTGGCCCAGCTGGCCGACGCCGAACAACGATGGCAGGCGTGGACCGACCCGGTTGCTGACGAGAACCGATGCAGTGCAACGAATCTGGTTCATTACTGGGCGCTGCGCCAGGTCGACCTGCGCGACGTCCAGCAACAACTCAGCGAACTCGGGCTGTCGTCGCTGGGTCGCAGCGAGGCGCACGTGCAGGCGACGCTGCGGCTGGTGTCTGCGGCGATCGCCGCGCTGCGCGGGCAGAGCTGGACGCCGACCGATCAGGTCTGCGTGGAGGTCCCCGAGGGGACCCGGCTCCTCGACCACAATGCCACCGAGCTACTCGGCCCGGCGGCCGAGGACCGCGCGGCCCGGATCATGGTCACCTTGCCGTCGGAGGCCGCCACCGACCCGGGATTGACACGCACCCTCATCGACGCCGGTATGCGAATCGCTCGGATCAACTGCGCTCACGATGACGCTACTGCGTGGAAAGCCATGGCAACCAACGTCCGTGCCGCGGCCGCGGCCGCCGGACGCCCCTGTCTGGTCGCGATGGATCTGGGTGGTCCCAAACTGCGCACCGGCCCGCTCGAGCCGGGACCCCAGGTGGTGCGGCTGCGGCCGACGCGCAACGCCCGGGGTCAGGTGGTGGCCGCCGGACGCGGCTGGCTGACGTCGGCGCGGCGAGCGGCCCGACCGCCCGAGCCCGGCCTGATGACCCTGCCGGTCAAGGCCGAATGGCTGGCCAACCGCGCCGAGGGTGACGAACTGGTGCTGCGCGATACCCGCGGATCGAAGCGGCGACTGCTGCTGGCCGCCGCGGCGCCCGGTGGATTCGTCGTCACAGCCGAGAAAACGACCTATGTGGGCAGCGGAACGGTGTTGAAGGCCGGAGGAAAGGACTCCACCAAAGTCGGTGCGCTGCCGGCTGTCGAGCAGAGCCTGCGATTGGCCGCCGGGGACGTCGTGCGGTTGACCCGCGATTGCCTACCGGCAGTCGTCGACGACGGCCAGCCGCCGCAGATCGGATGCACATTGCCGGAGGTGTTCGACACCGCAGAGGTGGGCGAGCGCGTGTTCTTCGACGACGGCAAGCTCGGCGGCGTGGTGATCGCGGTGACCGCTGACACCATCGACGTCCGCATCGAGCGCCCCGCGCACGGCACCGCAAAGTTGCGCGCCGGCAAGGGAATCAACGTTCCCGATACCGATCTGCTCATCTCGGCACTGACCGAGAAAGACATCGCCGACCTGGCCGCCGTGGTCGAGCTGGCTGACTTCGTGGAGCTCTCGTTTGTCCGTGAACCTGCCGATGTCATCCGGCTGTTCGACGAGCTGGACCGCCTCGGTGACCGCGATCTCGGGGTGGTGCTCAAAATCGAAACCCGGCAGGCCTTCGAACAGCTGCCGAGCCTGCTGCTCACCGCGATGCGCCGACGCCGCGTCGGGGTGATGATCGCCCGTGGCGATCTGGCCGTCGAGGTCGGCTACGAACGGATGGCCGAGCTGCAGGAAGAGACGTTGTGCCTGTGTGAGGCCGCACATCTGCCCGTAATCTGGGCGACGCAGGTGCTCGAGCAGCTGGCCAACACCGGGCTGCCCTCGCGCGCCGAGATCAGCGACGCCGCAATGGCAGAACGCGCCGAATGCGTGATGCTCAACAAGGGTCCCTACATCACCGACGCAGTCGTCATGCTCGACGACGTCCTGGGGCGGATGGCCGGCCACGAGCACAAGAAAAGCCCGTTGCTGCGCAGTCTGCACTCGTGGCGGGCCGCCGATTGAACTAGGTGGCGTCGCGCCCGAGCTGGTGGGCCAGCGCCTCCTCGACCCGCGGATGCCGGAAGCGGTGGCCCAGTTCCTGCAGCTTGGCCGGCGCAACACGCTGGTTGGCTTCGGCCAACTCCCGCGCGCCCTGCTTGCCGAGCAACACCCGTGGCCCGATCGACGGCACCGGCAAGACCGCGGGGCGATGCAGAATCCCGGCCAGTGCCTCGGTATAAGCCTTGTTGCGCAACGGGTTCGGTGCGACCGCGTTGACCGGACCTGCCAGCCTCTCGTCGAAAAGTGCGCGATAGTAGATGTCGAGCAGGTCGTCGATGCCGATCCAGGACAACCACTGCTCGCCGCTGCCCAACCGGCCGCCGACGCCCGCCGCGAACAGCGGACGCAGCAGCCGCAACGTCCCCCCGCGGGCGGCCTGCACGATGCCGGTCCGCACCGTGACCGTCCGCACCCCGGCGCGCGCGGCTGGCTCGGTGGCGGCCTCCCAGTCGGCGACCACGTCGGCCAGGAATCCCTCACCGCGGGCGCTTCCCTCGGACAGCACGGCATCACCGCGGTCATAGCCGTAGATTCCGATCGCCGAGGCACTGACGAAGCTGCGTACTCCGGCCGTCGCGGCCAGCTCGGCCAGCCGTCGGGTCGGCTCGATGCGAGAGTCGCGAATCGCCCTGCGGTGGGAGTCGGTGAACCGCCCGGCGATCGACGCGCCGGCCAGGTGGATGACGGCGTCGACCCCATCGAGCAGATCGGCGGCGGGATTGTCTGGCTCCCAACGTCGTTCATCGGGTCCGGCCGGATTGCGCCGAACCAGCCGAACCACCCGATGCCCGCCGGTGGTCAGCAGCGCGGTCAGCGCACTACCGACAAGGCCGGAGGAACCGGTGATCGCGACGGCCAGCCGGCCGGCACCCGCCTGCCTGGCCTCCCGGTGGACCGCCAAGTCGTCGGCCAGCTGCCGATGCCGGTAGACGAACGTGGAGTGCAGCGCGGCGCCGGGCACCGTGGTGTCCACCTCGTCGTGCACCTCGGTTCTGCCGTCACCTCTGTCGTTGAACCGGTGAGTGTGCCGCCACCACCCGATGATGCGCGGCGGCAAGGTCCTCAGACCGTCCGACGACAGCACGTCCACGAACTGGCGCGGCGGGTCGTAGCCGGCCGGGTCATGCCGGGCGATCCAGCGCAGCCCACCCGGTAGGCGCAGGACCGCGCGCCCGTCGGCCAGCGACTCGGTTTCGGCCACGACGTGCATCGGTTGCCACGGCGGAACGAGTCGCCGCATCGCGCCGGGACGGCTGTGCCAGGCGAAGACCTCGCCAACGGGATGGTCGACGACGCTGGCGAATTCGATGCCCATGATCTCTCCTTTACCCATGTGGGTGAGGGAAAGATCAGCGTGAACCGGACTCGCCCGACTTCTCTTCTTCCGACTCTTCCTTCGGCTTCTCGGGCTGCTCGGCGCCCTCGTCCGCCTCGGCCTCGGCGGTTGGGGCGTCGTCCTCGGGGTAGTCGGCATCGAACGTCGAGTACGTGGCGTCGACGCTCTCGTCGGATTCCGAGTATGCAGTGGTCTCGGCGGTCGCCGAGGACTCCACGGGCTCGTCGGCCGGTGGCACCTCCGCCGCCTCACCGAGGCGGCGGTGCTGGCGCTCCCGGATCGCGTCGACGATCAGCAGGATCACTCCGATGACACTGGCCGCGATGCATACCCACGCGACCAACTCATTGCTGGTGACGACAGCGGTGACCAGGGCCGCGAGGCCGATCACCGCCAGAACCAGCGCAACGATCAGCATCGATCAGCCTCCAGCGCGCGCAGCGCTCAGTTATTGCCCCGGTTGAACTGGTTGAACCCACCGCCGTCGCTGGCAGCACCGGAATCGACCGGTGCCGCCGACCCACGCTGGCCGAGCTCCTCGAGCTGGGACTCCAGGTAGGTCTTGAGCCGGGTGCGGTATTCGCGCTCGAATGTCCGCAGCTGCTCCAGCCGCCCTTCGAGGACTGTCCGCTGCTGGTTGATGGTGCCCATGATCTCGGTGTGCTTGCGCTCGGCGTCGGCCTGCAGTGCGTCGGCCTTCTCCTGGGCCTGCCGCAGTTGAGTCTCCGAACGATTCTGCGCATCACTGAGCAGGGCGTCGGCGCGCTGCTTGGCATCGCCGACCGTGGTCTCCGCGGTGTGGCGGGCCTCCGAGAGGATCTGGTCGGCGTTGGTGCGCGCGTCGGCGAGCAGCTTGTCGGCCTCGGCCTTGGCGGTGCCGGTCAAGCGGTCCGCGGTGTCCTGGGCCAGGGCCAGCACTCGAGCGGCCTTGATGGCCTGCTCCTCGCTGGCGGCCGGGCTCGGCGCGGGCGCAGGGGCCGGAGCGGCCTGCGGTGCGGGAGCCGGGGTGGGTTCGGGCTCCGGCTCGGGTTGATACAGCGGAATGGCCGCCGTGGGCTGCGGGACCGCGCCACCGGAGCGGGCGGCGGACAGCTCCTGGTCGAGCTCGGAGACCCGCTGGCGCAGATCCGAGTTCTCCTCGATGAGCCGGGTCAGCTCGTTCTCCACCAGGTCGAGGAAGGCGTCGACCTCGTCCTCGTTGTAGCCTCGCTTGCCGATGGGCGGCTTGCTGAATGCCACGTTGTGCACGTCGGCCGGTGTAAGCGGCATCGTCTGCCCCCTCGGGTCTGGGCGGTTAACCGTCTGCAAAGTGTAGAACGCGTCAAACGTTCGTTCCGTACTGTAACTGGCGTCCATCCTGTCACACCAGAACCGTCAGTCCGATAGTTAAGAGCGAATTTCAATCTTTCGATACCACGAGCTCGGCGTGGCTAATCGCGATTCGCGACTCAATAAGGTATTTTCCCGCCCTCAAGCGGCAGCACCGAATGCCAGCTGCATTCCGATGAAAGCCACCAGCAGCAGCACCATGATCGACAGGTCGAACCGGACCGCGCCGATGGTCAACTGCGGGATAAGTCGACGTAACAGCTTCACCGGTGGGTCGGTGATCGTCATGATCAATTCCAGGATCACCACGGTGGCACCCCGGGGGTGCCAGTCCCTACTGAACGAGCGGATGAACTCGACGACGACCCGGGCGATCAGCAGCAGCCAGAACACAAACAGCGCAAAGCCCAGGATTTCGAAGAACAGCGACAACTAGAGCCGGTCCTTAATCAACAGTGGATGTGACATTGCCGACATCACTGGCTGGTGACCAGCGCGACGCAGTCAGCCTACCTAAGTCCGTTGGCGTCGCTCGACGCCGAGCACTGAGTCTGCTTACTGGTAGCTGTAGAAACCCGCTTCGGCGATCCGCCGGCGCTCCTCGGCGCTGACGTCGACGTCGGCCGGCGAAAGCAGGAACACCTTCGTAGCCACCTTGTCGAAGGACCCGCGCAAGGCGAAGGCCAGACCGGCGGCGAAGTCGACCAGCCGCTTGGCATCGGCGTTGTCCATCGACACCAGATCCATGATCACCGGTTGGCCGTCGCGGAAGCGTTCACCGATCGTGCGGGCCTCGCTGTAGTCCTTGGGGCGCAGCGTGGTGATCTTCGAGAGCGGGCTGCCTGCCTCGAACAGTTCGGCCATCCGGCGCGGGTCCATCGCCAGTGCGCCGCGGGTCGAGCCGCGCAGCGAGCCGAACCGCGAGGAGCGCGGCATGTCGTGCGGGTGGTCGAACTCGCGGGGACGGAACCGCGGCTCGTCGCCGTACTGGGCACGGAAGCCGCCCGTCGGGGCATAGTCGGCCTCGCGCGGGTCGTCATACTCCCGGCCCATCCGTGGGTCGCGGTCCTCGTAGCGGCCCGGGCGCTCGAACTCGTCGTCGGCGAAGCGCTCACGGCGGGCGTAGCCGCGGTGAGCGCCGCGGTCGTCATCGTCGTAGTACTCGTCGTCATAGTCGTCCATCGGAGCCATACCGAAGTAGGCCTTGACCTTGTGGAGAGTGCTCATCGCTGGACCCTTCTGAAAGCGTGAAGTTCGGTGTCTGTGATGAAGATGTGACTGGAGTGACTACTCAGGGAGACGTTAGAGGACGTTGTCCCATAAGCGCGGTTCCGACACGCACACACGTTGATCCGTGTCGCACCGCCGCTTCCAGGTCACCGGACATGCCCGCCGACAACCCTGTCGCCTCAGGATGATTGCGCAATACCCGCTGGTGTTCTGCCGCCAGCGCCGCGAACGCGGCGTCGGGATCGGCACCCACCGGCGGGATGGCCATCAGGCCGGCCAGCGTCAATCCGCCGGCTTCGGCGACCTGCTCGCACAGCTCGTCGACCACGCCCGGATCCCCGATGTCCACACCGCCGCGCGAGGTGTCGCCGTCCAGGCTGACCTGGACAAACACCTTGATCGGTGCGGTCCGCACGGCCTCCTCGATGGCGTGCGCGGCGCCGCGGTCCAGCGCGGCGGCCACCTTGGCGGTGCTCACCGAGTGGACCGTATCTGCCCAGGCCGCAATGGCTTTCGCCTTGTTGCGCTGGATCTGACCGACCATGTGCCAGCGGACGTCGCCAGCTTGCGTCAGTTCGGTGAACTCGGCGATCTTGGCCGAGGCTTCCTGCTCGCGGGATTCGCCGAACACCCGGCAGCCCAGCCGCCACAGGATTGCGACGTCGCTGGCCGGGAAGAACTTGGTGATGGGCAACAGCTGCACCTCGGTGGCCGCGCGGCCGGCGGCGCGGACGGCGGCCGCGAGCCGGTCGCGCAATACCGCCAGTGCGGTCGCCAACTCCGATTCGCGGTCGGTCATTCCATCCACACCAGACAGGCGAGCCGACCGGTCGGGTTGCCGCGGCGGTGACTGAACAATTTGGTGTCCGCCACCGTGCAGCGCGGGTCGGTGTCGATGGCTTGCACGCCCGCATCGATCAACTGCCGGGCGATTCCAGCCCGCAGATCCAGTCCCGGGGTGCCTTTAGCGGTCCGGGTCCGGCTGCCAGGCAGCCGCGCTTCGACGTCGGCGGCCATCTGCGCGGGCACCTCATAGTTGGCGCCGCTGACGGCCGGGCCCAGCAGCACCGAGATGTCTTGCGGGTGCGCGCCGTTGGCCTGCATGGCCGCCAATGCCCGAAGCACCACACCATCGGCGGCACCCACTCGTCCGGCGTGGACGGCAGCGATCACCCCGGCGCGGGCGTCGGACATGAGCACGGGCACGCAATCGGCGGTCACCACGGCCAGCGCCAGCCGCGGCGTGGTGGTCACCAATGCGTCGGTGTCGTCGAAGGCATCGGTGCGGGGCCCGTCGACGACGGCGACATGATCACTGTGGGTTTGGTTCATCCACACCACGTGGTCCTCGGCAAGCCCGATTGCGCCGGCCAGCCGTTTCCGGTTGGCCGCGACGGCTTTCGGATCATCGCCGACATGATCGCCGAGGTTGAAGGTGTCGAATGGCGGCGCCGAGACACCACCGGCACGGGTGGTGGTCACACGACGAATGCGAACAGTCACAGACCCAGTATTGCGGCGGTGCCGAGCGTGTCAGTGCCGCATGAACGGCGGCACGTCGACATCGTCGTCGGAGATACCGCCGTCGTCGCCGCCACCAATTTTCACCGTCGCGCCGTTGGTGTGCACCGGCACACTCGCGGCGTCGCTCGGATCGAAGAGCGACGAGCTGAGCTTGCCTGCCGCACCGGGAACGATCCCCTGGGCCCCTGTGGTCGCTCCCCCGACGACGGGCTTGCGGCTGGGGCTGGCCGACTCGAAGCCGGCGGCGATCACGGTCACGCGCACCTCATCGCCGAGCGAGTCGTCGATGACCGTGCCGAAGATGATGTTGGCCTCGGCGTGCGCGGCCTCCTGAACCAGCGACGCGGCCTCGTTGATCTCGAACAAGCCCAGGTCGCTGCCGCCGGCCACCGACAGCAGCACACCCTGCGCGCCCTCCATCGAAGCTTCCAGCAGCGGCGAGTTGATCGCGATCTCGGCGGCCTTCAGCGCACGGCCATCGCCACGTGCCGAGCCGATACCCATCAGGGCGGTGCCCGCGCCGCTCATGACGCCCTTGACGTCGGCGAAGTCGACGTTGATCAGACCCGGGGTGGTGATCAGGTCGGTGATGCCCTGCACGCCGTTGAGCAGCACCTCATCAGCGCTACGGAAGGCGTCCATCAACGAGACCTGCGCATCGCCCATCTGCAGCAGCCGGTCATTGGGGATGACGATCAGGGTGTCGCAGCTCTCGCGCAGCGCCTGGATCCCGTTCTCGGCCTGGTTCGAGCGGCGCTTGCCCTCGAAGGAGAACGGGCGAGTCACCACGCCGACGGTCAACGCGCCCAGCTTGCGAGCGATGTTGGCCACGACGGGTGCACCGCCGGTGCCCGTGCCGCCACCCTCACCGGCGGTGACGAAGACCATGTCGGCGCCGCGCAGCAGCTCCTCGATCTCGTCCTTGGCGTCCTCGGCGGCCTTGCGACCGACCTCGGGGTCGGCGCCGGCGCCGAGACCACGGGTGGACTCGCGGCCGACGTCGAGCTTGACGTCGGCGTCGCTCATCAACAGCGCCTGGGCGTCGGTGTTGATCGCGATGAACTCCACGCCCTTGAGTCCCTGCTCGATCATGCGGTTGACGGCGTTGACGCCGCCGCCGCCAATGCCAACGACCTTGATAACGGCGAGGTAGTTATGCGGGGGGGTCATCGTCTGTCTTCCTCCCAGGTGGGGATTAGGTCCTTCGGCTCTTCCGGGCAAACCCTAAACCTCAACCAGAGATTTAGAGTTATGTCAAGTAGTGCCGTGCAAACAGAACGGTATGGCCGGTGGGGGCTGCATGTGGGAGGCGCGCCGGGGTGTCGCGGGCAATTTCTTCAGGTATGGCGCCGAGCGTTACTTGACCGTCGGCAGATCCGGGCTCGACACGTCGTAGACCTTGCCGGGCTGAGTGAGCAGCGCGGCAAGCTTCTCCGCCTTCTCCTCGGTGCGGTCCGTCGTCCCCCACACCACCGTGCGGCCGTCGGTCAGCGTCAGCGTCACCGACGCCACCGACGGCGCGGCCACCCGGCTCACCTGAGCCACCACTTCCGGGCGCAACGCCGTCATCACCTCGAGCGCGGCGCGCGTCGGCGGGTCGCTCGGGCCGGGGTGGTCGACGTCGATGTAGGGCAGTCCGGGGGGCGGCGGAGCCGTCGCAAAATCGACGCCGTCGCGGTCGAACAGGTGCGGACCGTCTGGATAGTCCTTCACCACGATCGGGATGCGCTCGACGATGGTGATCCGCAACGTCGACGGATATTCGCGCTGCACCCGCGCGCTCGCCACCCGTCGGATGCCGGCCACCCGGTCCGCCACCTGGTCGGTGTTGATCTGCAGCAGCGGCGTACCGAGGTTGACCTTCGCGGCGTCGATGACCTCCTCGCGAGTCACCGCGCCGATCCCGGTGATCACCAGCGAGCGCGCCGACATGACCGGAGTGAAATAGAGGACCAGCCCCAGCCCGACGCTGATGATCGCCAGAACGATCAGCCAGATGAACAACCGCAGGCCCCGAACAGTTCTCTTACCCAAGGGTTTCGGGGATTCCACCGGCTGGCCGTTAACCCGGCGCTTGGCCTCGCGTCGGGCTTGTTCGATTGCGGTGGCACGGGCCTGCGCGGCGCGGCGCTCGGCGCGCTCGCGGCGCTCCCGCATGCGGGGGCCTTCGTTGTTGTCGTCTAGATCGGACTCGTCCACATCGACGCTTTGCGCGTCCTCGCTCGCACTTTCACTGCCATTCGTCGGTTTGGGTAGGACCGGAGGCGCCTCGGCTTCGCCGCCATCCTCATCCCCCGGTTCGCTCACCACGACCTATTCGCCTTGGCGTGCAACGCTGACAGGATCTCCTGGCCCAGCATCGTCACGTCACCGGCACCCATGGTCACCACGACATCACCCGGGCGGGCCGCCGCCGCCACCCGCGCGGCGACCGCCGAGAAGTCGGCGACGTAGTGCACCGGCACGCTGACGTGCTGGGCAACGGTCGCCCCGCTGATCCCGGCGATCGGCTGCTCACGTGCGGCGTAGACGTCGAGTACGAACGCCTCGTCGGCGATGTCCAACGCGCTACCAAATTCACGCGCGAAAGTCTTTGTGCGCGAATACAAGTGCGGTTGAAACACCACGATGCTGCGGGCGCCGACAATGGTGGGATGTCCGGTGCGGTCCTGCTGGGCGACCGCTCGCAGCGCGGTCAGCGCGGCTCTGACCTCGGTCGGGTGGTGGGCATAGTCGTCGAAGACCCGAACCCCGTCGGCTGTGCCGA
This sequence comes from Mycolicibacterium sp. P1-5, assembly GCF_008329565.1. Classification (GTDB taxonomy): domain Bacteria; phylum Actinomycetota; class Actinomycetes; order Mycobacteriales; family Mycobacteriaceae; genus Mycobacterium. The sequence goes on from NZ_NPKT01000006.1 coordinate 157,027, forward strand.
CCAGCTCGAACCGCCGCCGCACGCCTTCGAAGCCGGCCAGCCCGTCGAGCACCTCATCGGCCGGAGCGCCGGCCTCGACCGCAGCCAACAGCGCGGCCAGGGCATTGAGCGCCATGTGCCGGCCCGGCACCGCCAGTCGCATCACCCGCTGGTGCGCCTCGCCGGCCAGCTTGATGGTGGCCACTGCGCCGGTGCCGTGCTGCTCCCATCCGACCAGCGCGCCGACCAGTCCGTCATGCGGGCCTTCGCCGTAGCGCAACACTCGCACCCCGAGTGCCTCGCTACGTTCGGCGAGCGCAGCCGCACCCGGGTCGTCCGCGCACACCACCAGCGCACCGCCGGGAGCCAGCCGTTCGACGAACGCGTCGAACACCGCGCCGTACGCCTCGGCGCTGCCGAAGAAGTCGAGATGGTCGGCCTCGATATTGGTCACCACCGCCACATCGGGGGTGTACTCGAGCAGCGAGCCGTCGCTTTCGTCGGCCTCCGCGACGAAGCAGTCACCACTTCCGTTGTGCGCGTTGGTCCCTGCCTCGCCGAGGTCGCCGCCGACGGCGAACGACGGGTCCAGCCCGGCATGCTGCAGCGCAACGATCAACATCGAGGTCGTCGTGGTCTTGCCATGCGTGCCGGTGACCATCAGCGTGCGGAAACCGGCCATCAGTTTGGCCAGCACCACCGGACGCAGGATCACCGGAATCGCACGCTTGCGAGCCTCGACCAGCTCGGGATTGGTCTTCGGGATCGCGGCATGGGTGGTGATCACCGCTGTCGGGCCGCCCGGCAGCAGATCGAGATTCTGCGCGTCGTGGCCGATGCTGATCACCGCGCCGCGCGCCCGCAGCGCGACCACACCGCGGGACTCCTTGGCGTCGGATCCCGAGACCAGACCGCCGCGGTCCAGCAGAATCCGGGCAATACCCGACATCCCCGCACCGCCGATGCCGACCATGTGCACCCGCTGCAGTTCGGGCGGCAGCTCCTTGGGCCCCTTCGGCGCGGTCATCGGCGGCCCTCATGCGCGACGTCGAGAGCCACCTCGGCCACCCGTTGCGCGGCGTCTCGGTGCCCGACTCGCGCGGCCGCCGCCGTCATCGCCTGCAGGCGCGGCGCGTCGGTCAACAGGCCGACCACCTCACGGGCGACGAAGTCCGGGGTGAGCTGGGCATCCTCGACCAGCAGACCACCACCCGGGTCCACCACCGGTAGCGCGTTGAGCCGCTGCTCGCCGTTGCCGATCGGCAGCGGCACGTAGACCGCGGGCAGCCCGACCGCGGACACCTCGGCCACCGTCATCGCGCCGGACCGGCAGATCGCCAGATCGGCGGCCGCGTAGGCCAGATCCATCCGGTCCAGGTAGGGCAGCGCGACGTAGGGCGGATCGCCGGGCTGCGGGCTGCGCAGGTCGAGGGTGTTCTTCGGCCCGTGGGCGTGCAATACCGAGATCCCGGCGGCGGCCAACTCGCCCGCGGCGGCCGACACCGCGCGGTTGATCGAGACCGCGCCCTGCGAGCCACCGAACACCAGCAGTACTGCCGCGTCATCGCCGAAGCCGAAGTACTCGCGGGCCTGGCCGCGCAAGGCGATGCGATCCAGCGAGGTGATCGACGCGCGCACCGGCATCCCCACCACCTCGGCGTGCGGCAGGCCGGAGTTCGGCACCGCCGCCAGCACCTTGCGCGCGCCACGGGCGCCCAGCTTGTTCGCGATTCCGGCGCGCGCATTGGCTTCGTGCACGACAACCGGAACGCGCCGACGTGCCGCCAGGTAGGCGGGCACAGCCACATAACCGCCGAAACCGATCACCACATCTGCCTCGACGTCGTCGAGCACAGCCCGCGTTTCGCGCACCGCGCGACGGACCCGCAGCGGCAGGCGCGCCAGGTCGCCGGTGAGTTTGCGCGGCAGCGGTACCGGGGTGATGAGTCGGAGGTCGTAGCCCCGGTCAGGCACCAACCGGGTCTCCAGCCCGCGCGCGGTTCCCAACGCGGTGATCCGGACGTCGGCGTCCAGGGCTCTCAGTGCGTCAGCCACCGCCATTGCCGGTTCGACATGCCCCGCGGTGCCTCCACCAGCAAGGACGACCGACACCGAGACACTCACCCGTAACGCTGACCTTCCAATGTGCGCGACCGCCGTGCGCGGCTGCTTTCCGCATTCGGATGCTGCGCGCTGTTACGCGGAGCGTCACCATGATGCCCTGAGCGCCGGGTGGGTCGCTGGGCCGTCCGGCTTTTTGCGCCAACGCTGGCACGGTCTCGGGCGGGTTTGGGTTTGCGGGCCGGTTTCTTGGCAGGCTTTTTCTCCGGGCGGGCGGGTTTGGCCGGCTTGGTGCGCAGCCGGTCGCGCACCGCCTCCGTCCGGGAGGGCGCATAGGGCTGGGGCAGCGGCAGTCGCAAGATCCGGTTCATCCGGTCTTCACGCCCGGCCCGCAGGGCAGCCACCGCCTCGGGTTCGTGGCGGGCGGCGTTGGCCATCAGCCCGATCATGAAAAGTGTTGTTGCCGTTGATGTTCCGCCCGCAGAGATGAGCGGCAACTGAATGCCGGTGACGGGCAGCAGGCCGATGACGTAGCCGGTGTTGATGAAGACCTGGCCGACCACCCACATGGTCGCCGACGCGGTCAGCAGCCGCAGGAACGGATCGGCCGAGCGCCGGGCGATCCGCATGCCGGTGTAGGCGAACAGTCCGAACAGCGCCAGCAGCCCGAAGGCGCCGACGAAGCCGAGTTCCTCGCCGATGATCGCGAAGATGAAGTCGTTGTGGGCGTTGGGCAGGTAGTTCCACTTCGCGGTGCCCTGGCCCAGCCCGTCGCCGAAAACGCCGCCATTGGCCAGCGCGAACTTGGCCTGTCTGGCCTGGTATCCCGACCCCTGCGCATCGGCGGCGGGGTCCAGCCAGGACCGCACCCGGTCGGACCGGTAGCCCTCCGAGACCGCCAGCACGGCGGCGGCCGCGACCGCCGCCCCCAGTGAGCTGACGAAAACCTTCAGCGGCAGGCCGGCGTACCAGAGCAGCGCCAGCAGGATGATGCCCAGCGACACGGTCTGCCCGAGGTCGGGCTGGGCGACGATCAGCACCAGCGCGACCACCGCCGCCGGGATCAGCGGGATCAGCAGTTCGCGCAGCGAGGCATGCTCCAGGCGGCGGGTGGCCAGCAGGTGCGCACCCCAGATCGCGAACGCGATCTTGGTGAGCTCGGAGGGTTGCATCGACAAGCCGGCGACGACGAACCAGCCGCGAGAGCCGTTGGATTCGTGGCCGATTCCCGGGATCAGCACCAGCACCAGCATCACGATCGTGATCGCGAACGCGGAGAAAGCCGTTCGGCGCAAGAAACTGACCGGGACGCGCAGCGCGATCCAGAAGCCGAGCAGTCCCACCACCGTCCACATCACCTGGCGGCCGAAGATCGCCCAGGGTGAGCCGTCCTCGTCGTAGGAGTGCACGCCCGACGCGGACAGCACCATGGTCAGGCCGAGGGTGACCAGCAGCGCGGCGACCGAGATGACCAGATGGAACGACGTCATCGGCCGGCCCAGCCAGGCGCCGAACCTGTGGTGCACCTCGATCCGGCGCTTCGCGGGCGCCGCGGCGGCAGCTACCGGTGTGGTGGTGGCTTCGGTGTCGGTGTCGGTGTCGTCCGTCGCCTCGACCGCACCGGTGTCTGCGGTGTCCGATGGGCCGCGACGGCGCAGCCGGGACAGGATGTTGGCCACCGGGTCTACCGGGCCGCGGCGCGCACGGCGGTGGCGAACGCGTCGCCACGGTCGGCGTAGCCGGCGAACTGGTCGAACGATGCGCCGGCGGGGGCCAGTAGCACCGTGTCGCCGGCTCGGGCCAGGCTGGCGGCGGCGGCAACGACCTCGGTCATCACTCGGGCACCCAGGTCCGGGACGGAGGCGTCGACCACTCGAGTCTCATGAGTAACACCTGACTCATTAGTCTCATGCACCACAGCATCCTCCCGCGTCACCACCTCGATGACGGGGACATCGGGCGCGTGTCGCGATAACGCCTCGGCAACCACCGCGCGGTCCTGGCCGATCAGCACTGCTCCGGCCAGCCGATCCCCAGCCTCGACGACCAGCTGGTCTACGGAGGCGCCCTTGAGCAGGCCACCTGCCACCCACACCACTCGCGGGTAGGCGGTGATCGACGCCTGCGCGGCATGCGGGTTGGTGGCCTTGGAGTCGTCGACATACACCACGCCGTCGACGACAGCAACACGTTCGCAGCGGTGGCGGCCCACCCGGAAGCCGGCCAGCGCGTCGGCGATCGAGGAAGGAGCGACGCCGACGGCGCGGGCCAGCGCAGCCGCGCCGAGCGCGTCGAGAACGCCGACCGGGCCGGCCACCGGGATCGAGGCGACAGGCGCGAGGTCGAGGTCTCCGGAGAACGCCCGGTCGACGAGCATGCCGTGCCGGACGCCGAGCTCCCCAGCTGTCGGCTCCCCCAGCCGGAAACCCACCTTGACGGGTGCGGCGGCGTGCGGCAGCAGGCCGGCCGCGACCGGGTCGTCGATCCCGACTACCGCAACCCGGCCGTCGAGCACCCGGGCCTTCGCGCTGGCGTAAGCATCCATCGACCCATGCCAGTCCAGATGATCCTCGGCGACGTTGAGCACCACTCCCGCCTCGGGACGCAGTGACGGCGCCCAAAACAGCTGGAAGCTGGACAGTTCCACGGCCAGCAGATCGACCGGCTCGCTCAGCACGTCGAGCACCGGGTCGCCGATGTTGCCGCACAGCGCCGCACGGCGGCCGTCGGCGACCAACATGGCGTGCAGCATCGATGTCGTGGTGGTCTTGCCGTTGGTGCCGGTGACCACCAGCCAGCGCCGCGGCGGCCCGTAGTGGCCGGCGGCGTCCAGTCGCCAGGCCAGTTCGACGTCACCCCAGATCGGGATCCCGGCGGCGGTAGCCGCGGCCAGGACCGGGGCGGTCGGCGGGAAGCCCGGGCTGGTGACCACGAGGGCGTAGTCATCGATCGACAGGACCGCGTCCGCAGGCGTGATCGCATCAATCCCGTTGGCGGCCAACGATTTCAGCGAGTCGGCATTGTCGTCGCAGACCCAGATGTGCACGTCGAAGGACGCCAATGCCGACACCACCGCTCGCCCGGTGACCCGGGCGCCGGCCACCAGCACCTGCGCGCCCGAAGTCAGCAGCTCCAGCCCGGGCACGTCAGGCCCCGATGGCCGACAGCCACTCGCCGTAGAACAGGGCTACACCCAGTCCGCAGGCGATCGCGGTGAGCAGCCAGAACCGGATGATCACCGTCGTCTCCGCCCAGCCGACCAATTCGAAATGGTGGTGGAACGGCGCCATCCGGAACACCCGACGTCCGGTAGTTCGGAAGGCCAGGATCTGGACCACCACCGACGTCACCTCGGCGACGAACAGCGCGCCGAGCACGACCGCCAGCACCTCGGTGCGGCTGGTCACCGACAGCCCGGCAATCATGCCGCCCAGCGCCAGCGACCCGGTGTCGCCCATGAAGATCTTGGCCGGCGGGGCATTCCACCACAGAAAACCGATGCACGCCCCGGCGGTGGCCGCCGCAAGCAGCGCCAGATCCAGCGGGTCGCGCACGTTGTAGCAGCCCAGTCCCGGGGCTGTCGCGCAGGCATTGCGGTACTGCCAGAACGTGATCAACACATAGGCGGCGCTGACCATGGCCATGCTGCCGCCGGCCAGCCCGTCGAGACCGTCGGTGAAGTTCACCGCGTTGGACCACGCACTGACCACGACCACAGCGAACAGCACGAACAGCAGCGGGCTCAGCGTGACGGTGGCGATCTCGCGCACGTACGACAGCTCGGGACTGCCCGGGGTGAGCCCGTCGGTGTTTCGGAACTGCAGCACCAGGATGCCGAACAACACCGCAGCGGTGATCTGGCCGACTGTCTTGGCAGTCTTGTTCAGGCCGAGGTTGCGCGAGCGGCGGATCTTGATCATGTCGTCGACGAATCCGACCGTGCCGAGCGCGGTGGCCAGGCCCAGCACCAGCAGACCCGAGGCAGAGGGGCCGTCGCCATTGAGCGCGAGGCCGACCAGGTGGGTGCCGAAGTAACCGGCCCAGATGCCGACGAGGATCGCCACGCCGCCCATCGACGGCGTTCCGCGCTTGGTCTTATGGCTCGGCGGACCGTCCTCGCGGATCTCGTGGCCGAAACCCTGGCGGGTGAACAGCTTGATGAGCGCCGGGGTGAGCAGGATCGAGACCGCCAGCGCGATGGCGACGGCGACGAGGATCAGCCTCATGACGCGTCCTCGTCCAGCAGAGCTTCGGCCAGCGAGCCGAGTCCCGCCGAATTGGACGCCTTGACCAGAACGACGTCACCGGGTCGCAGTTCGGCGCGCAACACCGCCAGTGCGGCGTCGGCGTCGGCGACCACGGTGGATTCCGAACCCCAGGATCCCTCCATGACCGCCCCGTGGTGCATGGCGCTCATGGGCCTCCCGGTTCCGACGACGACGAGTCGACTGATATCTAAGCGCACGGCCAATCGGCCGACACGATCGTGCTCGGTTATCGACTCCTCGCCCAGCTCCGCCATCTCACCGAGTACCGCCCAACTACGGCGCGGTTCACCCGACCGCGCCATCACGGCCAGCGCCTGCAGACCAGCCTTCATCGAGTCGGGGTTGGCGTTGTAGGCGTCGTTGACCACGGTGACCCCGTCGGAGCGGGTGTGCACCTCCATCCGGTGCCGCGAGACCGGGCCTGCGGCGGCCAGCGCGGCCGCCACCTGCTCGGGCGTCGCCCCGCATTCGAACGCCACCGCGGCCGCAGACAGCGCATTGCCGACCTGATGCTCGCCGTGCACGGCGAGCTGGACCTCGGCGCAGCCGGACGTCGCAATCAGCGTGAAGCGGGGCCGAGCCAGGTCGTCGAGCTCGATGTCCAACGCACGGACGTCTGCGGTCTCGGACCGCCCGACCCGGACAACCCGGGCAGCCGTCCGGTCCGCCATCGCCGCCACCAGTGGATCGTCGGCGTTCAAGATCGCCACTCCGGATGCCGAAACAGCTTCTACCAGTTCACCTTTGGTGGCCGCGATCACCTCCCGGGAGCCGAACTCGCCGAGGTGGGCGGTTCCGACGTTGAGCACCACGGCAATCGAGGGCGGCGCGATGTCGGCCAGCGCGGCGATGTTGCCGGGATGGCGGGCCGACATCTCCAGGACCAGATAGTCGGTGTCTTCGGTTGCGCGCAACACAGTCCACGGATGCCCCAGTTCGTTGTTGAACGAACCAGGCGGCGCAACCACCTCGCCGAGTGGCCGCAGGACCGCGGCGATCAGGTCCTTGGTCGACGTCTTGCCCGAGGATCCGGTGAGCCCGATGATCGTCAGCCCGCCGGCCACGAGTTCGGCGGCGACCGCCTTGGCCAGTCGGGCCAGCGCGGCCAGCACAGCCGCTCCGGAGCCGTCGACATCGTGTTCGAGCACCCCGGCCTCGGCGTCGCTCGCCGCCGTCGGCGGCACCACGATCGCGGGCACCCCGACCGGCCGCGCCGCGAGCACGGCGGCGGCTCCCGCCTCGGCCGCGGCCTTCGCGAAGTCGTGACCGTCGCTGCGGGCGCCCGGCAGCGCCAGGAACAACCCACCGGGACCGACTGCACGCGAGTCGAATTCAACGGTGCCCGTGACGATCCGGGCGTCGGCCTCCTCCGGTGTGATGTCGGCGAGCTCACCACCGACGATCTCGGCGATCTGGGCGACGGACAGCGCGATCATTCGCCCGCTCCCCGCGCGTCCAGGGCGGCCGCGAGTTCGGCGCGGTCGTCGAAGGGCCGGGTCTGCCCGCCCGCGGTCTGCCCCGTCTCGTGCCCCTTGCCCGCGACCACGACGACGTCGCCGGCGCGGGCCCAGGCCACCGCATGCCGGATCGCCTCGCGCCGGTCCCCGATCTCTATGACTTCGGCGCCCTCGGCCTGTCGAGTGCCTGCCACGATCGCCGCCCGGATGGTCGCGGGATCCTCACTGCGGGGGTTGTCGTCGGTGACGATCACCAGGTCGGCGACGTCGGCAGCGGTGCGGCCCATGGCTTCTCGCTTACCGGGATCGCGGTCACCGCCGGCGCCGAAGACCACCGCCAGCCGGCCCCGCGCGGGTCTGAGGGTTTCCAGCACGGCTTGCAACGCCCCGGGTTTGTGGGCGTAGTCGACGACGGCGAGGAAGTCCTGCCCGCGTTCGACGGCTTCCAGCCGACCGGGCACGGACGCGTCGCGCAGCCCCGGTGCGGCCTGTTCGGGTGATACCCCGACGGCGTCGAGTATCGCCAGCGCCAGCAGCGCGTTGGCGACGTTGTAGCGCCCTGGCAGCCGGATTCTGAGCCGGTGGTGCACCCCGGCGGGGTCCACCGCGGTGAACTCCTGGGCGCCACCGTCGAGCACCTCGATGTCCTCGGCGCGCCAGTTGGCCGGGTGACCGTCGGCGGACACCGTCACCGGATCGGCGGCGCGGCGGGCCATGTCACGGCCCGCGTCGTCGTCGACACAGATCACGGAGACGACGGCGCGCGCCGGGGACGCCGGATCGAACAGTCGGGCCTTGGCCGCGAAGTAGGCCGCCATCGTGGGATGGAAGTCGAGGTGGTCACGGGAGAGGTTGGTGAACCCGCCGACCGCGAAGCGAATGCCGGCGGTACGGCCGAGCTCGAGGGCGTGGCTGGAGACCTCCATGACCGCGGTGTCGACACCACGCTCGGCCATCACGGCCAGCAACGCCTGCAGCGCCGGCGCTTCCGGAGTGGTCAGGGCACTGGGCACGTCTTCCCCGGCGATCCGGACGCCGACGGTGCCGATCAGACCGGGAACGCGGTCGGCGGAGCGCAGCCCTGCCTCGATCAAGTACGTGGTGGTGGTTTTGCCGGATGTGCCGGTGACGCCGACGACCACGACACGGTCCGACGGATGTCCGAAGACGGCGGCCGCCAGCTCACCCAGCACCTCGCGCGGCTGGGGATGCACCAGGACCGGGACGGGTGCTGGTTGGCCGAGCAGACGGTGGATGACGGCCACGCCCTCGGCGTCGGTGAGCACCGCGGCGGCGCCACGCTCGATGGCCGCCGCGGCGAATTGCGCGCCGTGCGCCGACGAACCGGGCAGCGCTGCGAACAGGTCACCGGCCAGCGTGTCCTGGCCGCGCAGGGTGATTCCGGTGATCCGCACTTCGGGGGCCGTACCGCCGGCGGCGGGCACTGCGCCGATCCTGGCGGCCAGCGTCGGCAGGGTCAGCGCCGGCGTGGTGCGGGGCCGCAGGGCGTTGGTCATCGGATTGTCACACTACCCAGCGAGCCGGGCAGCCCGGCTACGTGGCCTGAAGGATCAACGGTGCGCCGGGATCGGCCGATAGCGGGACGTTCTGCCGCTGCAACAGCCAGGCCGCGATGTTGTGGAACAGCGGCGCGGCCGAGTGACCTGGTGAGCCGTCCGGGTTGCGCTGCGGGTTGTTCATCATGATGCCGATGACGTAGCGGGGGTCGTCGGCGGGCGCCATGCCGGCAAAGGTGATCCAGTAGACGTCGCCGTAATAGCAGCCGCAGGCCGGGTTGATCTGCTGCGCGGTTCCGGTCTTGCCTGCGATCTGATAGCCGTCGACCGCGGCCGGCGTACCGGTGCCCTGCTGATACCCCATCGGGTCACGCTGGACGATGGCGCGGAACATGTTCCGCACAGTGTGGGCGGTGTCCGGGGAAACGACGCGGATGCCGGTGGGCCGCGGCTCTTCGGTGCGGGTGCCGTCGGCGGCGATGGTGGCCTTGACGATTCGCGGCGGGATACGCAGCCCGTCGTTGGCGATCGCCTGGTACATCCCCGTCATCTGCAACAGCGTCATCGAAAGACCTTGTCCGATGGGCAGGTTGGAGAACGTGCTGCCCGACCACTGGTCGATCGGCGGCACCAGGCCCGAGCTCTCGCCGGGCAGACCGACTCCTGTGCGCTGCCCGAGTCCGAACTTGCCGAGCATGTCGTAATACCGTTCCGGCCCGATCCGCTGGGCGAGCATCAGAGTGCCGACGTTGGAGGACTTCCCGAACACTCCGGTGGTCGTATACGGCATCGTGCCGTGCTCCCAGGCGTCGTGCACGTTGACGCCGCCCATGTTGATCGAGCCGGGCACCTGGAGCACCTCGTCGGGGTTCGACAGCCCGTACTCGATCACCGAGGAGGCGGTGACGATCTTGTTCACCGATCCCGGCTCGTAGGGCGAGGTGACCGGCAGGTTGCCCAATTGCTTGTCCTGCTGCCGCCCGATGTCCTGGCTGGGGTCGAAGGTGTTGTCGTTCGACATCGCAAGCACTTCACCGGTTTTCGCGTCCAGGACCACTGCCGAGACGTCCTTGGCGCCGGATGCGTCTTTGGCCATCTGGACCTGCTGCTGAACGTAGAACTGGATGTCGTCGTCGAGGGTGAGCTGCACGGTGGCGCCGTTGACGGCGTCGTGCTTGTTGCGGTAACTGCCGGGGATGACGACACCGTCGGAGCCGCGGTCGTAGGTGATCGAACCATCGGTGCCCGACAGCTTCGAGTCCATCGAGTCCTCGAGCCCGAGCAGGCCGTGGCCGTCCCAGTCGATGCCGCCGACGATGTTGGCCGCCAACGCACCACCGGGATACTGGCGTAGATCCTGCCGCTCGGCGCCGATCTCGGGGAACTTCTTGGTGATCGCGGTGGCGACGGCGGGATCGACGGCCCTGGCGAGATAGACGAACGTCTCATTGCTGCGCAGCTTCTTCAGCAGGGTTGCCGCGTCGGGCTTATTGCCCAGCTTGCCTGCCACCTCGGTGGCGATCTGGGTGAGCCGCTTGTCGGGGTCCGGGGCGGCGGGCGACTTGTCCTTGGCCTCGGTGAGCTGCTTGCGGATCTTGGCCGGCTGGAAGGTCAGCGCTCTGGCCTCGATGGTGAACGACAGCTTGTCGAAGTTGCGGTCGACGATGCTGCCGCGCACCGCCTTTTCGACGTCGGTCACCTTGAGCTGGCTTGCGGCCTCGGCGCGCAGGCCGGCGGCCTGAGGCACCTGGAGGTTGAACAGCTGGGTGGTCGCCACACCCAGCGCGAGGAAGATGACGATATTTCCAGCGCGGTGCCGGAATACGAATGATGCTGTGCGACTGCCACTTTCAACCAGCTTACGGGTGCGCCGCGCCTTCGCCGGGCGACCAGGCCCGCTGTCCGGTTGAGCCTTGGCCGCCGACGTGCGCTGCCGCTTGGTTTCGCGGGAACTCACTGCCCGGCTCCGGCGGGCGGCGCATCAGGAACGGGCGGTGCGACGTCGGCCGGAGCGGGGGCTGGTGCGGGCCCTTGAGCCGGGACCGCCAGCGTGCCGGGCAGGGGCGGCTGCGCCGCGGCGGGCGGTGCTGCGACAGCGCCGGGTGCCAGAACTGTGCCTGGCAACGCCGCCAGTGGAACGCCAAAGGGCATCGCACCATTCAACGGCAAGCCACCGAGCGGAGTCGGTGCGACACGCACTGGAACCTCGGGCGAACTTCCCGGCTTCGGCGCAGCCACCGGGGCGGGCACCGGCGCGGCGGGTGGTGCCGGTGGTGCCGGCACGGCGTCAGGCAGCTTGCTGTTCAGTGGCGGTGGCGGAACACCTTCGGCCGGCTTCGGCTTGCCCACCACAGTCCAGTTGCCCGTCGGATCCTGCACCAGATGCGCGGTGTCCTTGGACGGGATCATGCCCAGATTGCGTGCGGACTCGGCCAGCGCGGGTGCGGACTCTGCCTCCAGCACATCGCGCTCGAGTGCCTCTTTCTGCTGCGACAGCGCCTCATTCGTGGAACGGGCGGTACCCAGCTGGTACGACCGCTGCGCGGCGTCGGTGGACAGCCACAGCGTGACCCCCAGCCCGAGACCCAGCGCTCCGATCACCAGCACCACGAACGGGACCTTCGCCACCAAAGTCTGGGGGCGCAGGTCGATGGTGGCCAGCCGGGCGATGAACCGCTCGTGCAGTGGCGGCCGGACTACCTTGGGCGCCTTGGCCTTCCGCGCCTTCGCGCGCGCCTTGGCCTGATTGACGTTCTTGGCACGGGTCGGGCGTTCGGTCGGCCGGGCGACCGGCGCGGTCTGCGGACCCTGCCGCACGGAGCGCGGTTCGTGCGGCCGGCGGGCCGACGCGCGTCCACCCCGTGCCGGCGTCTCGGTGCTGCGGCGGCGGGCGGTGGCTGTTGTAGCGCCCGGCTTCTTCTTGACCGATTTCTTCGGTTCTTCCTTACCCCGCCTGGCCGTTTTGCGATCCACCGGACCCGCCGGCTTGCGCCCTACCTTCATCAGCTCTTCCCTCCCCGTCCCGGGTTGACCGACATCACGCGCTGCAGTGCCCGCAACCGAACCGGGGCACTGCGTGGATTGCGTTCGACTTCCGCGGCACCGGCCCGTTCGGCACCGCGGGTGATCGCGCTGAATTCCGGTTCGTAGCCGGGCAGTTCGACGGGCAGGTTCTCCGGTGAGCGAGATGCGGTGGCCGCGGCGAACGTCGTCTTGACGATCCGGTCCTCCAGCGACTGATACGACATCACCGCGATCCGACCACCGGTCCGCAGCGCGGCCAGCGCCGCGGGCAGGGCTGCCGTCAGCGAGTCCAACTCGGCGTTGACCGCGATCCGCAGCGCCTGGAAGGTCCGCTTGGCGGGGTGACCGCCGGTCCGCCGCGCGGGCGCCGGGATGCCCTTGTAGATGATTTCGACGAGTTCGCCGGTGGTGGTGAGCGGCGCCTGCCGGCGACGCTCGACGATCAGCCCCGCGATCCGGTGGGCGAACTTTTCCTCACCGAAGCGGCGCAGGATGTCGGTCAGTTCGGCGCGGTCATAGGTGTTGAGGATTTCCGCGGCGGTCAGCGGGGCGTCGGTGTCCATTCGCATGTCCAGCGGCGCGTCCTTGGAGTAGGCGAATCCGCGCTCAGCCTGGTCGAGCTGCATCGACGAGACGCCGAGGTCGAACAACACCGCGTCGATCGATTCGATTGCGCCCCAGCCTGCTTCGACGAGCGCGTCGGCGATCCCGTCGTAACGGGTGTGTACCAGGGTGATCCGATCCGCGAACCCCGCCAGCCGCGCTCGCGCGCCGGCCAGCGCGCCGGGGTCGCGGTCGAGGCCGATCAGCCGCAATTCCGGGAAATCCATCAGGAATCGCTCGGAATGCCCACCGGCGCCCAGGGTCGCGTCGACGAGGACGGCGCCAGGCCGGGCCAGTGCCGGGCCGAGGATTTCGACGCAGCGGTCCAGCAGGACGGGGATGTGCCCATGCCCTGACTCGAAGTCGGATTCGTCAACCACGACGGGACCTCCGAGTTGGTGAAGATGTGCCCCTGCATCCAGGTCCCTGTCCGAATTGGCGAACCTGGCGTTGGGGAAGTACGTCAGGGTCGGTTCGGGCAGAGACCACGATGCACGGGCTACCTCCGGCTGGGCGGCCGGCTCAGATGATGTCGCTGAGTGCGTCATCGCTGGCCGCGGAGAAGTTCTCTTCGTGGGTCTCCTGGTATTCCTGCCAGGCCTGGGCGTCCCAGATCTCGAGGAAATCGACGGAGCCGATCACCACGCACTCCTTGGACAGGTTGGCGTAGCGGCGGTGGTCCGCTGACAGCGTGATCCGGCCTTGTGAGTCGGGATGCTGTTCGTCGGTGCCGGCCGCCAGGTTGCGCAGAAACGCACGCGCCTCGGGATTGCTGCGCGAGGTCTGCGAAGCCCGCCGGGCCAGCTGTTCGAATTCCGTGCGCGGGTAGACGGCAAGGCTGTGGTCTTGGCTCTTGGTGACCATCAACCCTCCTGCCAGTGCGTCGCGGAACTTGGCGGGCAGCGTCAGCCGCCCTTTGTCGTCGAGCTTGGGCGTGTAGGTGCCGAGAAACATGCTGCGCACATCTCCTTCGCACCTGCTGGAACCCCAGCCCCTCCGGAGCCGTCGCTCCGTTAACCGCCACAATACCCCACAATCCCCCACTTTGCTCCACAGATCGGCCTCGTTTTGCCAGTGCTCCACCACTTTCTGCCACCACAAGCAGTTCGCGCCCCGCACTAGCCTCGTTGCGCGCAACAAAAGACCAGCTCAGGGGCCAGTGGGGCGTGGTGGGGGGCGCGAAATCGACACCAGGGCTGCCGCGAGCTCGAACTAACGACCCCCGTGTCGATCTCGCCGGTGCGCAGCCGGTAAGGCATACAAAAAACGGGGCAGCCGAATCGGCTACCCCGTCTACGAGACGCTGGCGGTCACTCGTCGAAACGACGCCGGAAGCGATCCTCCATCCGGCTGGTGAATGATCCGCCGCCGCCCTTCGGCCGCCGTTGACGCTGGCCGCCCGACGACGAAGACGGGCCCGAGCGGTCCCGTCCACCGGCGACGCGCGGGCCGGTGATCGCGTACACGACACCGCCGAACATCACCACGAAGCCCACCACCGACAGAATCGGGAAGCTTCCGATCATCGTGGCCTTGAACGCCACCCCGGCAACCAGCATCGCCAGGCCGATCACGAACAGGCCCGCGCCCTGCAATCGTCTGCGTGTGGAGGGGGCCCGCAGAGTTCCGCCCCGCACACTGGAGGCGAACTTGGGGTCCTCGGCATAGAGAGCGCTCTCGATCTGATCGAGCATGCGCTGCTCATGATCGGAGAGTGGCATTCGTCCCTCCTTGCCGACACGGCCGGTCACGATTCCGATAGAACTTTGCTTGCCCAGCATTTACGGGGCAACTAACCAAATGATACGAGCAGAAGTTGCCGCGTACCACCTAGTTGGTCCACCCGATTGTAGCTGTGTCCAGGCGTTGTTCAGTCCTCGCCATCACCACGTAAGGGGCTGGTCACCCCGGCAACGCGAGCCCGGGCCGAGACTGCACTGATAATGGCCATGCACACTGGACCGATCCGCGGACAAGGAAGGCATCGAGGCGTTGGCGGCTTTCCTCATCGATCTGTCGCCCACCGACATGGCGCAGCGCCTGCACGACGCTCTGAGCGTGTATGTCGACGCCATGCGCTACCCGCGCGGCACCGAGGGTCAGCGCGCGGCGATGTGGCTCGAGCACACCCGCAGGCAGGGCTGGAAGGCCGTCGCCGCCATTGAAGTCGACGCAACCGACGCCTCCGGCATCCGCGACGCGCAGCTGTCCGGCGCTCCCCTGCTCGGTATCGCCTACGGCTACTGCGGGGCCCCTGACCAGTGGTGGCAGCAGCAGGTGGTGTCGGGGCTGCACCGGATTGGTGTGCCTGCCGAAGAGATCTGCCGGCTGACCAGCAATTACTTCGAGCTGACCGAGCTACACATCCATCCCAGCGCGCAGGGCCGCGGCTTGGGAGAGGCGCTGGCCCGACGGCTGCTGGCCGGCCGCGACGAGTCCCACGTGCTGCTGTCCACCCCGGAAATCATCGGCGAAGCCAACCGCGCCTGGCGGCTGTATCGACGGCTCGGCTTCACCGACGTGATCCGCGGCTACCACTTCGCCGGCGACCCCCGGGCGTTCGCCATTCTGGGTCGCAGCCTCCCGCTCTAGCGCGAATCTGGCACGATACCCACGTGCGCGACCGATCCCGCCGCCTGCGCTTACGCGCCCTGGCGTTGTTGCTGCTCCTCGTTGCGCCCCTGGCGGTCGGCTGTGTGCGCGTGCACGCGTCGATCACCGTGTCGCCCGACGACCAGGTCTCCGGGCAGATCATCGCCGCGGCGAAGGCCCGCGACTCCAACGACCAGGGGCCGCAGTTCGACCTCAATGTGCCGTTCAGCCAGAAGATTTCGGTGTCGAAGTACTCCTCGGACGACTTCGTCGGCTCCGAGGCGGTGTTCTCGAACCTGAGCTTCTCCGAGGTGCCCCAGCTGGCCAACCTCAATCGCGAGGCCGCCGGGGTGGACATCTCGCTGCGCCGGGCCGGCAATCTGGTGATCCTCGAAGGCCGGGTCGACCTGACCAGCGTCACCGACACCGACGCTGACGTTTCGCTGACGGTCTCCTTCCCCGGCGAGGTCACGTCGACCAACGGCGACCGCCTCGACACCGACGTCGTCGAGTGGAAACTCAAGCCCGGCGTGGTCTCGACGATGAGCGCCCAGGCCCGCTATACCGATCCCAGTACCAGGTCATTCACCGGCGCGGCGCTCTGGCTCGGCCTGGGTGCCCTGGTGGTGTGCGGCGTCATCGGCAGCCTGGCGTGGGTCAGCCGGGACCGGTCGCCGCGGTTCGCCAACTCCGATCAGACCGACGGCTAACTGACGTTCTACTCTGGTTGCACCCGGATCTATCAGGTGCGGTCGTACACAGAAAGGGGCGCTGCGCTGAGCGTCGAAGCAGCTCCGTCTGCCGTCCAGCTGGCCGGCGCCGTCACCGATCAACTTCGGAAGTACCTGACCGGCCGCCGGGCGGACGCCGCCCACATCGGCGCCGACTACGACGGACTCATCGCGGCGCTCGAAGACTTCGTGCTGCGCGGCGGCAAACGAGTGCGGCCCGCCTTCGCCTACTGGGGCTATCGCGCGGTGACCGCCGACCCCGATCTCTCGGTGGACGATGACACGTTCCTGCTGTTCTCGGCGCTCGAGCTGTTGCATGCCTGCGCGTTGGTTCACGACGATGTCATCGACGATTCGGCGACCCGGCGCGGTTGGCCGACGGTCCACGTCCACTTCTCCGACCTGCACCGCAGCGGCGGCTGGCGTGGTTCCTCCGAGCAGTTCGGCCGGTCCGCGGCGATCCTGCTCGGCGACCTTTCGCTGGTGTGGGCCGACGACATCGTCGCCGCGGCGGACCTGGACGCCGAGGGGCGGCGCCGCGTCCGGCAGGTGTGGTCGGACATCCGTACCGAGGTGCTCGGCGGCCAATACCTCGACATCGTCAACGAAGCCAGCGGCGCGGAGTCGATTGAGGCCGCGATGAACGTGAACACCTACAAGACCGCCTCGTACACGATCTCCCGGCCGCTGCAGCTGGGCGCCGCGGCCGCCGCCGACCGGCCGGATGTGCAGCGCATCTTCTACGAACTGGGCACCGATCTCGGGGTCGCGTTTCAGCTCCGCGACGACGTCCTCGGGGTGTTCGGCGATCCTGCCGTGACGGGTAAGCCCTCCGGCGACGACCTGCGCTCCGGCAAGCGCACCGTGCTGCTCGCCGAGGCCGTGCAGCGGGCCGCCGCCTCGGATCCGGTCGCCGCGGACCGGCTGCGCTCCGGGATCGGCACGGAGTTGTCGGACGACGCCGTGCGTGAGCTCTGCGACGCGATCGAGTCGGTCGGCGCGCTGGCCGCAGTCGAAGGCCGCATCGAAGTGCTGACCAACCGCGCACTGAGCCTGCTGGAGAGCGCGGGGATCAACGCGCCGGCCAAAGCCGGCCTGACCGAACTCGCCAGATTGGCCGCCAACCGGTCCGCCTAGGCCCATGTCCGCCAACACACCAACCACATCGACCAGCCGGGCCGGCCTCGCGCGCCTGGCGGCCTTCACCGCCGCCGACGAGGGCCGCCCGGCCCTGCTCGGTTTTCTCGGCGCGATCCTGCTCACCCTCGGCGGCCTGGGCGCAGGCAGCACCCGTCAGCACGACCCTCTTCTCGAGTCGATGCACCTGTCCTGGTTGCGGTTCGGCCACGGCCTGGTGGTGTCGTCGGTGCTGCTGTGGGTCGGGGTCGTGCTGATGCTGGTGGCGTGGTTGTGGGTGGGACGGCGGGTGATGTCCGAGGACGTCAGCGAGTTCACGATGACCGCGACCGCGGGCTTCTGGCTGGCTCCCCTGCTACTCAGCGTTCCGCTGTTCAGCCGCGACACGTATTCGTATCTGGCCCAGGGTGCGCTGCTGCGCGACGGCCTTGACCCGTACGCCGTAGGGCCGGTGGAGAACCAGAACCCGTTGCTGGACAACGTGAGTCCCATCTGGACCACCACCACAGCCCCCTACGGGCCGGCGTTCATCCTGGTCGCCCGGTTCGTCACCAGCCTGGTCGGAGACCACGTGGTGGCAGGCACGATGCTGCTGCGGCTGTGCATGCTTCCCGGGCTGGCACTACTGATCTGGGCGGCACCGCGGGTGGCCCGCCACATCGGCGCCAACGGCGCGGTGGCGCTCTGGATTTGCGCGCTCAATCCGCTGGTGATCATCCATCTGATGGGCGGCGTGCACAACGAGATGCTGATGGTCGGGCTGATGATGGCGGGCATCGCGTTGACGTTCGCCCGCCACCACGCAGCCGGAGCGGCGCTGATCGCGGTGGCCGTCGCGGTCAAGGCCACCGCCGTGCTGGCGCTTCCGTTCATGGTGTGGGTGTGGATGCGCCACCGACAGCAACACCGAAAAGTCGGCGCGCCAAAGGCTTTCGCGACAGCGGCGGCGGCGTCGGTGGCAATCTTCGTCGCGGTGTTCGCCGTGCTGTCCTGGGTCGCCGGGGTGGGACTGGGCTGGCTGACCGCACTGGCCGGCTCGGTGAAGATCATCAACTGGCTGACCATTCCGACCGCCATCGCGAACCTCACCAACGCGATCGGCGGTCTGTTCATGCCGGTGAACTTCTACGCGGTGCTCGACGTCGCCCGGATCGTCGGAATCGCCATCATCGCGGTGTCACTTCCCTTGCTGTGGTGGCGGTTTCGCCACAATGACCGCGAGGCGCTGACCGGCATCGCGTGGGCGATGCTGGTGGTGGTGCTGTTCGTTCCCGCCGCGCTGCCGTGGTACTACACCTGGCCGCTCGCGGTGCTGTCGGCGCTGGCGCAGTCCCGGGCGGCGATAGCACTGATCGCCGGGTTCTCGACGTGGATCATGGTGATCTTCAAACCGGACGGCTCACACGGCATGTACTCGTGGATCCACGTGCTGCTGGCCACCGCCTGCGCACTGGCGGCCTGGTACTCGCTGAAGGTCAGTAGGCCATCGCCTGGGCTCGCCGAACCACCTCACGAGCCTGGTGAGCATGCAGCGCATCGACCGGGCGGGCGTTGCTGATCGCCTCGCGCGCGCCATCGCGGGTGATCGTCAGTGACGGGTCGGCGGTGAACAGCCAGCGCAGGATCTCGGTGTCGCGGTAGCCGCCGTCGCGCAGCACCGCCAGCAGACCGGGCAGGCTTTTGATCACCTCGCCGTGCCCGGTGAGAAAGGCTTTCGGGATCATCGGGACACCGCCGCGTTTGACCGCCACCAGGTGACCTTCACGCAAGTGCTGGTGCACCTTGGTCACCGGGACTCCCAACATCTCGGCGACCGCGGGCAGGTCGTACACGGGCTCGTCGGGATCCAATACGTCTTCGCCGGCAGGAATGCTGCTCACCTGCCTAGTCTAGAGCCCCTCTGCCGCGGCATACCATGTGTCGGTGACGTCGGACCCACTCAACGGCGTGTTGCTGGAAGGCCGGTACCGCGTCGACGCCAAGATCGCCACCGGCGGTATGTCCACCGTGTACCGCGGTTTGGACGTTCGCCTGGACCGGCCGGTCGCGCTGAAGGTGATGGACGCACGTTACGCAGGCGACAGCCAGTTCTTGACCCGCTTCCAACGCGAGGCCCGTGCCGTCGCCCGACTGAAGGATCCGGGCCTCGTTGCGGTCTACGACCAAGGGGGCGGTGGATCAAGCCAGGAGCCTCCTTTCCTCGTCATGGAACTGATCGAGGGCGGCACCCTGCGCGAGTTGTTGCGCGAGCGTGGTCCGATGCCCCCGCACGCCGCGGCGGCGGTGTTGCGCCCGGTGCTGGGCGGCCTGGCCACCGCCCATCGCGCCGGACTGGTGCACCGCGACGTCAAACCGGAGAACGTGCTGATCTCCGACGGCGGCGAGGTCAAGCTCGTCGACTTCGGGTTGGTCCGCGCGGTGGCTGAAGCCGGGATCACTTCGACCAGCGTGATCCTGGGGACCGCGGCCTACTTGTCCCCCGAGCAGGTCAGCACCGGCGCGGCGGACGCTCGCAGCGATGTCTACGCCGTCGGCATCCTGGCCTACGAATTGATCACCGGCGCAACACCATTCACGGGCGACAATCCGTTGACCGTGGCCTATCAGCGGATGGACCACGACGTCCCGGCGCCCAGCGTCGCGATCAACGGGGTGCCGCCCCAGTTCGACGAGTTCATCGCCCGCGCGACGGCCCGCAACCCTGATGCGCGGTTCGTCGACGCCGAGGAAATGGCCGAGGACCTCGACGCGATCGCCGTGGAATTGGGGCTACCCAAGTTCCGGGTGCCCGCCCCACAGAATTCGGCGCAGCACGCGGCCGCAACGGCCGTGCACAGCCGCCCGACTGCCGAGCACCGGGCACCTGCGCCCGCTCCGCCTCCCGCCCCGGTCAAGAATCCGACCCGCCAGCTCATCCGCGACCCGCAGGACTGGCAGCCCGCCGACGAGGATTTCGAAAACCCCGAACTGGCAAGTCAATTCGCCGGAATCGACATAGGCGAGTTCATCTGGGAACGGCAGCGCGCCAGGCGGACGCTGATGTTCTGGATGCTGATCGTCGTCCTGCTGACCGGCGGGGTGGCGGCGGCCGGTTGGACGCTGGGCAGCAATCTGGCGGGCCTGATCGGCTAGTCGCGCAGCATCTCCGCCACCAGGAACGCCAGCTCCAGTGACTGCTGGGTGTTCAGTCGCGGATCGCATGCCGTCTCGTAGCGGCCCGCCAGATCCGAGTCCGAGATGTCCTGCGCGCCACCAAGACATTCGGTGACGTTCTCACCGGTGATCTCGACATGCATACCGCCAGGATGAGTGCCCAGCGCGCGGTGCACCTCGAAGAAGCCCTGCACCTCGTCGACGATGCGGTCGAAGTGGCGGGTCTTGTAACCCGTCGAGGACTCGTGGGTGTTGCCGTGCATCGGGTCGCACTGCCAGATGACCCGGTGGCCGGACGCCTGCACCTTCTCGATGATCGCGGGCAGCACGTCGCGCACCTTGCCGTTGCCCATCCGGCTGACCAGCGTGAGCCGGCCGGGGACGTTGTGGGGGTCGAGGCGCTCGACGTATTCCACGGCGAGTTCCGGCGAGGTGGTCGGCCCGATCTTGACACCGATCGGGTTCGCGATGACCTCGGCGAACGCGACGTGGGCGCCGTCGAGCTGTCGGGTGCGCTCCCCGATCCAGACGTAGTGCGCGGAAAGGTCGTAGAGCTTCGGGCCGCCTTGCGCCTCGGCGTCCATGCGCAGCATCGCGCGCTCGTAGTCGAGCACCAGCGCCTCGTGACTGGCGTAGATCTCGGCGGTCTGCAGATTGCGATCGTCGACGCCGCAGGCGTTCATGAAACGGAGCCCGCGGTCGATCTCGCCTGCCAACGCCTCGTAGCGGGCACCGGCCGGTGAGGTGCGGACGAACTCGCGGTTCCAGTCGTGCACCTTCTGCAGCGACGCCATCCCGGACGACGTCAGCGCGCGCACCAGGTTCATCGCGGCGCTGGCATTGGCGTAAGCGCGGACCAGTCGCGACGGATCATGGTCGCGGACCGCGGCATCGGGGGCAAACCCGTTGACCATGTCGCCGCGGTAGGACTTCAGCCCCAGCGCGTCGGTGTCCGAGGAGCGCGGCTTGGCGTACTGGCCGGCGATCCGGGCCACCTTGACCACCGGCATGCTGGCCCCGTAGGTCAGCACCACCGCCATCTGCAGCAGCGTGCGGATGTTGGCGCGGATGTGCGGTTCGGTGTTGTCGACGAAGGTCTCGGCGCAGTCGCCGCCCTGCAGCAGAAACGCCTTGCCGAGGGCCACATCGGCCAGCTGCGACTTCAGCTTCTCGATCTCCGACGGCACGGTGACCGGCGGCACGCTCTCCAGCACGGTCCGCATCGCGGCGGCCTGTTCGGGATCCCAGCTGGGCTGCTGCACCGCCGGCTTCGTCAGCGCCGCATCGAGCCGTCCGCGCAGGTCAGCCGGGAGCGGCGGCAGCGACGGCAGCTGCTCGATCGGTACGTCAACGGTCCAGTTCACCCGTCCATGGTAACCGGGTCGCGCATCCCCTTTTACCGGCTGACCGGCGTCGCTCCGACGTCGACGCCGGTGGTCATCAGCACGTACCGGCGCAGGTTGTGGCGGGCGTCGACCAGGGCGTCGTGGGTGTCTTGGGGTCGCGTTGGCATCCGGGGACTGCCCCGGTCCTCCCAGAATTGGCGCAGCTCGCGGGTGAACCGCGGGATCTGCGGCGGCAGGCTGGTCATCGGGCCCCACAACTGACACAGCGCGACGTGGTCATAGGCGGCCACCCAGGCCCACAGCTCGATCGGCTCGTCGCCGTCGATGCCGAAAAACTCCTCCAGCCCCTCCCGGATCTGCCTGCGCGACCGCCACAGTTTCGACGACGGGCTCGGGAGCTTCGGCAGGACGTTGGTGCGGACCCACTTGCCCGCGGATTCCGGATCGAACTCGGTGGAGATCGCGTAGAACTCGCGACCGTCCTGCGCCACCACGCCGATCGATATCAGATCGATGATCCGGCCGTTGTCGATGAACTCCGTGTCGTAGAAGAACCGCACCGGCCGCACCCTATCCCTTCGCCTCGACGCGGTGCGGGGGCGCGGGGGCTGCGTGGATCTCCTTGTCGAGCTCGGCGTCCACCTCGGCATCGGCCGGGAAGCTCGGCTCACCGGCGATGATGTGCTGCAGCCACAGCTTGGCCTGCACGACCGGGCGGCGCATATAGCGCTCGCGTTCCAACGAGCGGTGCATTTTGCGTGCGTGGTCTTGGTAGAACCAGCGCGCCCAGGGTGCGTGCGGGCGCGACAGCCGGATCGCACCGATGAACAGCAGCGGCGTGATGAACATCCCGACCAGACCCGTCCACACCTTGCCCTTGAGCACCACCACCACCGCCAACGCCAACGTCGATGCCGCGAGCACGACGACCAGCGTGCGGGCGCCGACCGAATCGTCGGCTCGCCAGATGCCGATGTCGAAGAACGACAGTGGGTTGAAGCCCATGACCAACAGCCCCGCGACGGCGATCGCGGCGAACACCGCATCCACCGACGCCCGGCCGTCCTCGGCCCAGTAGACGTCCTCCAGATGCAGGATGAGCGCGAACTCGTCGAGGACCAGCGCGGCGCCGGTACCGAAAATGATTGCGGCAGCGGTGAACTCACCGGTTCCACCCTCGGTCGCCATCGTCACCATTGCGACTCCGGAGACCATCACCAGGACGACACCGAATACGGCGTGGTGGATGTGCAAGCCGCCGTGGCCGGAGATGTTGCGCGGTTGCCACCATTTGCGGGGAGACTCGTTGCCCGCGTTGTGCCGGATGTAGCGGACGATCGTCCGGGTCACGAAGAACGTGAGGATGAACGCGATCAGACACCACATCAGCGGCACGCGCCCGGGGGCGACGACGTCGAAGTGCAGGTGGTAGGACACGGGAGGTGAACATACGCGCCGGCGCGGCGCGGCGCCCCGATAGTCTGGTTTGCGAGATGAGTAGCGACGTGGGCAGTGCGACGCGGCCCTGGCTGGTCGCCGGGTGGCGAGTTTCGCAGGTCGTGATCGTCGCTCTGGTCGTCTACGCAGGCTGGTTGCTGTTCGGGCACATCCCCTACCGCATCGACATCGAGGTCTATCGGATGGGCGGCCAGGCGTGGCTGCACGGCCAATCGCTGTATGCCGGCGACGCGACGTTCCGCACCACGGTCGGGCTGGGCCTGCCGTTCACCTATCCCCCGCTGGCGGCGATTGTGTTCAGCCCGTTCGCCGCGGTGCCGCTGTCGGCGGCCAGCGTGATCATCACGGCGATCACCCTGGTTCTCGTGCTGCTGTCGACCTGGATCGTGTTGACCCGCCTGGCGGTGTGGCCATCCACGGCGCTGACCCGGGAGCCGGCGTGGCTGCGCCGGGCCTGGCTCTCGGCAGGCATCGTCGCACTGGCGGTGATGTACCTCGAACCGATCGACGCCAACTTCGCGTTCGGACAGATCAACGTGGTGCTGATGACGCTGGTGATCGCGGATTGTGTGCCGCGCCGCACCCCATGGCCGCGCGGGATGCTGCTCGGACTGGCGATTGCGCTGAAGCTGACCCCGGCGGTGTTCCTCCTGTACTTCCTGCTGCGCCGTGACGGCCGCGCCGCGCTGACCGCAGCCGGTACGTTCGTAGCGGCCAGCCTGCTGGGCTGCGCGCTGGCCTGGCGGGATTCGCTGGAGTACTGGACAACCACGATCCGGCACACCGACCGCATCGGCAGCGCGGCGCTGAACACCAACCAGAACATCGCCGGCGCGCTGGCCCGGCTGGGCCTGGACAAGAGCACCCACTTCATCCTGTGGACGTTGGCCTGCTTCGCCGTCCTGGCGCTGACCATCTGGGCGGTCCGGCGGGTGTTGTCCGCCGGGGAGTCGACGTTGGCGCTGATGTGCGTGGCCCTGTTCGGGCTGGTGGTCTCGCCGGTCTCGTGGTCACACCACTGGGTGTGGGCGCTGCCGACGGTCATCACCGCCGCCGTGGTCGCCTACCGGCGCCGCATCATCGCCCTGGGCCTGGTCACGGCCGTCGGCGTCGTGCTGATGGTGTGGATTCCGCTGGAGTTGCTGCCCAAGCATCACGAGGAGACGGCGTCGTGGTGGCGCCAACTGCTGGGGATGTCCTACGTGTGGTGGGCCCTGGCGGTGATCGTCATCGCTGGACTGACGGTGATCAGCCCCGTCGCTAACCTGCGGCGGTCTCCGGGATCCGCGCCGGTGGCTCATCTGGTCCACCCTGCTTAGGGTCCGCGGGCGCCTCGCTGTTCTTCAGCGTCGCGGCATAGATGTCGACGTACTCCTGGCCGGAGAGCTCCATCAGCTCGTACATCACCTCGTCGATGACGGCCCGCTCGATGAACCGGTTGCCGGCCAGTCCGTCGAAGCGGGAGAAATCCATCGGCTTGCCGAAGCGGACCGTCACCCGCCCGAAGCGCCACATTTTCGATCCGGGCGGGTTGACGATGTCAGTTCCGATCATCGCGACCGGAATCACCGGAACCTGGGTCTCCAGCGCCAGCCGGGCCAACCCGGTCTTGCCCTTGTACAGCCGACCGTCCGGTGACCGGGTTCCCTCGGGGTACATCCCCATCAGCTTGCCCTGCGACAGCAACCGTTCGGCGGTGGTCAGCGCCGCCTGCGCGGCGTCGGCGTCGGTGCGGTCGATCGGGACCTGGCCGGCGGCCGTGTAGAACCACCGGTTGAACCAGCCCTTGATGCCGGTGCCGGTGAAGTATTCAGCCTTGGCCAGGAAGGTGATCCGCCGGCGAACCACCAGAGGGAGGTAGAAACTGTCTGCCACCGCCAGATGGTTACTGGCCAAGATCGCCGGTCCATTGTCTGGAAGATGTTCCAGCCCTTCGACTTTGGGTCTACCTAGTAGTGCCAGCAATGGGCCCATGAAGACGTACTTGAAGAGCCAGTACCACATGGAGCCTCCCGATCACGTCACGCGCTTTCGTGCAACTCTACCCAGGCCTGCGCAGACCGACCACAGGTCGCACCCGGTTCTCACCGGATCATCAGGGCGCGCGGAGCGTCAGTCCTCGACGCTGACCGGAATGTGTTGATAGCGGCTGGTCGGACGCTCCGGCGAATCCGCACCGGGTCCACTCGACGGTGTGCCGTCAGGCTGGGGTGGTGGGCCCGCGCCGTCTTCGGCGATGATCGTTCGAATCATCGTGACCAGCGCCACACTGTGCTCGGCGACCACGGTCAGCAGCGGATGTTGTTCGCCGTTGACCAGCGCCGCCAGTGCGCACACCGGGCACCAGACCTGCTGGCACTTGCCCTGGCCGCCGCCGGCTGCCATCGCGGCACCGGCCCGCACGGCCGGGTCGAGCCGGTCCAGGACCGCCTGGGCAAGCGCGCGAAGTTCGGGCCCCAGATCGGGATGCGGGCCATTCACGCGGGCCACACCTCCGGGTTGGGTCGAAAGCGCACGGTCAGCTCGGTACCGCGCAGTGCCGCATCCACCACGATGCACCGCCGCAGAACCGACGCCAGCCGTACCCGGCGCCGCATCCCTGCAGCGCCGATGATCAGGTCGTCGTCGACCCGGCCCAGCGTCAGCGTGCCCGGATCGATTTGCGGCAACTCTAGCCGCATCCGGTAGATGGCTTCGAGTCCCGAGCCCGATTCTCGGTCCACCACGGGTTTCAGCGGTCCGGGCGGTGCCAACCCGTCCCGCCGCCGGACGCTGTCGAGCAATTGTCCGAGCGCTTTGGGCCCGATCGGCTCGCCGGCCAGATGCGGCACCATCACCAGTTGCACGTCACCGATAGCGGTGGTGAGCTCGTCGAGCACCGATTTCTGTTCGGAGATCCGCTCGGCGTACCAGCCGAACGCAGGATGGTCCGGCAGGTTCCGGTACTCATACGAATCATCCTGAACCAGAACTTGATTCACTATCAGCTCGGCGACCGGTACGCCCATCAGTGCCAGCGAACCCAGAGTCCGGACGGCCTCGGCAGCCACCACCCGTTCGGCGGTGAGCACGAGGTGGGCGCTGACCCGCTCGGCGTCGGTGAGCAGTGCGGACAGCCCTTCGACAGCTCCGCTGATGCCCTCGACCACGGCGACGGTGGCCGCGGCGTGCATGCCGTCGACGGCGGCACTGAGCCGGCGATGCCGCGGCCAGGCCCGCTCCAGGTACATCGCGAAGGTGGCCGGCAGGGTGAGCATTCGCATCGCGTCGGCCGTCGACGCGCAGTCCACGACGACGTAATCCCACCCGCCCGAGTCGGCCAGGCCGGCCACCTCGGCCAGCCCCAGCACCTCCTGGATCCCGGGAAGTGCGGAAAGCTCTTCGGGGGCAACGGTTTTGAGATCAGACTCGGGGAACCGGCTGGCCAGCACCGGCGCGATCACGCGCCATCTGTCCTCCAGCAGCGCCAGGGTGTCCAGAGCCAGCGCATCGAGGTGGCCGCCCGCCGTGTCGTCGGTGCCTTCCTCGGTGAGGATCCGCACCGGTTCCCGGGCGCCGGTCGGTGGCACCGCGACGCCGAGCACGTCGCCGAGCGAGTGGGCCTGATCGGTGGACACCGCCAGCACCCGCTCACCCGCCTGTGCGGCACGCACCGCCGTCGCCGAGGCCAGCGTCGACTTGCCTACGCCGCCTTTGCCGACGAAGAAACTGATCCGGGCCCGATCAGCCACTCAACCCTCGACCCGCTTTTTCAGGTCCTTGAGCGCGGTGTCGGTCAGTCGCCGCTCGGCCTTGCGCTTGAGCAGACCGATCATCGGGATCATCAGATCCACGGACAGCTCGTAGGTGACATCTGTTCCAGAACCTTTGGGTTGCAACGTGTATGCACCGTCGAGTGCCCGCAAAAGCGAGCTTGAAACCAGCGACCAGCGCACCGATTTGCGGTCAGCCGGCCAATCGTAGGACAGCACCATGGTGTCTTTGAGGACGGCAGCGTCCAGCAACAGCCGGGCGGTCAACGGGTAACCCTCATCGTCGGACTCGATGACCTCGGTCTCCTTGTACTCAGAGACCCACTGCGGGTACGACCCGATATCGGCGATGACGTCCATCACGGTGCGGAGGTCCGCCTCGATGTAGATCGTCTGCGCCGTCTTGTCCGCCACTATTGCCAATTCCCATCGCTTGCGCTGCGCGACCCGAAGGGGGGTCCGCTCCCTCGGCCACAAAGGTACCCTCCCGCCCAAGGGTCTGACCTGATATCAAGTGCCGGGTGCAACGCCCACCGGGCGGGACGCCTCCAGCGTGGATTTCACCTCGAACGCCATCCGTTTCCCGGCCACCCGACGCCGATGCGTCAGCTTGGCGAGGTTCATCTTCGCCAGCTGCCACGCCGCGGCCCCGGACGGTTCGGCATGCAGAAAGTAGTGCAGCAGCACGCCGTCGAGCACCGGCTCCAGCCAGATCTCCATGGTGCCCGTCAGCGGGCCCGTCACGGTCCAGCGCAGGCCCTTGTCTGCGCGGTCCTCGACGACCTCCAGGCGCAGATCCGGCCACCATCGCCGCCAGCTCGCGCGATCCGCGACCGCGCGCCCGACCGCCGCCGGATCAGCCGCGACAAACGTCTCGTCGGCGACCTGGATGCTGTTCATGCCAACAGCTTCACATATCGGGTACACGGCCGGGTCGCCCGGCCGCCGGTGACTAGGCTGTTGACATGCGTGAGTTCAGCATTCCCGCGTCATTCACCATCGGCGAGAACGACAATGTCGTCAGCTCGGTGTATGACCACGAGCGCACCGATCCGGATTACGTCATCGCCCAGCGGCTGCTCGACGCCGGCTGGACAGATGTGACGTGTGCCGAGGTCGCCGCCCAGATCCGCTCGGCGGCGCTGGGATTGATCGCCGAAGGTGTGCAGGCCGGTGACCGGGTGGCAATCCTGTCGGCGACCCGCTACGAGTGGGTGATCCTCGACTACGCGATTCTGTCGATCGGCGCGGTGACCGTGCCCATCTACGAGACCTCCTCAGCCGACCAGGTCCGCTGGGTGCTCCAGGACTCCGGTGCGGTGTTGGTGTTCACCGAGACCGAGGCGCACGCGCAGATGGTCTCCGACCTCCACGATGAACTGCCGGACCTCCGCAAGGCGATGCGAATCGAGTCCTCGGGTCCCACTGCGCTCGACGAACTCGCGCAGGCCGCCACCGGCGTCGAGCCTGCGGAGTTGGAGCGTCGGCTGGGGTCGTTGCGTTCGGCCGATCCGGCGACGCTGATCT
Organism: Mycolicibacterium sp. P1-5; assembly: GCF_008329565.1. Classification (GTDB taxonomy): domain Bacteria; phylum Actinomycetota; class Actinomycetes; order Mycobacteriales; family Mycobacteriaceae; genus Mycobacterium. The sequence goes on from NZ_NPKT01000006.1 coordinate 185,632, forward strand.
ACACCTCGGGCACCACGGGCCGGCCCAAGGGTGTCCAGCTCACCCACGCCAATCTGCTGTCCGAAACCCGCGGCACAGGAGCATGTTTCCCGACACTGCTGCGCCAGCACGAACGGCTGCTGGTTTTCTTGCCGTTGGCGCATGTGCTGGCGCGCGCGCTGTCGATGACCGCATTCGCCAACAAGGTGACCCTCGGCTACACCAGCGACATCAAGAACCTGGTGCCGATGCTGCAGGCCTTCAAACCCACCATCGTGGTGTCGGTGCCACGGGTGTTCGAAAAGGTCTACAACACAGCGGAATTGAACGCCCGTAACAGCGGTCGCGCGCAGGTCTTCGAGCTGGCCGTCAAGACGGCGATCGCCTACAGCGAGGCTTTGGAGAACGGTGGACCCAACCTGCTGCTGAAGCTCCGCCACGCAGTGTTCGACCGGTTGGTCTATGGCAAGCTGCGGGCCGCCCTGGGCGGTGACTGCCACGCCGCGATCTCGGGCGGGGCACCGCTGGGTAAGCGACTGGGCCACTTCTACCGCGGGGCCGGCCTGGCGATCTACGAGGGTTACGGGCTGACCGAGACCAGCGCGGCGATCACGGTGAACCGCATCGGGGAACTCAAGGTCGGCACCGTCGGAAAGTTGGTGCCGGGCAACAGCATGGCGCTCGCCGAAGACGGCGAGCTACTGGTCAAGGGTGGCGTGGTGTTCGACGGCTACTGGCGCAACGAGAAGGCGACCAGCGAAGCAATCGTCGACGGCTGGTTCGGCACCGGAGATCTGGCCAGCGTGGACGCCGACGGTTTCGTGTCGATCACCGGACGCAAGAAGGAGATCATCGTCACCGCGGGCGGCAAGAACGTCGCCCCCGCGGTGCTCGAAGACGCCTTGCGGGCGCATCCCCTGATCAGTCAGGCGATGGCCGTCGGTGACAACCAACCGTTCATCGGCGCGTTGATCGCGATTGACCCCGAGGCGTTCGAGGGGTGGAAGACCCAGCACGGCAAGGCCGCCGACGCCTCGGTGAGCGACCTGCGAACCGATCCTGACCTGGTGGCCGAGATCGAAATGGCCGTCAAGGACGCCAATCAATATGTGTCGCATGCCGAATCAATCCGCAAGTTCCGGATCTTGCCGTGTGATTTCACCGTTCAGACCGGCGAATTGACCCCAACCTTGAAGGTCAAGCGCAATATAGTGGCGGAGAAGTTTGCTGATGAGATCGGAGCGATTTATGCAAAGTAGGTTTGTCGTCGCCGGTGCCGTCGGCATGTTGGCGGCGTCGGTGTTCGGGTGCGCAGTCGCATCGGCGGACCCGTACGCCGGCGAAACCTACAGCAGTGCCGCCAACGCGTTGAGCGGTTCGGGCATGACGGTGGTCGTCGGCGGCCGGGTCGGCTCCGATCTGCCCACCGACAAGTGCGTTGTCACCCGATCGCAGAAGGCGCCGTGGATCAAGGGCAGCAGCTTCCAGCAGGTGAACAACACCATGCTGCTGTTCCTGAACTGCAACCAGGCCGTCGCATCTGCCGGTAAGCCCGGCAACTCGGCGGCCAGCCCGGAAGGCCAGCAGGCGCTGCGAGATCAACGGGCTTATGAGTGGAAGAGCACGACCGATGAGGGCGCGCAGTGGTGCGCGGAGAACATGAAGGCGCACCCGGACTGGAATACCTCAGCGTGGGCGGGCTGCCCCGGCACGTAGCCGCAGTCCGGTCAGCCGGTTCAGCAGCCAGGCCAGCGGAACAGTGACGCCCAGCGTCAGCAGGTACAGAACAGCCAGTGAGCCGGTGAACAACGGCCAGCCCAGCACCGCGCCGAGCAGGACGGCCATCACCATGACGTGCAACAGAAAGATTTCGTAGGAGATTTCGCCGAGCCAGACCACTGGTCCGCTGCCCAGTATTCGGTCGAACAGGCCACCCGCGGCCAGGGTCGGTGCCGCCACGACCAGCATCGCGATCACGGCATAGAGCGTTGCCTTGATCAACGGCTCCCACAGCGATACCGGTCCCGCGGTGACCGCACCCGCTAGTGGAGTGGATACCACCACGAACAGCACTGCGGCCGCGGGGATGACGAACCCGGGCCGCCACCGCACTCTCATCACCTGCAGGACCGCCACCGCCATCCCGCCGGCAAACGCGGCCAACTGCGCGGGCAGCCACATACCGGCCGAATTGGGCAGCCAGTCCGTCGTGTTCAGCACGATCAGCCACAGCGGGCTGATCGCGGCCAAACCCCCCAGCCCGGCCAGCAGGCGGGCCGGCCGCCACCGATCACCGCACAGACCCATCACCAACAGATGGGCAAGCATCGGCAGCGCGGCGTAGAACGCCGCCTCGACGGCCAGGCTCCAGGTCTGCGACAAGCCGCGGTGCAGGTAGGTCAGCAGATAGTTGTCGGTGTAGATCTGGGTCAGCGTGAGATGTCGGATCAGTCCGGACCAGCTCTGGCCGGGATTGGGGCCGGTCGAATAGAAGCAGTAGACGCCGTAGGCGAGCAGCACCGTGATCACATACGCGGGCATCACCCGCCGCAGCCGCCGCCTGGCGTATGCCCGCGTCGACGGTGCCGCGGCGCCGTCGGCCGCAGCTACCACCCACGGGCGGAACAGCAGGAAGCCGGACAGCGCAAAGAAGATCGACACGCCGATCTCGAGGCGCGCCGACGCCAGCCCGAGATAGCCGTGGGTGAGCTTGCCGGTCGCGAACGCCGCATGGGTGCCGACCACCAGCAGCGCGGCGATGGCGCGCAGACCGGTCAGCGACGCCACCCGCGCGCGTACCGGCGGCGACTGGCCGGTGCGCAGGTGGAGTTCAGGGCCGGCCAGCACTTGGCGAGCGTAGCTAATTAATCCGTGAAACTGCTGAGCCGTAGCTCAGCGCAACAATTCGGAAAGCCGCGCAGTGTGCGCCGCCCAACTCCAGTCCGCCTCGACCCACCGCCGGCCGGCCTCCCCCATCCGGGCGGCCAGGGCCGGGTCACCGAGGATGCCCGACACCGCGTCGGTGATCTCCTCGACCGAACGCCCGTCGACCACCCGGCCGGTTTCGCCGTCCTTCACCGCCTCGGGGGCACCACCGGAGTCGCCGGCGACCACGGGCACACCGGCGGCCGACGCCTCCAGGAACACGATGCCCAGCCCTTCCACATCCAGGCCGGAACCCCTTGTGCGGCATGGCATTGCGAAGACATCGGCCATCGCGTAGTGGGCCGGCAACTCGGCACTGGGCACACCACCGGTGAACATGACGTCGTCGGTGACGCCGACTTTGCCTGCGAGCTTGTGCAGATCGTCGGCGTAGGGCCCGTTGCCGACGATCACCAGCGCGGCATCGGGCACCCGGCGACGAATGCCGGGCAGCGCCTTGATGAGCATGTCCTGGCCCTTGCGGGGAACGAGCCGCGATACGCAGACGACGGTGGGCCGTTCGCCGAGGCCGTAGCGGCGGCGCAGGTCGGCTCGGGCGGCCGGGTCGGAACGGAACCGCTCGGCGTCGACGCCGGGCGGCAGGTGCTCGAGGGTGGCGCCGGGGCCGAACGCGGAGGCGAACCGTCCGCGGGTGTAGTGGCTGACGAACGTCACGACGTCGGTCGTGTCGCCGATCCGGCGCAGTGCCGAGCGGGCGATCGGCAGCATTGACCACCCCACCTCGTGGCCGTGGGTGCTGGCCAGCACGCGGCGGGCGCCTGCGCCGCGGGCGCGGCCGGCCAACAGCGCCAGCGGCGCGGCGGCTCCGAACCACACAGTTTCGATGTCGTGCTCGCCGATCAGCTCCCGCATCCTGCGGTCCACGCCGGGCTCGGGCAGCATCAAGGTGCCGGGATGGCGCACGATGCGGTAGCCGGCCGCCTCGTCGTAGTCGTGCGCGCCCTTCCACTTCGGGGCGTAGACGGTGAGCTGATGTTCGCCGCTGTTCGCGAGCCGCCCGACGAACTGCTCCAGGTAGGACTGGATGCCGCCACGGCGGGGCGGAAAGTCATTGGTGACGAGCAGGACTCGCGTCATCGCCGTACACGCTAGCGGGTCAGCCACTGCGCCCAGCGGGTACGTAGCTCGGCGGTGTCGGTGTTCAGCGCGTGATGCACGGCCGTCTCGAAGTCCCCGTGGTCGGGTCCGCAGGCATCGACGTAGAGCCGGCGTAACGCGTCGACGCCGTAGGTGTCCGCGACGAACCGGGCGAACCACCAGGCCCGGTCGTAGCCGTGCACCCGCTGCGGTCCGGCCGCATCCAGGTCGGCGTCGGTGGGCAGGGCGGTGTCCGCGGCGGCGCCCGGCGGGAGCGGCGTAGCCGGGCGGCCCACGAAGTCGGCCACTCCCTCGACCAACCAGCGGGGTGCGTCCGGGGCGGTGTCGGCGCGGGCGGCGAGGTGAAACAGCTCGTGGGTCAACACGATGCGCAGGGCCTGATCGCTCATGGCGACGGCACCGGGGGCGAACACCATCCGCTGCCCGGTGGCCCGATGGTGGGCGAGGTCCACGTGGTCGGCGACCGAGACCGCGGCGATGTCCTGCCATTGTCGGTTCGGGGCGAGCGCGGCCTGGGCCAGGAACTGTTGCTGGGAGCCGGTGGCGATCACGACGATCTCGCGATCCCAGTCGGTGCCCCAGAACTTCTCGACGGCGGCCACGGCATCCCCGATATCACCTGCGATCCGGGTGAGGAGGCCGTCGGTGGTATCTCCACCGAGGCTGATCAGTCGCACGGTGCGGCCGTCACCGACGACAAGTGGGGTCGGCCCGGGAACGGCGGAGCGGGGCGATGGTCCTGGCGCGGCGGGCGCGGTGAGCAGCGCCGAGCCTCCCAGAAGTTCGGCGATCAGGACGACCGAGAGGACGACGGCGAATGCGCGACGTCGCGGTGCGTCAATAGCGACGGACGTTGTAGATCGGAGCGTTGTTGACCGGAGAGATCATCACCGGCCGGCCGAACGTCGATGCGTGAACCATCATCCCGTCGCCAATGTAGATCGCCGTGTGCGAAGCGTCGGAGTAGTAGTTCACGACGTCGCCGGGTTGCATCTGGTCCATCGCGACCGGCTGGCCGCCATGAGCCAGGGCCTGGCTCGAGTGCGGGAGGAAGATGCCGGCCTGCTGGAAGGCCCACATCACCAAGCCGGAGCAGTCGAACTGGTTCGGACCCGAGCCGCCCCACACGTACGGGTCACCGATCCGGGTGAGGGCGGCCTGCACGGCAACGGCACCCTGCTCGCCCCCTGAGCCAGGCGTCGGAACGGCGGCCATCGGGGTCACCTGGGCGGCATCCGGCGCCGGCGGGAGCGCGTCGGGCGGCGGCACGTCGTTCAGCGGCGGCAGGCCCTCAGGTGCGGGCGCGGCCAAGATGTCGGCCGGTGGAACCGGCCCGGGAGCGGCCAGCGCGGTGCGCTGATCCGGGGTCAGCGTCTGGTAACGCGACTTCACGACCGCGATCTGCACCTGCAGCTGCGACTGCTTGCGCTGCAGATCGGCGCGGACCGCCGCGGCCTGCTCAGCGGCCGTCTTGGCGTCGCCGGCGGACTTCGCCGACTCGGCCTCCGCCTGGTGCAGCTCGTCGTTCAGCCGTCGGTAGCTCTGCATCTGGGCGGCCATCTCGGTGGCCATCACCCGCTGCACGGCCATCTTGTCGATCAGGCCCTGCGGCGACTCTGCGGTCAGGATGGCGTTCAGGCCGTCGGTCCGGCCACCCATGTAGACCGCGGCAGCAAATTTATCGACCGCGCCCTGGTAGGTTCCGAGCTGGGCCTTTGCGCTGTCAGCTGCGGCGAGGTCGTCGGTGTGCTTCTTCTCCGCAACGTTCTCGGCCTGCACCTTTTTGTCAAGATCAAGCTGAGCGGAATGCATCGACTCGGTGAGTTGTTCTGCCTGTCGTGACAGTTCATTCAGCTTCGCGACGCCGTCCTCGGCCGGGTCGGCGTGGGAGGCCCCGGAGATAACGGCGGACAGAACGAGGAAGCCCGCAATCCCACCAACTAGAGGGCGTTTAAGAACGCGTTTAGTCAGGTATATGCGGTCAGAGCTCAAGATTGCGTTCCTTTAAGTGCCGTCGACGTTGTTGCATCGAGTGCCTTAGGTCTCGAATAGGTTACGAAATGGCATCGGCGTTGTCCAAACGTGGGCCGAAAATTCAGCAGACTCTCAGGCAGCTACGCAACACCAGTCACAACCTTCCATCCAACCTAGCAGGACGCTAGCTCGCGAGCCCCCGTCCTCCATCCCGGCGGATCGGTACCAGACGCAACTTCGGCGCCAAGCCCGCCTCGGCCAGCACCTCCAGTGCGGCTCGCTCGTCTTCCAGCAAAGTATCCGGGACACCGAGCAACACGCTCACCACACAGTCGCGGCACCCAAGGCCGCGTACCGCACAGTCGTCACAGTCGATGACGACTGGTTCGGCCGAGTCCATTCCCATCGCGGGACTCCTCTCATCGAGTTGGCCGCACGCTATCGCCGAGCACCGACAAGTCCGGCCGACCGCCGGAGTGGCACCCCGGGATTGTCGGTGGGGCTGCCTACCGTCAATCGCTGTGGCGGGCTCACCTACCGATGCGCAGCTGAGCTTCGCCGATGTCGACCCCGCGACCGACGTGTCGCTGCGGGACACCACGTTCGTGGTCGTCGACCTGGAGACCACCGGCGGGCGGGCCAACGCATCGGCCGACGGCTCCCGCGATGCCATCACCGAGATCGGCGCCGTCAAGGTTCGCGGCGGTGAGGTGCTCGGTGAGTTCGCCACCCTGGTCGACCCACAGCGCTCCATTCCGCCGCAGATCGTCCGGCTCACCGGGATCACCACCGCGATGGTGCACGACGCGCCGACGATCGCCTCGGTGTTGCCGATGTTCCTCGAATTCGCCCGTGGCGCCGTGCTGGTCGCCCACAACGCCGGCTTCGACATCGGCTTTCTGAAGTCCGCCGCCGAACAGTGCGCCATCCCGTGGCCCCGACCGCAGGTGCTGTGCACGGTGAAGCTGGCCCGCCGTGTGCTGACCCGCGAGGAGGCGCCAAGCGTGCGGCTGTCCACGCTGGCCGCGCTCGTCGGCTCCGCGACCACACCGACGCACCGTGCGCTCGATGACGCCCGCGCCACCGTGGACGTGCTGCACGCCTTGATCGAGCGCGTCGGCAATCAGGGTGTGCACACCTACAGCGACCTGCGCGGGTACCTGCCCAACATCTCCAATGCCCAACGCAGTAAACGGGTTCTGGCCCGCAACCTGCCGCACCGGCCCGGGGTGTACCTGTTCCGCGGGCCGAAGGCCGAGGTGCTCTATATCGGAACCGCCACCGATCTGCACCGCCGGGTCGGCCAGTACTTCAACGGCGCCGATCCGCGCGGTCGGATGAAGGAGATGGTGGCGCTGGCGACGGCGGTCGAGCACGTCGAATGCGCCCACGCGCTGGAAGCCGGGGTGCGCGAGCTGCGACTGCTGGCCGCGCACGCGCCGCCGTACAACCGCCGCTCCCGCTTCCCGCACCGCTGGTGGTGGGTGGTGCTGAGTGACGAGGCGTTCCCACGGCTTTCCGTGGTCCGCGAACCCCGACACGACCGGGCGGTCGGCCCGTTCCGGTCGCGGGCCGACGCCGTCGACACCGCCCAACTCGTCGCCCGGTTCACCGGTGTACGCACCTGCACCAGCCGCATCGGCCGTGCGGGCGAGCACGGACCCGCCTGTCCGGATCGTGAGGTCTCCCCCTGTCCGGCACCGCGCGGCATCACGGCTGCGGACTACGCGGCCACGACGCAACGCGCGGCCGCATTGATCGAAGGCCTGGACAACGGAGCGCTCTGCGCGGCGGTCGATCAAGTCGGCGAGCTGGCGCAGAAATCCCGCTACGAGAGCGCCGCTCGGCTGCGCGACCACATCGCCGCTGCCGTCGACGTGCTGTGGCGCGGCCAGCGCCTGCGGTCGCTCAGTGCTGTGGAAGAACTCGTTGCCGCCGCACCGGACGGCGCGGGCGGCTGGCAGCTGGCGGTCATCCGGCACGGGCAACTCGCCGGAGCCGGAGTCGCCCCCCGTCGCGTCCCACCGATGCCGGTGATCGAAGCCCTGCAGGCCGGGGCGCAGGTCGTGCTTCCCCGGTCCGCCCCCCTGGGCGGCGCGCTGGTCGAGGAGACCGCCCTGATCGCCCGCTGGATCAACGCGTCAGGTGTTCGAATCGTCAGCGCCACAACGGGGTTGGCATCACCGCTCGCCTCCGCGGGTCCGTGGGCCCAGTGGGCGGCGACGGCCCGATCGGCTCGACTGGCCGCCGAACAGCTCACCTCAGAGCTGCTGGCTGAACCGCACCCAACGCGCCAGGAGCTGCTCGGCCGCACCGGAGTCGATCGCCTCCGCGGCACGGGCCAGCCCGTCCTCCCAGCACGGCAGCCATTCGGCGTGGCTGGATAGTCCGCCGTGGGCGACCATCGCCCCCGCCGCGTTGAGGATCACCGCGTCCCGCACGGGTCCCTTCGCGCCGCCGAGCACGTTGCGCGCCTCCTCGGCGTTCTCGTCGGCCTCCCCGCCGACCAACTCCTCGACGCGAGCCCGCGGGAAGCCGAAGCCGAGCGGGTCGAAGGTCAACTTGTCGATGGTGCCTGCCTGCACCCGCCAGATCGTGCTCGTGGTCGTGGTGGTCAATTCGTCGAGGCCGTCGTCGCCGTGCACCACGAGCACACTGCTGCGGCGGGCGGCGAACACTCCGGCCATCACCTCGGCCAGATCACCGAACGCGCACCCGATCAGCCCGGCGCGCGGGCTGGCCGGATTGGTCAGCGGCCCAAGCAGATTGAATACCGTCGGCACCCCGATCTCACGGCGCGGCGGCCCGGCGAACTTGTAGGACGGATGGAACACCGGCGCGAAACAGAACCCGATGCCCACCTCCTGGACGCAGCGGGCCACCTCGCTCGGACCGAGATCGATGCGCACCCCGAGCGCCTCGAGCATGTCGGCGCCGCCGCTCTTGGACGACGCCGCGCGGTTGCCGTGTTTGACCACCGGCACACCGGCAGCGGCGACCACGATCGCCGACATCGTCGAGAGGTTGACGGTGTTGGCGCGATCGCCGCCGGTTCCGACGATGTCGACGGTGTCGGTGCCGATCTCGTCGGTGGGCACCAAGCGCGCGTAGCGCAGCATCGTGTCGGCCAACTCGCGCACCTCGGCGGCGGTCGGCCGTTTCATCTTCATCGACACGCCGAAGGCGGCGATCTGAGCCGGTGTCGCGACCCCGCTCATGATCTGGTCCATCGCCCAGCCCGCCTGCCCGGGCATCAGTTCCAGGCTGGCCGTCAACCGGTCCAGGACCTGCGGCCACGTCGTGTCCGACGAGCCGGCGCCGGGCGAGGAAAGCGGGTGAGTCACGCGCCGATGTTCCCATGCCGCCGGGCATCTCCACACGCCGGATTCCCGACAGTTGTGACCAATTGGGGACCTGGCTGTACCTCGACAACTACAAAGCGTCATACTTCTACTTGTGACGAGCGCTGTTGGCACCTCGGGAACTGCGATCACATCGCGCGTACATTCGCTGAACCGGCCGAACATGGTCAGTGTTGGCACCATCGTATGGCTTTCCAGTGAGCTGATGTTCTTTGCTGGGCTGTTCGCGATGTACTTCACTGCCCGTGCTCAGTCCGGTGGGGTATGGCCGCCGCCGCCCACGGAACTGAACCTCTATCAGGCGGTTCCGGTGACGCTGGTGCTGATCGCATCGTCGTTCACCTGCCAGATGGGCGTGTTCGCGGCCGAACGTGGTGACGTCTACGGGCTGCGCCGCTGGTACGTGATCACGTTCCTGATGGGGCTGTTCTTCGTCCTCGGTCAGGGCTACGAGTACTTCCACCTGGTCACCCATGGCACGACGATCCCGGGCAGCTCCTACGGCAGCGTGTTCTACCTCGCCACCGGATTCCACGGTCTGCACGTGATCGGCGGTCTGGTCGCGTTCATCCTGCTTCTGCTGCGCACCAAGATGAGCAAGTTCACGCCTGCGCAGGCGACCGCCGCCATCGTCGTGTCCTACTACTGGCATTTCGTCGACATCGTGTGGATCGCCCTGTTCGCGACGATCTACTTCATCCGATGAGAAGGGGTTCGATGCTCAAGAGATCGGGGCTGCCCAAATCTCCGATGAGCGAGAAGTCGCGTCGCCGGCTTCGTCGCCGCCTGACCGGTGCGGTCCTGCTGCTGGTCGGCCTCGGTGTCGCCGGTGGCCTGGCCGCCACGCTGACGCCCACGCCTCAGGTGGCGGTAGCCGACGAATCGCAGTCCGCTCTGCTGCGCACCGGTAAACAGTTGTTCGACACCTCGTGTGTCACCTGCCACGGCGCCAACCTCCAGGGCGTCCAGGGCCGCGGGCCCAGCCTGATCGGCGTCGGCGAGGCCGCGGTGTACTTCCAGGTCTCCACCGGCCGCATGCCGGCGATGCGCGGCGAGGCCCAGGCTCCCCGCAAGGACCCGATCTTCGACGAGGCCCAGATCGACGCGCTCGGCGCCTACGTCCAGGCCAACGGCGGCGGACCGCTCGCCCCCCGCGATGCCAACGGCCAGATCGCCGACCACTCGCTGCTCGGCAACGACGTCGCCCGCGGTGGCGACCTGTTCCGGCTCAACTGCGCCTCGTGCCACAACTTCACCGGCAAGGGCGGCGCTCTGTCGTCGGGCAAGTACGCGCCCAACCTCGAGCCGGCCAGCCCGGCCCAGATCTACACCGCGATGCTGACCGGTCCGCAGAACATGCCCAAGTTCAGTGACCACCAGCTCTCTCCGGAGGAGAAGCGGGACATCGTCGCCTACGTGCGCATGGCGACCCACGCGCCGGATCCCGGCGGCTACGGCCTCGGCGGCTTCGGACCGTCGTCCGAGGGCATGGCGGCCTGGATCATCGGCATGGTCGCCGTCATCGCGGCGGCTCTGTGGATCGGAGCGAGATCATCATGAGTGACGACGTGAAAAAGGGAACCGACGTACCCGAACACGCCGGCGTGGTGGGCCAGCCCACCGACGCGGAGCTGGCCACGATGTCGCGCGACGATCTGGTCGATCTCGGCGGCCGGATCGACGGCGTCGAGACCATCCTCAAGGAGCCCCGCTGGCCGGTTGAGGGCACCAAAGCCGAGAAGCGTGCCGCGCGGGTGGTGTCGCTCTGGCTGCTGATCGGCGGCCTGTTCGGGTTGGCGTTGCTGCTGGTGTTCCTGTTCTGGCCGTGGCAGTGGGACGGCTCCAACGAGCGTTCCCTGTCCGAGTTGGCGACCCCGCTCTACGGCCTGACCTTCGGCATGTCGATCCTGGCGATCGGCATCGGCGCGGTGCTCTACCAGAAGAAATTCATCCCCGAGGAGATCTCGGTTCAACAGCGTCACGACGGCGCCTCCCCGGAGATCGCGCGCAAGACCGTCGTGGCCAACCTCACCGATGCACTCGAGGGCTCGACGATCAAGCGGCGCAAGCTGGTTGGGCTGTCGCTCGGCATCGGGCTGGGCGCGTTCGGCGCGGGCACGCTGGTGGCGTTCATCGGTGGCCTGATCAAGAACCCGTGGAAGCCCGTGGTGCCCACCGCCGAAGGCAAGAAGGCGGTGCTGTGGACCTCGGGGTGGACCCCTCGGTTCGCCGGCGAGAAGATCTACCTGGCGCGGGCCACCGGCCTGCCGGGCGAGTCGCCGTTCGTCAAGATGCGGCCTGCGGACCTCGACGCCGGCGGCATGGAGACGGTGTTCCCGTGGCGTGAGAGCGACGGCGACGGCACGACCGTCGAAAGTCACGAGCGTTTGTCGGAAATCGCGATGGGCGTTCGCAATCCGGTGATGTTGATCCGCATCAAGCCCTCCGACATCTCCAAAGTGGTCAAGCGGCAGGGCCAGGAGAGCTTCAACTTCGGTGAACTGTTCGCCTACACCAAGGTCTGCTCGCATCTGGGCTGCCCGGCCTCGCTGTACGAGCAGCAGACCTACCGCATCCTGTGCCCGTGCCACCAGTCGCAGTTCGACGCACTGCATTTCGCACGGCCGATATTCGGTCCGGCTGCGCGCGCATTGGCGCAGTTGCCGATCACCATTGACTCCGACGGTTATCTGGTCGCCAACGGTGACTTCGCCGAACCCGTCGGACCCGCATTCTGGGAGCGCACATCATGAGTCCGAAACTCAACGATGCCCTGGCCAAGCAGGGCGAAGCCATCGACTCTCGCTACCACCCGTCGGCCGCGGTTCGGCGTCAGCTGAACAAGGTCTTCCCAACGCACTGGTCGTTCCTGCTGGGCGAGATCGCGATGTACAGCTTCATCGTGCTCCTGCTCACCGGCGTGTACCTGACGTTGTTCTTCGACCCGTCGATGGCTGAAGTGACGTATCAGGGTGTGTACCAACCCCTTCGGGGTGTCGAGATGTCGAAGGCATTCGCCTCGACCCTGGACATCAGCTTCGAGATACGCGGTGGCCTGTTCGTCCGGCAGATCCACCACTGGGCGGCGCTGCTGTTCGCCGCGGCGATCATGGTGCACCTGGCTCGTATCTTCTTCACCGGCGCGTTCCGCCGGCCCCGCGAGGCGAACTGGGTCATCGGTTCGCTGCTGCTGATCCTGGCGATGTTCGAGGGTTACTTCGGTTACTCGCTGCCCGACGACCTGTTGTCCGGCATCGGCATTCGCGCGGCGCTCTCGTCGATCACGATGAGCGTCCCGATCGTCGGAACCTGGTTGCACTGGGCACTGTTCGGCGGTGACTTCCCCTGCGGCGGGCTCGGATACCAGTGCAGCGCGGTGGGCACCCTGCTCCCCCGGATGTACGCACTGCACATCCTGCTGATCCCCGGAATCATTCTGGCGCTCATCGGTGTTCACCTCGCGCTGGTCTGGTTCCAGAAGCACACCCAGTTCCCCGGCCCCGGCCGCACCGAGAAGAACGTCGTCGGCGTTCGCGTCATGCCGGTCTTCGCGGTCAAGTCCGGTGCGTTCTTCGCGCTGACCGTGGGCATCCTCGGTCTGATGGGTGGCTTGCTCCAGATCAACCCGATCTGGCAGCTCGGCCCCTACAAGCCGTCGCAGGTCTCGGCCGGTAGTCAGCCCGACTTCTACATGATGTGGACGGAAGGCCTGGCCCGTATCTTCCCGCCGTGGGAGCTCTACTTCTGGCACCACACCATCCCGGCGGCGTTCTGGGTCGCACTGGTCATGGGTCTGGTGTTCGGACTCTTGGTCGCCTACCCCTTCCTGGAGAAGAAGTTCACCGGGGACACCACGCACCACAACCTGTTGCAGCGCCCACGTGACGCTCCGACACGTACCGCGATCGGCGCGATGGCGATCTCGCTGTACATGGTGTGGACGCTGGCCGCGATGAACGACGTCATCGCGCTCAAGTTCCACATCTCCCTGAACGCGACGACGTGGATCGGCCGGATCGGCTCGCTGGTGTTGCCGCCGCTGATCTTCTTCATCGCTTACCGGTGGGCGGTCGGCCTGCAGCGCAGCGATCGTGAGGTGCTCGAGCACGGCATCGAGACGGGCATCATCAAGCGGTTGCCGCACGGTGCCTACGTCGAGCTGCATCAGCCGCTGGGCCCCGTCGATGAGCATGGCCACCCGCTTCCGCTGGCGTACCAGGGAGCGGCTCTGCCCAAGCGGATGAACAAGCTCGGCTCGGGCGGCCGCACCGGTCACGGCAGCTTCCTCACCGCCGACCCGGCGTCCGAGGACGCCGCGCTCAACGAGGCAGCACACGTCTCCGAGCACCGCACGCTCACCGCCCTGCGCGAATGGCAGGACGGCGAGCACAACGGCAACGGCAGCGGCAACGGCAACGGAAGTGGCAACGGCCACCACCACTAGAAGCAAATGAAGAAACCCCTGGCGCTCAGGCGCCGGGGGTTTCTTCGTTGAGTGAGCGCTCGGGTCACAATCCGAAGTGGATCCGCGAACCTCAGCGCTCAATCAGTGACCAAGCTAGGCCGGAACTGCCTCTTCCACCGCGCCGTGCAGCTGACGCAGGTAGGTCACCGGGATCACCGGCATCGCGACCGTGATGACCGCCGCCAGGCCCAGCGCCACCCAGGCCGCGGTGTCGTTGTTCACTGCCATCAGATAGGTCGCGGTCGAAACTCCCACCAGCGCCAGGCCGATCGCACCGGCCAGCATGACCGTGCAGCGCAGCCAGAGCCGGTCCAGCTCGGTGGCCGGGACCAACGGATCAGCTCGCCGCGACGCCGACGACTGGGCGAAATCGGGCTGATACCGCTCGTACGGATCCACTGTCGAGCCGAAGACCTTCATCTTCTCGGTGGGTGCCTCGGTGCCACGAACAGGGGCCGCAGCGGCGGTCGTGGGCCGCGGCGGGGGCGCCTTGGCCGGCTCCGACGTCAGCCGCGAATCGGACTGCGCCGCCCGGCGTGCGCGGATCAGCAGCGGGATCGCGCCGAGAATGATCACCGCCGACACGATGATGATGCTGTACAACAGCCACGGGGTATGCGAGCCACCGGCGCTTGCGGCGTGCCCGCGGCTCATGTCGACCAGCGCGACGATCGCGATCACCGTCACGGCCAGCAACACCAGCCAGATCGCGCCGCATACGCCGACCAATAGGCGGTCCACCGTCTCGGGCGACCGGCGGTCTTCGGTATCTGTAGTCATCAGCAGCTCGTTTGCGCAGCGTTGTTCTGGTTCGACGACAACACCTGGCCGTCGCTGGTCGTGATCGAGCAGTTCAGTCTGCTCACCAGGAACAGGCTGGAAGCCTGCACCGAGCCGACATCAGACTGGGAGATCGGCGTCACCGTCAGCGACCACGGGATGTAGACGTTGCGCTGAGTGCGCTGGCGGCCTGAGGCGTCGACATAGGTCACCGAGATGATGTCTCCCGGCGCTTTGGTGCCGGTCACCGTGTAGGTGACCTGGCGCGGCCCGGCCGGTGTCGTCGAGGTTCTGGCCGGGGCCGGCGGGGCGGTCGTCGTGGTCACGGGTGGTGGTGCCTCCGTCGTCGCTGGCGGGGGTGGTGGTGGCGGTGGTGCGGGCGGTTCGGTCGTCACCGTAACCGTTTGCGGAGGCGGTGGCGGCGGCGGCTCCGTCGTGGCCGGAGGTGGCGGTGGGGGCGGCGGCTGAGTCGTGGTGATCTCGTCCTGGACCGGCGGCGGTTTGACCGTCGTTGTCGTCGCCGGCGTCGCCAGCTGGTTGGTGTCGGTACTGGTCACCAACAACGACACCGATACCACCAGGGCAACGGCGGCGACGATTGCGGTGACCCCGACGACCCACGGCCACCTCGGTGGCTGCGCTTCCTCGATGTACTCGGTACCCGCGTCGTAGTTGTCGTAGTCATACAAAGCGGGATCGGGCGCAACGAAGGGACCAGCGGTGTATTGCTCGGACTCGGGCGCAGAATAGGCCTCAAAGCCTGTGCCGGTGGGTGTCTCACCCACCGCGCCCGACTCCTCATCCGGCGGATTCGGCCCGCTCATGCTCGCCTGTCCTCTTTCGACTACATCACCGCGGCACGCGGGCCAAGGATTGGCACGCAGCGTGCCGACGGCTCCCGTTGCCCTGGCAAGACCCTACCCAACCCGGCACACCGGATACGACGCAGCACGCCTGAGGAGCCAAGTGATGTCTCGATTGTGACCTTCGTGCAGGTCTCAGTGCTTCTCGGGGCCGATGTAGTACTCGAACACCAGACCGCACACTGCAGCGATCACGAAGACCACACCGGCCGCGATCAGCCAGGGCAACCACAGCGCGGCTCCGACGGCGGTGGTCGAGAAGGACAGCGCGATCAGAATCGGCCACCAGCTGTGCGGCGCGTAGAAGCCCAACTCCCCTGCGCCGTCGCTGATTTCAGCATCCTCGTAGTCCTCGGGACGGGTGTCGAGGCGCCGAGCAACGAACCGGAAGAAGGTACCGGTGATCAGCGACAGGCCGGCGGTGAGCACCAGCGCGGTGGTGCCGGCCCACTCGATGCCGCCGTACTGGAAGACCGCCGTCAGCGCGCCGTAGACGATCGCGGCGAGGACGAAGAAGGCGGTCAGGATTTCAAAGAGCCTGGCTTCGATGTGCATCTGCGGTCCCCTATTTGCTCGCCTGCGGGATCACTTGCTCGCCCCGACGGGTGTCGAATGGGTGCGTGGTGGTGGCCAACGGTGGCTGGTTGATCGACTGCAGCGCCTCGGCGTTGGTCTTGCCCGCGATGCGTTGCTGCAGGTATGCCTTGAAGTCGCCTGCCGACACCACTCGAACCTCGAAGTTCATCATCGAGTGGTAGGTGCCGCACATCTCGGCGCAGCGCCCGACGAACGCGCCGGTCTCGGTGATCTCGGCGACCTGGAACTTGTTCTCGGTGTGGTTGGCTTCCGGGTTCGGGAAGACGTCTCGCTTGAACAGGAACTCCGGCACCCAGAACGAGTGGATGACGTCGGCCGAAGCGACCTGGAACTCGATGCGTTTGCCGACCGGCACCACGAGCACCGGGATCTCGTGGCTGGTGCCCTCGGTCTCGACCTTGTCGAAGTTCAGGTAGGTGCGGTCCTGCGGGTTGAGGCCACGCACCGCGCCGACCTTCTCCTCGCCGTGCTCATCCTTGCCTTCCGGCTTGGAGACCATCGCGGCCTTGCGGGCCGGGTCAGCGCCGTCGTAGTTGAGCGTGCCGTCGGAGAAGTCGACCTTCTGGTAACCGAACTTCCAGTTCCACTGGAAGGCCGTCACATCGATGACGACCTCGGGGTTGGGGTCGCGGTGCATCATCTTTTCCTGCACCACGACAGTGAAGTAGAAGAGCACGGAGATGATGAGGAACGGGATGACCGTGAGCGCCAGTTCCAGCGGCATGTTGTAGCCGAACTGGCGCGGCAGCGGCGCGTCGTCGGGGGTGCCCTTCTTCTTGCGGTGGAACGTCACCGCCCAGAAGGTCAGGGCCCACACGATGGCGCCGACGACGAAGGCGGCAATGACCGACCAGACCCACAGGTCGCGGTTGGTGTGCGCCTCGGGGGTGATGCCCTTGGGCCAGCCCAGACCGAACACTTCCTGCCAGCTGCACCCGCTGAGGGTCAACGCCAGCGCACCAAAGGTGACGGCTAGCGCCAGCACCCGGAACCGGGAACGGCGGGTCTTCACGTTGGCGCCTCCTTGTATCGGGGACTGCTGGGCTCACACCGCATTTTCGTCGTCGCGGGAACTTTCCGCGCATCGAATACTACGCAGCGTAGACCACGCCCGAACACCCAGCCCGGCACATCCGGCAGTTGCGGCATACTAGGCCCGGTGTGCGGACTGCTTGCCCTGGTTACCGACCCCGCAAGCGTTGTCACCCAACCCATCGTCGACGCGGTGGCGGGCGCGTCACACCTCATGCGCCACCGGGGTCCCGACGAGCCGGGAACGTGGTCGGACGAACGGGTGGTGCTCGGGTTCAACCGGTTGTCGATCATCGACATCGCCCATTCCCATCAGCCGTTGCGCTGGGGCCCGCCGGGCGAACCCGATCGCTACGTGCTGGTGTTCAACGGAGAGATCTACAACTACCTCGAACTACGGCAGGCGCTGAGCGCCGAGTTCGGCGCCAGCTTCGCCACAGACGGTGACGGCGAGGCGATCGTGGCCGCCTATCACCATTGGGGCACCGAGGCGCTGACCCGGCTTCGCGGCATGTTCGCGTTCGCCCTGTGGGACACCAAGAACTCCGAACTGTTTTGTGCCCGGGATCCCTTCGGCATCAAGCCACTGTTCATGGCGACCGGGTCCGGGGGCACCGCCGTCGCCAGTGAGAAGAAGTGCCTGCTCGGTCTGGCCGCCGAGATCGGATTCGACGACGGGCTCGACGAACGGGCCGTCCAGCACTACACCGTGCTGCAGTACGTCCCCGAGCCCGAGACGCTGCACCGCGGTGTGCGCCGGCTGGAGTCAGGCAGCTACGCGATCATCCGCCCCGGCGAGCAGCCGAAGGTGAAGCGCTATTTCACCCCCCGGTTCACCGCCACACCGTTCACTGCGGGCAAAGAGCAAGCCCGCTACGACGAGATCACCGCGGTGCTCGAGGACTCGGTGGCCAAGCACATGCGCGCCGACGTGACCGTCGGGGCGTTCCTGTCCGGTGGCATCGACTCGACCGCGATCGCCGCGCTGGCCATCCGGCACAACCCGCGCCTGATCACCTTCACCACCGGCTTCGAGCGTGAAGGCTTCTCCGAGGTCGACGTCGCGGTCGCATCGGCCGAGGCGATCGGCGCGCGGCACGTGGCCAAGGTGGTCAGCCAGGCCGAGTTCGTGGCCGCTCTGCCCGAAATCGTCTGGTATCTCGACGAACCCGTCGCCGACCCCGCGCTGGTGCCGCTGTTCTTCATCGCCCGTGAGGCCCGCAAGCACGTCAAGGTGGTGTTATCCGGCGAGGGTGCCGACGAACTGTTCGGCGGCTACACGATCTACCGGGAACCGTTGTCACTCAAACCGTTTGACTACCTCCCCCGGCCGGTCCGCAAGTCGCTGGGCCGGGCGTCGAAGCCGCTGCCGGAGGGCATGCGCGGCAAGAGCCTGCTGCACCGGGGATCGCTGACGCTGGAGGAGCGCTACTACGGCAACGCCCGCAGCTTCTCCGACGAACAGCTGCGCGCGGTGCTGCCCCGCTTCCGCGAGGACTGGACGCATACCGACGTGACCGGCCCGATCTACGCCGAATCGGCCGGCTGGGACCCCGTCGCCCGCATGCAGCACATCGATCTGTTCACCTGGCTGCGCGGCGACATCCTGGTCAAGGCCGACAAGATGACGATGGCCAACTCGCTCGAGCTGCGGGTGCCGTTCCTGGACCCCGAGGTGTTCGCGGTCGCGTCCCGTCTGCCGTACGACCAGAAGATCACCCGGACCACCACCAAGTACGCGCTGCGCCGCGCGCTCGAGCCGATCGTGCCCGCGCACGTGCTCAACCGGGCCAAACTCGGCTTCCCCGTACCCATCCGGCACTGGCTGCGCTCAGGTGAACTGATGGACTGGGCCTATCGGATGATCGACACCTCGCAGGCCGGTCACCTCGTCGAAATTCCCGCGGTGCGGGCCATGCTCGACGCGCACCGCGCCGGCGAGGGTGATCACAGCCGCCGGCTGTGGACCGTGCTGATCTTCATGCTGTGGCATGCGATCTTCGTCGAGGAAAGCGTGGTGCCGGTGATCAGCGAGCCGCACTACCCGGTGCAGCTCTAGCCGAGCCCTGCAGCGATCTCGTCGGCCGCCTCCGGGCCGTACGCGTCCTTGATGCGCGCGATCGCGGCGTCACGGTCCCAGGTCCACTCCTGCGGGCCCGGCGCTTCCAACACCAGGGTGGCGACCAGCGAGGCCAGCTGCGCGGCGCGTTCCAGGCTCAGGCCGGCGCCACGGCCGGTGAGGAATCCGGCGCGGAAGGCGTCACCGATGCCGGTCGGGTCGTCCTTCTGGGTCTCGGGCACCACATCGACGTGGATGAAGGTCCCGTCGCGGCCGACGAGGTCGACGCCGTTGGGACCCAGCGTGGTGACACGCAGCTGGATCTGGCTCATCACCTCGGCTTCGGACCACCCCGACTTCTGCAGCAGGAGATCCCACTCATAGTCGTTGGTGAACAGGTAGCTCGCGCCGTCGATGAGCCGGCGGATCTCCTCGCCATTGAGCCGGGCGAGCTGCTGGCTGGGATCGGCGGCGAACGCCAGACCGAGCTTGCGGCACTCCTCTGTGTGCAGGAACATCGCTTCCGGGTCATTGGCGCCGATGATCACCAATTCCGGTGCGCCACTTCGCTCTACGAGATCCGCGAGCTTGATGTCGCGGGCTTCCGACATCGCGCCGGGGTAGAAGGATGCGATCTGGGCCATGTCCTCATCGGTGGTGCACACGAATCGGGCGGTGTAGGCGGTTTTCGAGACCAGCACGCCTGCGGTGTCGACGCCATGCGCTTCCAGCCATTGCCGGTAGGGGTCGAAGTCCGATCCGACGGCGCCGACCAGCACCGGGTTGCCACCGAGCAGACCCATCGCATAGGCCATGTTCCCTGCGACACCGCCACGGTGGACCACCAGGTCGTCGACCAGGAAGCTCAGCGAAACCTTCTGCAGGTGCTCGGCGAGGAGCTGCTCGGAGAACCGCCCGGGAAACCGCATCAGGTGGTCGGTGGCAATGGATCCGGTCACCGCGATCGTCACGAAGCGCCGCCCTTCATTCACAAGTGGGACTAGCACCGTGGCCGTGCGCTAGCCTGCGTACAAGAGCCGACTATATGGCCCGGCATCGGCCCCGCTGCGGCGGGTGCTTGAAGTTTTGGCCTCCCCCCAACCCAGGAGACTTATCGATGGCTGGCCCGAATCCGCCGCATCAGCAGGTCGGGGCCGCGGGCGAGCCGTACCCCGAGCAGCAGTTCGGGCCGCCCGGCACGATCCCGCCGGTCCCCTATCCCGGTGTCTACCCGGGCGCCCTCCCGCCGCCGGTGTCCTACCCGCCGAAGCCGCGCAAGCGCCGTACTGCGCTGTGGCTGAGTCTGCTCGCGCTGGTGCTCGTCGTGGGCGCCGTCACCGCGGTCCTGATCGTCCGCGAAGGGCAGCCCAGCACCACGACGGCGGGCGGCTTCAGCCAGGACGCGGCCAAGACCTCGATCACCAACTACCTGAACGCCCTGTCCAAAGGCGATACGGAAACCATCGCCCGGAACAACCTGTGCGGCATGTACGACGGGGTCAAGGACCGCAAGTCCGATCTTGCGCTGGCCAAGCTCTCCAGCGACGCCTTCCGCAGGCAGTTCGCCGGCGCCGAGGTGACCTCGATCGACTCGGTCGTGCCGTGGTCGTCTTACCAGGCCCAGGTGCTGTTCACCATGAAGGTGGCGTCGTCGGGCAGCCGCGGCAGGCGCGGCGAGGAGCAGGGTGTGGCGCAGCTACTGCGCCAGGGCAATCAGCTGCTGGTGTGCTCATATTTATTGCGAACGGCCGCCCAGTACTGAGACTGGACGGCCGTTGCGGTAAGAGTTTGTTCAGTTGAACGAGTCGCCGCAGGCGCAGGAGCCGGTGGCGTTCGGGTTGTCGATCGTGAAGCCCTGCTTCTCGATGGTGTCGACGAAGTCGATCGTGGCGCCCTGGATGTAGGGGGCGCTCATCCGGTCGACAGCCAGCTTGACGCCACCGAATTCGGCGATCAGGTCGCCGTCGAGGCTGCGGTCGTCGAAGAAGAGGTTGTAGCGCAGACCGGCACAGCCGCCGGGCTGCACGGCGATCCGCAGCGCCAGGTCATCGCGACCTTCCTGGTCCAGCAGCGACTTGGCCTTGACGGCCGCGGCGTCGGTCAGGCTCGCGCCGTGGGTCTCGGTCTGGGTCGTGGTCGACTGATCGGAAACAGTCATTGCGTCTCCCTTGAATGCAGTATGTCTCGGCGGGCTCCCGGGGGATTACGCCCACTTCATCAACGGTACCTTGTCCGGGCGCTATTCCCGAGTCAGCCGACCAGGCCGGCCGCGGTCCGGCCAGCCAGGCCGGTGAGCTGAGCAGCCGCGTCGTCGATCGCGACCTGCACTGACCCGGCGTAGTCCGAGATGGCGTACGCCGCCGTGATTCCCGCCTCAGCCAGTGTCGCGGGTCCCAGGCTGACCTGCCCCGCGAGCACGATCACCGGAATCCCGTGGGCACGGGCACCGTCGGCCAGGGCGCTGACCACCTTGCCGTGGAGTGACTGGTCGTCGAAACGGCCTTCACCGGTGATGATGACATCGGCCGCCGCGATGTCCTCGGCCAGCCCGGTGTGTTCGGCGATGACGGCCGCCCCGGATTCCCGGCGAGCCCCCAGGGCCAGCAGCGCAGCGCCCAGCCCGCCGGCCGCACCTGCGCCGGGCACCGGACTGACCGTGTGCCCGGCCAGTTCGTCGAGCTTGGCCGCCCACCCCGTCATCCGCTGCTCGAGGATCTCGACGACGTCGGGGTCCGCGCCCTTCTGCGGGCCGAAGATCCGCGCCGCACCCATCGGGCCCAGCAGCGGGTGCTCCACGTCGGTGGCGGCGACCAGCTCGACGCCGGCCAGCTTGGCCCTGGCCTGGGTCGGCCCGCCGAGCGCCTCGATCATGCCCCGCCCGCCGTCGGTACAGCAGCTCCCGCCCAGGCCGACGACGATCGTCTGCGCGCCGGCGTCGAGCGCGGCGCCGATCAGCTCACCCACCCCGCGACTGTGCGCGGCGACCGCGGTGTCCGGGGTGGGCGGCCCGGGCAGCTGCGCCAGGCCGCAGGCCTGGGCGCACTCGATGTAGGCGGTCGATGTCGCACGGTCGTCCACCCAGTCGGCGTCGACCTGGTCGGTCAGCGGACCGGACACCCGGGTGTGACGCACCTCGCCGAGCCGACCTGCCAGCACGCCGACGAAACCGGGGCCGCCGTCGGACTGCGGCGCCAGGACGAGGTCGTCGGACGGCCGGGCCCGGCACCAACCGGCGGCGATGGACTGGGCAGCTTCGACGGCGGTCAGGCTGTCGCCGTAGCAGTCCGGCGCTATCAGCACCCGCATTCGTGCAGGGTAACCTGGCGGGCGTGAAGCTGCTGGGCCGCAAGAACGACGAAGGCGCCGCCAAGGCCGACCCGGTCGAGGTGGATGAGCCTGCCGTCGCGGCGGGCACCACCGCACCCAAGGGCAAGCCCACTCCGAAGCGCAACGCCGCGGCCAAGCGCCGTGGGCCGGTCGCCCCGGCGCCGATGACCACGGCGGAGGCACGTAAGCGCCGCAAGCAGATGCGCGCCACGTTGACCAAGGAGGAGCGCCGCGCCGAGAAGGATCAGCGCCGCACGGCATCGAATGACCGGCGCGAGCGGATGATGGCCGGCGATGAGGCCTACCTGCTGCCGCGGGACAAGGGGCCGGTGCGCCGCTATGCGCGCGACATCGTCGACGCGCGGCGCAATGTGCTCGGGCTGTTCATGCCCGCCGCGCTGGGCCTGATCTTCGTGATGCTGGCGGTGCCGCAGATCCAGTTGTTCATCTCGCCGGCGATGCTGGTGTTGATGGCGGTCATGGCAATCGACGGAATCCTGTTGGGCCGCAAGGTCAACAACGCCGTCAACGCCAAGTTCCCGGACAACGGAGAAGGCGCGTTCAAGCTCGGGATGTACGCCGCGGGCCGGGCCTCGCAGATCCGCCGCATGCGCGCGCCGCGACCGCAGGTCGAGCGCGGCGCCAAGGTTGTCTGACTCCCTCGACGCGGTGCGCACATTGGTGCTCGGCGGGATCAGGTCGGGCAAATCACGTTGGGCCGAGACGGCCGTCGCCGGTGAAGCGACAGTGCGCTACGTCGCGACCGGTGCGGCCGCCGACGCCGACCCATCCTGGGCGCAACGGGTCGCCGCCCACCGAGAGCGGCGGCCGCGTTCTTGGCGCACCGTCGAAACCGTCGATGTGGCAGCCGTTTTGCGTGACGATCCGACGATCGCCACCCTGGTCGACGATCTGGGTGGCTGGCTGACCGCGGCGCTGGATCGCCGGGGCTGGGATGACGCTTCGGTGACGCCCGACGTCGACGAGTTGACGCGTGCCGTCGAGGGGTTCACCGGGCCGCTGGCGCTGGTCAGTCCGGAGGTGGGGCTGACGGTGGTGTCGGCGACGGCGGCTGGCAGGCGCTTCACAGACGAGCTCGGCACACTCAACCAACGACTCGCCCAGTGCTGTGAGCAGGTGGTCCTGGTGGTTGCGGGGTTGCCGGTCTGGGTCAAACCGACGAAAGCGTTGAGCTGATGGACTTTCCCGAGGTCTCCCCGCCAGATTCTCGTGCCGCGGCCGCGGCCAAGCGCCGCCAGGACATCCTGACCAAACCGACGGGCGCACTGGGCCGGCTCGAGGATCTCTCGATCTGGGTCTCGGGCTGCCAAGGACTATGTCCGCCAAGGCAATTCGATCGCGCCCGGGTCGTGGTGTTCGCCGGCGACCATGGGATCGCGCGCACCGGGGTGTCGGCGTATCCGCCGGAGGTCACCGCGCAGATGGTGGCCAATATCGAGGCCGGCGGCGCGGCGATCAACGTGCTCTCCGAGATCGCGGGCGCGTCGGTACGGGTCGTCGACATCGCCGTGGACTGCGAGCAGCCGCTGACCGCGGAGATCGGTGCACACAAGGTTCGCCGCTCCAGCGGCAACATCGCGGTCGAGGACGCGCTGAGTGCCGAGGAGGTCATTGCCGCAGTGGAGGCGGGCCGCCAGCTCGCCGACGACGAGGTGGACGCCGGGGCCGATCTGCTGATCGCAGGTGACATGGGCATCGGAAACACCACGGCGGCAACGGCATTGATCGCCACACTGACCGACACCGAGCCGGTGGCCGTGGTCGGTCGCGGGACCGGTATCGACGACGCCGGCTGGGCCCGCAAAGCGGCGGCAGTGCGCGACGCGATGTTCCGGGCGCGCGGTTTCCGGTCCGATCCGGTCGGCCTGCTGCGCACCTGTGGCGGCGCCGACCTGGCGGCGATGGCCGGCTTCTGCGCGCAGGCCGCGGTGCGCCGCACTCCCCTGCTGCTCGACGGTGTGGTGGTGACGGCGGCCGCGCTGGTCGCCGACCGGATGGCGCCCGGTGCACGGGCCTGGTGGCGGGCCGGGCACCGGTCTCCCGAGCCGGCGCACACCCTGGCTTTGGCCCACCTCGAGCTGGAGCCGATCATCGACCTCGGCCTGCGCCTGGGTGAGGGCACCGGCGCCGCGGTGGCACTACCGGTGCTGCGGGCGGCCGTCGCGACCCTGGCGTCGATGGCCACCTTCGAGGGCGCCGGCGTCTCCGATCGTGCCGCGGACTGACCGTGTTCCGTCCGCTGGCAACGGCTTTCGCATTCAGCACTGTGTTGCCGCTGAATGCAGGCACGTTCGGCCGGTCGACGATCACGTCGCTGCCCGTGGTAGGCGCGGTGCTGGGCGCGCTGGCCGCCGCGGTCTTGTGGGCCGGTGACTGGGCTTTCGGCACGCACCACACCCTGTCCGGGCTGCTCGCGGTCGCGGTGCTCCTGCTCGTCACTCGTGGCCTGCACATCGACGGGCTCTCCGACACCGTCGACGCGCTGGGCTGCTACGGACCGCCCGAGCGCGCGCTGCAGGTGATGCGCGACGGAACGGCAGGCCCGTTCGGGGTGGCGGCCGTCGTCGTGGTGCTGGCCACCCAGGCGCTGGCGTTCGCCGCGGCGCCAGCAGGCTGGACCGGTGTGCTCGCGGTGGTCACCGCGCTGGCGACCGGCCGGGTAGCCGCGGTGCTGGCTTGCCGCCGCGGGGTGCCTGCGGCCGGCGGCAGTGCGCTCGGCGCTCAGGTGGCAGGCAGTCAGCTGCTGGCGGTTGCCCTGGCCTGGGCGGCCCTGATCGCCGGGTTGGCCACGGTAGCAACGCCCCGCATCTGGCAGGGCCCGCTCGTCGTGCTCGCTGCATTGACCGTGGCCGTGCTGCTGGTGGGCCACTGCGTGCGTCGCTTCGGCGGCGTCACCGGCGACGTGCTGGGTGCGGTGATCGAGCTGACGACCACGCTGACCATCGTCGGACTGGTGATCCGGGCTAGCTGAGCCGGGCCATCCAGCCGTGGGTGTCGGCGAAGGTACCGCGCTGGATGCCGGTGAGCGTGTCGCGCAACGCCATCGTCACCTCGCCGGGCTCGCCGTCGGCGATCGTGAACTCACCGTCACCGAACTTCACGCGTGAGACCGGGGTGATCACCGCAGCAGTGCCGCACGCGAAGACCTCGGTGATCTCCCCCGCGGCCGCACCCTTACGCCATTCCTCGACGTCGATCTTGCGTTCCTCGACGGCGAAACCGGCGTCGCTGGCCAGTTGCAGCAGCGAATCGCGGGTGATACCGGGCAGCAGTGAACCGGACAGCTCCGGGGTGACCAGCCGCGCCGAGCCGCCGCTGCCGAAGACGAAGAAGAGGTTCATCCCGCCCATCTCTTCGACGTAGCGGCGTTCGATGGCGTCCAGCCACACCACCTGGTCACACCCCTGCTCGGCGGCCTCGGCCTGCGCCAACAGCGAGGCGGCATAGTTGCCGCCGAACTTCGCCGCGCCGGTGCCGCCCGGGCTGGCGCGCACATATTCGGTGGAGAGCCAGACGCTGACCGGCTTGATCCCACCCTTGAAGTAGGCGCCGGCCGGCGAGGCGATCACCAGGTAGCGGTACTCGGTGGAGGGGCGCACGCCCAGGCCCGGCTCGGTTGCGATCACGAAGGGCCGCAGATACAGCGACGCCTCGCCGCCGGCAGGCGGCACCCACTGGTTGTCGACGGCGATCAGCTGGCGCAGCGACTCGACGAAGAGCTCCTCGGGCAGCTCGGGAATGGCCAGCCGGCGTGCCGAGGAGCGCAACCGTCCCGCGTTGGCCTCGGGGCGGAACGACACGATCGAGGAGTCCGCCCACCGGTAGGCCTTGAGTCCTTCGAAGATCTCCTGCGCGTAGTGCAGGACAATCGCCGACGGGTCCAGCTCGATCGGGCCGTACGGCACGACGCGGGCGTCGTGCCAACCCAGTTCGTCGGTGTAGAGCACCGACACCATGTGGTCGGTGTGGAAGCGCCCGAAGCCCGGATCGGCCAGAATTTGAGCCCGTACCTCGTCGGTCGCCGGATTCGCGCTGCGCTCAACCGTGAATTCGAGGCGGGTGGTCATAGGTGAAATTGTAGACCGGCTCGCTAACCAATTTCCCCGGGTCGCTTCGCTCCTGTCCGCCGCTACCGGGTTTTGACCTCGACGAACGGCGGCTTGACCACTTCGCACTCCAGTGGGCGGCCACGCACGTCGACAGTGACCAGAGCGCCATCGTCGATACCGGCATCGGTGTCGATGAGGGCAAGGGCGATACCGACTTTGAGTGTCGGTGAGAACGTGCCCGACGTCGTGACACCCACCGGCAGTGCGCCATTGAGGACCGTCAGGTCCGGGCGCAGCACGCCGCGCCCGGTGGCGCGCAAACCGCGAAGCAGCCGGCGCGGGCCGGCTTCCTTCTCGGCCAGCAGGGCATCGCGGCCGAGGAACGCCTCTTTCTTCCAGCCGATCGCCCAGCCGGTTCGGGCCTGCAGAGGCGAAATGTCCAGTGACAGCTCGTGACCGTGCAGCGGGTACCCCATCTCGGTGCGCAGGGTGTCGCGGGCGCCCAGGCCGGCGAGTTGTCCGCCCGCACCCTGCACCTGCGCCACCAGCGCTTCGAACACGACGGGCGCAGATTCCCATGGCGGCAACAGCTCGTAACCATGCTCGCCGGTGTATCCGGTGCGGCAGACCCGTACCGGCACACCGGAGTACGTGGCGTCGGCGTAACCCATGTAGTCCATGTCGATGGGCAGTCCCAGCGCGCCGAGCACGTCCGCCGCACGCGGCCCCTGTACGGCCAGCACCGCATACGAGCGATGCAGATCGGTGATCGAAATACCCTGCGGCGCAGCGGATTGCAGGGTCTCGACGACTGCTGCGGTGTTGGCGGCATTGGGCACCAGAAAGATCTCGTCATCGCTGACGTAGTAGGCGATCAGGTCGTCGATGACCCCACCTTCGGGGGTGCAGCACAGGGTGTACTGCGCCTTGCCGGGACCGATCCGGCGCAGGTCGTTGGTCAGTGTGGAGTTGATGAAATCCGCCGCGCCCGGGCCGACGACCAGCGCCTTGCCCAGGTGGCTGACGTCGAACAGGCCGACGGCCTCGCGGGTGGCGGTGTGCTCACCGACCGTCCCGGCATACGACACCGGCATCAGCCAGCCGCCGAACGGCGCGAAGGTGGCGCCCAGCTCGCGGTGCTGGCTGTCGAGGGGCCCGTGCAGGAGTTCGGATGCGTCGGTCACGGCCAACAACACTAACGCCCCGCGGCTACTGTGAATCCTCGTGAGCACCGAACCCGGCTACGCCGCCCCCGCAGTCACCGTCGCGACCTCGCTGCCCAAGCGGGCGCAGTCGGCCGTGCTGATCGTCCCCGTCGTCACCGGCTTGAAGGGGGAAGACGGCGACGGCTCCCCCGCAGTCGTCGGCGGTCCGTTTCTGGACGCCGAGGCCATCGGCGAGATCGAAGTCGGCCTGCGCGCGCTGGGCGCCAAGGGCGGCGCCGAACAGGTCACCCGGCTGCACGTGCCGTCGCTCGCGGTCGGCAGCGTGTTGGCGGTCGGGCTCGGCGCCCCACGCGACGAGTGGTCGGCCGACGCGATCCGGCGTGCCGCCGGTGTGGCGGCCCGGTCGCTGTCCGGGGTGGAGACCGTCATCACCACGATGACCGAGCTGCACTTGGAGGCCGCGATCGAGGGCCTGATCCTCGGCGGCTACCGGTTCACCGAATTCCGCAGCGCCAAAACCACGCCGAAGGAGCCCGCGCTGAGCAAGATCATCGCGCTGAGCACCGCGTCCGGCGCCAAGAAGGACGCTGCCCGGGCCGCTGCGATCGCGACGGCCGTGGCCACCGCGCGCGATTTCGTGAACACCCCGCCCAGCCACCTGTTCCCGGGCGAATTCGCCGACCGCGCCAAGGCTTTGGGGGAAGCCGTCGGCCTCAAGGTCGAGGTGCTCGACGAAAAAGCGCTCACCAGGGCCGGCTTCGGCGGCATCATCGGCGTTGGCAAGGGCAGCTCGCGCCCGCCACGGTTGGTACGGCTGACCTACCGCGGCGCCAAGGGCCGCAGCGGCAAGACCGTAGCGCTGGTCGGCAAGGGGATCACCTTCGACACCGGCGGCATCTCGATCAAGCCGGCGGCGTCGATGCACCACATGACCTCCGATATGGGCGGTGCCGCGGCGGTGATCGCCACCGTCGTGCTGGCCGCCAAGCAGGGACTGCCGATCGACGTGATCGCCACGGTGCCGATGGCCGAGAACATGCCGTCGGCCACCGCGCAGCGCCCGGGTGACGTCCTGACCCAGTACGGCGGGATCACAGTCGAGGTGCTCAACACCGACGCCGAGGGCCGGCTGATCCTGGCCGACGCGATCGTGCGGGCCTGTGAGGACGACCCTGACTACTTGATCGAGACCTCGACGCTGACCGGCGCGCAGACCGTCGCGCTGGGCGGCCGCACGCCGGGCGTGATGGGCAGCGACGACTTCCGTGACCGGGTCGCCCGGATTTCCCAGGCCGAGGGCGAGAACGCCTGGGCGATGCCGCTGCCCGACGAATTGAAGGATGATCTGAAGTCAGCTGTGGCCGATCTGGCCAACGTCAGCGGACAGCGCTTCGCCGGCATGCTCGTCGCAGGCGTCTACCTGCGGGAGTTCGTCGCCGACGGCGTGCAGTGGGCGCACATCGACGTCGCCGGACCGGCGTACAACACCTCGGGCCCATGGGGTTACACCCCCAAGGGCGGCACCGGGGTTCCGACGCGGACGATGTTCGCCGTGCTGGAGGACATCTCCGCGAACGGCTAGACGACGCCCGCCCTGGCGATGCTGCGCATCCCCTGCGGTAGGACCTTCGACGTCCCGTAGAGCAGATACGCCTCGGGCGTGACCGGCCGGATCGGCTTGTCCTTCTTCACCGAGGAGACAATCGCCTTGGCCACTTTGTCGGGAGCGTAACCGCGCCGTTGGAACATCGCCTCGAGTTGCGCACGGCGGGTCTTGACGGCGGCACGGTCGCCCGACGGCGCGATCATCGGGGTCACCGAAACGATGTTGGTGTTGATGATTCCGGGGCAGATCGTGGTCAATCCGATTCCGGCGGAGGATAATTCGGCCCGCAGGCAGTCGGAGAACATGTACACCGCGGCCTTGGACGTGCAGTAGGCATTGAGCCCCTTCAGCGGCGAGTAGGCGGCCATCGACGCCACGTTGACGATGTGGCCACCGGTGCCGCGGTCGACGAGGCGGCGGGCAAAGGCTCGGCAACCGTTGACCACGCCGCCGAGGTTGACGTCGAGTACGCGATCGAATTGTTCTGCGGGAGTGTCCAAGAAGGCTCCGGCGACACCGATGCCGGCGTTGTTGACGACGATGTCGGGCACACCGTGGGCGGTGCAGACCTCGTCGGCGAACCGCTCCACGGCATCGGCGTCGGAGACATCCAGCACATAGCTGTGCGCGACGCCGCCGTGCGTTCCGATCTTGGCCGCCGTCTCCTTGAGGCTCGCCTCGTCGATATCGCTGATCACCAGTTCGGCTCCCTCGGCGGCGAACGCCAGCGCGGTCTCCCGGCCGATGCCACTGCCCGCGCCGGTAACCGATACCAGCGTGTCGCTGAAGTCCTTTCGCGGACGGCCGACCTCGGCCCGCAGTAACGCGCGGCTGGCCGGCTTGCCGTCGAGGTGGTCGACCAGTTCGGTCACCGCCGCGGCCAACGCCTGCGGATGGGAGAACGGCGACCAGTGCCCCGCGCGCAGCTCGCGGCGCCACAGCCGCGGCGCCCAGCGTGGGGTGTCGTCGTAGAGGTAGGGCCGCACGTAGAGATCGTCGAGGTTGACGATCAGCTGCACCGGAACATCGACATGCAGGTCGTGCGGGCTGTGGATCAGCGCTGGTAATGCGTTGGCGCGGTATATCTTCGCGCCGTTGGCGGCGTCGGCGGCGAACGTCGCGCCATGGTGGACGTGGTCCTTGGGGATGCCGAGGGTGACCCAGGCCTTCAAGACTCCGGCCGCCAGCCGCAGCGCCGCCGGCGCCAGCACCGGAACCGACAGCGGCAGCGTGTAGGAAAGATGCAGCAGCTGAGCGAGCGCACGGCCGAACAGCTTTGGCCGGTAAGGCCGCTTGAGCCCGTCCCGGATGTAGCGCATCAGGTGATGCAAGCTCGGGCCCGATACCGAGGTGAACGACGCGACCCGGTCGCCGGCGCCGGGCCGGGCCAGGTACTCCCAGAAGCCGATCGATCCCCAGTCGTGTCCGAGGACGTGCACCGGCTGACCGGGGCTCAGTTCGGCGACGACGGCGGCGAAGTCATCGGCGAAGTCGGCCATCGTGTACTTCGAGAACGACTTGGGCCCCGTGGAGGCGCCGGCATTGCGGCTGTCGTAGCGGATGATGCGGAACTTCTCGGCCAGTAGCGGCACCAGGCCGTCCCACAGCACGTGCGAGTCGGGCCAGCCGTGCACCAGGACGAGGGTCGGTCCGTCGGGGTTGCCTTCTTCGTAGGCCGCCAGCCGGGTGCCGTCGGTGCTGTCGACATAGCGCATGGTCATCAGTTCTCCAGGTCTCGTTGGCGGCGGCGTTCGATCCGCCGTCGAGCGTCATAGTCGCGCATTCGTTGCGGGTACCCGACTTTTTGTACGTCGTAGACGGGAATGCCGAGCCCTTCGCCAAGCCGGCGGGCACCGGCGGCACCATCGATTGGGCGGCGGGTCCACTCTCCGTCGTCGGCGACCAGCACGACGGTCAACGGGGTGACGTTCGTCCTGGGCTCGACGTAGGCCTCCACACCGATGTGCTGCGCGGCCCATTCATACAGATGCCTCCGGTCGGCCGCCACTGGCGATTCAGCCCTGCGAGCAGACCGGAACGTGTCGAACAGTCCCAACTCCGACGCACTCCTCTCCGTGGTTCTTTCCCTCGATGGTGCCAGAGAAACCACACGTCGCCCTGAGTGCATGCCAGGGGTCCGGCAATGACAGGATGGGTACACGACGCTGTGGTATGCCAGAAGTCCGACCCGCACGACTGACCGTTCGAGGGAGTCAACACAATGGCCGTCTCCGTCCAGATGCCGGCACTCGGTGAGAGCGTCACCGAGGGGACCGTCACCCGGTGGCTGAAGCAAGAGGGCGACACCGTCGAGGTCGACGAGCCGCTTCTTGAGGTGTCCACCGACAAGGTCGACACGGAGATTCCCTCCCCCGCATCTGGTGTGCTGACGAAGATCGTTGCCCAAGAGGACGACACGGTCGAGGTCGGTGGCGAGCTCGGAGTGATCGGCGACGCCGGCGAAGAAGCCGAGTCCGCCCCAGCCGAGGACGAAAAGCCCGCCGAGGAGCCGGCGGCCGAGCCCGAGACGGCCTCCGAAGAGACCGACGCCGAGCCTGAGCCTG
The DNA here is from genome assembly GCF_008329565.1 of Mycolicibacterium sp. P1-5. Classification (GTDB taxonomy): domain Bacteria; phylum Actinomycetota; class Actinomycetes; order Mycobacteriales; family Mycobacteriaceae; genus Mycobacterium. The sequence goes on from NZ_NPKT01000006.1 coordinate 217,520, forward strand.
AGCCTGAACCCGAGCCCGAGCCCGAACAGCCGGCCGCGAAGTCATCGGGGTCGTCGGGCTCGGCGACGCCGGTGGTGATGCCCGAACTCGGCGAGTCCGTCACCGAGGGCACCGTGACTCGCTGGCTGAAAAAGGTCGGCGACTCCGTCGACGTCGACGAGCCACTGGTCGAGGTGTCCACCGACAAGGTCGACACCGAGATCCCCTCGCCGGTGGCGGGGACGCTGCTGTCCATCACCGCAGAGGAGGACGACACCGTCGCCGTCGGTGGCGAGCTGGCCAAGATCGGAGACGCCGACGCCGAAGCCGCGCCCGAGGCGGAGTCGAAGCCCGAACCCAAGCCGGAGCCGAAGTCCGAGCCGAAGCCCGAGCCCGAGGCAGAACCGAAGCCAGAGCCCAAGCCGGAACCCAAGCCAGTGCCCAAACAGGCACCCGCCCCGGCCGCGGCCGAGGATGGCGAGGCAGGAGATGGCAGTCCCTACGTCACGCCTCTGGTGCGAAAGCTGGCCGCCGAGAATGGGATTGACCTCGCCAGCATCAAGGGCACCGGCGTCGGCGGTCGCATCCGCAAGCAGGATGTGCTGGCCGCCGCGGACGCCAAAAACTCGAAGCCCGAGCAGGCCGCCGAGGCTCCCGCCAAGGCGCCGGCAGCGTCCGTCGCACCGGCTGACACCGGCACCAGCTCGTCGCCGTTGGCACACCTGCGCGGGACGACGCAGAAGGCCAACCGGATCCGCCAGCTGACCGCGAAGAAGACCCGCGAGTCACTGCAGGCAACCGCGCAGCTGACCCAGACCCACGAGGTCGACATGAGCAAGATCGTGGCGCTGCGGGCTCGCGCCAAGAACGACTTCGCCGAGCGCGAAGGCGTGAACCTGACGTACCTGCCGTTCATCGCGCGTGCGGTGATCGACGCGCTGAAGGTGCACCCGAACGTCAACGCCAGCTACAACGAGGACACCAAGGAGATCACCTACTACGACGCCGAGCACCTCGGGTTCGCCGTCGACACCGAGCAGGGTCTGCTCTCGCCGGTGATCCACAACGCCGGTGATCTCTCGCTGGCCGGGTTGGCCCGCGCTATCAACGACATCGCCGCCCGCGCCCGCTCCGGTGATCTCAAGCCCGACGAGCTGTCCGGCGGTACGTTCACGATCACCAACATCGGCAGCCAGGGCGCCCTGTTCGACACCCCGATCCTGGTGCCGCCGCAGGCCGCGATGTTGGGCACCGGCGCGATCGTCAAGCGTCCCCGCGTGATCGTCGACGATATCGGAAACGAGTCGATCGGCGTGCGCTCCATCTGCTACCTGCCGCTCACCTACGATCACCGGCTGATCGACGGCGCGGATGCCGGCCGATTCCTGACCACCGTCAAGCGGCGTCTCGAAGAAGGGGCATTCGAGGCCGACCTGGGCTTGTGACGCGATGGGCCAACCTGTAGTCGCGATCGCCGGTTCGTCCGGTCTCATCGGCTCTGCGCTGGTGTCAGCGCTGCGCGCCGCCGATCACCGGGTGCTGCGCATCGTGCGCCGTGCGCCGGCCAACGGTGACGAGCTGCACTGGAATCCGGACAGCGGCGAGTTCGATCCTTCCTGTCTCGAGGGCGTCGATGCGGTGATCAACCTGTGCGGCGTCGGCGTCGGCGACAAACGATGGTCGGGTTCCTTCAAACAGAGCCTGCGCGACAGCCGCATCGGACCCACCGAGGTGATCGCGGCGGCGGTTGCCGACGCCGGGGTGCCGACGCTCATCAATGCCAGCGCGGTGGGCTACTACGGCAATACCGGCGAACGCGTCGTCGACGAAACCGCCCCTGCCGGAGGCGAATTCCTGTCCCGGCTGTGCCTGGACTGGGAGGCCGCCGCGTTGGCCGCCGAAGACGCAGGCGCCCGGGTGGTGCTGGCCCGCTCGGGTCTTGTGCTCTCTCCCGGCGGCGGCGTGCTGTCCCGGCTGCGGCCGCTGTTCAGCCTGGGTCTGGGCGCCCGGCTCGGCAACGGCAGGCAGTACATGGCGTGGATCAGCCTGGAGGACGAGGTCCGCGGGCTGCTGTTCGCGATCGACAACAGCGACCTGTCGGGTCCGGTGAACTTCACCGGACCGGCACCGGTGACCAATTCGGAGTTCACCGCCGCGCTGGGCCGGGCGTTGAATCGGCCGACCCTGCTGCAGGTGCCCGGGTTCGCGCTGCGCACCCTGCTCGGTGAGTTCGCCGATGAGGGGCTGCTCGACGGTCAGCGGGCGATCCCCGCCGCCCTGGAGCGGGCCGGGTTCGTCTTCCATCACAACACCATCGGTGAGGCGCTGGCCTACGCCACGACGTCCGCTCAGAACTAGTACCGTCGACTGGGTGCGGGAATCCATCCGGTCGAGCTCAGCGGCCGTGCAGGTGCGCCAGCTGGGCACCCTTGACTACCTGGATGGCTGGCAGCTGCAGCGCGAACTGGCCGACGCCCGCGTCGCCGGCGGACCCGACACCATGCTGCTGCTGGAACACCCTGCGGTCTACACCGCCGGTAAGCGCACCGAAGCGCACGAACGGCCGATGGACGGCACGCCCGTCGTCGACACCGATCGCGGCGGCAAGATCACCTGGCACGGCCCAGGGCAGCTGGTCGGCTATCCGGTCATCGGACTGGCCGAGCCGCTTGATGTAGTGAATTACGTTCGGCGCCTTGAAGAGTCGCTCATCTCGGTGTGCGCCGATTACGGCCTGGAAGCCGGCCGCGTCGCGGGCCGTTCCGGGGTGTGGCTGCCCCCTGACAGCCTGCGTCCGGCCCGCAAGATCGCCGCGGTCGGCATCCGGGTGGCCCGCAGCACCACGCTGCACGGTTTTGCGTTGAACTGCGACTGCGATCTCGGCGCGTATTCGGCGATCGTTCCGTGCGGAATCACCGATGCCGGGGTGACTTCGCTGACGGCTGAACTGGGCCGCCACGTCGGCATCGACGACGTCCGCGGCCGGGTCGCCGACGCGGTGTGTGACGCCCTCGACGGCCGCCTGCCCGTAAGCTCGACTACGTGACTGTCACTGCTGGGGACAATGTCGCCGGCCCGGCGGCTCCAGAAGGCCGCAAGCTGCTGCGCCTGGAGGTCCGCAATGCGGAGACCCCGATCGAGCGCAAGCCGCCGTGGATCAAGACCCGCGCCCGAATGGGTCCGGAGTACACCGCGCTGAAGAGCCTGGTGCGCCGCGAGGGGTTGCACACGGTCTGCGAGGAAGCTGGTTGCCCCAACATCTTCGAGTGTTGGGAGGACCGGGAGGCGACGTTCCTCATCGGTGGTGAGCAATGCACTCGACGCTGTGACTTCTGCCAGATCGACACCGGCAAGCCCGCCGAACTGGATCGCGACGAGCCGCGCCGAGTGGCCGAGAGCGTGGCCGCGATGGGGCTGCGCTACGCGACGGTGACCGGGGTGGCCCGCGACGACCTGCCCGACGGCGGTGCGTGGCTCTACGCCGAGACGGTCCGCGCCATCAAGGCACTGAACCCGGCCACCGGCGTGGAGCTGTTGGCCCCGGACTTCAACGGTGAGCCCGCACTCCTGGACGAGGTCTTCGCGGCGCGCCCAGAAGTGTTCGCGCACAACGTCGAAACGGTGCCGCGGATCTTCAAGCGAATCCGGCCGGCATTCCGCTATCAACGCAGCCTCGATGTGCTGACCGCCGCCCACGCGGCCGGCCTGGTCACCAAGAGCAATCTGATCCTGGGTATGGGCGAGACCATCGACGAGGTGCACACCGCACTGGCCGATCTGCACGGCGCCGGCTGCGACATCGTCACGATCACCCAGTACCTGCGGCCGTCGGTGCGTCATCACCCGGTGGAGCGCTGGGTCAAGCCGGAGGAGTTCGTCGCGCTGGCCGAGTACGCCGAGGGGTTGGGTTTCGCAGGGGTGCTGTCCGGGCCGTTGGTTCGGTCCTCCTACCGCGCCGGCCGGCTGTATCAACAGGCCGCGGCGGCATCGCGGTGAGCGCCCTTCCGTATTCTTGGTAGTTATGGCGAAATCCCGTAGCGCCGCCGAGAACAAGGCGGCCAAGGCCGAGGCGAAAGCCGCCAGTAAGGTCGCGGCCAAGCAGCGCCGCAGCCAGCTGTGGCAGGCATTCCAGATGCAGCGCAAGGAAGACAAGCGGCTGCTCCCCTACATGATCGGTGCGTTCGTGCTGATCCTGGGAGCTTCGGTCGCTGCGGGCGTTGTTGCCGGCGGAATCACCATGTACATGCTGATCGTGCTGGGCGTTGTGCTCGGCGCGCTGGTGGCGTTCATCATCTTCGGGCGGCGCGCGCAGAAGTCGGTGTTCCGCAAGGCGGAGGGCCAGACCGGCGCGGCGGCCTGGGCGCTGGACAATTTGCGGGGCAAGTGGCGGGTGACGTCGGGCGTTGCGGCCACGGGGCACTTCGACGCCGTGCACCGGGTGATCGGACGGCCCGGCGTGATCTTCGTCGCTGAGGGCTCGCCCGCGCGGGTCCGACCGCTGCTGGCGCAGGAGAAGAAGCGCACCGCCCGTCTGGTCGGTGACGTCCCGATCTACGACGTGATCGTCGGCAACGGCGAAGGCGAGGTGCCGCTGTCGAAGCTGGAGCGGCATCTGACGAAACTGCCGGCCAACATCACGGTCAAGCAGATGGACTCGCTGGAATCGAAGCTGGGCGCCCTGGGCTCTCGAATGGGTCCCGCCGCGATGCCCAAAGGTCCGATGCCCGCACAAGCCAAGATGAAAGGCGTGCAACGCACGGTGCGCAGGCGCTAAGAGCTGTCTCGGGGGGACGCTATCTGTACTGCATGTGAGTGGGCGCCGCACTTCAGCGCCCTGGGAGCCGGGGTTCTGACGCGGCGCACGGCGCTGCGTGCCGCTGCCGTGACAGCGGTCGCGACGGCAGCGGTGGCCTGCGGCGGTAAGCAGCCCGCGACGGGGGCTTACGCCGACGTCGTGTTTCGGGGTGGACGGATCTACACGGTCTCGCCGCACCAGCCGTGGGCGCAGACAGTGGCCGTCACGGGCAACACGATCTCCTACGTCGGGGACGAAGCCGGCGCGCATGCGCTCGCGGGTCCGGACACGCATATCGTCGACCTCAAAGGCAACCTGATGTTGCCGGGGTTCGTCGAGGGGCACATCCATCCGTTCCTCGGCGCGTTCCTGACCAGTGGCGTCGACCTGCAGGTGCCGACCGGTGAGGACGCACTGGCCGCGATCGCCGCGTACGCCAACGAGCACGCCGACGGTCCGGTGCGCGGATTCGGTTGGCGCGTGGACATGTTCGGGCCGGCTGGCCCCACTCGCCACGAGCTGGATCGGGTACTGCCCGACCGGCCCGGGTTCTTCTTCGCGATCGACGGTCACAGCATGTGGGCCAACAGCAAGGCGTTGCAGATCGCCGGCGTCGGCCGCGACACCCCGGATCCGGTTCCTGGTTTCAGTTATTACATGCGCGACGAGCACGGTGAGCCCACCGGCTACATCCTCGAGGTCGACGCCGTGCTGGGCCTGGTGAACGCGGTCGAGCCGATCTCGCCGCAGTCGATGCAGGCGCTGCTGCAGACCTGGCTGCCAAAGGCCTCGGCGGCCGGTATCACCACCGTCTTCGATGCCGGGGTGCCTCCGATCGGTGACGATCAGGGCGCGCTGATCGCGCTGTACACCGATCTTGAGAAGCGCGGGGCGCTGCCGTTCCGGGTGGCGGCGTCCTACAGCGTGAAGGGGCCGCCGGTCGACGACGCGGCCGCGAGGCTGACCGATATCCGTAACCGGATCTCGACCGAGTTGGTCAGCGTCGGCGTGGTGAAGATCATTGGCGACGGGACGCAAGGCGGCTACACCGCGTGGCTGATCGAGCCGTACGCCGACAAACCCGATTCCATCGGCGCATCGCCATTCACCGGCGAACAGTGGCACCAGCTGGTCCGGGAGGTCGATGCCGCGGGCTTCGACGTCCACGTGCACGCGTGCGGTGAGCACACGGTTCGCACTGCGCTGGATGCGATCAAGGCGGCGATCGCGACGAACCCGCCGCGCGACCGCAGGCACACGATTGCACATCTGGTGTACGTCGAAGATCCGGACAGTGAGCGATTCGCCCACCTGGGTGTGACGGGCCAGTTTTCGGCCAACTGGATGTCGGCTGATCCGGACACCCTGCAGAACATGGCCGCGCGCTACGGTCGGCCGCGGCAGGATCTGATGTATCGCCCGCAGGACATCCTGCGCTCCGGTGGCCGGATCTCCCTGGGCACCGACTGGCCGGCGGCGGGCTACTTCTCCACGTACGAGCCGCTCGATTCCATCCAGATCGGGGTGACCCGCCAGCTGATCGGACAACCCGATGCGCCCGTGCTGGCGCCCGCCGACCAGAAGCTCAGCGTCGCCGAGGCGGTTCATGCCAATACCATGGGCGCCGCCTACCAGATCCGGATGGACGACAAGGTCGGCTCCGTCGAGGTGGGCAAGCGCGCCGACCTGATCGTGTTGGATACCAACATCTTCGAGATCGACCCGCACGACATCCACCGCGCGACCGTCACAATGACGATGATGAACGGTCAAGTCCGCCAACAGGCTTAGAACGGTGGGGGTCGGTTGCGTTCGGCGACGTGGGTGTCGTTGAGTTTGCGTTCGGTGGTGATGCGTTGGGCGCGTTGGGTTGTGCGGGTTGTGCG
>NZ_NPKT01000048.1 GCF_008329565.1 Mycolicibacterium sp. P1-5
CGGGTGGCGCATCGGTTGGCGTTGGAGATCAATCCCGACGGGGTGTTTTCCGATGAGGACCGGGCCCGCAAACGCTCGGTGGTGGTGGGTCGTCAACAGCCCGATGGGATGACCGACATCCGGGTCCGGGCCACCCCGGAGTTGATGTCTTATGTCGAGGCGGTGTTCGCCAAATACGCGGCTTTGGGTATGTGCAACCCGGCCGATCAAACCGCCGTCACCGAGGGTGAGCCCGCCGCTGAACAAGCACAAGCCGATACCCGCACGATTGGGCAGCGTCAACATGATGCGTTGATGGTGATGCTGCGCAGCACGCTGGGCGATCCGAAACTCGGTCAGCACAACGGGCTTCCGGTCACGGTGATCGTCTCGACCACCTTGCAGGAACTGCAGGCCAAGACCGGGCATGGCGTCACCGGTGGCGGCACCATGATGCCCATGTCGGACCTCATCCGGCTCGCCCGGCACAGCTACCACTACCTGACCATCTTCGACGAAGTCACCGGTCAAGCATTGTGGTTGGGTCGTACCAAACGCATCGCCTCAGCTGATCAACGAATTGTGTTGCACTCCAAAGATCGTGGCTGCACCAAACCCGGCTGCACCGTCCCCGGCTACGCCGCCCAAGTCCACCACGCCGCCAAAGACTGGAAACACGGCGGGAACACCAACATCGACGATCTGACCTTCGCCTGCCCACCGGATAACCAACTCGTCGAAACCGGCGGCTGGAGCACCCGAAAACTCCCCAACGGCGACACCGAGTGGATACCACCACCCCACCTGCCGCTGCTCATCAGCGGCGTCAACACCTACCACCACC
>NZ_NPKT01000007.1 GCF_008329565.1 Mycolicibacterium sp. P1-5
CATGGTTCGCGGCGTCAACTGCTCGGCATCACGCACCCGGCGCTTGGCCGCCGCCCGGCTGATCCGCAACACATCCGCCAACACAATCGGAATCGGCGGACAGCCCTCGTAGCGTTGGAGGTGAGTGGTCTGGTCGTGCGAGATGGCTACCTGCTGCCGAATCGCCTTTTCCAGCCGCTCGATAGCCGCGAACCGCTCCGGCGCCGGCAGTTCCTCGATATCAGCGGCACCCAACATCTCGACCGCCGCATCGAGCGCATCCAGCGCCGCAGTGATCGAACCCATATCCGAAAGATTACGCGGGGCCACCGACAAAAATCGGCGCCAAAAGCGACCTGTGCATCAAGTCAAATCTGGGGATAAACCGCTCAGCCCCAACATAACTCAGGTCGAGCGCACCTCGTCCAGGAACGCGCGCACGGTGTCCTCGGAAGCCGACGAAGGCAATCCCACCATCACCCGGTCGATGATCCCGGCGCACCGCTCCTTCAGCGCTGCAGCCAGACCGCCCACCGGCGCCACGACCGCGAACGTAGCCAATATCTCGTCGTCGATCAGCGTGGCCATGGTGTCCCACCGGCCCTCCAGCGAGAGGCGGTGCAACTCGGTCTGCAACTCACCCCAGCCGTGCAGTTCCAACACTTTTCGGTATGCGGGCGTGGAGGCATAAAACGCGATCTGCTTGCGCGAGGCTGCCGCCGCGGCGACCATCTCGGCCTCATCCGACCCGGTGACCACGAATACCGGTGCCATCACTTGGAAGTCGCAGCGCGACCGGCCCGATTTGACCATCCCCCGCTCGAGCGCCGGAATCGTCACCTCATCGAAGTACCGCTTGGTGGTGAAGGCGTGCGCGATCAAACCGTCGGCCACCTCACCGCACATCTGGGTCATCAACTCGCCGACGGCCGCGATCACGATCCTCGGTGGCCCGTGGGGATGTGGTTCCGGAACGAACATCGGCGTCATCAGCCGATGGGTGTAGAACTCTCCGTCGAAGCTCAGCTTCGTGCCGTCGCGCCAGCACGCCCAAATCTCACGCAGCGCAGTGACGAACTCGCCCATCCGACGGACCGGATGGCTCCACGGCATGCTGAACCGCTTTTCGATGTGGGGCTTGATCTGCGTGCCGAGCCCGAGCAACAGCCGACCCTGGGAGTAGTCCTGCAGATCCCAGCCAATGTTGGCCACGTTCATCGGATTACGCGCAAAAGCCACCGCAATCGATGTGCCCAATTCGATCTGCGTGGTGTGCTCGGCCGCGAGGGTCAGAGGAAGGAACGGGTCGTGATTGATCTCGGCCGTCCAGCACCCGTCATAGCCGAGCCGCTCCAGCTCACGCGCCGCGCCGGCGACCTCGGCGAGCCGGCCGATGACGCCCCGATCGACTTTGAGACCGCCGACCCCGCTCATGCCGGCAGACGCTACAGTAAGCAATTCAGTACGGTCAACGCCGCCACCGTTAGGACAGCTCGATGAGCAACGCGCAGGACTGGCAGGAGACGCTCCACGACCTGAGTCGACGCCGTCAACACGCGCACTCCATGGGCGGCGAGGAGCGCCTGGCCAAGCACCACGGCAAGGGAAAGCTCGACGCCCGGGGCCGGGTCGGCCACCTCCTCGATCCGGGAACCTTTCAAGAATTCGGCACCCTGGTCGGTGGCGACATCGCCGCGGACGGATTGGTGGCGGGCGCCGGTCGCATCAACGGGACGCCCGTGATGGTGGGCGCCGAGGATTTCACGACGCTGGCCGGCAGTATCGGACCGGGCGGCAACGCCAAGCGCTATCGACTCGCCGAGCTCGCACTGCGCAATAAGATCCCGTTGGTGATGCTGTTGGAGGGCGCCGGTTTCCGTGCCGCGGGAGGCGAGCACTACGGACGCACCCCAACCGATCTGATCGCCCAGGCCCGGTGTTCGGGCAAGGTCCCCACCATCTCCGCGGTCCTGGGCCCGTCGGCAGGCCACGGCGCACTCGTCACGCCGGTGTGTGATTTCTCCATCATGAGCAATCAGGGTGCGATCTTCACCGCAGGCCCTCCGGTCGTGAAAGAGGCTACTGGAGAGGAGATTTCGAAGGAAGAACTTGGTGGCCCGACGGTCGCACTGCCCAGCGGTGTCATCCACAACGTAGCCGACAGCGACGAAGCCGTGCTCGACGACATTCGGCAATATTTGTCTTACTTCCCTTCCAGCGCATGGTCGTATCCCCCGAGCCGGCTGTACGATGAGGATGCCGGCCTTCGCCCGACCCCCGAGCTGCTCGACATCATTTCCCGCGACAACCGCAACATCTACGACATGCGCACCGTTCTCGATGTCGTCTTCGATGACACGGACTGGTTTGAGATCCAACCGGAGTTCGGTCCGGCGATCATCTGCGCACTGGCCCATCTGGGCGGCCACCCCGTCGCGGTCGTCGCGAATCAGCCGACCGAGCTGGCCGGGTCCATCGACTCCGACGCTGCCGAAAAGGCCGCACACTTCATCATGGTCGCCGACTCGTTCCATCTACCGATCGTGTTCCTGGCGGACAACCCCGGCATGTTGCCGGGCAGCCAGTCCGAACGCAATGGGGTATTGCGCAGCGGGGCAAGGATGTTCGCCGCGCAAACCGCTGCCACCACATTGAAGTTGCATGTCACCCTGCGCAAGGCCTTCGGCTTCGGCTCGATGGTGATGTCACTTCTGGGCTTCGACAACCAGGTGGCGACGTTCGCCTACCCCGGGGCCACGATGGGTGCGATGAGCGCGGCCGCGCTGAGCCGTGCCTCGCACGCCGACGAAGATGTCACCGAAATCTTGAAGAGCATGGAACTCGAGGCGTCCTACCGCTCGGCCGGCAGCCTCGGCTTCGATGAGCTGATCTCGCCGGAGGAAACCCGCGATTCGCTCATCCTGGCTCTGCAGCGTGGCATCTTCAGCCGTCAGGAAGCCGCGGAGCCGGTGAGCCGCACGGTCATCACGCCCTGACGTCGTTCTGCCGGTATGCCTCGACCACCGGTGCCAGCTCGTCGGGAGTCGCGCCGTGCATGATCACCGCGTCGGCACCGTAGTCGAATTCCTTGCGAATCCGGTCGACGCACTGTTGGGCCGAGCCGGTGGCCGACGGTTCCAGCCAGTCGTCGGGGATCAGCGTCGCGATGTGCTCGATCTGCTCGGCCGTCGCTTTGTGATCGATGCCGCCGCCGACGGATTGCACCACGGAGTCGGCGCGGAACCGCTCCAGCACAGCCGGATCCCAGTTGTTCGTGGACACCAGGAGATCGCCATAGCCCTGCAGATACGTGGCCAACCGCGCGACGGTCTTCTTCAGGCGCAGTTCTTCCGGAAGGTGATCGCCGACGGTGGCGAAGCACGACCACACCCGCACGCTGGCGGGATCGCGGCCGGTCTGCTCGGCAGCGTCCTTGACGGTCTTGACGCAGCGCACCAACGTCTCCGGGGTGAAGTAGGTGTGCAGGATGACGTCGTCGAACTCCCGGCCGCCGAGCTTCAGCGTCTCCGGTCCGAAGGCGACGATTGCCAGCCGGATGTCCTCGTTGAAGTCCGGGTCCAGGAACAGGACCGGGTACTTCCCCAGCGGCCCATCGTGGTTGAAGATCAGCTCGCCGTGCCACAACCGCCGCATCACCTTCGCGAAGTCTTCCATCTGTGCGGTGGTCACCGGCGGGATGCCGAACGCCCCGTAGATCGCCGCGATGCCCCGACCGATGCCGAGGGTGAACCGGCCCCGGGACAGCCGGTGCATCGTGGTGGCCCATGAGCCGACGATCAGCGGGTGGCGGGTGTTGTGATTGGTTGCCGCGGTGGCGATCTGCATGCGGTTGGTGACGGCGAGGGCCGCGCCCACGAGCGAGGACGCCTCCTTGACGTTCCAGCGCTCGGAAATGAAGCCGGTGCCGAAGCCAAGCTCCTCACCGCGGCGCGCCTCGTCCATCAGGGTGGCCGGGCCTTCACCGCCGGCGCCGGCCAGCAGGTAGTAGCCGAGTTCGTCGAGCACACGTGGGTTGGTCACGCCCAAACTCCTTGTTTGTAGCCGCAGTTCCAGACTTCGGTGATCCGCCCGTCAACCACCCGGAAGATCTCCATACTGCCCACAGTCGTCGTCATGCCATCTTTGAGAGTCATCGGTGACTGGTAGACGATCGCGACGTGCTCGCCGTCGTCACCGGCCACCACCAGGTTCAGGTCGAACCGGATCTCGTCGAACATCTCCAGGTGGTCGACGACCCGCTTGACCGCCTCGTCATGGGTGAGCACCACCGCCTCGCCGACCTCGTGGCGAATCACGGTGTCGCCCAACAGCTCATCGGCCAGGGCGACGTCGCGGGTGTTCCACACCACGAGGTTGTACGCCTCGACGACCTCGCGTGCCGTGCGGCTCATCCGAACACCTCCAGTGCGTCGATGTCGGCGATCGTCGCCACCGCCCGGTCGGTCAGGGTCAGGCACAGATCCCGCGAGCGCTGCGGCAGCGCATCCCAGCCAATCAGCGTGATGACGGGCAACACGATCAGGAAGCCGGCCGCCAGCCGATAGTGCCGCCATGCTTCGTCGAACGAGTAGCCGACGTCACCGAGGTCATCGAGGTAACCGCGCAGCAGCGCCTCGTCCCGGCCGCGCCGGATATCGGTGGGCAATCCCTGGCTGACCAGATAGGCGATGTCGGCCGCCCCGGCACCGACGCAGGCGAACTGGAAATCCACCACTTTCATTCGGTCGCCCGAGAAGAACATGTTGTCGGCGCGGATGTCGCCGTGCGAGAGCATCGACCGCTCGGTCAGCCCGTCCAGCGCGGTTGCGGCATGTTCGGCGAACCTCTCCGCAAAGTGGGCGACGGCATCAGGCACAGGCGCCGACGAGTTCGCCCGGTAAATGTCCCAGCCGGGCCCGAAGGCAGGCACCAACAGATCCCGAACAGCGGGCATATCGAAGCTCGGGAACACATGCAGCGCCGCGACATTCGACGGCTGCACCGACCAGGCATGCAATCCGGCCAGTTGTTCGATACACAACCGCGCCCGTTCGATCGACAATCCGGCCAGGTGGTCGGCGTTATCCCAATCCGACAGATCTTCGAGCAACAGCACGAAATCGGCGGAGTCGTCGGCGATCCTCGCCGTGTACACCTGCGGGGTGCCCATCGGGGCCCGGCCGGCGATGTCACGATAGAACGCCAGCTCCCGGCGGTAGCCGCCGAGCAGCTCCATGGCACCTCGCGCCTCCGACTGCGCGGCCAGTTTCGCGATCATCGTCGCCGGAACACCGTCGCCGGTCAGGTGCAGGCGATACAGCAGCGACGAGAATCCGCTGTCCTGGGCGATCTGTTCGGCGACGACCCCGGTGACGGTCGTGCGCAGCGCGTCGGTGAGCCATGCCGGGTTGATGGCGTCGATGCCTGACGGCACCGCGGCCGTCGCTGAAGTCACTGTCGCAAGATAGTTGTCGGGTGTTTAATATGCAAGGGTGCCTTCTCCCACAAGCGGTTTGACCCAGCCGGAACGGGTCGAGGCGTCCCGACGCCGGCTGATGGAGGCCGCCGCCGAGCTGATCGTCGAGAAAGGCTGGGACGCTACGACCGCCGCCGAGATCGGTCGGCGAGCGGGATACAGCCGCACCATGGTTCATGCTCGCTTCGGTGGCAAGGAAGCCATTCTGGAGGACTTCCTGCAGGAGTACGTCAGCCGGTTGAGTCCGGATCATATGCCGCAAGCGACGGGCATGGACCAGGTGCTCGCCCACATCGACCGGATTCGCGACCTTTATGCACACGACCGCGGCGTGTTGCGTGCGATGTTCGTCTCCACCTTCGAGGCGATGAAAACCACCTCCCCACTTCGCGAACGGGTCCAGCAGCAGTTGGGCCGGGGCGTCGCCAATGTGGCCGACGGCTTATTGAAGGGACAGCGGGACAGATCGGTTCGCCGAGGTATCGACGTGAACCGAGCGGTCAGCGACATCACCGCGGCGTTCTTCGGCCTCGCATTCCAGTGGGTCGCGTTGCCGTCCGGGTTCGACCTGGACTGCGAATTGGCCCACGCTCGGGAACGGATCGTGCGGGACTACGGCGCCTGACTCAGTTCCCGCAGAAACCGCTCGGTCTGTGCCTGCACCGCGCCCGAGAACAGATGTCCGACGTGACCGCCGTCGTGCCAGTACAACCGGCCGCCCCAGCGTTGGTGCATGGCCAGTGCGCACTGCCGGTAGGCCATCTGGTCATGCCAGGCCCCGACGATCAGCCTCCGGTCTGGTGGCGGGATCAGGTCCACGGCCAGCGGATCGATCACGGACGTCAGGTCCGAGACGATGTCGGATGCCATTGCGGCGCCGACGTTATCGGCCACCGGACCCCATCGGTGCAGATGACGGGCGATCATTCCATTCAAGCCGAGGATCGGCGTGTAGAGGGCGACGGCGTCGACCCGCTTGTCCAGGCCCGCGACGAGCGCGGCAACGGCACTGCCCAGCGATAGACCGGACAGCGCGATCGCCGACGCGTCGGGCTCGATCCAGCCGATCACCGCCCGTACCTCCGAGACGGCCCGGACCATCCCCGCGACGTTGGCGACCGGGTCGGTCCCTGGATACGCCGGCCAGCGATTGCGCCGCGGCCCATGCCCCGGTTGGACGGGCAGCGCGACGTTGAAGCCCAGCTCCCGGTGGATGCGTCCGACCCTGGCGACCAGAATGTCCGACATCCCGCCCTGGCCGGCGCCGTGCACCCACACCAGCCATGGCCTCGGGCCGTCACCGTGGCGGAACAGCACCACTTCGGCATCAGCCGCGCCGTCGTGGCCGTCCGCCAGTGCGGATACGAGTCGAGGGTCGTGCTGGTAACTCATCCGCTCATAGGACAGCACACCGGCACGGACTGGCCGAATATCGCTGACGTGCAACGGCTCCGAGTCCCGGTGCACCCCGGTCACCCCGAGAGCGGCCAGCTCCGCAGCCACACCGGCGTACTCCTCGACCGGACGCTCCATCTTCGGCGGCGAGGACATCAGGGTCATGCCGGTGACCACAAGCTCGTCGAGCGCAACCTCGGCCACCTGACGCATCCCACGCCCGGACAGGGGGTTCCATTCCTCGGCATGCAGTGCGGACACCGACCGCGGCAGCACCCCACCGAGCTGGGTGGCGAGACGATGCGCGTTGCTCAGCCACATCCTGCTCACGCCAGCTTGAAGCCGACGTAGCCGCCGCCGGCGATCTCGTCACAGCGGCGCCGGTACTCGGGGATGCCTGCGGTGTAGCCCATGTACATCCGTTTCTTGCCGGGAACGTTGGCGCCGTTGTACCACGAATTGCAACTCGGATGGACCAGAACAGTCGGCGCCACAAGGGATGTGGTGTGCTCGATCCACTCCTGCTGCGCCTCCGGCAACGCATCGATGGTGCGGTAGCCGTTGCCCTTCAGATGGGCGATGCAGTCACCGATCCATTCGATGTGCTGTTCGAGCGCAGCCACGAAGTTCGTCGCCGCCGACGGACTCCCCGGGCCCTGCACCGTGAACAGGTTGGGAAAACCGGCGACCGCCAGGCCGAGGTAGGACACCGGGCCCTCGCTGGCCCAAACATCCCGCAGTAGGACCCCGTCCCGGCCGCGCACGTCGATGCGCGTGAGCGCACCGGTCATCGCGTCGAAGCCGGTGGCGTAGACGATGACGTCCAGGTCGTAGTGCCCGGTCGACGTCTCGATGCCGGCAGGAGTGATCGTGCGGATCGGATCCGTGCGCAAATCCACCAGGGTGACGTTGTCGCGATTGTAGGTCTCGTAGTAGCCCTGGTCGATGATCGGGCGCTTGCAGCCGAACGGGTGGCTGGGGACCAGCGCTGCGGCGGTGCCGGGGTCGTCGACTATCCGCGCGACCGCCTCGCCGTACAACGCCGTGGCCATCCGGTTGGCCTCGATGTCGAAAAAGAGGTCACCCCAGTTGAGTGCGCCCATGACACCGCGCTCCTCAACGGCGCGCAGTTTCTCCTCCCGGCTGGCCGTCATGATCGGCGGGCTGACCAACATGTCGATCAGCACCGAGAAGGCCGAGAGCCGTGCCGCACCGACCGGGTGCTGGCGCTGCGCTTCCCGGATCTCGCCGTAGTTCGCCTTCATCTCATCGAGCTCGCCGACCTCGAACTTCCGCACTTCCCACGGCAGCGTGAACGCGGGGGAGCGCTGAAAGACGAAAAGCTGCTCCACGTCCCGCGCGATCACCGGAATCATCTGCACACCGGTCGATCCGGTCCCGATCACGCCGACCCGCCTGCCCGAGAGATCGAACCCGCCCGCCGGCCACCGGCTGGTAAACAGCGAGTCCCCCGCGAAGCTCGCCATGCCCGGAATGTCGGGTTCCAGCGGCACCGACAAGATGCCGGATGCCGCGACGACGAAAGGCGCGATGAACGTCTCCCCCGCGTCCGTCCGCAGCGTCCAGGTCGCGCTGTCCTCGTCGAACGTCATCGCGGTGACGTCGGTGTTGAAGCGGATGTCGCGGCGCAGGTCGAGCCGGTCGGCGACGAAGTTCAGGTAAGCCTCGATCTCGGGCTGGGCCGGCATGGTTTCGGTCCAGACCCACTCCTGCTGAATCTCATCGGAGAAGCTGTAGGAGTATTCGATGCTTTCGATGTCGCAGCGGGCCCCCGGATAACGGTTGAACAGCCAAGTGCCGCCCACCTTTTCGGCCTTTTCCAGCACCTCGGCCCGCAGCCCTAGCTGCCGCAGCCGGTGCAACATGTAGAGACCGGAGAACCCCGCTCCGATCACGAGCACGTCAGCAGTATCCATCCCCGGACCCTTCTCCTCGCCGCACGGCGGATGCTACTGTAACTCTTACAGTATTGGAGGCCAATGCGGTACACCCTGGAGTATCCGAGCGAACTACCGACCGCACCCGACGATTTCCTTATTCCCGACGTGATCCGCGATGTCGTGGCGATCGCGGAGACCGCGGGGTTCTCCGCGATCGCGCTGTCCGAGCATCCCGCGCCGTCGTTGAAGTGGCGCCGCAACGGCGGTCACAACACCCTCGACCCCGTGGCTGCGCTGAGCTTCATGGCTGGCGTGACCGCCGACATCAAGCTGATGACCAACCTGTTCGTGCTGCCGTTCCGCAACCCGTATCTGTCCGCGATCTGGACCGACCCTGAAATGCCGGTCAGTGGAATGGGATTCACGGCAGCTGGCCCGATGTGGCTGCAACCACCGGTACAGCGGCCCCATCCGCCGATCTGGATCGGGGGCAACACCGCGGCCGCGTTGCGGCGCGTCGTCGAATACGGCAGTGGCTGGATGCCGCTCATCGCACCCGCGGGCATGGCGTCGGCGATCGGAACCGCTGCTCTGGAGGACGCCGCGGCGTTCGGAACCCGGCTCGCCCGGCTTCGCGAGGCCTTGGTCGACGCCGGGCGTGATCCGCTGTCCGTCGATGTCCAGGTGATCTGCCCGTGGATCGATCTCGACGACGATTCGTCACTGCGGCAGGCGCAGGACACGCTGAGTGAACTCGCCGAGCACGGCGCGAACTGGGCGGTCGCCCACGTCGACGAAGCCAGTCCCGCGGCGGCCGGCGAGTACATCGCCGCGTTCGGTGAGGCCGTCATCACCGGCAACCTGGTCAGCAGTCCCACGATCAAGGAGCATCGCCCGTGAAAGTTCCGTTTACCTGGAAGGTCACCGGCTGGTTCATGATCGGCTGGTCGGCGGAGTACGCCGCCGGAGATGTCCGGTCGCTGCGCTACTTCGGCGAGGACCTGGTGATTTATCGCGACTCCTCCGGAGAGCTGCACGTCCTGGAGGGGCACTGCAAGCACCTCGGCGCGCACATCGGGCACGGCGGCACCGTGGTGGGTGATTGCGTCGAGTGTCCTTTCCACGGCTGGCGGTGGGGACCTGACGGCGCCAACACCTATATCCCCTACCAGCCGGATAAGCCCAACAAGGGTCTTCGACTTCGGGCCTACCAGGTCGAAGAGCAGCACGGTTGCATCTTCCTGTGGCACCACCCCGGCGGTGAGCCACCGCGGTGGGAGCTGCCCGACCTGTTCACCAAGTTCCCGCAATTCACCGCCGCCCCCGACGAGTACTACCGGCCGTATCCGGAGTTCTCCCGGTTCGCCGAAAACGAGCCGGTCCATCCGCAGATCGTTGCCGAAAACGGCCCGGACAGTGCGCATTTCCACTACGTCCACAAGGCGACGGTCACGCCGGTGTGCCTGAAGTGGGAGGCGGTCGACGAAGAGTGGCGTTTCCTCACCGGCTGGCCGGACGCCCGCAGCGACGACCCGAACAAGATGGCGCTGCGCATTCACAGCCACTTCTCCGGGTTGGGTTTCGCGATCAGCGTGTTCGAGGGTTCTGCGAACCACCGACTGATCTTCGCCTGCACCCCCGTCGACGACGAGGTGTCCAACATGTTCTATTCGATCTGGTGGCCGCGAAAAGCCGGCGACACCAGTGACATTCCACCCGATGACGTTCGCGAACGGGTGGAGAAGCAGTACCTCGGTACGGTGTGGGACGACCTCGAGATCTGGCGCTATCAGAAATACGTCGAGCACCCGGCGCTGGCCAAGGTCGACGCGAAATCCTATATGGCGATGCGCAAGTGGGCCCTGCAGTTCTACGACGTGCCGGCGGGTGCTGAAGCATGAAACCTGAGCTCGTCAACCCGGCCCACACCGTCGTCGTCACCCAGGAGCTGCAGGGTGCGGTCGTCGGCCCCGACGCCGGGCTCGCGGCATTGGCCCGCGAAGCGGAACGCGAAGCACTGCCCAACATCGAGCGCTTGCTGCCTGCGGCACGCGCGGCCGGGGTGACGGTGGTGCACTGTCTGGTGCAGCGCAGGCCGGATGGGCTCGGGTCCAACCACAACGCCAAGCTGTTCGCGATCGGCGCCAGCGGCGTCGACATCGCGCCGGGCAGTCCCGGCGCCACACTGCTGCCCCAATTCGGCCCGGAAACAGAAGATCTCGTGCTGATGCGCTGGCATGGTCTGGGTCCGATGGGCGGCACCGATCTCGACGCTATCCTGCGCAACCTCGGGGCCACCACCGTCGTCGCCGTCGGGGTGTCACTGAATGTCGCGATCCCCAACCTGGTGATGGACGCTGTGAACGCCGGCTATCGCGTGGTCCTGCCCCGCGATGCGGTGGCGGGAGTCCCTACCGAGTACGGCGCAGCCATCATCGAGAACACGCTCGGACTGCTGGCCACCATCACCACCACAGACGAGCTGATCGCGGCGTGGGAGGCGTGATGGACACCAACACTGACACCGATGCCGCCGTACCGCAGCTGCCCCCGGGTTACCTGCGCGATCCGTACCCCTTCTTTGCCGAAATGCGCAACGGCCAAGGCGTCTTCCGCGGCACAGTGATGGACTACTCCAAGACACCGGAGTCGCTGCGCCCGACGCAGGAGTACGCGGCGGTGTCCTTCGATGCGGTGAACAAGGTCCTGCGCGACGGGCGGGTGTTCAACTCCAAGATCTACGACTCGACCATCGGGCTGTTCATCGGGCCGTCGTTGCTGGCGATGGAAGGCAAGGTGCACTGGGATCACCGCAATCTGGTCTCGGCAGCATTCAAGTCGAAGTCGTTGGCGCGCTGGGAGCCTGAGGTCGTCCGGCCCATCGTCAACGGCCTCATCGATGGATTCATTCGCGACGGGCATGCCGACCTGGTGAAGGCCTTCACCTTCGAGTTCCCCACCCGGGTCATCACCCGGCTGCTCGGACTTCCCGAGGAGGACCTGCCCACCTTCCGGCGCCGAGCGGTCCAGCTGATCAGCTACGCCGTCGACTACCAGAAGGCATTCGAGGCTTCGGCCGCGCTCCAAGAATACTTTCTCGAGCAGATCGACAAGCGCCGGTCGAAGCCGACCGACGACATCATCGGTGACCTGGTGAGTGCGGACATCAACGGCGAGAAGCTGTCCGACGAGGCTATCTACTCCTTCCTGCGGCTGCTGCTGCCGGCCGGTCTGGAGACCACCTACCGGTCGTCGGGCAATCTGCTTTACCTGCTGCTCACCCATCCCGAGCAGTTCACGGCGGTACAGGCCAACCGGGAGCTGCTCGCCCCGGCGATCGAGGAAGGGCTGCGCTACGAGACGCCGCTGACCACGGTGCAGCGGTTCGCCGCCGAGGACAGCGATCTGGAAGGTGTTGCGATACCTGCGGGTTCGGTGATCGACGTGTGCATGGGCTCGGCCAACCGGGACGAGAGCCGTTGGCCGGACTCCGAGGACTTCGATATCTTCCGTAAGCACACACCGCACATCACGTTCGCCGCGGGTGAGCACACCTGCATGGGCCTGCACCTGGCTCGGATGGAAACCCAGGTCGCCATGGAGTCACTGTTGGACCGACTGACGAACATCACCCTGCTCACCGACGACGACCCGCATATCCACGGCCAGCCGTTCCGGTCACCGACGTCGTTGCCGGTGAGCTTCGACGCGGTGTGACGAGTTGTGGTCAGGACCGGCGTGGCGCGCGGAAGGCGAGGGTCTTGGTCTCCAGGTACTGCGCGAAGCCCTCGATGCCGCATTGGCGTCCGACACCGCTGTTCTTGTAACCCCCGAACGGGGCGTCGGCACCGTAGAACATTCCCCCGTTGACACCGATCGAGCCCGTGCGGATCCTGCGCGCGACGGCGGTGCCCCGCTCGATGGACCCCGACAGCACCGCACCGGCGAGCCCGTAGGCGCTGTCGTTGGCGATGCGGACGGCCTCCTCATCGTCGCGGAATGGCAACACCACGAGCACGGGGCCGAAGATCTCCTGCTGCGCGATCGCGGATCGGGTGTCGGCGCCGATGATCACGGTGGGTCGGACGAAATGTCCGCCGGTGAGGTAATCGGGCAGATCCTCGAAACTGTCTCCCCCGACCACGATTTCGGCGCCGTCGCGGCGCGCCTGCTCACACGCGTCGAGCACCCGTTGCTTCTGCGCGGCACTGACGAGTGGGCCGACGAACGTTCCCGGCAGCGCCGGGTCACCGACCGGCACCGCCTGGTAGGCGGCGGTGATGGCGCTCAGCGCGTCGGGGTAGAGAGACTCGTGGATCACGAGACGGGTGGTCAGCGCGCACGCCTGTCCGGCGTGCACGCACACCCCGACCGCGCCGCCGATGACGTGGGCCGGGTTGGCGTCGTCGAGCACGATCAGGGCAGACTTGCCGCCCAGTTCCAGGAATGTGCGTTTCATGGTGTCGGCGCCGACCCGCATCAGTTGCTTGCCGACGGCGGTGGATCCGGTGAACGACACCATGTCCACCCGTGGATCCGTCGCCAGGAGGCCGGCGACGTCGTTCGACGGGGTGGGCACGACATTGAGCACGCCGGGCGGGATATCGGTCCGCTCGGCTACGAGCCGGCCGATGCGCGTGGCATTCCACGGCGTGTTCGGGTCCGGCTTGAGAACGACGGTGTTGCCCGTGGCCAGCGCGGGACCGAGCTTGTTGAGGATGACCTCGATCGGATAGTTCGACGGCGTGATCGCGGCGACCACGCCGACCGGCTCCTTGACGACGGTGCGCACGTTGCGGTCACCGAACAGCCCGCCGCCGTCGAGCGTTCGCTCCCAATCGAATTCGTCGATGAGCCGGCTCGGGTAACGCAACGAGTCAGCCAGCGGCCACTCCAGCTGGGCATCCCCGGTCGACATCACCGGGCAGCCGACTTCGGCGACGAGTTCCTCGCGCAAGTCTTCCTTCTCGGACTCCAATGCAGACTGCAGCTGGGCGAGGCAGCGCTTGCGCAGCTCGCGGTTGGTGGACCAGTCAGTGTCATCGAATGCGCGCCGGGCCGCGGCGATCGCGCGATCCATGTCGGCGGGACCGGCTGCGGCGGTGGCCCCGAGCACCCGGCCGGTGGCCGGGCTGACGTTGTCGAACTCGGCGCCGTCGGCCGCCGCCGACAACGTCCCGTCGATCAGCATCCGCGGCTCGGCCCGCCCAGCCGCACGCAAGCCCAGTTCGACGCTCGTACCCTGCTCGCCCACCGACGCACCACCTTCTGTTCTGGGACGGTCAACGGTAAAGGTTACAGTAGCGATCTGGAGTCAAGTTGGGCCCATTCACCGGACCGCGGTGGTCGCGGTATGAGAATGTGGTTACCACCGCCAGGCGAAAGGGAACGCTCTTGATCAAGGTGATGGACGGCATCCGGGTACTGGAGGTCGCGCAGTTCACGTTCGTTCCGGCGGCCGGGGCGATCCTGGCCGACTGGGGCGCCGACGTCATCAAGATCGAGCATCCGGTCCGCGGCGACACCCAGCGCGGGTTCATCAACATGGGCGGCTTCCAGCTCGACCCCAACCGGCACCCGCTGATCGAGCATCCCAATCGGGGCAAGCGCAGCGTCGGCATCGATGTGTCCACGCCCGAAGGCCAGGAGGTGCTCTACGAACTCGCCAAGACGGCCGACGTCTTCCTGACCAATTACATGCCGCAGGCCCGGCAGAAGAACAAGTTCGACGTCGAACACATCAGGGCGGTGAACCCGAACATCATCTACGCCCGCGGCAGCGCCTACGGCGACAAGGGACCGGAGCGGCTGGTCGGCGGATTCGACGGTACCGCGTTCTGGACGCGCAGCGGGGTCGGTCATGCACTGACTCCCGAAGAGCTCGGAGGCGCTCTGCCACAAGGTATTCCAGCGTTCGGCGATTCGATCGGTGGGATGAACATCGCCGGCGGGATCTCTGCGGCGCTGTTCCACCGGGAGCGGACGGGCGAAGCGGTGGAGATCGACGTGTCGCTGCTGAGCACCGCCTGGTGGGCGGCCGGCGCCAGCGTCACCCAGGGCATGGAGACCGGCGAGACCATGCGGTCGCTGATGCCGGGCACCACCACATCGGTCAACCCGTTCATGGCCAACTACCTGACCTCAGACGGCGGCACCATCAACCTGTGCATCGTCAGTCCGACCGGGTACATCCGCGACACCTGGGAGCATCTCGGATTGCCCGAACTCGCCGACGACCCCCGGTTCTCCGAGGTGATGCCACTGATCCAGAACGCCGAAGAGGGGGTGCGACTGATCACCGCCGCGATCGCCGCCAAGCCGTTCGAGTACTGGCGCCAGCACCTCAAGACGATGAAGGGCCAGTGGGCGCCGTTCCAGAGTCTGGTCGATCTGGCCGCCGACGAGCAGGCCATTGCCAACGACATGATCGTCGAGGTGGAGGCCGCCGACGGCGGGGCACCGTTCAAGGTGGTTCGCGGCCCGGTGCAGTTCAACCACGAACCGCTCGAGACCACCCGCGCACCGCAGGCCAGCGAGCACACCGAGCTTGTGCTGATGGAGATCGGCATCGACTGGGAGCGCATCGAGGCGCTCAAGGAGTCGGGCGCGATCGCCTAGCCGGGGACGGCCTCGCCGACTCGCTCGACCCGAACCGGGACGCCGGTCAGCCACGCCATCCCCGACAGCGCCTCGACATCCTCGGGCGCGCTCGACGTCAGCCTGTTGACATTGGAGCCGCCCGCGCGGTTCGCCATCCGCCAGGTCCCGGTGCCGCTGTGCCCCCACCCGTGCGGCACGGCGATGACGCCGGCCATCAGGTCCTTGGTGGTCATCACTTCGACGGTGATCTCGCCGTACGGCGATGACACCCGCACCAGGTCGCCGTCAGCGACGCTCACTTCGGCCGCATCGTCGACGTGGATCAGTGCACGGTGACCCCGATCGCCCCGCATCAGCAGCGGCGAGTTGTGCATCCACGAGTTCTCCGAACGCGGTTCACGCATGCCGATCATCCGCAACGGATAGCCCTCCGGATGGCCGCTGCGGCTGAGCTTGTCGATCTCGGTGGCGATACCGGGGTGGGTCAGCCGGACCCGGCGGGACAGGTAGGCCACCGAGTTGCGCAGCACGCCGGTGCGGATGTGCGGCGCCAGGACCACACCGTGCGGGTGTTCCTCGGTGAGCCTGCGATGCGTCAGACCGCCGCGCCGCAGACCGAACAGGTCACCACCTTGTGACATTCGAATCAGAGCGTCGATCATCATCCGCGGCTTGAGGGTTACACCGAAGCGGCTCAATACTTTTCGCAGAGCCCCGAACACGGCGAACGCGCGCACGCCGGGCGCCAGCCGAACCGTGAGGTCGGAGACGATGTCCCACTCCGATCGGGCCTCACCGGCCGGCGCGACCACGGCGTCAGTGGCCTGCCGGAACGGCGTGGCCTGGAAAGCCTGGAACGTATACGGGAAGTCGTCACGCTCGTACATCGTGGTCACCGGCAGGATGTAGTCACACCGGCCGGTGGTCTCGGTGACGTAGAAGTCAAGGGCCACCGATAGATCCAGCGAGTCGAACGCCGCCTCGAGTTCATCGCCGTTGGGCACCGACAGCACCGGGTTGCCCGCCGAGACGAACATCGCCCTGATTTGCCGATCGCCCGGCGTGGTGATCTCCTTGGCCATCAGCGCGGCCGGTTCCATCGCGACCGCGATGGGAATCCCACCGATCCGGGACCGGTTGCGGTACGAGCGGCGCATGGCCAAGCCCATCATCGTCGCTTGCCAGCGTCCTCCGAGCGTCTCCATCGAACTGAACACCGACCCGCCGGGCGCATCGAGGTTGCCCGCCACGAGATTCACCGCATCCATCAGGTAGGTGGTGAGCGTTCCGTAGCGGCCGACGCAGGTGCCGAGCCTGCCGTAGACGGCAGCCCGCGGTTCGCGCACCAGATCCCGCGCGAGCGACCGGACACTGTCGGCGTCGATACCCGTGTGGGCCGCGGTGAATTCCGGGGTGAACGGCGAGCACAGCGACTGCAGCCACTCCAGGCCGTCGGCCTGCGCCTTCACCCGTCCGATGTCGACGAGGCCCTCGGCGAACATCACTTGCAGCAGTGACAGCAGCAGGAAGGAGTCGGTGTCGGGCACGATGCCCACCCACTCGAACGCCGCCGCGGTCTCAGTACGCCGCGGATCGACGACGACGACGCGACCGCCCCGCTTGACGATGTCATGCATGCGGTCCTTGATCCGCGGCGCAGTGAGGAAACTGCCATGGGAGACAACGGGGTTGGCCCCGAGCATCACCAGCAGATCGGTCCTCGTCAGATCGGGGATCGGAACCGAAGTCGGCGCCCCATACAGCATCTGGCTGGCGATCAGCCTGCTGTTGGTGTCTTGTGACGATGCCGTGAAGTAGTGGCCACCCACGCCGAGACCCTTGATGAATCCCAAGGCTGCGAAGGTGTGCGCATAGCTGAAGGCGCCCGGGTTGCCCATGTACCAGCCGACCGCTCCCGAACCGTGCGCCTTCAGGATCCCGGTCAATCGCGCGGCGATATCGGACAGCGCCTCGTCCCAGCTCACGGGTTCGTATCCGGTGCGCGTTTTACGCAAGGGCGTCGTGACCCGGTCCGGATCGTTCTGGACCTCGGTGAACGCGATGCCCTTCTGGCAGGCGAACCCCGCGGACAGCGGATGGTCCTTATCCGGCCGCAATGCTGTCAGGCGGCCGTCCTCGACGGTGGCCACCATGCCGCACAGCGGCTCGCAGATGCGGCAGAACGTGGTCTTGTGCTCGATGTTGGAAGCCACGTAGCCCAAGATACTGTAAGTGTTACAGTTCGTTTGCCTAGACGGCGGATTCCGAGAGGAAGACAATCGATGAACGATGTCGCCATCATCGGCGTCGGCCTGCACCCGTTCGGCCGGTTCGAAGGAAAGTCGGCGATGGCAATGGCGGTTGACGCCATCTTCGCCGCCGTCGGGGACGCGGGCATCGAGTGGAAGGACGTCCAATTCGCCACCGGCGGCAGCTGGACCGTCGCCAACCCCGACGCGATCGTCGGCATGGTGGGACTGACCGGCATCCCGTTCACCAACGTCTTCAATGCCTGCGCGACCGCGGCCAGCGCGGCGAAGGCATGCGCCGACGGCATCCGGCTGGGCGACTACGACATCGGTATCGCGATCGGTTTGGACAAGCACCCGCGGGGCGCGTTCACCGAAGATCCCGCCCTGGTCGGAATGCCGCGCTGGTACGCCGAGAACGGTCAGTACCTCACCACCCAGTTCTTCGGCATGAAGGCCAACCGGTACCTGCACGACCACGGGATATCCCAGGAGACGCTGGCGCGGGTGGCGAACAAGAATTTCCGCAACGGCGTGCTCAACCCGAACGCGTTCCGTCGCAAGGAAATATCGATCGATGAGATCATGGCCTCACCGGTGCTGAATTACCCCCTGCGGCAG
Source organism: Mycolicibacterium sp. P1-5 (assembly GCF_008329565.1). Classification (GTDB taxonomy): domain Bacteria; phylum Actinomycetota; class Actinomycetes; order Mycobacteriales; family Mycobacteriaceae; genus Mycobacterium. Next base: position 18,222 of record NZ_NPKT01000007.1, read on the forward strand.
TACATGTTCTGCGCACCAGACGAGGGCGCCGCAGCGGTGGTCATGTGCCGCGCCGACATCGCGCATCGCTACACCTCCAAGCCCGTCTACCTCAAGGCCATCGAGATTCGCACCCGCCGCTACGGCGCCTACGAGGTCAACACCACGTTCGGCCCGGTCGCCGAGGACGTCGCACCCACCGTGCACGCCGCCCGCGCCGCGTTCGAAAAGGCCGGTGTGTCACCGCAAGACGTCGACGTCATCCAGCTGCAGGACACCGACGCCGGCGCTGAGATCATCCACATGGCCGAGTGCGGGTTCTGCCCGGACGGCGATCAGGAACGGTTGCTCGCCGACGGCGAGACCGAGATCAACGGATCGATGCCGATCAACACCGACGGTGGGCTGATTGCCAACGGCGAGCCGATCGGCGCCTCCGGGCTGCGGCAAGTCCACGAGATCGTCCGGCAGTTGCGCGGTGAGGCCGGCGAGCGCCAAGTGCCCGGCGAGCCGAAGGTGGGCTTCACCCAGCTCTACGGCGCTCCGGGTACCGCCGCGGCGACCGTTCTCACCCTGTAGATCGATGGGTGTCCTCGACGGCATACGAGTGCTGGACTACGGCCGATTCATCGCCGCGCCCTGGTGCAGCGCGATACTCGCGGATATGGGTGCCGACGTCCTGCGCGTCGAAAAACGAGAAGGCGGCGAAGACCGCTGGGTGCAGTCGGTCACCAGCGGCGGCGAGGGCGGCACCTTCCTACAGTGCAACCGCAACAAGCGATCCCTGACGCTCGACTCGACAACGCCCGAAGGCGCCGACATCACCCGGCGATTGGTGGCCCGGTCCGACATCGTTATCGCCAACATGCCCGCCGCGGGCATGCGAGCCAACGGGCTCGACTACGAGTCGTTGCGCGCCGTCAAGCCCGACATCATCCTGGCCAGCGCAACCGCGTACGGCGAAGGCGGTCCCTACAGCGACCGGATCGGATTCGACGGCGCCGGACAGGTGATGTCCGGTGCGGTCTACCGACAGGGTCTGCCGGAGCTACCGATCCGCACCGTTGTCCCCCAGGCCGACTTCGGCACCGCCCTCACCTTGACCATCGGCGTCATGATGGCCCTGTACCACCGCAGCCAGACCGGACAGGGTCAGCACGTCGAGAGCGCGTTGCTACCAACGGCTTTGATGCTGTCGAACGCCTTCCTCATCGAACGTGAGCTGCTCGGCGTGGACAAACCCAGGGCGGCAAATCGCGGAACCTCGGTGGCGCCGTGCGACCTGTACGAGGTCTCCGACGGCTGGGTCCTGCTTCAGATAGCCGGCCAGCCGATGTTCAAACGGTGGTGCCGGCTGATCGGCCGCGAGGACCTGGTCGACGATCCGCGATTCGCCGACGACGACTCTCGCTGGCAGCACGGCGACTTTCTCAACGATCTGATGCAGCAGTGGTGTGTGGGCAAGTCCAAGGCCGAGGTGCTTGCCGCGCTCGAGGCTGCAAAACTACCTGCCGCCCCGTTGAATTCGCCGCAGGATGTCCTCGATGATCCGCACGTGGAAGCGATGGGCTACCTCAAACGGGTGCCGTTTCCCGGAGCGTCGAAACCGGTGCCGCTCATCGAAACCCCGTTTCGGCTGTCGGCGACACCCGGGTCGATCCGGCATCGCGCCCCGCTACTGGGCGAGCACACCGACGAAGTGCTGGCCGAAATCGGTTACCAGACCTCCGAAATCGCCGATCTGCGCCGCGACGGCATCATCTGATCTAGGAGAGCACGCGGGCGGGCACATTGCTCCAGCCCGGACCTATTTCGTGTCGGTGACGACCACGATCTGACGGATAAAGGTGTTTTCCACGGCGGAGCGGAGGAGGAAGTCGGCGACGTTCGCCCGAGAGGTCGAGGGGAGGATCGGTAATGTCGTCACATCCTCGAGCGCGGTCGCGGTGTAGCGGCCGCCGGGCCTGTCGTTCAATGCCCCGGGGTATTGAACGGTCCATTTCAGGCCGCTAGCTTTCAAGAGGACTTCGGCAGCTGCTTTATCCGCGTACTTTTTGCGAAGCGCAGTGCGGAATATCAGGCCGGCGAGGAGCGACGCCTTGGCGAGGGAGTCCCCGACTCCGAATGCGGACACGATCACAAACCGATCAACACCCGATGTCTTCGCGGACGCGATGACAGCGCGGACTGTGTCGGTGATCAGCGCCGGGGTTTCGCGAACGCTTTTGACGCCGAGCGCGCTGATGATCGCATCGTGCCCCCGGGCTGCCACGGCGATCACAGCGGCGTCGGTGACATCGCCGTTGACGATGTCAGCGCGCGGGTCAGCGGTGGCGTCGGGCCGCCGAACGAGGACGGTGACTTCGTGGCCTTGGTCGAGTGCCTCTTTGACAAGGTGGACACCGGTGCGGCCGCTTGCTCCCAGCACAAGAAATTTCACGATATGTCGCTTTCTGTAGGACGAATGAAGCGGAGGAACGGGGCGTGATGGTTGGGGCCGCTCATCGCGGCAACCACCCCTCCATCGCCCTCTGGATCGCAGGACCCTTGAACCAAGGTAGTCAGTATTCTTTACTATTGTCAAGACCCGTACGTGTATGCGTGGATCATTCAGCTCATTTTAGTAAGTTTTATTTGACATAATCGCTGTCGACAAAAGTGCTCGGCAGTGATCGGGCGAGGTCGCAATGACATAAGGTGGGAACTCCGTGGGATCAGGTTGGCGATGGAGCCGAAGGCGGCATGGACGACGAGCAGCGAATTGATCTAGGGGTGTCGTTGTTCATCCCGTACCGGTACACCGAAGACCGTATTTTCCGGGCGCTCCAAAATGCCGGATTCGACGACTGGACCCTTGCTCAGTGCCGCGTGTTTCAACGCATCGCCCCGCACGGTTCGCGCCTCACAGATCTCGCTGCACAGGCTCAAATGAGCAAGCAGAGCGCGGGCGTGCTGGTCGACCAACTCGAACGTTTGGGCTACGTCCGCCGGGTCTCCGACCCAGCGGATGGCCGTGCCCGACTGATCGTGATCGAGCAACGTGGCCGACGGGCGATCGAAGTAGCCACCGCAACACTCGACGAGATCCATTCCGAATGGAAGGTCTACTTGGGGACCCGCAACTTCACACTGCTGCAACAGATCCTGGATCAACTGCGCGAGATCACGGATCCCTACGCGCGGTGAAGCCGTCCCGAAGCGCGCCGATTCCCGTTAGGGCATCGTCCCCTGAAGAGCCCCGGCATTGGCCGAGGCGGTTCAGCCGCCCTTCCTCGCGCATTCGGCGGTAGGTGTCGTACGGGCCGGCGGTGAATAGTTCGGCTTACCCAATCCGAGGACGTGCTGGGCGATCATGTTGCGGAACACCTCCAGCGTTCCGCCGTAGATCCCGAACAACGGCGCGAACCGAAAGGCGTACTCGGACGCACCGTTGTCGGCTGCTCCGTCGGTGTCGATAGGTAACACCGAGGCCGCGCCCGCGAGGTCCATCAAGTCCGGTGCGATATCGCGCATGGTCTGAGCCTGGGCCACTCGGCCGAAAATGCTTGGTGTGGACAGGCATGCCTCCAGACGCGCGGCACTGCGGCCGAGGCGGTACGCGACCGCGCCATCGTCGACCATCCGTCTACCGGCCGCGTCGGCCTGTCCGACATGGGCGGCGACCGCATCGACCGCGGCGGCCAGCACGCCGGCCTGATGGGCCATGATCGAGACGTCGCAGAGGCCGTCGGCTGCTGTTGGCGCCGCGCCGTGTTCGGCGTCCAGCGGTCCGCGCAGTACCGTCCAGCCCCCGTTGGCTTCGCCGAGTAGGTACTTCTCGTCGACGCAGACGTCGGTGTAATACACGATGTTCGTGCGGTCGCCGTCGACGGTGCGGATGCCCTGAATCTCGATGCCCGGGGTGTCCAACGGCACCAGAAACATGCTGAGGCTCTTGTGCTTTGGCGCCTCAGGATCGCTGTTGGTCAGCAGAAAGACGTACTGGCAATTGTGGGCGCCGGTGGTGAACATCTTCGAACCATTGATGATCCAGCTGGACCCATCCGCTTCCCGGACGGCGCGGGTCTTGCAGGTGGCCACATCCGAGCCGCCCTCAGGCTCGGTGTAGCCCAGACACATTCGCGCCGTACCGTCGAACACTCGCGGCATCACGTCGCCGACCAGTTCGGGGGTGCCGAACGCGGCGACCGCCCGGGCCACCATGACAGTGGTTCCCCAGGTCACCCACGGCACATGTGCCCGGCGGCGTTCCAGATCCCAGATCCGGCGGCGGATGCGGCTGAAGCCGTCGTCGGTGCCGGTCTTGAACTCTTTCTCCAGGAAACCGCGAGCGCCGAGGGCAAGGTGTACGCCCTCGTCGAAGTTGTCGCCCGTCTGGCGGTCCCGCAGGATGACCTCGTCGGTCACCAGCTCGGCGAGAAATGCCCGCAGGTCCCGTTGAAAAGCCGCATCATCGGCGCACAGGTCGACTTTGGTGAAATCCATGACAGCTCCTGTATCGCTATCGGTATGGGCGGTGCTTCGGTCATGAAACCTTCGTCACCTGAGGTGCGTACGCCGGCTTGCCCAGCCCCAATACGTGCTGGCCGATCATGTTGCGGAACACCTCCAGCGTTCCGCCGTAGATTCCCGACAGCGGCGCGAACCGGTACACATATTCCGACGCCCCGTCGTCGGCCGCACCCTCGGCGTCCACGGGAAGTGTTGACGCCGCGCCTAATACGTCCATCAATTCCGGTGAGATATCCCGCATGGTCTGCGCGATGGCCACCCGACCGTAGAGGCTGTGCGAGCTCAGCGCGACTTCCATTCGGGCGGCGCTGCGTCCCAGCCGGTAGGCCACCGCGCCGTCGTCTACCGCACGCCGGCCGTTCGGGTCGGTCCGGCCGACAGTGGCGGCCACCTTGTCGACGGCGGTGGCCATGAAGTTGGCCTGATGCATCATGATCGACACGTCGGCCAAGCCGTCGGCGGCGGCTGCGACCGCACCGTGCTCGACGTTGAGCGGTTCCCGCAGCACCGTCCAGCCACCGTTGACCTCACCGAGGCGGTACTTGTCGTCGACGCGGACATCGCTGTAGTAGACGATGTTGGTCCGGTCACCGTCGACGGTGCGCAGGCCCTGGATGTCGATGCCTGGGGAGTCCAGCGGGACCAGAAACATGGTGAGACTCTTGTGCTTCGGGGCGTCCGGATCGGTGTTGGTGATCAGGAAGACGTACCGGCAGTTGTGCGCACCGGTGGTGAACATTTTGGAACCATTAATGATCCAGCCCCCACCGTCACGCACGGCGCGGGTCTTGCAGGTGGCCACATCCGAGCCGCCTTCGGGCTCGGTGTAGCCCAGACACAGCCGGACACGGCCGCTGAACACCTTCGGCAGCACTTCGGCTTTGAGCTCCTCGGATCCGAACGTGTCCACCGAGCGCGCCACCATCGAGGTGGTGCCCCACGTGACCCACGGGACATGAAACCGCCGCTTCTCCAGCTCCCAGATCCGCCGGCGAACCCGGGTGAAGCCGCCGTCGGATTCCGGCTTCCACTCGGCTTCCAGGTATCCGGCCGCTCCCAGCGCCAGATGCACGCCCTCATGAAAATTGTCGCCGGTCTCCCGGTCGTGCCGGATCACGTCCTCGGTGATGTGAGTCTTGAGGAAGTCGCGAACTTCGTCGAGGAAACCCTGATCTTCGCCGGACAGCTCCACGTGTGAGAAATCCATGACTGCCTAGGGGGTTTCGCGGTCTGCGAGGATGTGCGCGATCTGCTTGGCGCTGGCACCGGGATCGCCGCCGGCCAGCGGCCAACCCCTGGCCCGCACCAGGTAGGCGGTCGCGGCGGCCTCCGACGACACCCCCAAGCCACCCTGGATGTGCACTGCCATCGTGGCCGCCTTGGACGCCTCTTCGGCCATGAACACGAACGCCGACGGCGCCAGTTCGGGCCTCGCGTCGGGCTCGTTGTCGAGGAACCACGCCGCTCGCCGGGCCAGGTTACGTCCACCTTCGACGGTGATCACCATGTTGGCCAACGGATGCGAGATTGCCTGCAGCGTGGCGATCGGCACGCCCAGGGTGTAGCGCGACTTGGCGAACTCAGCGGCGATGGTCATGGTCTCCTCGACCAGACCGACGAGGGCCGACGCAGTGAGTAGCCGCCATTCATCGAGCGCCCGAGCATATTTGGCGAGTGCATCGGGCCCGCTACCCAGCACCGTGCGACTGTCCGCGGCCGCGGGATCGACCCAGGCCATCGGAAGCCGGCCGATGTTGTCGACCTTGGCCGGACGCGTCCCGAATGATAGGAGAACGACGTCTTCACCTTTGTCACCGTCACGCACGATGATGTGGTCGGCAATCGAACCGGTCGGGATCAGCCGCGCCCCGGAGACGGTGTCCAGGGCCGCGTCCAGACCGGCGATCCGGTTGCCGCTCATCACTTCGTCGGTGAGCGCGCCCAGTGCGGCCAGCAACCGGGCGGCACATACGTGGTCGATCCACGGCACCGGCGCAAGCGACCGCCCCAACTCCTCTGCCACCAGCGTCAGGTCCACCAGGGTCGCGCCGTCACCGCCCACCGACTCGGGAACCGCCATCGTGGTCGCACCCATGGCGCACAGCCGTTCCCACAAGCTCTTGTCGAAACCGGTGGCCTCGGCGGCCCGCACGGTCTCAATGGTGCTGTGGGTTTTGAAGAACTGCCGGTAGGCGGTCTGCAGATCGGTGTGATCCTCCGAGAGGCTGTAGTCCAGCCTGCGCAGTTCGTAACGGTCCATTCAGCGCTCCCTGAAGAAGAAATCGTTGGCGTTGTTGTACAGATAGTTGTCGAGGACTTCGGGTGGCAGGTCCAGTGCCTCGGCTTCGGGTACGACGCGGTGCATTTTGAGCACCGGCCAGTCGGAACCGAACATCACCTTGCCCGGTCCGCGGGTCCGCATATAGTGAAGCAGGCTGTCCGGCAGACGCTTCGGTGACCACGCCGAGGTCATCAGGTGCAAGTTCTCGTACTTGATCATCAACCGGATCGCAACATCCCACCAGGGGTCGGCGCCGTGGATCATGCACAACCGCAGTTCGGGGAACCGCACGCACACCCGGTCGAGGTGGATCGGGTTCTGGACTTCGCCCGGGATCGGCGGACCCGGCAGTCCGGTGTTCAGGCACAGCGGCAGGTCCAGCTCCGCACACTTGGTGTAGAGCGGGTAATAGACGGCGTCGCTGGGTGGGTAATGCGCATCGCCCCAAAAGCTAGGCCCCACAGCGGTATAGACGACCGGCAGGTCGGCGACGATCGCGGTCAGCTCGCGCAGGGTGGGCATCGGTTTGAGCAGGTTCAGGCCGCCCATCGCCAGCGCGAACCGGTCTGGCCGGGCTTGTGCGAACTTGCGCGCCGTGACATGCGGCTTGGCGATGTTGTCCATCAGGACGGCCTTCTGCACGCCCTGGGCGTCCATCTCGTCGAGCAACTCGGCGAGGTCCACTGGGGCGAACATCGACTTCGGTCCCTTGAAGTAGTCGTCACGGACCTTGAGCATCCAGGTCGGTTGCTGCTCGGCCTCACCGAAGTGGACGTTGACCAGACCGTCTATCACCTTGCGCGTCATGACAGCGAAACCTTGCTGGCGGCAGTCTCTTTGGCCCAGCGGTAGTCGGCCTTGCCGTTGCCGAGGCGCTTGACGTTAACGACGACGATGAACTCCTTCGGTGCCTTGTAGCGGGCGAGTTGCGCGGTGCAGTGCTCATGCAGGGCGTCGGGCGCGACGTCGTCCCGCAGCGCCACCAGCGCGACGAGTTCCTGTCCCCACCGCTCACTGGGCCGGCCCACCACCAGGGCGTCGGCGACCCCGGGATGCGCACGTAGCACCTCCTCGACCTCCTCGACGAAGACCTTCTCCCCGCCGGTGTTGACCACCAGCGAGTCCCGGCCGAACAGCCGCAGCGTCCCGTCCGGTGCCAGCGAGCCACGGTCCCCGGAAATCACCACGCGGGCGCCGCCGACCTCGGGGAAGGTCTTGCGGGTGGCGTCCGAGTCGTCGAAGTAGCCCAGCGGTATCCGGCCCGCGCGAGCCACCCAGCCGACCTGGTCCTCACCGGCGTCCAGGAATCTGCTGTAGTCCTCAGCGAGAACCAGTGCGCCCTCACGCAATTCAAAGGTGTCCTTGTGCTCGCCGCGCGTGCTGCGGCCGAACCCGACATTGCCGGTCTCCGACGACCCGTAGCCGTTGATCAGGATGATGTCGGGCAGCAGCTCCAGCAGCGCCTGCTGGTGCTTGAGGTTGGTCGCCGCTCCCCCGGTGGCCAGCGCGAACAACGAGGACAGATCGTAGTCGCCGCGCCGCAACTCCTCGACCAGCGGAGCGGCGTACGCGTCGCCGACCATCGTCATCATGCCGACCCTGTGCCGCTGCGCGGTGGACAGCACTCGCTGCGGGTCGAATTTCGGCGAGTCGTAGAGCACCACGGTCTGCCCGTTGAGCACGGCGGCGAACGCCGTCCACATTCCGGCGGCATGCATCAGCGGGGACACCGCAAACCACGGTGCACCGGGGGTCCCGAGCTTGTCGTGGATCTCGGTGACCGACGCATGGTCGGCCCCGTTCATCGAGACGGCGTAGGTGTCGGCCTGGCGCCACATCACCCCTTTGGGCCTACCCGTGGTGCCGCCGGTACAGATCATCAACACATCATCGGGTGAGGGTACGATGTCCCGATCCTGATCCCCCTGTGCCAGAGCATCTTCCAGGCCGATCGCGTCGGGGAGCTCCGGCACGTCACTGCCGTCGTCGATCGAGATCAGCAACTCGGCGATGTCCGGCGCCAGCACGTCGGCGAACTTGGCACCCAGGCAACGGTGGTAGATCACCGCGCGCGGCTTGACGTACGCCAGCAGCTCTGCGACTTCGCGAGGCGTGTAGTGATGGTTGACGTTGACCGGCACGACCCGGGCCTTGAGGCATCCGACGACCATGTCCGGGTATAGGTCGTTGTGCATGATCAGTGCGACCCGGTCCTGGCCACACTCCCAGTTCTCGAGGTCGGATCGCTCGCGGTGCGCGCCGAAACCCCTACTCCCCAAGAAGTTCGCCAGCCGGCGCGTCCGGTCAGCCGAATCGGCGAACGTGCTGGTGCGCTCGCCGCAGATCGTCATCGGCCGGTCGGGGATGACCTCGGCGATCGCGTCGAGTACGGCGCCGATCGTCCATTCGGGCACCGGTCAGGCCGCCGAAGGGACGGAGACGCCGAGCAGTTCCAATGCGTTGTCCCGCATCACCTTCCGGGTGTCTTCGGCGCTGAACTCGGGAAACTGGGGAATGTCGGCGGTGAATGACATCGGATCGGCCAGGCCCTCGCCGTGCGGCCAGTCCGAGCCGAACAGAATTTTGTCCACACCGATGGTTTCGGCCAGCAGCTTGACGTCGTCCTCGTAGTAAGGGGCGATCCAGACGTTGTTGCGCAGCTGCTCGATCGGGTCTTCCTTGTAGTGGTGGGGCGCGTTGTTGGCAGACTTCTTCAGCCGCTTGATCAAGCGATAGACGAAATACGAGCCGTTCTCGATGCTCGCCACCTTCAGCTTGGGATGGCGGCTGAAGACCTGGTGGACGATCATCGACGCCATCGCGTCGTGAATGGCGCGGTCGTCGAGCAACACCTGATCCAGTGGATCCTTCTTGCCGAACCCTTCGAACGTGGCCTTGCCGCCCCACAGCGCTGCGATCGCCAGATAGCCGCTGTCGGACAGGTGGAACACGACGGGCACGCCGGCCTCAGCTAGCCTGGCCCACACCGGGTCGTGCAGCGGATCGCCCAGTGAGCGCGGCTTGAGCCGTCCCGGCACCGGCGCCGGCCGCACGCAGACGATCTTGGCGCCGCGGCTCACCACGAACTCGACTTCCTCGACCGCCCTGTCCGGGTCCGCCAGCGAGATGATCGGCGCCGACAGCAACCGGTGGTCGGGCCGGTCGAAACCCCAGTCCTCGTCGAGCCACAGGTTGAAGGCATGAACCGAGGCCATCGTCGCCTCGATGTCGTGTTTGAGCGCCTCCTCGACGCCGCACGCGAAAGTCGGCAGCATGAAGGCGGTTTCGAGGTTCTGCTTGTCCAGGATTTTCACCCGGGCATCGCGGTTCTGGTATTCGGGGTGATCGGCCAACCGGTCGACCTTCATCAGCGACGCCGGGTCGACGCCGTCGGGGATCTCGCCGCGGAACAACAGGTCCAGACACCCCGGCTCGATGATCGGGTCGAACGTCGGGTTCGGGATGAACTGATTGATGACACCACCCATGACGGCGAAGGTGCGTTTGCCCTCGGTGAGCATCTGCACGCCACGACGCTTGAACTCCTTGGGCAGATGCCGAGTGAACGAGTCGGTCGGCTCGTAGTAGTGATTGTCGACGTCAATCGCCTTGTACTCCAAAGTCATCGGTGTCGTCCTTTCACGTCAGGGGCGGGAAGTTCGGTGACCGCTTTTCAAAGAACGCGGTGATGCCCTCGATGAAGTCGGGGCGTTGCATGGACTCGTGCATGAGCGTCTCGGCTCGCCGGCTGGCGTCCTCCGCCTCGCGCAGCGCGTCGCCGTAGACCTGCCGCTTGATGACGGCCAGCGAACTCGGCGCACAGTTGACCGCGATGTCTTGTGCGTATTCAATTGCGCGGCTGAGCAACTCGTCGGGAGCGACGACTTCTTTGACCATGCCGAGTTCAAGGGCCTCTTCGGCGCAGAAGACCCGGCCGCTCATCAGCAGATCCAGCGCCGCCCCCCAGCCGATGACCTTCGGCAGGATCCACGAGATGCCATACTCGGCGATCAGGCCGCGGCGGACGAACGAGGTGGTGAACTTGGCTCCGGCGGCGGCGAAGCGGATATCGCACATCAGCGCCTGAGTCAGCCCGATACCGGCGCAGGCCCCGTTGATCGCGGCGATCACGGGCTTACTCACGGTCGTGACGAAGAGCGGATGCCGCTCGCCCACCATCTTCGTCAGGTCCGCCTCGCCGGCGCTGTCGACGCTCGCCGAACTGATCGACGACAGGTCGCCCATGTCGGCTCCCGCACAGAAAGCCCGCCCGGATCCGGTGACCACGATCGCGCGGACACTCGGGTCGGCCTCCGCGGCATCCATGCCCGCATAGAAACCGGCAGCCAACCCACCGCCCCAACCGTTCATCCGTTCGGGACGGTTGAACGTCAGGACCGCAACCCCGCTGTCGAGTACCTCGTAGAGAACGGGCTTGGCAGCAGCGGACTTCGCGGCGACATCAGCGTGGGTGTCGGTCACCTAGGGATACCTCCGGCAATGGCGCGCCAACATGCGAATTTGTCCATACTGTACACCTATCGGTATCGCCTTCCGCAGTCAACGATCGATGAGGCCGAGCCGCTGGTAGGCCTGCTCGATCTGAGCCTTCCCAGCCTCGGGCAATTCGGTCTGCGGCGGGCGCGAATGCGGATAGTCGCCGATCGGCAATCCCAGCAGTGAGGCGGCGTATTTGAACGCGCCGCCCCAATGAGTGAAGTAGTCGGGGCGACCCGGATAGCAGGTGAACCAATTGCCCATGTCGATACCGAACTGGTCCAGGCCCGACTTCTCGGCGTAGTCCATCGCCTCGATCAGTTTGTCCGCCCAGACCAGCTCCCAGTATTCGGAGACGATCGGGCGCTGCGGCGTCTCGTGGAGATAGCCCGCGGTGCCCAGTTGCGCGGGTCCGATGATGCCGGCCCGCAACCAGCCAGCCCGGTACACGGTGAGGTCGCACTCCCAGATCACCAGTTCGGGTGCCAACTCGTGCAGCATTCGGCTGCTCGCGGGACGGAACGCGCCCTCCTTCGTCGCGCATACCGCAGGGATTTCGGCGTAGATGCGCGCCCCCTCAGCGGGTGTCAGCACATAGCCCGACGACGGCGAGTTGAACATGCCGAGCGCGATATCGGTGCGGTCGGCGATGTAGGAGAAGAAGCGCAGCACGCCTTCACCGCCGTGGGTTTCCATCATCGGCGTCTGGATGTACGCGATGTCGGCGCCCGCCTGCTGCGCGTGCGCCGTCAGCTCGAGGCAGTCCTTGGCTGCCGTTGCCGCAGTGCAGGCTTGGATGACGACGTCCGGGTTGGCCAGGCGGCCCTCCTCGATTGCGATCTCCAACAACAGCTTTCGCTCATCGAGCGTGAGCGACCAGAATTCGGCGATGCCGCTGGTGCACCACAGCATCGGGTGCTTCAGCTCGCCGACGCAGTACCGCACCAAGGTCCGGTAGGCGTCCCAGTCGATATCGTCGCCGTCGGTTCCGGCGAACGGCGTGTAGAGGCTGTTGCCGATTCCCCGCAATTGCGTCCGCGCCCACTCGCGGGCTTCACTCGCTGCGGCCATGATTGCTCCTATGTGAAGTCGCTACCGCCGTCGACATTGACGTTGGCGCCGGTCATGTACGAGTTGCGTTTCGACGCCAGGAACGCGACGACAGGTCCGATCTCGTCAGGCAACCCGGCACGCGGCAGATGGGCCGGGTGACCGAAATGCTCGTCGATGGCGGCCATCAACGCATAGGGATCGGCGCCGTCGACACCGACGGTCTGCGCCCACCCGGTGAGTGCCTCGGAGGCGATGCTGCCCGGCGAGACGACGTTGACCAGAATCTCATCGGGCGCAAGATGCATCGACAGGTTCTTGGAGACGCTCACGACCATGGCTTTGGCGGCGGTGTACGCCGATAGCCGAGGGCTCTGCCGTTGCGTGGACTGGGCGGCGAAGTTGACGATGCGCGCCCAATTCGCGGCCCTCAGCAGCGGAAGCGCCGCGCGCACACAGCGGACCATGCCCAGCGCACCCTCGTTGATCGCGGTGCGCCATTGCTCGTCGGTCAGTTCGTCGAAAGTGCCTTGGACACTTGGTCCTACGGCGTTGATGAGGATATTGAGTCCGCCGCCCCAGCACTCACCGACGCGCTCGAACACGCGCTGAACCTGGGCGTCGTCGCCGGTGTCGGCCACCAACGGAAGCGCGTCGGGGCTACCCCGCCCCCTCAGCTCTTCGGCTGCGGCGTCGAGCACCGACGCGGTGCGGCCGATCAGTGCGACCCGGGCGCCGTCGTCGGCCAGGCATCGCGCGGCGGCCAAACCCATCCCGCGACCGCCGCCGACCACGACGGCGGTGGCGTCACCGAGTCCGAGATCCACGGCCGGACTTTACGTCCCGGTCCAATTCGGCGCGCGCTTAATGGTGCACGCGACGGCAAGTCCTTGGCTCCCAGCAGGGTTCACTGCATTGCGGGGGCGTTCCCGCAGCACTGCGTCCGGCACCCGCGGCTCCTCCGTCTTTGGTTCGCTGGTATCGGTAAAACCTACTATAGGCTTTACAGTAACGGGAAGAGACCGATGGAGCTGGAGCGCAGGCTCAGTTCACACCCCACTGACGGGGTAAGGTTTCCACCCGCTGATCGTCGAAACGGAAGGTGGACCTGCAGTGGCCAAGCCAGCGACCGCCGCCAAGCGGCCCCGACGCGAGCGCGGGTCGATCAATCCCGACGACATCATTGCGGGCGCCTTCGAACTCGCCGAGCAGGTGTCGATCGACAACCTGAGCATGCCGCTGTTGGGCAAGCACCTCGGGGTCGGAGTCACCAGCATCTACTGGTATTTCCGCAAGAAGGACGACCTGCTCAACGCGATGACCGACCGGGCGCTGAGCCAGTACGTGTTCGCCACGCCCTACGTCGAGGCCTCCGACTGGCGCGAGACGTTGTCAAACCATGCGCGCGCGATGCGAAAGACGTTCATGGGCAACCCGATCCTGTGCGATCTGATCCTGATCCGCTCGGCGCTGAGCCCGCGGGCCGTGCGGGCGGGTGAGCACGAAGTGGAGAAGGCGATCGCGAGCCTGGTCGAGGCGGGCCTGTCCGCCGAGGATGCCTTCGACACCTACTCAGCGGTGTCTGTACACGTTCGCGGTTCGGTTGTGCTGCATCGGCTTTACCAGAAGAACCGGGCTGCGGACGAAAACGCCCACCCGCTCGAGGATGCGATCATCGGCAACGCCGAGAGCACCCCGCTACTCGCCAAGGTGAGTGCCGAGGGGCACCGCATCGGCGGTGCCGACGGCCGCAACTTCGAGTTCGGCCTGGAGTGCATCCTCGACCACGCGGCTGCGCTCATCGAGAAGAGCAAGAAGTCTTCTTCGTCGAAGTCCCGCCGGAAAGGCTAGACCTCGACGATGACGGCGCCACCCTGGCCGCCGCCCGCGCACATCGCCGCGACACCGATGCCACCGCCGCGACGGCGCAGCTCGTAAATCAGGGTGGTGACCATGCGGGCACCGGAGGCCGCGATCGGGTGGCCGAGACTGCATCCGCTGCCGGAGAAGTTCACCAGCTCCTCGTCGATGCCGTACTCCTTGCAGGCCGCGATCGGCACCGAGGCGAAGGCCTCGTTGATCTCCCACAGTGCGATGTCCGACGGCTTGAGCCCGGCCCGGCCGAGCACCTTGCCGATCACCTTGACGCCGCCCAGGCCGGTGTCGCGCGGGTCGACGCCGATCGCGCCCCAGGCCTTCACGGTCGCCATCACGTCCAGTTTCTTCGCCTCGGCGTAGGCCCGGTCGACGAGCCCGACCGCCGCACAGGCGTCGTTGGTGCCGCTGGCATTGCCCGCGGTGATCGAGAAGCCCTCGATCTCCGGGTGTATCACCTTGAGGCCGGCGAGCTTCTCGACCGTGGTGTCACGGCGCGGATGCTCGTCGACGCTGAAGTCCACCACGGAACCATCGAACTGCTGGATCTTCAGCGGCAGGATCTCGTCTTGGAACTTGCCCGCGTCCTGGGCCGCCACGGCGCGCTGATGTGAGCGGGCCGCCCAGGCGTCCATCTCCTCGCGGCTGATGCCGGCCGCCTGCGCGGTGTTCCACCCCACGGTGATGGACATGTCCTTGGCGGGCGCGTCCGGGGTCTCGACGTGGGTCGGCGGCATCCACCGCTCCTCGAACTTCAGCTCGGGTCCGGGGATGCGCCAGTTGGTCAGCGGCGTCATCGATAGCGACTGCACACCACCGGCGATCAGCACCTGCTCCATCCCGGAGCCGATCTGGGCAGAGGCGTTGCCGATCGCGGTCAGGCTGCCGGCACAGTGCCGGTTGACCGACTGGCCGGGCACGTGCTTCAGGCCGATCGCGTCGGCGGCATAGCGTGCGAGATCGCCGCCGCCGTAATGGGATTCGGCGAAGATGATGTCGTCGATGTCCTGCGGGTCGACACCGGACCGGCGAATGACCTCCGGCAGTACCGCGGTGATCAGCGTCTCGGGCGGCGTGTTGACCAGCGTCCCCTTGAAGGAACGACCGATCGCGGTCCGGACGGCACCGACGATGACTGGTTCGGGCATGGGTGACCTCGCTTCGACGTTGAGACGTCACGCTGTGCGCAACGTTACAAATTTAACAGAATGTGTAGCGCTGACGGTAAGTGGTACCTGTCACTCCGGTTCGGGGACATGGAAATGCTCGTCACGCAGCCGAAACGCCTCCTTGGTCCCGACCTGCGACCTGGTCTTGACGAAGTTGAACTCACCGGGCGCAAACTGCAGGTTGGTGCCGTACGCGTGGAACAGGTAGCTGGCCACCTCTTCGCCCTGGTAGGCCTGACTCTGCTCGACCAGACGGAAGGCCTCCTTGGCGATGACGACACCGTCGGCCGGCATCTTGGCGGTCTTCTCGGCCCAGTACCGGGCTCGCGCCGGCACCGCGGCCGCGTCGCAGGTATCGGTGAAGACGCCAAGGTGCTCGACCTCGCCTGCGGTGATGATGTCGCCGGTCAGCAACATCCGCCGGGCCAGCACCGGCCCCAGCCGGTGGAAGAACATGTGCAGACTGCCCAGCGCCGGACCGAGGAACCGGGTCGCCGGCATGCCGATCTTGGTGTCGCGGGCGATGACCGAGATGTCGGTCATGAGTGCCATCTCGAAACCGCCGCCCAGTGCATACCCGCTGATCTCGCCGACCGTCACCTTCGGGAAACCCATGAAGTTGTGATAGAAGCCGAATGACTTGCGATCCACCGTGAGTCGCCGACGCTGGCTGGGCCGGCTTTTCTTCTGCTCTTCGTTCTTCTCGCCATACCACCCGTATGCGTTGTTCATGTTCGCGCCCGTCGAGAACACCCCATCGGCCCCGCGCAACAGCACCACGGTGATGTCGTCGTCATCGGCGACGACGTCGAAATATCGGCCGACCGCCTCCCGCATGGCCGCGTCGTAGGAGTTGCGCTGGGCGGGATTGTTGAGCGTGATCGTCGCGATCCGCTTGTCGCGGTCCACCTCGAACAGCACCCGGTCGTCGTCGGTCATGGTCGGTTCCTCACCTGGGGTCCGGATTCGAAATCAGCTTGGCCTCAATGGTTCTGTCCCGGCCGAAGGCCAGAGTGTTGCGGCGCGCGGCGGCGAGATGATCCTGGGCCAGCCGGACCGCACGATCGGCGTTGCCGTCGCGAATCGCGTCGAGCATCTTGTGGTGGTCGCGCAGCGCGGCCCGCATGGTCTTGTGCCGCATCGGGTCCGGCTCGTCGCTCCAGACCGAAGACTCGTGGGCCGACCAAATCAGCTCCAGCGATCCGATCAGCAGGATCATCGGCTCGTTGCCGCAGCGGGACACCAACGCCTCGTGGAAGCGTCGGGCATTCGGTACGTACTGCGCAGTATCGCCGAATTGCGCCTCCTGCCGGTCGATTTCCTCCTGCAGATAGGGCACCACCTCGGTCAACCGGTCTTCCCGAGCCGCACACATTCCCGCGCAGATCGGCTCCAGGTGCATCAGCGCCCCGCTGACGTCGGAGGGGGTCGAGGAACGCGATTGCAGCACCATGCTGATCATGTGAGCGGTGCGGTCGGCCGACGGCAGATGCACGACGGCACCGCCCATGTTGCCGCGTCGCACCGAGACCAGGCCGTCGATCTCAAGGATGTGGATCGCCTCCCGCAGCGCAGGCGGGCTGACCCCGAACTCGGTGAACAGGCTTTCCTGCGAGGGCAGAACGTCGCCTTCCCGCAGTCGGCCGGACAGGATGTCGTCGCGCAACCGGGAGGCGACGATCTCGGCGACGCGGGGCTGTCGGATGCGCGGGGCGGCGCCCATCGTCAGCCGGTCCCCCACTGACCGAACTGCCGGTCCTCGCCGTCGCCCATCGGGTCCCCTCACCAGGCTATCCTTGCTATCTTGTACAAGATAGCACTACTGTTGGCCTATCCGTAAAGTCGCGAAGGGCGGAACTGTTCGGTGAATGACGAGGCCCGGCCGGCCGACGGAGTCGTGTCGACATCACGCGACGGTGCCGTTATGCACATTGTGCTCGACCGCATTGATCGTCGTAATTCCCTGAGCCACAGCATGATCGACGCCCTTGTCGATACATTGACCGCCGCAGCGAGCGACGACAGCCTGCGAGCCGTACACCTGAGCGGCGCCGGGTCCAACTTCTGCGCCGGCGTGGACTGGGTCGCATCCAACACCAGCGGCCAGCGTCCGCGCACCGGAGACCTGGTTCGTCGAATCCCGCACACGGCGCACCGGGTGATCGAGCTGATCCACACGCTGCAGCTGCCCGTCGTATGCACGGTCCGCGGCTGGGCCGCCGGCATGGGCTGCAACCTGGCGCTGGCCGCGGACTTCACGGTGGCCGCCGCCGATGCCGTGTTCTGGGAGCCGTTCCTGGCGCGCGGCTTCAGTCCGGACTCCGGCTCGACGTGGCTGTTGCCCCGTCTGGCGGGGATCGCCCGCGCCAAGGAAATGCTGCTGCTCGGCGACAAGGTCGATGCCGTGACGGCCGCGCAGTGGGGTCTCATCCACCGCAGCGTCGAGGAGTCCGACCTCGATGCCACCGTGGCGGCACTGTTAGACCGGTTGGCGTCAGGGCCGACCGTCGCAATCGGGCTGGCCAAGCAGGCGATCAATTACGGCCAGCACGCCACCCTGAACCAGGCCATGACCCAGGAATTGTTCAACCTCGAACTATCCTGTCGGACATCAGACTTCAAAGAAGGCCTGGCGGCTTTTCGAGAGAAACGCACCCCCGGCTTCACCGGGGGATGAGACGAAGAGGGAGCACCAGGATGTCAGCAACCGGGTACGACACCATCGGCTATGAGGTCGAGGGTCACACGGCCACGATCACGTTGAATCGCCCCGAGGCGCTCAACGCGCTGAGCCCGCACATGGTCACCGAATTGCGCGCGGCTTACGACGCAGCGGAGAACGACGACAACATCTGGTTGCTGATCGTCACCGCGGTGGGGCGCGCGTTCTGCACCGGTGCCGATGTCAAGGAAATTCCCGAAGACGGCAAGGTGATCAACGAGCGGCCCTTCCTGTCCACCTACGAGCAGTGGGAGGCGCCGCAGGAAGGCACCCCGCCCTTCCGGCGAATGGCCAAGCCGGTGATCGTCGCGATCAACGGAATCTGTTGTGGCGCAGGACTGGACTGGGTGACGACGGGTGACATCGTGATCGCCTCGGAGAAGGCGACGTTCTTCGACCCGCACGTGTCGATCGGCCTGGTCGCAGGCCGCGAGATGGTGCGACTTGCCCGGGTGTTGCCGCGCACGGTGGCGCTGCGGATGGCGATGATGGGCAAGCATGAGCGGATGGACGCAGCCCGCGCCTACGAGCTGGGCATGATCACCGAGATCGTCGAGCACGACCGGCTCCTCGAGCGGGCGCACGAGATCGCCGAGATCGTGACGCGCAATGCCCCGCTGGCGGTTCGTGGCACGCGGCTGGCGATCATCAAGGGCCGCGAAATTCCGATGCACGAGGCCGAGATGCTCGCCGAGGCGTTCCGCGAGCGCAACCTGCACGCCGCCGACTCGCTGGAAGGCCCCAAGGCCTTCGTCGAGAAGCGCGCACCTGAATGGCAGTGCCGATGACCGCCGCGTTCGAGACAATCCTGCTCGATTTCGACCGGACCGACCACGTCGCCACCATCACCCTGAACCGCCCGGACCAGCTCAACGCGTTCAACCGCACGATGTGTGAAGAGGTCGCTGCGGCCTGGGGAATCGTCAAGAACGACAACGCCATCAACGCGGTGGTGCTGCGCGCGGCCGGGGAGCGCGCATTCAGCGCCGGTCTGGACATCAAGAGCCCGTACGGCCAGCCGCAGAACGTGTGGAACCACGAGGACCCGGGCGAATTGCTGAGCCCGAAGTGGCAGAAGATGTGGAAACCCGTCGTGTGCGCGGTGCACGGTATGTGCACCGCCGGGGCGTTCTACTTCGTCAACGAGTCGGACGTGGTGATCTGCTCGGAGGATGCCACGTTCTTCGACTCTCATGTCACTGCCGGCCTGGTCTGCGCGCTCGAGCCGATCGGGCTCATGCGCAAGATCGGATTGGGTGAGTCCCTGCGAATCGCGTTGATGGGTAACGACGAACGGGTCAGCGCCGAGACTGCACTGCGCATCGGACTGGTGTCGGAGGTCGTCAAGCCCGACGATCTCTGGTCACGGGCGCACGAAATTGCCGCCACCATCGCCACAAAGCCTCCGTCGGCCACGCAGGGCACGGTCAAGGCGATCTGGGAGTCGCTGGACAAGCCGTATCGAGCGGCGATGGAGCAGAACCTGATCTACACCCGGCTGGGCAACCCGCTGGGTCAGGCGGAATTGGCCGAGCAGACACAGACTCGGGCCATCCCGAAGGTGCGGTAGGTGTCTCTACACCCGCTGAGCCGGCGGATCGGTGAGGTCTTCGACCTGGACCCCGAGTGCCGCGCCATCGAGTACGACGGCCACTGGTACACCTGGAAGCAGCTCGCGGGGTTGAGCCGTCAGATCGCCACCGTCGTGCAACCCGGCACGCAGGTAGGGATTCTGTTGCGCAACACTCCTGCCCATGTGGCGTCGCTGCTGGGGGTGCTGTCGGCCGGCGGATGTGTCGTGGTGATCAACCCCTCTCGCGGCGACGAGCGGATCCGGACCGATATCGCGACGCTGGACCTGCCCGTCATCGTCGGGACCGCCGACGACCTCACGCAGCTGGCGCAAGCGACCGACACCACCACCGTGGTGTCGATCGGCGCTGTGGACACTGCACCGCAGATCCGGTGTGGCGCACCGCTCGATACCGGCTCGACGGCAGTGGCGGTCCAAATGCTGACGAGCGGCACCACCGGACCACCCAAACGGGTCGACCTCACCTACGACATGCTGGCGGTCTCGGTGATCGGCACCGACTTCCGCTCCGCGTCCGCTCCGACGGGGGTATCCGGCAGCGTCGCGATCGTCAACGCTCCGCTGGTGCACATCGGCGGGGTGTATCGCGTGTTGCAATGTGTCTGCGAAGCAAGGCCATTCGTCCTCCTGCCACGCTTCGAGCTGGCGTCCTGGGCCGACGCGGTGCGCCGCTACTCCCCCAAAGCGGTGTCGCTGGTGCCCGCGGCCCTGCGGATGGTGCTGCATTCCGGCCTGGGTCCCGAGGACCTGTCCGGGGTCCGAGCCGTCACCTCGGGCACCGCGCCGCTTTCTGCCGAGGACGCGGACGCGTTCAGCGAGAAATTCGGCATCCCGGTGCTGACCTCGTATGCAGCAACCGAATTCGGTGGCGGCGTCGCGGGGTGGACGCTGGCGGATCACCGCACGTATTGGCAATCCAAGCGCGGCAGCGTCGGCCGGGCCAGCCTGGGCGCCGAACTGCGCGTGGTGTCTGATGACGGCACACCGCTGGAGCCGGGGCAGGAGGGCCTGCTGGAGGTGAAACCGGGTCAGTTGGGACACGATGCGGCGTGGGTGCGCACCACCGACCTGGCGCGCCTCGACGCCGACGGGTTCTTGTGGATTCTCGGCCGGGCCGATCAGGCGATCATCAGGGGTGGGTTCAAGGTATTGCCCGAGGACGTGCGCGCGGCGGTGGAGAGCCACCCCGCCGTCCTCGGCGCATCGGTGGTGGGCAGGTCCGACGAACGTCTGGGCGAGACGCCCGTCCTGATGGTCGAACTGCGTCACGGCGAAACGGTCACCGATGCCGAACTGACCGAGTACTTGCGAAGTCGGCTGGCGCCCTATGAGGTTCCCTCGGAGATCGCGGTGGTCGAGGCGATCCCGCGCACCTCGTCCGGCAAGGCGGATCTGACCGCGGTTCGGCAACACTTCACCGGCCGTGAACGCTGACACGGTCGGACGGCTACTGCGCGAACAGGCCGCCGCACACGGCGACCATCTCTTGCTGGTGTGCGATGCCGAGCGGTTGACCTACCGCGCGGCCGAGGAGCGGTCTGCCGCCCTGGCTTGCGGGTTGATCGCGCTGGGAGCGGGTAAGGGCACTCACATCGGACTGCTGTATCCCAACGGCGCGGCGTTCGTGGTCGCGATGCTCGCAGCGGCCCGCATCGGCGCCGTCATCGTGCCGTTCTCGACCTTCTCGACCGGAGGCGAACTACATCACCAACTCGTCCACAGCGATACCGAGATCCTGCTGGCCGCCATGTCTTTCCGCGGACACGACTACGTCGTGCGCCTCAGGAACGTAGCGGCGCCGCGGCTGCGCCACATCGTGTTCGACAACAACCTGGCCGCGGATGCTGAGCTGACGCGCACCATCGAGCACGATGTCGACGGCTGCGACCGGCTGGTCATCGTCTACACGTCCGGGTCGACCGGCGCGTCGAAAGGTGTCGTGCACACCCACGAGTCGCTGCTCGGTCACCAACGCAACCTCAACGAGATTCGGGGACTGACTGCGCAGGACAGGCTGTTCTGCAACTCGCCGTTCTTCTGGATCGGCGGACTGGCCTTCGGCCTGCTGGCGACAATGGTCGCGGGGTCGACGCTCGTGTGCTCCAACGCTGCCGACGCCGGAGCGGTTCTGGACCTGCTCGAGACGGTGCAGCCGACGATCACCAATGGATTCGCCGCGGGCATTGAGCATCTGGCGCGTCATGAGAGCTTTCCCCAGCGGGACCTGTCGTCGATGCGGCGGGGCAACCTCTATCCGATCATGGCGGCCGATGTCCGTCCGGCCGATCCGGAATTGCGGCACAACATGCTGGGCTTGACCGAGGCGGGCAGCGTGCTGTTGCTCAGCGGCGACGAGAGCGACCAACCCGAGCACCGCCGCGGATCCTTCGGAAAACCGGCGCCGGGATTCGAGACGAAGATCGTCGACGGCGAGCTGTGCATCCGTGGCCGCTATCTGATGCAAGGCTATTACAAGCGCAGCCGCGAGGAGTGCTTCGATGCCGACGGCTGGTTCCACACCGGTGATCTGGTGCGCATCGATGCCGACGGATACTTCTATTTTCTCGGTAGGGCCGGATCGATGATCAAGACCGCGGGCGCCAACGTCTTTCCGGCCGAGGTGGAAAAGGCGATCGCCACGGTCACCGACGGGCTGGTTGCCCATGTGATCGGCCTTCCAGACCCCGGTCGGGGCCAAATCGTGGTGGCAGCGGTGATTGTTCCCGAGGGCCGCGTGTTCGACGACCAAGTGGTGCGCGAAAAACTCAAGGCAGAACTGTCGTCGTACAAGATCCCGCGACGCTTCCTCGCACTGAGTCCCGCGAAGCTGCCGCTGATGTCGAGCGGCAAGGCCGACGTGCGACGCCTGCGTGAGCTGCTGGGCGGACCGGCGTAACTTCTAGGTCCATGACACTGCAGGCACACGTCGAGACGTTTCGCCGAGCCGGTGACCACGCCGTGGCGGTGGCCACGCAGGTCCGCCCGGATCAGTGGGAGGCACCCGGCCTCGGGACCTGGACCGTCCGAACCCTGGTGGGCCACATCGGCCGATCCTTCACCACGGTCGTCGACTATTCAGCGCGAGCGGCGGACCGGCTGGAGGTCAGCGACTCCGCGGATTACTACCTTGTGATCGCCCCGATGATGACCGATCCGGCGCAGATCGATGCGCGCGCGGTGCAGGCTGGACTGGCCCTCGGCGAGCATCCGCTTGATGCTCTTCGGGACCTACAGCATCGCGCGGCCACCGCGCTGGATACCGCGGATCGCGTCATTCAAACGATCGCCGGTGGTATGCGACTGTCGGATTATCTGCCAACCCGGATATTCGAACTCGGTGTGCACAGCATCGATCTGGCCCGCGCCATCGGTGTGCCCGAGGACCTGCCGCCGGAGGTCGCAGACAGTATCCTTGCGCTCTCGGTCGACGTCGCGCGACGGCGCGGCGACAGCCAGGCGTTGCTGTGCGCACTCACCGGGCGTGGCCCGCTGGCTGCGGGCTACTCTATCGTCTGAAACCGCTGCGCTACACCCTGTTTCACCAAGTGTTCGATCAGCGGTGTCGCCCCCGCCGCCAGGTGTTGCGACATCGCCGCCCTGGCCCGATCCGCGTTGCGCGCCTTGAGTGCCGCAAGGATCCGCTTGTGATCGGCAACCGACCTCGCAGGCCAGCCCTCGATCGTGGGGAACACCGATTCCGGCGCGTACCGGGTGATCTGGGACATCAACTGAGCAAGCTTCGGTGAATCCGCCGCCACATTGATGGCGCGGTGGAACTCGTGATTGAGCCGAACCGCGCGGGCGTCGTCGGCGTCGTACGCCGCGACCAGTTCGTCGTGAATCGACGACAACACCGCCAGTTGGTCATCGGTGATGTTCGACGCCGCCCGGGCCGCCAGCTCACCGCCGACATATGCCTGCAGGTTCGACACGTCGGTGATGTCGCGGTCGGTGAACGGCAACACGACGAAGCCACGCCGCGGCAGCTGGTCCAGCAGGCCCTCCCCGCGCAACTCGAACAACGCCTCTCGGACCGGCGTGACACTGATACCCAGCTCGGCGGCCAACTGGTCCAACCGGATGTACTCGCCGGCCGGGTAAGTGCCGTTGAAGATCCGGGTCCGCACGAACCGGGCCACATCCTCGGCGAGCTGCGGGCGGGGCGCGAAATCCGGTGCGCTCATGTCAAATCCGATAGTCGGCCAGCAGCCGCTTGCTGATGATGTTCTTCTGGATCTCGCTGGTGCCCTCACCGATGAGCAGGAACGGCGCGTCACGCATCAGCCGTTCGATCTCGTACTCTTTCGAGTATCCGTAGCCGCCGTGGATGCGGAAGCTCTGCTGGGTCACTTCCGCACAGAATTCGCTCGCCAGGTACTTGGCCATCCCGGCGGCGACGTCGTTGCGCTCGCCGGAGTCCTTCAGCCGCGCGGCGTTGACCATCATCAGGTGTGCGGCTTCGACTTTGGTGGCCATCTCGGCCAACTGGAACGCGATGGCCTGATGCTCGGCGATCGGCTTGCCGAACGTGTTGCGCTGCTGGGCATATCGAACCGCCAACTCGAACGCGCGGACGCCGACGCCGCAGGCCCGGGCCGATACGTTGACCCGCCCGACCTCGACGCCGTCCATCATCTGGAAGAAACCCTGGCCCGGCTTGGCACCCAGGACATCGTCGGCATTGGCGACATAACCGTCGAAAATAAGCTCGGTGGTGTCGATTCCCTTGTAGCCGAGCTTGTCGATCTTCCCCGGGATCGTCAGACCGGGTGCGACTTCACCGAAGCCAGAGGGCTTTTCGATGAGAAACGCGGTCAAATTCCGGTGCGGCTTGTCGGCGCCCTCATCGGTGCGCACCAGTGTGGCGACCAAGGTTGAACTGCCGCCGTTGGTCAGCCACATCTTCTGGCCGTCGATGGTGTAGGTGCCGTCGCCGTTGTCCCTGGCCCTGGTGCGGATCGCGGCGACGTCGGAACCCAGTTCCGGCTCCGACATCGAGAAGGCGCCTCTGATCTCACCGGTCGCCATCCGCGGCAGGAAGCGCTGCTTCTGCTCATCAGTGCCGTGCTGGCGGATCATGTACGCCACGATGAAATGGGTGTTGATCACCCCGGAGATACTCATCCAGCCGCGGGCCAGTTCCTCGACGCACAGCGCGTAGGTGAGCAGTGACTCCCCCAGCCCGCCGTATTCCTCGGGAATCATCAGACCGAACAGGCCCATCGCCCGCATCTGGTCGACGATCGCCTGCGGATAGGCGTCGGCGTGCTCGAGTTCCTGGGCGTTGGGGATGATCTCCTTGTCGACGAATTGCCTTACGGTGGAGACGATTTCGGACTGAACCTCGGTCAGGCCGAGCGTCTGCGCAAGCCGTGTCATTGAGCAACCCTTTCGAACACGGCGGCCAGGCCCTGCCCGCCACCGATGCACATCGTTTCCAACCCGTAGCGCGCCTCGCGACGGACCAGTTCGCGGGCCAGTGTCGCCAGCATTCGCCCGCCGGTGGCGCCCACCGGATGGCCGAGCGAGATCCCCGAGCCGTGGACGTTGGTGCGCTGGTGGTCGGCGTCGATGAAGTTCCACGCCCGCATGCAGGCGAGCGCCTGGGCGGCGAACGCTTCGTTGAGTTCGATGAGGTCGATATCAGCCAGCGTCAGTCCCGCCTTGCCCAAGGCGACCTCGGTGGCCGGCACCGGACCGATGCCCATCACCTCAGGCCCCACCCCCGCGGAACCCCAGGACACCAGCCGCACCAACGGGTCCAGTCCCAGTTCGGCCGCCTTCTCCGGCGTGGTCACGATGCACATCGAAGCGGCGTCGTTCTGCCCACTGGCGTTGCCCGCGGTAACGGTGGCATCCGGATCTTGCTTGAGCAGAACGGGTTTCAGCTTGGCAAGCGACTCGAGCGTGGCGTCGGCGCGGGGATGCTCGTCGGTGTCGATCACATCGACGCCCCGGCGGCTGGTAACCGTTACCGGAATGATCTCCTCGGCCAGGATGCCGTCCTTCTGGGCGGCGACCGCACGCTGATGGGAGGCCACCGCCAGCTCGTCCTGCTCCTGACGGGAGATGCCGTACTCGCGGCGCAGGTTCTCGGCGGTCGCCAGCATGCCGCCCGGCACCGGGTAGTGCTTTCCGCCGGCCGTCGTGCGGCCACGGGCCAGGCCGTCGTGCACCTGCACCCCGGTACGGCCACCGCCCCAACGCATGTCGGTCGAGTAGAAAGCGACGTTGCTCATGCTCTCCGCGCCGCCGGCGACGACGAGATCGTTGTCACCCGAGGCGACTTGGAGGCACGCCTGGATGACGGCCTGCAAACCTGAGCCGCAGCGCCGGTCCACCTGCATACCGGGCACCGTCACCGGCAGACCCGCATCGAGCGCGACTACTCGGCCGATCGCCGGTGCCTCGCTGTTCGGATAGCAGTGCCCGAGAATCACGTCTTCGACGGAATCCGGTGCGACGCCGGTCCGCTCGAGCAGGCCTTTGAGCGCGGCCACGCCCAGGTCGACGGCCGTCAGGGAGGCGAACATTCCGCCGTAGCGCCCGATCGGCGTGCGGACCGGCTCGCAGATGACGGCCGTGCGCGTCACAGGTGCCGTCCTCCGGTGACCTCGAGGACGGTTCCGGTCATGTACGACGACAGGTCGGACGCCAGGAACAGCGCCACCTTGGCAACCTCGGACGGCTCGCCCGCACGGCCCAGCGGCACCTCGGCCACCTTCGAGTCCCAAATGCGTTGCGGCATGGCCTCGGTCATCGCCGAGCGGATCAGCCCAGGCTGGATGGCGTTGACCCGCACACCGAGGTGGGCCAGCTCCTTGGAGGCGGCCTTGGTCATGCCGACGATGCCGGCCTTGGCCGCCGAGTAGTTGGTCTGTCCGATCATGCCGACCTTGCCGGAGATCGAGGACATGTTGACGATCGCGCCGCTCTTCTGCTCGCGCATCACCGACGACGCCTTCTTCAGGCCGTTCCAGGTGCCCTTCAAGTGCACCGAGATCACTTGGTCGAACTCGTCCTCGGTCATCTTGCGCAGGGTGGCATCGCGGGTGATCCCGGCGTTGTTCACCATGATGTCGAAGCGGCCGAACTGCTCGATCGCGGAGTCGACCAATGCATCAACGTCGGCGTAGGCCGTGACATTGCACTGGACGGCGCGGGCGACATCGGCGCCGCCGAGTGAGTGGACGGCTTCCTCGGTGGCGTCGAGATTGAGGTCACCGAGTACCACGCGGGCGCCCTCGGCGATGAACTGCTCCGCGATCGCAAAGCCGAGGCCCTGCGCTCCACCGGTGATGACCGCGGTTTGGCCGGCCAGCAGCGACATGTGATCTCCCTGTTCTTCGAACGGACCCCCGAATGGTCAACATCATATTTCATATATGATCGCCGGAGCCAGCGCCCCCAACCCAAGGAGCCTGATGACCGGCCCGATGTCCGATGTCAGCGACGACGATTTCCGCGAGATCCTGGCTCAGACCCGTCAGTTCGTGCGGACCGCCGTGGTTCCACGTGAGGCCGAGATCCTCGCCGAGGACAAGGTGCCCGACGACCTGCGCGACCAGGCCAAGGCGATGGGCCTGTTCGGGTATGCGATCCCGCAGGAATGGGGCGGCCTCGGCCTGAACATCGCCCAGGACGTCGAGCTGGCGATGGAGCTGGGCTACACCAGCCTGGCGCTGCGGTCGATGTTCGGCACCAACAACGGCATCGCGGGGCAGGTCCTCGTCGGGTTCGGCACCGACGAGCAGAAGTCTCGCTGGCTGGAGCCAATCGCCTCCGGCGAGGTGGTCGCGTCGTTCGCGCTGACGGAGCCGGGCGCCGGGTCCAACCCGTCGGGGCTGAAGACGAAAGCCGTTCGCGACGGAGATAGTTGGGTGATCAACGGCCGCAAGCAGTACATCACCAACGCACCGGTGGCGAACCTGTTCATCGTGTTCGCCCGCACCCGGCCCGCCGACTCCAACGGCGCCGGGATCGCGGTGTTTCTGGTGCCGGCGGACACCGCGGGCGTCGAAATCGGGGTCAAGGACGCCAAGATGGGCCAGGAGGGTGCCTGGACCTCGGATGTGAACTTCACCGATGTCCGGGTCGGCGACGACACCCTGATCGGCGGCAGTGAGGACATCGGCTACCGGGCGGCGATGACCTCACTGGCCCGCGGCCGCATCCATATCGCCGCGCTGGCGGTCGGCTCCGCCCAGCGGGCGCTCGACGAATCCGTCGGCTACGCGGCAACAGCAACACAGGGCGGCACGCCGATCGGCAATTTCCAACTGGTGCAGGCGATGCTGGCCGATCAGCAGACCGGGGTGATGGCCGGGCGGGCGCTGGTGCGTGACGCGGCCCGCAAGTGGGTGGACAACTCCGACCGCAGGATCGCGCCGTCGGTGGCCAAATTGTTCTGCACCGAAATGGCAGGCAATGTCGCCGATCTCGCGGTTCAGGTGCACGGTGGCGCGGGCTACATGCGTGGTGTGCCGGTCGAGCGGATCTATCGCGAGGTCCGTCTGCTACGACTGTATGAGGGCACCAGCGAAATTCAGCGCCTCATCGTGGGCGGCGGACTAGTCAAGGAAGCGCAGCGCAAGCTATGACAGGAAAGCTCAACGGCAAGGTCGCATTCATCACCGGAGCCGCCCGCGGGCAGGGGCGCGCGCACGCGGTGAAGATGGCCCGTGAGGGCGCCGACATCATCGCCGTCGACATCGCGGGGAAGCTGCCGGAGTGTGTCCCCTACAACCCGGCCACCCCGGAGGAATTCGCCGAGACCGTCTGCCTGGTAGAAGCAACGGGCCGGCGCATCGTGTCGTCGATCGTCGATACCCGCGACCTCGCAGGGCTCAAGGACGTTGTTCGAGACGGCGTTGCGAAGCTGGGCCGCCTCGACATCATCGTCGCCAACGCGGGAATCACCTCGCCGGCGGCGTGGGACGAGATCACACCGGAGGCCTTCCGGGATGTCATGGACGTCAACGTGACTGGCACCTGGAACACCGTGATGGCGGGCGCGCCGGCGATCGTCGAAGGCGGTGCCGGAGGTTCCATCATCTTGATCAGCTCGGCAGCCGGTATCAAGCTGCAGCCGTTCATGGTGCACTACACCGCGAGCAAGCACGCCGTGACCGGCATGGCCAGGGCGTTCGCCGCGGAACTCGGCAAGCACAACATCCGGGTGAACAGCGTGCACCCGGGCCCGGTCAACACCGACATGGGCACGGGCGACATGGTGGCGGAACTGGGCAGGGCGATGGAGACCAATCCGGCGCTGCAGAACATGATGCTGCCGTTCCTGCCGGTCTACATCGCCGAACCGGAGGACATCGCCGACACCGTGTGCTTCCTCGCCAGCGACGACGCAAAACTGATTACCGCGGAGGCGATTTCAGTCGATCAAGGCTCGACGAAGTACTGAACGTGCGAGCCAGGAAGGCCACCTGGTCGGCGGCGGCCCGCTCGAACCAGTCGTGGCCGGGCCAGACATCGAAGTGATCGCACGGGTAGTGGTGCACCACTCCCCTGCCCAGGACCGCGGTCTTGACCACCGACTCGGCCGGCACGTAGCGGTCGAAGTCGGCGATCTGGACCAGCAGCGGGCAGCGTAACCGCTTGGCGGCATCCGCCGTTCGGATCGAGGCGATCTGCAAGCCCACCGCGGAGTCGACCTCGTTGCGCCAGGTCGGTCCGGCCAGCGCGGTGTAGCTCTCGTAGGCGCCGTCGAGCGCCAGAGCCCCGGGCTCACCGGGATGGGCGACCAGCGGCATCAACGTCGGGCGGCGGCCGCGGGACACGTCGATGCGGCTCTTGAGGCCCACTGCCGTCCACTTCAGTGCCTGGCCGACATCGCGGTGCTCGACGGCCGCGCGACTGACGGCCACCCCACTGGTCAGCGGCGTCATCGCGATGACGCCCGCGATATCGGCATGATCGGCGGCTACCCGGATCACGTGGCCACCGGACATCGACGATCCCCACAGCACAACGCGATTCGGGTCGACTCCGGGCAGTCGCCTGGCGGCGGCGATCGCAGCTTCGAAGTCGGCGATCTGTGCGGCCACCGAAACCGTCTGCCGCGGGGTGCCTTCCGACGCGCCGAAGCCGCGATAGTCGAAGGCCAGCACGTCCAAGCCTGCAGCGCTGATCTTCTCGGCGAACGGCTCGAGCCCGGAGTCCTTGGTTCCGCCGAAGCCGTGGCCCATCACCACGATCGGCCGTCCGGCCGGCCTGGCGAAAGTGTCACCCCGGGCCGGGAAATGCCATGCACTGCACCGCACTCCGCTGGAGTCGAAGGTGACGTCGGTGCGGCTCATACGGCAACCCTCCGACGACGCAGTTCGGCCCGTTTCACGCCGGCCGGAAGTTCCTTGGTGCGGATGTCATGGTCGTAGTGGAAGTAATCGACTTGCTGGGTGTGCCGAGGGCGATCGGTGCAGTGCCCCACGTATAACTTCTGATCCGCGTCGATGACCCGTTCCATCTCGGCGGCCTGCGGTAGCGCGTAGCGGCCGACCGCGTACGCCGCCAGCAGTTTCGCCTGGCACTCGATGAACGGGAACAGCGTCGGCACCGCCTGTGCGAAACCGATGAACACCAGATTGTCGAGGCCCGGGGAAAACATTCGCTTGTACAACCGGATGGCGTTGTTCGGCGCATTGATGAACTCTGGGTCGAAGAACGGGAACGTGATGTTGTAGCCGGTGGCGTAAACGATCGCGTCGAACACCCCGCTGGTGCCGTCGTCGAAGTGAACGGTGTCTCCGTCGAGTCGGCTCACGTTCGGCTTGGGGATGACGTCGCCGGACCCCAGTCGCAGCGGCAACTCCACGGACTGGGTCGGGTGAGCCTCGAACAATTTGTGGTTCGGTGCGGGCAGCCCGTACAGCTGGGGATTGATACCCATCGCGGGAGCCAGCAGCTGAACCGCCTTGCGCTGCCATGACAACGGGATGTACGGCGAAGTCTGCCACACGCTGTCACCCGGGCGCCCGGCGATGTACTTCGGCACGATCCAGGCGCTCGACCGCGTGGACAGCGTCACCGTGTTCTGCAGTGTCCTGGAGGACAATTCGACTGTGATATCGGCGGCGCTATTGCCGATACCGACCACCAGTATTCGTTTGCCGGTCAGGTTCAGCGGGGTCTGCGGGTCGATGTAGTGGTGGGAATGGATTGTCTCGCCGGTGAATTCACCGGGGAAGTCCGGGTAGCGGGCATCCCAGTGGTGGCCGTTGCCGACGACCAGCAGATCGAACTCGCGGGTGGTGCCGTGGCTGTCGGTGATGTCCCAGTGTCCGTCTGAGTGCAGCGCCGCGTGCCGGACACCATTGTTGAACTCGATGTTCTGCAGAAGGCCGAAGGTTTCGGCATAGGAGTCCAGGTAGGCCTTGATGTCACTATGGTGCGGGAACGACGGGAAGTGCTCCGGGATCGGAAAGTCCTTGAACGACAACCGTTGTTTGGAGGTGTCGATGTGCAGCGAGCGGTAGGCGCTACTCAGTCCGTTGGGGTTGGCGAAAGCCCAGTTGCCGCCGACGCGGTCGGACAGCTCGAAGGTGGTGTACGGCACGCCGTAGTCCTTGAGCATCTTGCCCGAGGTCAGCCCGCTGATGCCCGCGCCGATAATGGCGGTGCGCGGCAAGGATTCGCCCACTGTGCTCCTAGCTTTGGATCAGCTCAAGGGTGCCGAGATCGCGGATGGCCGCACACCCGCGGCGCAGCATGGCGCCCATCATGTCGTCGCCGCGTTCGGTTTCCACCGCGAACGCACAGCCGAGCGCGGAGATGAGCGGCACCTGGATCATCCCCAACAGGTAGTCGTGCCAGCAGGCCGCTTCGTCGTAGTCGTTCACCCCGGCATCGAGCAGCGCCCGGTGGTATTCCGCAACCAGGTCCTTCTCCGCCTCGGCCCGCAGCGCGGGTTCCAGGCTGGTACCGGTGAAGTACGCCAGGTCGCGCCCGGCCAGCCCGACCCCGAGGGTCTGCCAGTCGACCACGCTGACCCGCTCGCCGTCGAACAGAAGATTGTCCAACCGGTAGTCCCCGTGCAGTAGGGCGAACCGCTGCGGCGCGTTCAGCAGCCAGGGGGTGACCAGATCCATTGCTGCGACTAAAGTTTCCGCGTCCTGGGCGTCAAGCCGGGCTCCAAGCTTCTCGATGGTGATGCCCGCGGCCATCTTCGAGATGTCACCGAGACCGCGGATCGCCTCTTCACCGACCACCGACATGGCCAGTCCGGGGAAGGTCTGCCAACGCTCGTCACACCAGGTCGGTCCGTGCAGGCCGGCCAGGGCTCGCACCGCCAGGCGCGCCTCGGGCAGGTCGCAGCCGGCGATCTGATCGCCTTGAACGGCCGGCGCCTGATCGGCCAGCAGCAGCGCGTAACTCGCTCCGTCGTCGGCGATTTCGACGTGGTAGCACTGCGGGACCGGGATCGTCACAAGATCGGCTACGGACTGATAGAACGCGCATTCACTGCGGTAGCCCAGCGTCACCCGGTCCCGCACGGCGTCATCACCGGCGGGCAACTTGAGGATGAAGCTGGCGGGCAGGCTGTCGGGGTTGCTCACATAGGTCGTCGCCACGCGGAAGGTGGCGCCGGTCTGGCCGGTGCCCACCGGTGTCACGTCGACGTTCTCGACTTGCACCGGTGCACCGGCGCTACTGAGAACCCCGGCAAGCCAGGTGCCGGTGACATCCGAGGGATAGCGAGGGATCATGGTCGCGGCGCTCATGGTGTCGGTTGCCTTCTGTCGGAGCGTTGTCGGTCGACGAACCGCACAGCCATCCGGTTGAGCAAGCCGGGTGCCAGACGCGCGAAAAGCCATGCCGCGCGGGCCTGACGGGGTGCGACCAGGAGGGCCTTGTTGCGTTCGATGGCCCGCAGCGTATCGGTGGCCAACCGGTCGGGGCTATAGAAAGTCTCAGTGCGTTGACCCATCCGGTAGAACTCGCGGCCGTTGAAGTCGCCGAGCCAGCCCTTGTCCAGAATCGGGGTGTCTACCGCGGTGGGACAGATGGCCAGCACGCCGACGCCGTGACCGAGGGCCTCGGTGCGCAAGGCGAGTGACAGACCGACGACGGCGTGCTTGGTCATCACGTAGCTGGTGATCCGGCCCGCGGCGGCGAGGCCCGCCATCGATGCGGTGTTGACGATGTGGCCGCTGTGCTGGCGGACCATGTGCGGGTAGGCCGCGTGCACGCCGTGCACGACACCGCGGATGTTCACGTCGATGATGCTGTTCCACTGGTCCAGGGTGAGCAGTTCGGTGTCCCCGCCCCAGGTGATGCCAGCGTTGTTGAACATCAGATCGATGCGGCCGGCCCGTTCGACGACACCGTCGACGGCCTGCTGGACGGCGGTGGCGTCGGTGACGTCGAGTCGCAGCGCGGTGCCCCGCCGACTCAACGAGGCTGCGGTGCGCTCGGCGGCCGCACCGTCGATGTCGGTGCACAGCACCTCGGCTCCGGCGCCGGCCAGCGCGCGGCACAACGCCGCGCCGATCCCCGAACCTGCCCCGGTGACGAGGGCATGCTGACCGGCGAACCGTGTCACGCCGAGGCCATCCGGTCGACGTGGGCGAGCACGTCGGGATAGCGCTTGAGGTGAGCACCGCCGTTGAGGTCCAGGACCTCGCCGGTGAGCCAGGACGCCTGGTCTGAGCAGAGGAACAGCACCGCGTCGGCGACATCCTCGGGCAGACCGACCCGGCCGAGCGGGGTGTTCTCCAGGTAGTCCTCGAGGACGCCGCCGGCCAGGGTGACCAGTTCGGTCAGCGGGGTGTGGACGAAGCCGGGCGAGACGGCGTTGACCCGGATTCCGCGCGGGCCGAGTTCGAGCGCGGCGACCTGCGTCAGCATGGCCAGCCCGGCCTTGGCCGAGCAGTACGCACTAATCCCGGGTGCGGCGAGCCGCGCGTTGAGCGAAGTGATCGAGACCAACGATCCCCCCTCGCGCAGGTGGCGTCCGGCGTGCTTCATCACGATGAACCCGCCGGTGAGGCAGCAGTCGACGATCGCGCGGAAGTCCTCGACAGCCAGCTCGGTGATGCGGCCGAAGCCGCCGAAGCCGGCGGTGTTCACCACGATGTCGACTGCCCCGACGGCCTCGAACAACGCTGCGACACTGGCCTCGTCGGTGACATCCACACCGGCGGCATCGTGTGGTGCACCGAGCTCGGCTGCCCGCTCGGCGGCCCCGTCGGCATTGCGGTCGGCGACCGTGACCTGCCGCCCGCCGGCGGCCAGTCCCCGGGCCACCGCCCAGCCGATCCCGGAGGCACCCCGCACTACAACCGCCCGCTGCGCTGCACTTTCCGACATCCGACCTCCTGTGAACGCTCGCACGGGTTCGCTCAAGTCGCGTCTACCGTAAGGCATACGGCAAGACTCGCGGGAGACAACTCGATCAGGTTGCCCCAGATTCGGCGTTCAGCGGTGACTTTCGCGCTCCGGTGTTTTGCCATCGCTGGGCACCGCCTGGGTGAGGATGTTCAGGATCCGGGCGTGCAGCGCATCGGTGTCATCCTCGACCGCGATGCTGCCGAGGAACAGGGCCGATCCCGCCGCCATCGCGATGATGGCGTGCGCGTCGTGTTCCAGGCCGGCGGAGTCGGACGCGAACAAGGCGACCGCCGGGCCGCTGAAGTCGGCCCACAACCTTCGGCGCATCTCTTCGTTCTCTGCCATCGCGAGTAGCAGCCCCGGGACGGCGGCGCGCACTTCTGGGCGTCCGAACAATTGGCGGCTGCCGCGCACCACCCATGCAATCCAGCCCGAGCGGTCGGTGCCGGCGAACGGCGCCAGATCCGGCGTCGCACCGAGTATCGCGTGCAGCACCAGCTCCGCTTTGGACGACCAGCGGCGATTGATACTCGAACGGCTCACTCCCGAACGGGCCGCAATCAACCGCAGACTCATGTCGTCCCAGCCGACGTCGACAAGCAATTCCCTGGTGACCTCGAAAACGCGTTCGTCGATGGAATCGTCGCGCGGGCGACCCGCCTTGGTGTCCTCCACGACTGCAATTGAACCCCACGCAGAGCAAGCCGACCGCTACCCCAGCGGTACAGCGTCGCGCTCAGATCCGACTTGCACTGCTCCAGAACAGCTTTCGATGACCGCGGCAGAGCGGGCGCAGTCGGTATGAGCTAGGCGGCGAACGATTCGACGATGGCGTCGGCCGGCGAACGCCAAGCCATCCCGAGGTCGGCCAGCGTCGCCGAGTCATCCGTCGGTGTTGCCGCGGTGAGCAGCAGCGCGGCCTCGTAGCTCAGACCGTCCCCAAGCGGGAGGACGCGTCCCACAACGTCACCGACCCTGCTGGCAGTTCGAAAGATTCTTTGGTTCACCGGTATCCGAGTGAATCGGCGGCCACTGCCACGCTCCAGTGCGTCGATCATCTCGTCGAAGGTGAGCAGCACTCCGCCGCACACATACCGCCGCGGCCCTCGGCCCGGCGCCATCAGCGCGGTGTGGACATCGGCGACGTCGCGGACATCGATCATCTGCATCCCGCCGCGCAGCTTCGGCGCGACACCGAAGCGGACGATCGGAGCCCAACCACGCTCGGTGACACCGGGTGCGGTGTGAAATGCCGCCCCGACGACACTCGAGGGATAGGTGACAACCACCGGGGCGCCCTGCTGCTGCAGCCGGCGCGCCACCCGGTCGGCGTACCCCTTGGTCTGGGCGTAGGCGCTGCGCCCCACCGCCGTCGGCGAATCCGGTCCGATGATGCCGTCAGGTGGCGGGAACAACGCGCTGTAACTGCTCACCGACACCACCGGGTCGAGACCCGCATGCACCGCGCGGGTGAGCACCGACTCGGTGGCGTAGGCGTTGACCTGCCACATCAACGCATCGCGTCGGCTGTCGGTGCCTACCACTCCCGCGGCGTGCAACACCGCGTCACAGCCGTCGAGCAACCCCGCAATCGTTGCGTCGCTGCGAATGTCACCGGAACGCACCTCGACGTCACCGCCGCTCGCCAGGCGGTCGATGATCGGCAGGCCGGCAGCGTCGGGCCCGACCAGCAGCCGGACCTGGTGCCCGGCACCGAGAAGGCCGCGGACGCAATGCGCGCCGACGTAGCCGGTTCCGCCGGTGACCGCGACGAGCATGACGTTCTCCTCAGATCCGCGGCGGGTGCCGGCGTGCTATATTTCGGTACCAATGGTACCGCATCTACCGGACGAGTTGCCTCGGCCTTCGACAGCGTTCACATCGATGACGCTGGGCCCGCTCACGCTCAAGAATCGGTTCATCAAAGCTGCGACTTTTGAGGGCCGGATGCCCCGCGATGAAGTCACTCAGGAACTCATCGATTTCCACGTCGAGGTGGCTCGCGGCGGAGCAGCGATGACCACCGTCGCCTACTGCGCGGTGTCGCCCGGCGGACGGGTGCATCGCGACACCATGGTGCTCGACCAACGGCGCGCGGCGGCGCTGCGTCGGTTGACTGATGCGGTGCACGGCGACGGTGCGCTGGTGTGCGCCCAGATCGGACATGCCGGCCTGGTGGCCAACACCCGGTCCAACCGGGCGAAGACCTTGGCGCCATCGACACGGCTCAGCGCGCCGGCCATGGCTCTGGTGCGCGGTGCGACCGTCGAGCAACTCGACAGGGTAATCGATGATTTCGGCGCGGCTGCCCGCAACGCCGTCGAGGCCGGATTCGACGCCGTCGAATTGCATTTGGGGCACGGATATCTTTTGAGTTCATTCTTCAGCCCGAACCTCAACAAGCGGACCGATCGCTTCGGTGGTGACACCGTGCGGCGTGCCGAACTGGCCCGCCGAGTGGCCGAGCGGGTACGCGCCGAAGTCGGCGACCGCATCGCAGTGACCGCCAAGTTCAACATGGACGACGGCGTCCGGGGTGGCTTCTGGCTCACCGAAAGCATGCCGACGGCGCAGTTGCTCGAGTCGGACGGCCACCTCGATGCACTCGAATTGACCGGGGGCAGTTCACTGCTCAACCCGATGTACTACTTCCGCGGCGATGTGCCGATGGCGGAGTTCATCGCTTCACAGCCCGCGCTCGTCGGTCTCGGACTGCGCTTGATCGGCAACCGAATGTTCCGCACGTATCCCTTCGAAGAGGCGTTCTTCCTGCCGCTGGCGCGTCAATTCCGGGATGCGCTCACCATGCCGCTGATCCTGCTCGGCGGCGTGAATACGATGGACACCGTCGACGCGGCGCTTGCCGAGGGTTTCGAGTTCGTCGCGATGGCTCGTGCGTTATTGCGTGACCCCTTGCTGATAACCAAGTTTCGCGACGGGTCCACCCGCGAAGGGCTGTGTGTGCACTGCACCAAATGCATGGCAACCATTTACGACGGCACGCGGTGCGTGCTACGAGTGCCCGGAATCCAGTAGGAGCCGAGCTCCCTGAGCGTCGGGCATCAGACTTTGGTGGCCAGGGCCGGGATCGAACCGGCGACCTTCCGCTTTTCAGGCGGACGCTCGTACCAACTGAGCTACCTGGCCGGAAGGCACTGTGACCATCCCAAGTGCCTCACCACATACATGGCGACCCTGACGGGACTCGAACCCGCGACCTCCGCCGTGACAGGGCGGCGCGCTAACCAACTGCGCCACAGGGCCTCACTTGTACTGCTCGCTTCCGACGTTACCGTCGTCACGCGTACCCCCAACGGGATTCGAACCCGTGCTACCGCCGTGAAAGGGCGGCGTCCTAGGCCACTAGACGATGGGGGCCAGAACCGAATCACTCCGGGGTACTCACAACGAGTGCACGTTAGAGCGTCGTTAGCTTAGGGCACCACAGGCTCAATCCCAAAACCGGGCAACCGGGACCAAGGCAGTATTGTGTGCGACGCGCCCCTATAGCTCAGTCGGTAGAGCTACGGACTTTTAATCCGCAGGTCCCAGGTTCGAGCCCTGGTGGGGGCACGACGGGGGTCGAGACCGTGAGAGAGCACCTTTTCCGAGATCGCCCCTGGCAATCGGGGGTGACATATCGTGAACGACATGAGTGACGCGACGCCGCAGCCCGCGGATAGCGCTGGACAAGGCCCGCGCCACGGCGTCGACCGTCAGACCGGCAGGCATGTGATCGCGCGCCTGGCCGGGCCAGAAAACGACCAGACCGTGCGGGCGGTCGTCGACCTGATTTCCGGCGAGCAGAGCGCAGTCGACGCAATCGTCGAAGACGCCATATCGGACCCGGAGCGACTGGAGACGTTGGCGGGCCTCGGCAATCACGACGACAACCGGAGCGCGGCACTGGATCGGGTGGCCGCGCTGACCGCCGAGGCGCTGGGCACTCAGTTCGCAGCGGTGTCGATCGTCTACCCCGACCGGCAGGTGCTGGCGGGATGCAATGCCAGTGACGAAGAAATGCCGCGGGTTCGCCCAATCGAGATGTCGATCTGCAAGTTCACCGTCGCCAGCCGGGAGCCGCTGGTGGTCGACGACACCCGGACACATGCACTGCTGGTGGATCATCCGGCGGTACGCGATGGGGTGTTGGCCTACGCGGGAATTCCGTTGATCGACAGCAACGGTCACGTCGCTGGGACGTTGTGCACGTGGGACACTCGCCCGCGGCACTGGTCCAGTGGCCAGGTGCAGATCCTCAACGATCTCGCCGCGGTCGCGCGCCAACGACTACTCGCCGAACCACACGACAAGTGACCTTTGTTGAAGTTCGCCACACGGGGGGATATATGACTCGATGGGTAGTGAAGTCGGGTAGCGTCCCGCAAATGGTTCGGTGGGTGAAGTGAGCGGTCATGGCGATACGAACCCTTCACATCGAGCGTCCGCCGGCCACGCCGGCTCATAACGGCCGGCTGGCCCCGCGCAAAAAGACCTTTGCCGAGCGAGTCCGCACCGACCCGCTGAGCACGATCATCACTGTTGCCATCGATGTCTTGTCGGTGTCGTTGGCGACCGCGCTCGGCACCTGGTGGGCTGTCTCCAAGCACGAGTACCCCCCGGGTCAATGGTGGGTAATCGTGTTCGTGCCGGTCGTGATCGCAATGCTCGGCGCGCGGGGGGTGTACCGGCGGCGTCTGAACCGGGAATTCCTCGATGAGCTCGGGCCCATCGAAGCCACCGTCGCCATCTCGACGATGTTCCTGCTCGGCGCCATGCTGATCGGCAATGAAACCGGGCGACCCGGCGCGACCGTCGTGAAGATCTGGTTCTGCGCCGCGGTGCTCATGCCGTTCGGCCGGTTGGTCCGGGTGATCATCCAGCGCAGCCTGCGGCGCCACCACCATTTGGTCGCGCCGACCCTCATCGTCGGCAACGGTCGCGTCGCCGGTCACATCATCAACCGCCTCGAGGAGTTCCCGGAGTACGGACTC
Source organism: Mycolicibacterium sp. P1-5 (assembly GCF_008329565.1). Lineage (GTDB taxonomy): Bacteria > Actinomycetota > Actinomycetes > Mycobacteriales > Mycobacteriaceae > Mycobacterium. Next base: position 57,238 of record NZ_NPKT01000007.1, read on the forward strand.
GGGCCGGTCGGAATCATCGACGCCGAGCCGTGGTTCGGCCAGCCCGGTGATCCACGCCCGGACATTCCGTATCTCGGACCGCCGGAAGACATCGACAAGGCAATCCGCGACACGGGCGCTCAGAACGTCATCATCGCGTTCTCCCGCACGCAGGACCAAGTACTCACCCACGTGGTCCGGGCCGCCCACCAGAACGGACTGCGGGTCTGGGTGGTGCCGCGGATGTTCGACACGATCGGCGAGCGCGCCAGGATCGAGCATGTCGGCGGTACGCCGCTGCTGGCGCTGCCCCACACCAACCCTCGCGGCTGGCAGTTCACGGTCAAGCACATTTTCGACCGGGTGACGTCTTTCCTTCTATTGCTGCTCATTTCGCCGGTGTTCGTCAGCCTGGTGCTCCTCGTGAAGCTGAGCTCGCCCGGGCCCATCTTCTTCCGGCAGCCGCGGGTGGGACGCGACGGCCGTGTATTCGACTGCTTGAAGTTTCGGACCATGCGAGCGCCCGCCGCCGCCGATGCCGCTTTCAGGCTCAAGATCGGTGCCGCTCCCGGTGGCGTCGAAGGCGTCGACCGCCGGACCAAGATCGGCAAAATACTGCGCGCCACATCGCTAGACGAATTGCCGCAGTTCCTCAACGTGCTCAAGGGCGAGATGAGCCTGGTGGGTCCGCGACCCGAACGACCGGAGTTCGTCGAGTTGTTCGAGGCGCAGATTCAACGCTACGGCGAGCGCCACCGCGTACGAGCGGGCGTCACCGGCTGGGCCCAAGTGCACGGGCTACGTGGGCAGACGTCGATCGCCGATCGTGCCGAGTGGGACAACTACTACATCGAGAACTTCTCGATCGCCCTCGATCTCAAGATCCTGGCGCTGACAGTGCCGGCTGTGTTGCGCCGTGCCGAGTAAAGCTTCGATAACAACGCGGTTAGCTGGTGTGTGAAAAATACCCGGACTGGGTAAACGCCAGTTAACGCATCGGGGAGCGGGGCAGTCCTGTTTCACGCGCGCCTCAGGAGTTAACATGAGTCACCCCTTGCTCACCTCGACCGATGTTATTCGCCACGCTATCGCCGACCAAGTTCGGCGTCTGGGTGGCACTGACGAGAACATCGACGACATTGCTTTCGCGGCGTCATATGCCGTCATGTGCTGGGGATTGACTGCATCAGAAAGCAACTGACGCTTTCGTCAGTTCGGGTCCAGCCCCTTCACACTCGATCGACCATTCGGCCACCTCATGTGACAGGCGTGGGGCGAGGCCAGGGATCCACTCGGCTGCCGACGACCCGACAATCAGTTGCGCTCAGGGCGATAGGGCCCTAATTGCCCCTCGCAAAGATTGCACTGGCAAGCATTGCGGGTTGCGCAGCCCGACGTTGCTGAGCTGGGTCGTGGTTGGGGCTTTGACTTCTGATTCCGTCGTCGAACTACGTTGTTGCCGCGCTTTCCGCCGGGTATGCGTCACCCAGGTAATGAATTCCCTTGTCGCGCTCCCCCTCTGGTGGCAGATTCCTCGGTGGGGTGTGGACCAGCGGGGTGTCGAGTGGAATTCGCCCGTTGGCACGGTCCCAACCCGCACGAGCGCGCGGGTGCATCCGGCGACGCTTGGGCAACACCGAGAACGCCAGGTTGACCGTCCGGCCGAACAGCCAGTGCAGCCGCTCGTCGCGTTTCGACCACCGGTAGCCCATCAGGTCGCGGACCGGCTGATCGTAGAGACCAACCGTGACCCACACCGCGAAGGGCCCGAGCACTTTGAGATAGGCCGACCAGATGAAGTCTGGAATCCATTGCAGCGAAGGATGTTTCGGCATCGTCGACAGGTCGAGCACCTCGCGGGTGGCCCAGTTGTTCTCCAACACGTTGCGGCACATGTGGTCCCAGTAGATCTGGAAATCCTCCCAGCTGGCCGGCACCGGCCGCATGCTCATGCCGTACATCCGGTACCACGTCACGTGCTCGTCGAACAGCTGGCGCTTCTGGTCCTCGGTGAGGCCGTCCCCGAAGTGCTCGGCGGTCAGGATGGTGCCCATGAAGAACGTCGCGTGGGCCCAATAGAAGACATCGGGATTCAGCGCGCTGTAGCGACGACCTTGGGCGTCAACACCTTTGATCGGGATGTGGTAGTCGCGCACTTCGGCTCCGGTCATGGGCGCCCGATCGCCGTCGAACACCACCCCGCCGATGGGGTAGAGAGATCGCAGCAAGCGTGGCAGGCGCTCCATGAAGAAGATCGAGTGCTCCTCGACAGCGGCACCGAGTTGGGGATGCATATTCTGCATCGAGCCGGCCCACGGCCCCTGGAGCAGTCCGCGCCAGTCGCCGAAATACTTCCACGTCAGCGAATCAGGACCGAGTGCAGCGGGCAGTCCGGCATACCCCCCGTCGGTCACCGGGCAGCCGGCTGCAGGCTGCGTGCCCCCGCTGGTGACGGGGCACGTTGGGGACGTATCTTGACTCAACTGGTGACCTTCCCGAGAACGCCGTGGCATTTTGACTACATGCGTTGTCACCAAGAGCTTAGGAGGGATGTGACGTCGGGTCAACGACGGGGCCGCTGGTCCGGCGTTCCGCTGCCGGACCGCCAGGCGCTGCGCCGCGACGAATTGATCTCCGCCGGTGTCACGCTGCTCGGCAGCCCGAATGGCCCGGCGCTGACGGTACGAGCGGTCTGTCGTCATGCCATGCTCACCGAGCGGTACTTCTACGAGAGCTTCTCCGATCGGGACGAGTTCGTCCGGGCGGTCTATGACGATGTCTGCAACCGGGCCATGATCGCACTGATGTCCGCCGGGACCCCTCGCGAGGCGGTCGAACAGTTCGTGGCCCTGATGGTCGACGATCCGGTGCGCGGCCGGGTGCTACTACTCGCGCCGCAGGTCGAAGCCGTGCTGATCCACTCCGGCGCCGAGTGGATGCCCAGCTTCATCGAGCTGCTGCAGAGCAAGCTGACCGCGATCAGTGATCCGATGCTGCAGAAGATGATGGCCACCGGGCTGATCGGGGCCCTGACGGCACTGTTCACCGCATACCTGGACGGCCGGCTGACGCCGTCGCGGGATCAGTTCATCGACTATTGCGTCGATGTACTGCTGGCCCGGGCTGCGGGTTATCCGCCGGCGACCTGACCAGCCTCGCCCGGAACGTTGCCGGTCTGCTCGAGCTCGCTGGACTCGCTCTGCTGCGCCTCGGCCTGCGCCTGGGCCAGCTTCTGCTCGTAATCGGCGCGTGCAGCGCGGCCTTCCGGGGAGCCTATCGAGTTACCCGGCACGCCAGCCGTCGCGAAGGTGTTGTTGCAGTTCAAATACAGCAGGACGCGGTTGCCGGGATTTGTGCCGCTCGAGTCGAGAAAATCGGCACTGCGCGATCCGGTGACGACGCACTGGTCGGACGGCAGGAAGCTGCCGACTCGGGTGGCGACAGTCGCCGACTGGCCGGCCTGGCTGATCTTCTGCGATGCGTCGGCGTACGTCATGCCGGCGTACTCGTTGATCGCGGACGCGGTGCCGGCGCCGAACATCGCGACCGATGCCGCCGCTGCAGCGACACCGCCGATGCCGAGGACCAGGTACTTCTTCATCGCGACCTCCGCACATGTGCATTTCCTGTGGGTTTACGTACCGGATGCTGGTACCCCCTGGTGCGCAAATAGTACGCCGCGTCGCAGAAGTGCGCAGCGCACCGGAACGGCCTTGACTGCACGTAACGACATGCCCACCAAGGTCGAACTTGAATGTCACCGGAGTACACAGATATATTGAGTGCAACCACTAGGAACAGATAACTGGAGGGCTCATGTCGAAAGACCTGACCGACCTCGATCTCCTGCACGAGCTGGAACCGGTGGCGGAGAAGCTCATCAACCGCCACCTGACGATGATGAAGGACTGGAACCCGCACGACTACATCCCGTGGTCGGACGGCAAGAATTTCTACGCGCTCGGCGGCCAGGACTGGGATCCCGAGCAGTCCAAGCTCTCCGAGGTCGCCCGCACGGCGATGGTGCAGAACCTTCTTACCGAGGACAACCTCCCCGCGTATCACCGTGAGATCGCGATGAACTTCTCAATGGACGGCCCGTGGGGCTACTGGGTCAACCGGTGGACAGCTGAAGAGAACCGGCACGGCATCTCCATCCGCGACTACCTCGTGGTCACCCGCAACTGCGACCCCGTCGAGCTCGAAGAACTACGGATGGAGCAGATGACCCGGGGCTTCTCGCCGGGCCAGAACCAGCAGGGCGATCTCTTCGCCGAGAGCCTGTTCGACGCGGTCATGTACGTCAGCTTCCAGGAGCTGGCGACCCGGGTGTCGCATCGCAACACCGGCAAGGCCTGTAACGACCCCGTCGCCGAGCAGCTGCTGGCCCGGATCTCGAACGACGAGAACCTGCACATGATCTTCTACCGCGACGTCAGCGAGGCCGGCTTCGACGTGGCTCCCAACCAGGCGATGAAGTCGCTGCACCGGGTGCTGCGCAACTTCAAGATGCCCGGCTACACCGTGCCGGACTTCCGCCGCAAGGCCGTCATCATCGCCATGGGCGGCGTGTATGACCTGCGTATTCACCTCGACGACGTCGTGATGCCGGTGCTCAAGAAGTGGCGCATCTTCGAGCGCGACGACTTCACCGGAGAAGCTGCGGCGATGCGCGACGATTTGGCGAACCTGATCACGGAAATCGAAGAGGCCTGCGACAAGTTCGAAGAGTCCAAGGCGCGCAAACTGGAGCGAGATGCGCGCCTGGCCGAAAAGCGCAGTGCCAAGGCATTGGCGGGGGCGGCAACATAGTCGACACGACGACCACGGCGGTCGACGTACGCGACCGCGAGGCGGCCTTCACTGGGCTGCGGATCGGGCCCTTCGCCCTCCGCAGCCCGGTCGTCTTGGCGCCCATGGCCGGCGTCACCAACGTCGCCTTCCGCACCCTGTGCCGCGAACTCGAGGAAGAACGAGCCGGCACCGTATCAGGGCTGTACGTCTGCGAGATGGTCACGGCCCGTGCGCTCGTCGAGCGTCATCCCGTCACGATGCACATGACGACGTTCGCTCCGCAGGAGTCGCCACGCTCGTTACAGCTCTACACCGTCGATCCGGCGACCACCTATGAGGCCGCCCGGATGATCGTCGCCGAGAACCTCGCGGACCACATCGACATGAACTTTGGTTGCCCCGTGCCCAAGGTCACCCGCCGCGGCGGCGGGGCGGCCCTGCCGTACAAGCGCCGCCTCTTCGGACAGATCGTCGCGGCCGCCGTCCGCGCCACCGAGGGCACCTCGGTACCGGTGACCGTCAAATTCCGGATCGGGATCGACGACGACCACCGCACCCACCTCGACGCCGGCCGGATCGCCGAGCAGGAAGGCGCCGCCGCGGTGGCGCTGCACGCCAGGACCGCCGCCCAGCGCTACTCCGGGACCGCGGACTGGGACGAGATCGGGCGGCTCAAAGAGGCGGTTACGACGATCCCGGTGCTCGGCAACGGCGACATCTTCGAGGCCAATGACGCCTTGGCGATGATGGCCGCGACCGGGTGTGACGGAGTCGTCATCGGCCGCGGGTGCCTGGGCAGGCCCTGGCTGTTCGCCGAGCTGTCGGCGGCATTCACCGGTTCACCCACCCCGACCCCCCCGACCCTCGGCGAAGTCGCCGACATCGTCCGCCGCCACGGCGAGCTGCTGGCCGATCACTTCGGCGAGGACAAGGCTATGCGCGACATCCGTAAGCATGTCGCCTGGTACCTGCACGGCTTCCCCGCGGGCGCCGACATCAGACGGGCATTGGCGCTGGTCAAGACGGTGGCAGAGTTGGACAGCCTGCTGGACCGGCTCGACCGGGACGTCCCGTTCCCGGACGCCGCGACCGGACCGCGGGGACGTCAGGGCTCGGCATCGTCGGTCACCCTGCCGGAGGGCTGGCTCGACGACCCCGACGACTGCACGGTGCCGGCGGGGGCCGACGTCATGCACTCCGGAGGCTGAACCGAGACAGTCCCGACATCAGCGCGAGCTAGCGATCGGACGGCTTGTCTCAGTACGATGGTGATCTTGTTGTGGGCCGCTGGAGTGGCGGACACCCACCAACTGCTGCTAGAAGACATAGGACAGTTGAGAGGGCCGCGCATCGTCGCCGGCCGAGGTGCCAAGACAACCGCATCAAGAATTGCAAGCGCAGAGACGCGCACGACCACAAGTCGGAGGCGACTGGAACATGAGTGATGGCGGCAACGCCACTCCTGGCCAGCACCGCACCCCCGACGAGGGTGAGCGGGCGACCCGGACACCCCGCGCGGTGGCAGGCAGCGCACCGTGGGAACGTGCTCCGGCAGCGGCCCCGCCGAGCGGTAATCACACCAAGGGCGTCACCGTCGCGGACCTGATCGCCAAGGTTTCCGGCTCCCGGCCGACGTTCGAACCCACCCGGCATCGCGCCGAGGCCGACGATCAAGCCCCCACCGATCTCTTCCTCACCGACCTCACGGTGCCGATCCCCGTCATCACCGCCGCGTACGCCGACGAGGTACCCGACCTCGAGGCGATCAACCGCGCTCGCGGTCCGTTGGCCGTCGACCCCGAGCCGGCCGCCTCGCCGTCGCGCACCAAGAAGAAGAAGTCGACATCGCGTCGGAGGCCCGCGCTACTGGCAGGGCGATCCGCGGCGGCGATCTTCGCGGTGTCGGCACTGGTGCTGACCGGCGGCGCCTGGCAGTGGCAGTCCACCAAGAACGACCTGCTGCGCAATGTCGCGGCGCTGGATACCAACTCGCACGACATCATCGACCCTGGTGCCCAGTTCGGCGACGAGAACTTCCTGATCGTCGGCGTCGACAGCAGGACGGGCGCAAACGGACAAATGGGTGCCGGTACCACCGAGGACGCCGGCGGCGCCCGCTCGGACACCGTGATGCTGGTCAACGTCCCCGCCGACCGCAAGCGCGTCGTGGTGGTGTCCTTCCCCCGCGACCTGGCCATCACACCGGCCTACTGCCAGGCGTGGGACCCCGACACCGGCAAATACGGTCCCGTCGCCGACAAGACCACCGGCGCGATGAGCGACGACTACCGCTACACCGAGACGAAGCTGAACTCCGCATACGCCTACGGCGGACCGAAATGCCTGGTCAAGGTCATCCAAAAGATGTCAGGCTTGTCGATCAACCGCTTCATGGCTGTCGACTTCGCCGGGTTCTCGAAGATGGTCGACGCCGTCGGCGGCGTCGAAGTGTGCAGCACCACGCCGCTGAAGGACTACGAGTTGGGCACGGTGCTGGAGAACGCCGGGCGCCAAACGCTCGACGGGCACACCGCGTTGAACTACGTGCGCGCCCGCCAGGTCACCACCGAGGTCAACGGTGACTACGGCCGGATCAAGCGCCAACAACTGTTCCTGTCCTCACTGCTGCGCTCGATCATCTCCAAGGACACCCTGTTCAGCCTCAACAAGCTGAACAACGTCGTCAACGAGTTCATCGACGACACCTACGTGGACAACGTCAGGACGAAGGATCTGGTCGAGCTCGGCCAGTCACTGCAGGGCGTCAACGCGGGCCGGATCACCTTCGTCACCGTGCCGACCACCGGCATCACCGACAGCGACGGCAACGAGCAGCCCCGCACCCAGGACATCCGCGCGCTGTTCGACGCGATCATCAACGATGACCCGCTGCCCGGCGAGAACGACACGAACGCGACGACGAGCCCGATGACCGCCTCGCAGAACGTACTGCAGGCCGCCAAACCCAGCCCGCTCCAGCAGCAGGCCGAAACAACGCAGACCGAATTGGTCAACGCCGTCACCACCGACCCGACCGACATCACCGTGCAGGTATCGAATTCCACCAGCCAGGACGGACTGGGCTCCACCGCCGCCACCGCCCTGAAGCAGCATGGCTTCCACGTGCTGGCCCCGGACGATTACACGGGCACCGCCACCCCGACGACGGTGAGGTTCTCGGCGGGCAACGAACAGGCCGCCGCCACCGTCGCCGCGGCGTTCCCCGATGCCCAGATGGAGCGGGCGGCCGGCCTGGGCGAGACCGTCCAGGTGGTGCTCGGCCCCGATTTCAGCAGCGTGGCGGCCCCGCCACCGAGTGGATCACCGGTCAGCGTGCACGTCAGCCACAACTCGAAGAGCACGCCCACCGAGCTGCCCGAAGACCTCACTGTCACCAACGCCGCGGACGTCACCTGCGAATAAGCCGGGTCGCACATGACCCGGTCTGCTTTCATTCACCGTTCGTTCATGCCGCCTCGGCATACTGGGCGCACTGGCAGAAAGTAGGGTGGACGCCATGCGGACCGCATACCACGAGCAGCTCGATGCTCTGACCAACCAGCTGGCCGAGATGTGTCGGATGGCCGGACTCGCGATGGAACGAGCGACGCAGTCCCTGCTTCAGGCAGACCTGGTACTGGCTGAACAAGTGATCACCGACCACGAGCAGATTTCCGCCGCCAGTGCGCGCGCAGAGGAAGCAGCCTTCGTGCTGCTGGCCCTGCAGGCGCCGGTCGCAGGCGATCTGCGGGCGATCGTCAGCTCTATCCAGATCGTCGCGGACGTCGACCGGATGGGAGCGCTGGCACTGCACGTCGCCAAGATCGCCCGCCGCCGCCATCCCCAGCACACCCTTCCCGAGGAAGTCAACGGCTACTTCGCCGAAATGGGCCGTGTTGCAGTCGATTTGGGCAACAGCGCCCGCGAGGTGCTGTTGTCCCGGGATCCGGAGAAGGCGCGCCGCATCCGCGAGGAAGACGACGCGATGGACGACCTGCACCGGCATCTGTTCACCGTGCTGATGGATCGGGAGTGGAAGCACGGTGTGGCCGCCGCGGTCGACGTGACGCTGCTGGGCCGCTTCTACGAACGCTTCGCCGACCACGCCGTGGAGATCTCCCGGCGGGTGATCTTCCAGATCACTGGCCGACTGCCCGAAGAAGAGGAAATCGCGGCCACCTGACGACAGACGAAAGGGCCGGTATCGCTTGCGATACCGGCCCTTTCGTATCTGCAGGCTTAACCGAACCGGCCGGAGATGTAGTCCTCGGTGGCCTTCTGCCTCGGATTGGAGAAAATCTTCTCGGTGTCGTCGATCTCGACCAGGCGCCCCGGCCTGCCGGTGGCCTCGAGATTGAAGAATGCGGTCTGATCGCTGACTCGCGCGGCCTGCTGCATGTTGTGCGTGACGATGACGATCGTGAACTCCTGCTTGAGTTCACCGATCAGATCCTCGATGGCCAGCGTTGAGATCGGATCCAGCGCCGAGCACGGCTCGTCCATCAACAGGACGTCGGGCTGCACGGCGATCGCGCGGGCGATGCACAGCCGCTGCTGCTGACCGCCGGACAGGCCACCACCGGGTTTCTCCAAGCGGTCCTTGACCTCATTCCAAAGGTTGGCGCCCTTGAGGGAACGCTCGCAGGTCTCGTCGAGCACCTTCTTGTTGCGGACGCCCTGCAGCTTCAGGCCGGCCACCACGTTGTCGCGAATCGACATGGTGGGAAACGGGTTTGGCCGCTGAAAGACCATGCCGATGGTCTTCCGCACACCCACCGGGTCGACGCCGGAGCCGTAGATGTCCTCGCCGTCGAGCAGCACCGAACCTTCGACCCGGGCGCCCGGGATGACCTCGTGCATGCGGTTGAGCGTGCGCAGCACCGTGGACTTGCCGCAACCAGAGGGCCCGATGAAGGCAGTGACGTTGCGCGGCGGCACCGCCAGCGATACGTCGGCGACAGCGTGGAACGCGCCGTAGTAGATGTTGACGTCTTTGAGATCAAGTCGCTTGGCCATGGTCGGTGTTCTCCTAAACCTGCTCAGACCTTTTTGGGGGCAAAGAATTTGGCGATGAAGCGCGCACCGACGTTGAGGATCGCGATCAGGACGATCAATGTCAGCGCCGCCCCCCAGAGCCGGTCGGTCGGAACGGGATTCGCGCCGGCGCCTGCCGATGTCTGGTCGTACATCATGCCGGGCAACGAGCCCATGAACCCGTTGAACATGTCGAAGTTCATCGCCTGCGAGTAACCGACCAAGATCAGCAGGGGTGCCGTTTCCCCCATGACGCGGGCCAGCGCGAGCATGATGCCGGTGACGATGCCCGACAACGCGGTGGGAATGACAATGCGGGCAATGGTTTTCCACTTCGGTACGCCGAGTGCGTAGCTGGCCTCACGCAGATCCATCGGAACGATCCGCAGCATCTCCTCGGTTGAGCGCACGATCACCGGGATCATCAACAACACGAGCGCCAACGAGACAGCGAAACCGGAGCGCTGGAAGCCCAGCGTGGCCACCCAGAGCGCGTAGATGAACAGCGCCGCGACGATCGAGGGCACGCCGGTGAGGATGTCCACCATGAATGTGGTGATCTTGCCCAGCCGGGTGCCGCCGCCGTACTCGACCAGGTAGATGCCGACGAAGACGCCGACGGGGATCGAGATCACCGCGCAGAAAAGCCCCTGCAGCAGGGTGCCGATCAGGGCGTGATAGACCCCACCCCCGGCCATGAACGCCGTCATGCCGGACTGCGAATGCGTCCACCACGCGCTGTCCACAATGATGTTGAAGCCCTTGGTGACCACCGAGTACAGCACCCAGATCAACGGCACCAGCGCGACGAACACCGACAGCGTCACCAGCACCGTGGCGGACTGATTGGTCAGCTTGCGCCGCAGGCTGACCGACTGGAAGGTAGGCGCCTTGACCGGCTTGTCCAGCGTCGAGGTCATCGGGCTCCCCTTCCGGCCACTGCGGCACGAGCCGCCGAGTTGACCACGAACGTCAGCACGAACAGCACCAAGCCGGCCGCGATATACGCGCCCGCCTTGTACTGGTCGTTGAATTCCGAAGCCGCCGAGGCAATCTTGCTGGCGAAGGTGTAGCCGGCGTCGAACAATGACCAACCGAACGCCCTCTGGGTGCCGCGCAGGATGATCAGCAGCGCGATCGTCTCACCGAGTGCACGGCCCAGCCCGAGCATCGCACCGCTGATGTAACCGGACAGCCCGAACGGAAGCACCGTGGTTCGCACAACCTCCCAGCGGGTCGCGCCCAGCGCGAGCGCGGCCTCGATCTGGCCTCGCGGCGTCTGGACGAACACCTCGCGGGTGACCGCGGTGATGATCGGCAAAATCATCACCGCCAGCACGATCCCGGCGGTGAAGATCGTGCCGCCACCGGCCACCGAGGCGTTGCCGGTGTCGAAGAGGAACAGCCAGCTGAGGTTCTTGTTGAGCCACAGCGCAAATGGCTTGATCACCGGGGCCAGCACATACAGGCCCCAGACGCCGTAGATGATCGACGGGACGGCGGCCAGCAGATCCACCATGTAGCCCAAGGGGCCGGACACCCGACGCGGGGCGTACTGCGTCAAGAAGATGGCGATACCGAGCGCGACCGGCATCGCCAGGACCAAAGCGAACAGGGACACGAACACCGTCACCTGCAGCAGATCCAGGATGCCAAACTTCATATGGGCGGTGTCGGTGGTTATCCAGTTGCCGCCGTAGGTGAAGAAGTTCGCGTCGTTGCGTCCGAGCGCGGGTACCGCACGCCAGACGAGGAACAGGCCGATCGCGGCGATCAGCGCGATGACGAGAATGCCGGAGCCCTCGGACAGCGCCCGGAACACCCGGTCGCCGAGGCGGACCCTGGCATTTCCGGACGGGTTCGTCGGGATCGAAGGCTTCGTGGGGAAGGGTGCGGCCACGACCTCGCCCGATCCAGCCTCCGCTGGATTAGGCCCGGGTACGTCTTGGGTCACATCCACCCCATCGCTCACTGATCTCTCCATCGTCACCGCAATCGACCTGCCTCGCCAGCGCTGTCAGGAAATTGCGTTGACGGCGGTGAGCAGCCGCTGCTTGAAGGCGTCCGGCAGCGGGACGTAGCCGGCAGCCGCCAAGCCCGACTGACCGTTGTTGGCCGCCACCGTCAGGAACGACTTGACCGCAGCCGAGGTATCGGCGTCGTAGCCCTTGGAGCAAACGATCTCGTAGGTCGCCAGCATCAGCGGGTAGGCACCCGCGGCCTTGGTGGCGTACAGCGAGTTCAGGTCGAGCTTCAGGTCGTTGCCGTCTGCCGCGAACTTCGCGGAGTCGATGGCGGCCTTGGCGGAATCATCGCTCAGCGCGACCGCGCCACCACCGTTGTCGATCTGCGCGGCGGTCAACTTCGCTTGGTCGGCGAAGCCCTTCTCGACGTAGCCGATCGCCCCCGGCGTGGCCTGCACGGCCTGCACGACGCCGGCCGACTTCTGCGCACCCTCACCGGCGCCACCCTGGAACTCCTTGCCCGCACCCTTGGTCCATGCCTGCGGAGCAGCGGCGGCCAGGTACTTCTGGAAGTTGTCGGTGGTGCCCGAGGAATCCGAGCGGTAGATCGGGGTGATCTTCTGGTCCGGCAGCGAGGCACCGTTGTTCAGCGCGGCGATGGCCGGGTCATTCCAGTTGGTGATGGCACCGGTGAAGATCTTCGCCAGTACATCCGGGGTGATGACGAGCTTGTCGACACCGGACAGGTTGTAGCCCAGCGCGACGGGGCCGAAGACCAGCGGCAGGTTCCAGGCCGGGTTGCCCTGGCAACGCTTGGCGGCGGGGTCGACCTGATCCTTGGACAGCGGCGAGTCGGAGCCGGCGAAGTCGACCTGGCCGGCGATGAACTGGGTGACGCCCGCGCCCGAGCCGGTCGGGTTGTACGAGAGGTTCTTGCCCGCACACTTCTGGCCCCACACTTGGTTGAACACCGCGACGGCGTTCTGCTGAGCGGTCGAGCCCTCGCCGGTCAGAGCGTTCTTGCCACCACAATCGGCCGAAGCGCTGGACGAACCGGACGCCTTGGTTCCCGACGTGCCGGACGACGAGGAATTGTTGTCGCTCCCGCAGGCGGTGAGCGTCAGGCCGGTGATGGCCGTTGCTGACGCAGTCACGAGGAACGCCTTGCCAAACCTGTTCAGATTCACCTATCCCACTTTCTCCAGTGTTGCCGTGTTCGCCCCGGTAGGAGCACATGCACCACCCGGCAAGTTAGGCGCTGGTGGTGGACGGAACCCACCCGGAGTGTGAACGGAAGGTGAACACGTAGGTGAACGTGGCGTTGCGGCCAGCCGCTAACTAGCTGTGACTACCGTCATGGTCAATATTTGCTGGTGGAACCGCTTTATACGCGGTGTCGACGTTTGACACAGCAAAGCCAAGGCGCTCATAGGTTTTCACCGCGGCGGTGTTGTCCGCTTCGACGTAGAGCATGACCTCCGGAGGGCAGGAGCGCAGCGACCCGGGAATGTCATCCGGAGGGCAGGAACGCAGCGACCCGGGAATGTCATCCGGAGGGCAGGAGCGCAGCGACCCGGGAATGTCATCCGGGGTTTCGTGCGAGCAAAGCCGCCGGGCCAGGTACTCGATGCCCACGACCGTCAGCAGGCGGCCCAGGCCGCGGCCCTGTGCGGCGGGGTCGACGCCGACGACGTAGACCTCGCCGAGCCCGGGGTGGTCGGTGTGCACCTTCGTCCAATGGAAACCGAGCAGCCGCCCGGTGCCTTCGTCAATGGCCAAAAACAGGCCCTCGGGGTCGAACCACGGCTCACGGCGTCGTTCGTCCAGATCGGTTTGGTCCCAGCCGCCCTGTTCTGGATGCCACGAGAAGGCGACGTTGTTGACCCGCAGCAGCTCGGCGTCGTCCGCTGGGCCCGCGTAGGTGCGAATCCGAATGCCGTCGGAAGCCCTCTCCTCCAGGCTGGCCTCCGGGACGTCATGAAGCGTCAGGCGCATCTGCATCAGTTCCCGAACCGCGGTCAGCCCGAGCGCTTCGGCCACCGCTATGGCCGCCGGCAGGGTGCCGTGCGCCCAGAACCGGACCGGACCGGCACCGGCGGCGGTGGCCGCGCGCAGCAGCGCCGTGCCTATGCCGCGACGACGGGCCTGCGGCGCCACGACGAGTTCACCCATCGAGTCCTCGCCGTCGCGCCCCGGCGTCAGATTGAGGTAGCCCACCACCTCGTCGCCGTCGGTGGCGACCAGGTGCCGACTGCGGGACAGGGCCAACTCGCGCAGCACCTGCTCGCCCACGGGGGCAACCCCGTCGGTTCGGGTGGCGGCCTCGATCACGGCGCGCACCTGCTTCTGCTCAGCCGACGTCAGGGCGGTGCGCCAGTGCGGCGCGGTCACTGACTGCGCAGCGGCTCGGACAGGGCGGCCGACCGCACGCTGATCGAACCGGCGATCGCGCCATCCCCGTCGTCGAACGCGTCCGGGTCGTGGTCCTCGGCGAAGTCCGGCTCGACCGGTGCGGGACGGCCCTTGGCCGGACGGACCGCCTTGTAGCCCACGTTGCGAACGGTGCCGATCAGCGATTCGTACTCGGGCCCGAGTTTGGCGCGTAATCGCCGCACGTGCACGTCCACGGTGCGGGTGCCGCCGAAGAAGTCGTAACCCCAAACCTCCTGCAGCAACTGCGCGCGGGTGAACACTCGGCCCGCGTGCTGCGCCAGGTACTTCAGGAGCTCGAACTCCTTGTAGGTCAGGTCCAACGGGCGGCCACGCAGCCGCGCTGTGTAAGTGCCCTCGTCGATGACCAGTTCCCCGAGGCTGACCTTGCCCGAGCTCTCCTGGCTGGCTGCGCCACCGCGGCGGCCCACGACCAGACGCAGGCGGGCGTCGATTTCAGCCGGCCCGGTGCTGGGCAGCAGGATCTCGTCGAGACCCCAGTCCATGTTGACCGCGACCAAGCCGCCCTCGTTGACGACGGCCACCACGGGCACCGACGTGCCGGTGGTCCCTAGCAGGCGGCACAGGCCACGGGCGGCCGCCAGGTCGGTGCGCGCGTCGACGATCGCGATGTCCGCCGAGCTCGCTTCCAACAGCGACGAGACTTCGGTGGGCGCAGAGCGCACGTTATGCGCGAGCAACGCCAGCGACGGCAACACCGATTCCGGGTGCGGGTCGACGGTGAGAAGTAGCAGGTCCAACAAACTCTCCAATGCCCCGGATACTGATCGTCGACAACGCCGTCGCAGTGACCCACCAGACTCATGGGCGACATATGGCCGTTACCCGACCATGGGTCATCTAACTTTAACCCGCTACCTGCTATTTAGCTGATCTGAATGACTCCACCTGCCGTCTCGGGGTGCGCGACGGTGGCTGTGGACCGGCCGTGGGCCAGAATGTGCAGGTGCGCAAGCTGCTGTTCACTCTGGGCGCCACGCTGCTCGCCGTGGTCATCGGGGCGGTCGGCGTCGATTTCGGGGCGACGATCTACGCCGAGTACCGGCTCGCCCGTACCGTCCGCAGCGCTGCCGGACTCTCCTTCGACCCGTCGGTGGCGATCCTCGGCTTTCCCTTCATCCGCCAGGCCATGCACCACCACTTCGCCGAGATCGAGATCAAGGCGAACGGGGTGGGCCATCAAGTGGTCGGCAAGGCGTCGCTGGAGGCCACGCTGCACAACATCGACCTCACCGAGGCATCGTGGCTGATCAGGCCAGATGCGAATCTGCCGGTCGGCAAGCTCGAGAGCCGCATCATCATCGAATCCGGCCACCTCGGCCGGTTCATCGGGATCACCGACCTGATGGTGGAGGCCCCGTCGAAGGAGACCAACGACGCCACCGGCGGGACCACCGAGTCGGGCATCTCCGGCAGCAAGGGCCTGGTGTTCACCGGGACGCCGAAGAAAGCCGACTTCGACAAGCCGGTCAGCGTTGCCGTCGACCTGTCGGTGGCCGGCGCTGACCAGACCACGCTGGTTTTCACGGCGACGGATGTGCAGACCGGTCCCGGAACCGCTGACCAGCCGGTACCCGACGACAAGAAGGCGGCGGTGCTGGCGGCATTCAGCGGCAGCCTGCCCGGCCAGAAACTGCCGTTCGGGGTGCGCCCGACCACCGAGGGTGCTCGCGGCTCCGACATCATCGTCGAAGGCATCGCCGAGGGAGTAACCATCCGGCTTGACGGGTTCAGACAGACATGAGCCCCGCATTGATCACCGCGATCGTCGCCATCGCCGCCGCATTGGTGGTGGCAGGTATCGCAGGCATGTTGCACAGCCGCCGGTCTGGCGTCGTGCGTGAAGCCGAGCCGCTCGACGTCGACGTCAGCGACCTGGGCTTATCCCGTACCGGACCGACGGTCGTACATTTCAGCGCAGTGTGGTGCGGCCCCTGCGCTGGGGTGCGACGAGTGGTCAACCAGGTCTGCACCGACCTGCCTGACGTCGCGCACGTCGAAATCGACTTGGATGCCAATCCGTCTGCTGCACGCAAGCTTTCGGTGCTCTCGCTGCCGACCACCTTCATCTTCGACGCCGAGGGCCGTCAGCGATACCGGACGGCGGGGGTTCCCAAGGCCGCTGACCTGCGCTCAGCGCTTGAGCCTCTGTTGGCTTGAGGCCCGGGTCATTGGGTAGCATGGCTGGCGTGTCGGCCCGCCTCGAGCTCACGCTCACCAAGCGTCGCGCAGTTGATCTGTGCCGCGTTGCGGGTTGTTGCTGTTGTTGCTGTAGCTGCTGAGTAGCCGCGCCTTCCTTTCGCGCCGCCACTCTGGAGCAGCCGTTTGCGGCTCGTCTCCGTCCAGCCCGATCAGCAACAGGAGAAAAATCATGTCGACCAGCACCACTATCAATCCCCACGTCGCACAGGTGGACGTCCGCGGGCCCCGCTTCGCGGCATGGGTCACCACGGCCGTCCTGGTGGCGGTACTCATCGTCTCGGGCTTCAGCACCACCGCCGCGACGGGGTTACTGGCGCTGCAGGCCCTGGTGTTCGCGATCGGTGCGGTGCGCGGGCCTCGTCAGCACCCGTACGGACTGATCTTCGCCAACCTGGTGGCGCCGCGCCTAAGCCCTGTCTCGGAGCGGGAACCGGTGCCGCCGTTGAAGTTCGCGCAGTTGGTGGGCTTTGTGTTCGCCGTTGCCGGTGTCGTCGGCTTCGGCCTGGGCGCCACGCTGGCCGGCACCATCGCCACCGCCTTCGCCTTGTTCGCCGCTTTCCTCAACGCAGCCTTCGGCATCTGCCTCGGCTGCCAGATCTACCCCCTCGTGGCCCGGCGGCGCAGCACGCCGACCATCACACCTGAACCCTCAGACACGTAACCGAAAGGAACCACTTCATGGCACGCTCCGACGTCCTGGTCTCCACCGACTGGGCCGAGAGCAATCTCGACGCGCCGAACACCGTCTTCGTCGAGGTCGACGAGGACACCTCGGCATACGAAGGCGGCCACATCGCCGGCGCCGTGCGACTCGACTGGAAGACCGAGCTGCAGGACCAGATCAAGCGGGACTTCGTCGACCAGCAGCAGTTCTCAAAGTTGTTGTCGGACAAGGGAATCGGCAACGACGACACGGTGATTCTGTACGGCGGCAACAACAACTGGTTCGCGGCCTATGCGTACTGGTATTTCAAGCTGTACGGCCACGAGAACGTCAAGCTGCTCGACGGCGGCCGCAAGAAATGGGAGCTCGACGGACGTCCGCTGGTGACCGACGTACCCGACCGCCCCGCGACGTCGTACACGGCCAAGGCACCCGACAACAGCATCCGCGCATACCGCGACGAGGTGATCGCCGCGATCAACACCAAGAACCTGGTCGACGTCCGCTCCCCCGACGAGTTCTCGGGCAAGATCCTCGCACCGGCTCACCTGCCGCAGGAGCAGAGCCAGCGCCCCGGGCATATCCCCGGCGCCATCAACGTTCCGTGGAGCAGGGCGGCGAACGAGGACGGCACCTTCAAGTCGGACGAGGCTCTGGCCAAGCTCTACGCGGAGGCCGGCCTGGACGGCGAGAAGGAGACCATCGCCTACTGCCGTATCGGCGAGCGGTCTTCACACACCTGGTTCGTGCTGCAAGAACTGTTGGGGCACAAGAACGTCAAGAACTACGACGGTAGTTGGACCGAATACGGCTCCCTGGTGGGGGCCCCGATCGAGTTGGGAAGTTGATCATGTGCTCTGCACCTAAACAAGGACAGACCCTGCCCGCCGGTGTCGACATCGAGAAGGAGACCGTGATCACGGGCCGCGTCGTGGACGACGCGGGCCAGACGGTCGGCGGTGCCTTCGTGCGCCTGCTGGACTCCAGCGACGAGTTCACCGCCGAGGTCGTCGCATCGGCCACCGGTGACTTCCGGTTCTTCGCCGCGCCGGGTACGTGGACGGTGCGCGCACTGTCCAAGGTCGGCAACGGCGACGTCACCGTGGCCCCGACGGGCGCCGGGATCCACGAAGTCGACATCAAGGTCGCGTGACGCCGAAGCCGGCGAGGAACGAGCCGGTGAGAAGTCGCGCCATCAGACAGCGCTTGAAGTAACGAAGACGACGGTGGCTCGGGCGATGACGCCGCCCGAGCCCCAGATAGACTGACACCGTGGTTCTTTTCTACGAGATCCTGCTGGTCGCGACCGTCGTTCTGATCACCTGGTTCGCGCTGTACGCGCTCTATCGACTGATCACCGACGAGTCGTGAGTTCCGAGGAGATTCCCCGCAGCGGCGATCGCGCCGTAGCGGCGGCGGCCGAGCGGGCCAAGGAGACAGCCGGTCGCAACATCCCGGCTTTCGACGACCTTCCGGTGCCCGCCGACACCGCCAATCTTCGGCTTGGCGCCAACCTCAACGACGCCCTGCTGGCATTGTTGCCGTTGGTCGGCGTCTGGCGCGGCGAGGGCGAGGGCCGTGGTCCGCACGGCGACTACCACTTCGGACAGCAGATCATCGTCTCGCACGACGGCGGCGACTATCTGAATTGGGAATCCCGGTCCTGGCGCCTCGACGAGGCCGGTGACTATGAATCACCCGGGCTGCGCGAGACCGGCTACTGGCGGTTCGTCACCGACCCGACCGACCCGGGCGAATCGCAGGCGATCGAGCTCCTGCTGGCCCACTCCGCGGGTTACATCGAGTTGTTCTACGGTGCGCCGATCAACCAGTCGTCCTGGGAGCTGGTGACCGATGCGCTGGCGCGCAGCAAGTCCGGTGTGCTGGTCGGCGGCGCCAAACGGTTGTACGGGATCGTCGAGGGCGGCGATCTGGCTTATGTCGAGGAGCGAGTGGACGCCGACGGCGGCTTGGTCCCTCACCTGTCGGCGCGGCTGACGCGATACGTCGGCTGATGCGCGTCTTCCACCTCGGGGTCGCCGCGGCGGCCGCCGTGATCCTCGCCGGTTGCGTCCCCGCACCGACCCCGTCGCAGCCGACGGCGATCAGTCCAGCGCCCAGCAGCACGAGTCCTGCGCCGGCCACCACGTCCGCGCCGAGTGCCACCGGTCCGGCGCCGGCCGAACACGGGTCGCTGGCGCATTGCCTGCACGAGCACGGCGTGCCTGATTCGGCGGGCAGCGGTGTGCTGGGTCCCCCGCAGGGCGTCGACCCCGGCGTTTGGGACCAGGCGAAGAAAGCGTGCTCACCGTTGGAGCCCGGCCCGCCAAGCTAGCGTCAGCTCGTATTCTCGAGTGATGGGTGTCAACGCAGTTCCGGCGATCGCCATCGTCGGCTGCACTGCGGCAATGCTTTTGGTCGCACCGTCCGCCGCGGCCGATCCGCCGTGGCCGGTCGCCGGGGCGGAGTCAGCGGCCGACACCGTTCGCGACCTACAGAGTCAGGGGTATCGCGTCGGTATCAATTGGGTCTTCGGCTACACCCGGCAATCGCTCGACAGGTGCGCTGTCACCGCGATTCACAATCCCGGCGCGCCGCCCGATGAGTCTGCCGGGCCAACAACCGTATTCATCGATGTGTCCTGCCCGGATCACGACGACTGGTGACCGGTCCCGAGAAATGGGGCGGCCCCCGAGCCGTTATTCCCTGGTCGGACTAACCAAGAGCTCGGGGGCCGGGTAGCTGCCTGGGATTCGCCAGCGCGCTCAGGGCGCAGGTGATTCCCGGCACCTGGTGCTGCTAGCGGGCAGCCACCTCACATGTCCTAGAAGCTATCAATTTTCCGGACCACCTCCCTTCTTGTGTACCGACGAAAGTACCCGCGTCAGAAGGGTTGTGCCAAGAGATTTTCGCGATCAGCGATCACAGACGATCGCGGCGTCGACCAATGCCGCCATGTCGGCGGCCAACCGGGTGGGCGGCAAGGCCCGTCCGTCAATCGTGTGTACCCGAGCCGCCAGGGTCATGCTGGACACCAGCCAAACTCCCTGCGCGGCATACAAGTCCGACGGTCGCAGCGCGCGAAAGTCGCAGTCGTAGCCCTTGTCCCGGGCGACTTCGAACAACGCCTGCTGGGTGGTTCCACGCAGGATGGGGTACCACGGCGGCGGCGTCAGCAGGGTGGTTCCCGAACCCTCATCGGTGGCGATCACGACGGTCGAGCGTGGCCCCTCGAGCAGGTAGCCGTCGGAACTCACGAAGATGACGTCGCCGGCGCCCTTTTCGGCAGCGTGCCGCAGCGCAGCCATGTTCACCGCATACGACAGCGTCTTGGCGCCGGCCACCAACCACGGCATGGCGTCCACCCCGGTGGATGGCAAGCCGCGGTCGAGCAGTACCGCGGCGATACCGTCGCGGCGGGCGCCGACCACCCGGTCTGGGACAGGGTTCACGGTCAGATATGCCGTCGGAGTAGAGCCGCTCTCGCGGCCGCGGCTGTAGACCAGCCGCAGCGCGCCCTCAGCAGTCGTCGACGATGTCCACTGCCCTACCGCGATGCCGATCGCCCGCCGCCAGGCGAACAGGTCCGGCGCGGGCAGGTCCATCATTTCGGCCGACTGGCCGAGCCGGCGCAGGTGCGGTTCAACCAAACATGCGCGACCGTCACGGACCAGCAGCGTCTCGAACACGCCGTCGCCCCGCACCGCGGCGAGGTCGTCGGGATACAGCAGCGGCTGAGCCGGATCGTGCACCTCGCCGTCAAGCGTGACAATCACCGATGACGGGCCTGACATGAGCTCACAGCGTAGTGGCAGCCCCGTACAGTTGATGTGTGTCAGCCGTTCCCGCTCCTGAGGGCTCCCCCGATGCCGGCGCGATCTGGCACTACGGTGATCCGTTCGGTGAGCAGCGCGCCGCCGAGCACGATGCGGTGGTGGTGGATCGCTCGCACCGCGCGGTCATCACGCTGACCGGACCGGACCGGCAGAGCTGGTTGCACTCCATCTCCTCACAGCACGTCAGTGCGTTGGCCGACGGCGCCTCCACCGAGAACCTCAGCCTCGACGGGCAGGGCCGTGTCGAGGATCACTGGGTGCAGACCGAGCTGGGCGGTGTCACTTATATCGATACCGAACGCGGGCGCGGTGAAGCGCTGCTGACCTACCTGCGCAAGATGGTGTTCTGGGCCGACGTGACCGTCGAGGCTGCCGACCTGGCCGTGCTTTCGCTGCTCGGCCCGCGACTGGCCGACGCCGAGGTCCTCAACACACTGGGCCTCGACGCGCTGCCCGCCGAAGCTACCGCAGTGCCCGCCGGCGGCGGTTTCCTGCGCCGGGTTCCGGCGCAGGCCGGGCAGATCGAGCTTGACCTGGTGATCCCGCGCGCCGACGTCGCGAGTTGGCTGACCAGGCTGGAATCGGCCGGCGCGCGGCGCGCCGGAGTGTGGGCCTACGAGGCGCACCGGGTGGCCGCCCAGCGACCGCGGCTCGGTGTGGACACCGACGAGCGGACGATCCCGCACGAGGCGGGGTGGATCGGCGGCCCCGGGCAAGGAGCCGTGCACCTCGACAAGGGTTGCTACCGCGGCCAGGAGACCGTCGCGCGCGTCCACAATCTGGGCAAGCCACCCCGGATGCTGATCCTCGTACACCTCGACGGCTCCGGCGAGCGTCCGGTCACCGGTGATTCTCTGCTGGCCGGCGGGCGTTTCGTGGGGCGGCTCGGCACCGTCGTCGACCACGTGGATCTCGGACCCATCGCCCTGGCCCTGGTGAAGCGGGGGATCCCGGCCGATACCGCGCTGACCACGGGCGGGGAGTATGAAGTGGCCGCCGAGATCGACCCCGACTCGCTGCCGCCGACGGATGCGGTGGGTGCCGGGCGGCTCGCGGTCGAGCGTCTGCGCCGCGGCGCATCCTGACGTTCACGCGCGGCCGAACGGGCCTGCCAGCACATCGCAGCGGGGCACGGTAAGGTGTGGGCAGGACAATAACCAATACACAGATCGGAGCCGCCTGCATCCCGGGCCGCTCCGTTATTGCGCGAGGGGGTTCCCCCATGGGCCGCGGCCGGGCTAAGGCAAAGCAGACCAAGGTTGCTCGGGAGCTGAAGTACAGCTCCCCCCAGATCGATGTCGATCGGCTCCGTAAGGAGCTGGCCGGTTCGGGCGGGAGCGAACCCGAAAATTCAGAGAACGGATTGGTCGACGACTCGTGGACCGACGAGGACGACTGGCGGCGCTGAGCCGCCGCCTCCTCTTCTAAGCGCCGGGTCCAAATCTTCTAGAAGCGGGGATGCAGCCCCACGAGCTTGGCTCGGGGGCCGTCCTTTCCCTTGGTGACAGTGCCCAGCGTCCAGCAGTTCAGATGGCGTGCAGTCAGGATCGCCAGCGCGCGGTCGGTGTCCTCCGGCGCGACGACGGCGACCATGCCGACACCCATGTTGAACGTCTTCTCCATCTCCAGGCGATCGATGCGTCCACGCTGAGCGATCATCGCGAATACCGGTGCGGGAGTCCATGTTCCGCGGTCCAGCTCGGCGACCAGGCCGTGCGGGATGACGCGTTCGAGGTTACCTGCCAGCCCGCCGCCGGTGATGTGGCAGAACGTGCGGACCTGCGTCTCGGCGGCCAGTGCCAGGCAGTCCTTGGCATAGATGCGGGTGGGTTCGAGCAGTTCCTCGCCGAGCGTCCGGCCGAACTCCTCGACGTGGCCGGCCAAGTTCATCCGGTCGATCTCGAGCAGCACCCTGCGGGCCAGCGAGTAACCGTTGGAATGCAAGCCTGACGACCCCATCGCGAGGATCACGTCCCCGGGTCGCACCCGTTCGGGCCCCAGCACGTCATCGGCCTCGACGACGCCCACGCCGGTGGCGGAGATGTCGTAGTGGTCGGGCTCCATCAGCCCGGGATGCTCGGCGGTCTCCCCACCCAGCAACGCGCAACCGGCCGCCACGCAGCCTTCGGCGATACCGGCGACGATCGCGGCGACGCGCTCCGGAACTGTGCGTCCGACGGCGATGTAGTCCTGCAGAAACAGCGGCTCGGCGCCGCACACCACGAGGTCGTCGACCACCATCGCGACCAGGTCCAGCCCGACTGTGTCGTGCTTGTCCATTGCCTGGGCCACGGCGAGCTTGGTGCCGACCCCGTCTGTCGACGCGGCCAGCAGCGGCTCCCGGTAGTCTCCACGCAGCGCGAACAGGCCGGCAAAGCCGCCCAGCCCCCCACGCACCTCGGGCCTGGTGGCCCGCTTCGCCAGCGGCTTGAACAGCTCGACCGCGCGGTCACCGGCCTCGATGTCCACCCCGGCCGATGCGTAGGAGATCAGGTTGTCTTCCTCGCGATCCGTCATCGCGCATAAGGCTACCGCTCGACGTTCGCGCCCGATACGGGCCGTGCGTCAGCCGACGTTGCGGGCCAGCCAGTCGCGCAACGGCGCCCCGGCCCGCAAGGTGGCCACCACCCGGTCCTTGGCCTTCGCGGTACCCAGCCAGGCGCCGACCGGCCAGGTCTTCATCATCGCGATGCCCTTGTAGCGCAGCAGCTCGATGCGCGGATGATCCTTCGGGTAACCCCTCGGCGCAGTCTTGAGAACGTCGTGCGCCATCGTGTCGTAGCCGCCCTGGCGCAGCACGTCGACGATCGCGACGAGCTCGGCGCCGGACCTCTCGGCGTCGACCGCCGCCCGGTACCGGGCCAGTGCCGCGGCGTCGGGCATGTACAGACCGCTGCCCACGGACAAACCGTCGGCCGAGAACGAGACGTAGCCGGAGCCGAGCCGTGCCGCGCAGTTGGTTTTGTAGGGCGCCTTGTCGGCACTGAACCGGACATCGCGATGGGGCCGGAACAGCTTGCCGTCACCGAACTCCTCGGCCAGCTCGGCGACCAGCTCCTCCATCGGCGTCTTCACCTGACGGTCGTAGACCGCGCGATGCCGCGTCCAGTAAACCTTGGAGTTGTCGGCCTCCAGGCCCTCGTAGAACTCCACCGCCTCGATCGGCCAGCCCCGGAACGCCATTCCGACATTGTGTGACACTCTGGTCCTCCATGAAACCGGTCCAGTGGTTCCCCGTGGCAGTGACCGTCGCATTGGCCGGCGCGATGTTGACTCCGGCCTCGGCCGCGGCGACGCCCAGCGCGGGCATCGAGGCCGACACGTTGGTGCAGTCCACCCTGGGCGGCAAGGACTACGTGACCCGGGAGCTCACCGTCGCCCCGGGCGGAACGACCGGCTGGCACTACCACCCCGGCCAGGTGTTCGGCGTCATCAAGCAGGGCACGTTGACCCACTACAAGGGCGACTGCTCGATCGACGGCGTGTACAACGCCGGTGATCCCATCAGCGAGGGCAGCGGCGACGGCTACATCCACGAGGGCCGAAACCTCGGACCGGTCCCCCTGGTGATGACGGTGCTCTACATCAAGCCGGCAGGCAGCCCGCTGGCAGTCGACGCGCCGAATCCGGGTTGCCCATTCGAATAAGTGGCAATCCAACCGCTCGTCGGCTCCGAATCACGGATACCGACGAACGGAGGATCCATGGCGGCGCAGCAAACCCGATGCTTGGTGACCGGTGCCACCGGTTATATCGGCGGCCGTCTGGTGCCGCGTCTGCTGGAGGACGGTTTCGCGGTGCGTGCGTTGGCGCGAACACCGGACAAGCTCGCCGGCGTCCCGTGGCGCGACAAGGTCGAGATCGCGCGCGGGGACCTCACCGACGCCCACTCGCTCGCCGAGGCCTTCACCGATGTCGATGTCGTCTACTACCTGGTGCACTCGATGGGGACATCGGCGGACTTCGCCGCCGACGAACGCCGCGCGGCCCAGAACGTCGTCACTGCCGCCCGCGAGGCCGGCGTCCGGCGGATCGTCTACCTCAGCGGCCTGCACCCCGAAGGTGCTGAGCTGTCAACGCATCTCACCTCCCGCGCAGGAGTCGGTCAAATCCTCATCGCCTCAGGCATCGAGACCGTGGTGCTGCAGGCCGGGGTGGTGGTGGGCTCGGGCTCGGCCTCTTTCGAGATGATCCGTCACCTCACCGACCGGTTGCCGGTGATGACGACGCCGAAATGGGTGCACAACAAGATCCAGCCGATCGCGATCCGCGATGTGCTGCACTATCTCGCCGCCGCAGCCAACGCGGAGGTGCCGTCATCGCGCGCCTGGGACATCGGCGGTCCCGACGTCCTCGAGTACGGCGACATGATGCAGATTTACGCCGAGGTCGCGGGGCTTCACCCGCGACGCATAGTGGTGCTGCCGGTGCTGACCCCGCGGATCGCCGCCTTGTGGGTGGGGCTGGTGACGCCTATCCCGTCGGGGCTGGCCCGTCCGCTGGTCGAATCGCTGCATTGCGATGCCGTCATGGGTAACCACAACATCGACACCATCATCGACCCGCCGCCCGCCGGTCTCACCCCCTACCGGCGGGCGGTCTCACTTGCACTGGCCCGCATCGCCAGCGGCGAGGTGGAGACCCGGTGGGACACCGGAACCGCCGCGCCGCTGCCCAGCGACCCGGACTGGGCCGGCGCCATCGTCTACACCGACACTCGGTCGCGACGCACAGCAGCCAGCCCACAGCGACTCTGGGAAGCCGTCGAGCACAGTGTCCCGGAGCGCTGGTCGGTCGAGAGCCGCGACGAAGGGGCGTTGCTGCGGCTGCGGTCGGAGGGCCGCAGCCCGGGTGCGCGGTGGTTGGAGATGCGGGTGGCTCCCGAGCGGGGTGGCAGCCGGTATGAACAGCGCGCGATCTTCTACCCGCGTGGGCTGCTGGGCCGGCTGTACTGGTTCGTCGGGCGGCCGCTGCACGCGATGACGCTGGGGGCGCAGCTGCGCAAGGTCACCGAGACAGCCAGGTGAGTGTCAGGGCCGACTGAGCGCCGAAACGTTGTCGTTGTCGGACGAAACCGGCTGAATCGGAAGGCCGGTGCGGGCGGCCGTGGCCAGCATGTGCTCGACGACGTTCTTGCCCAACGCGTGCTCGCCGGGCAGCTCGATCGGGTAGTTGCCGTCAAAGCAGGCGCAGCACAACCGGGTCGGCGGCTGTTCGGTCGCCGCGATCATCCCTTGCTGGGAGATGTAGACCAGCGAGTCGGCGCCGATCGCGTGACGCACCGCCTCGAGCATCTCGCCTTCGTCGTCCACCGCGTTGGCGATGAGTTCGGCGGGCGTGGCGAAGTCGATGCCGTAGAAACACGGCCACTTCACCGGCGGTGAGGCGATCCGCACGTGCACCTCGACGGCACCGGCCTCACGCAGCATCCGGATCAGGGCACGTTGGGTGTTGCCGCGCACGATCGAGTCATCGACGACGACCAGCCGCTTGCCGCGGATCACCTCTTTGAGCGGGTTGAGCTTGAGCCGGATGCCGAGCTGGCGGATGGTCTGCGACGGCTGGATGAAGGTGCGCCCCACGTAGGCGTTCTTCATCAGGCCCTGGCCGAAGGGGATGCCGGAGCCTTGGGCATAGCCGACCGCAGCGGGCGTCCCGGACTCGGGGACGCCGATGACCAGGTCGGCCTCGACGGGCTTCTCGGCCGCCAGGCGACGGCCGATCTCGACGCGGGTGGCGTGCACCGACCGACCGCCGATGATGCTGTCGGGGCGGGCCAGGTACACGTACTCGAAGATGCAGCCCTTGGGCGTCGGGTTGGCGAACCGGGTGGAGCGCACACCGTCGGCGTCGATGGCCAGCAGCTCACCGGGCTCGATGTCGCGGACGAAGGAGGCGCCGACGATGTCGAGGGCCGCGGTTTCCGAGGCCACCACCCAGCCGCGGTCGAGCCGGCCCAGGGACAGCGGGCGCACACCGTACGGGTCGCGGGCGGCATACAGCGTGTTCTCGTCCATGAAGGTCAGGCAGAACGCGCCGCGCACGCTGGGAAGCAACTCCAGCGCCGCCTGCTCGATACTGGAGTCCGCCGCGCCGTGCGCGAGTAGGGCACCGAGGATGTCAGAGTCGGTGGTCGCCGCACCCGGCATGTTGGGGTTGATCAGCCTGGCTTCACGAGCCCGCGTGGCCAGTTCGGCGGTGTTGACGAGATTTCCGTTGTGGCCCAGAGCGATTCCGGTGCCTGCGGCGGTGTTGCGGAACACCGGCTGAGCGTTTTCCCAGGTCGTGGACCCGGTGGTGGAATACCTGCAGTGGCCGATGGCGACGTGGCCCTCCATGGCGGCCAGCGTCTGCTCGTCGAACACCTGGCTGACCAGACCCAAGTCTTTGAAGACCAGCACCTGCGACCCGTCGGCGACGGCGATGCCCGCGGCCTCCTGCCCCCTGTGCTGCAGGGCGTACAAACCGTAATAAGTGAGTTTCGCTACATCTTCGCCCGGAGCCCATACGCCGAAGACGCCGCACTCTTCCCGAGGGTCGTTCTCCACTTGGTCGGTCACAATATCGGCTGCTCCCTGGCGCAGGTTGGTGACGTAAGCCAGTTTACGGGCATCGGCGGGAAACGCGGAATTGAACGCCGAGTGTCGGGGGCTCAGTCGGCGAGTGACACGACGGGGAGCCAGCTCGCCACCTCCCCGGCCCGCGACCCGGACAACCGCAGCGCGCCGCCGCGGGACGCCTCGTCGACGTCGAGCAGCCCCGTCGCGAGCCGCAACCAGGTCCGGGGGTCGGTCTCCACCACGTTGGGCGGCGTGCCGCGGGTGTGGCGGGGCCCGGAGATGCATTGCACCGCAACGAAAGGTGGTACCCGCAGCTCCACGCTGGCACCCGGTGCCAGCGCGGCGAGGGTACGGGCGGTCAGTCGCACCGCCGTCGCGATCTCCGGGCGGTCGGGAGTCGCTGCGGTCTCGTCGCGAAGCCAGGTCACCACGGCGCGCACGGCGGCGACCGTCGCTTCGGGGTCGGCATTGCTGCGAGCGTCCATGAATTCGAGCCTAACTTCGGTTGACGTCAACCGAAGTTGAGGTCCTACGTTGACTTCATGGCTTTCAAACCGCACGAAATCGAGTACCTGGAGTCGGCGGACCTGGGCAGGCTGGCCACCATCCAGCCGAACGGCACGCTGCAGAACAGTCCCGTCGGTTTCTCCTACAACGATGAGCTCGGCACCGTCGACATCGTCGGCTACAACATGGCCAAAAGCCGCAAGTTCCGCAATCTGACCAGCAACAACACCGTCGCCTTCGTGGTCGACGACATCGCCTCGCGCAACCCGTGGCGGGTGCGTTGTCTGGAGATCCGCGGCACGGCCGAGCAGGCCGAGGCGCCCGATGGCGGCGCCATCATCCGCATCACACCCAAGCGGATCATCAGCTTCGGCATCGACGACACCGAGACCGAGCCCCACAAACTGGTGCCTGACAGCCGCGACGTGCCGACGACGGCGAGCTAACCGCGCTGTACCACCATCGCGGCCACCGCGGCGGACTCGTTGAACGCCAAGTGCGCCAGCACCGGGGCCAGCATGCTCCCCGACCGCTTGGCGAGCCAGCCGAATACCCATCCGGCCACGCCGGTCACCAACACGGTGCCCAGCACCGGATCGCCCACCCTCCTGGCATCGGGGACATGCCAGAGCCCGAAGGCGGACGCCTGCACCAGGGGGCCGATGCTCGGCCCGAGCGCACGCACCGCGACGGTCTGCAGCGCGCCCCGAAAGAGCATCTCTTCGGTCCAGGCCGTGGCGACCGGAATCTCCAGCGCCAGCCAGCGGACCGGATCCGCTGGTACCCGACGGTCGTTCATCCCGGTACGGACCCGGGGCACCGCTGCTGTCAACGCCGCGAGGCCGGTGGCCGCCACCCCGGCCGCCACGGCACCGGTCCGCAGCCCCGACCACAACTGCGGCGGCCGCAAGCCCAGCGGCGCCCCGACGGCGGCCGCCACCGCGGTGCTGACGATCGCGCGCACGGCAGGCGAGCCAGAATCCTTGGTGATCATTGGAATTCGGGCCCGCCCTCGGCGACGAGCTTTTCCAGCGAACGCCGGATCCGTTCGGTGTCGGCGGGCGTCCAGCCGTTGGGGGCCGCGACCGCGACCCAGCCGTCAAGCGGGCTGTTGCCGTAGCTGTGGCCATGCCCGGTGGGCGACGCCTGCGCGCTGGTGACGTTGCCCGCCATGTCCGCGCTGACCTGCCAGAACGTGACGATCGGATACCAGCGCATGGCGGGGCTGCGGTCGAAGCCCGGGCGTTCTTTGAGCCAGTCCGGCTGGTCGAACAGCAGTTTCGGCGACCACCACACCACCGGGTCCGACGGGTGCTGAAGGAAGATCACCCGAGTGCCCTTCCACGGCGGGGACGCCGCAACCCCGCTGATCTCGCCTGGGTCGGCCGCCTGTGCGAACCGCACAGTGCGTCCACCGTCGTAGCGCGGTTGATACTCCGGGGTCCCGGGATCGCGTCGCACCGTCAACGCCTTCCACAGCGTGCTGGCGTTCGGCGGCCCGACCCAAAGCACCGACGAGAACCCTTTGTCGACGACATCTGGCAGGTATCCGAACGCGCCCTGGCCGGCCAGTGAGCCCAGGCTTTCGCCATAGAGCATCAGCTTGGGTCGGCCGGACTCCGGCCACTGCAGCCACCGGCGCTGAATACCGGTGATCATCGCCCGGCCCGCCTCGACCGACTTGTCCCTATCTGCCAGAAACGAGATCCAGCTCGGCAGATACGAGTACTGCATGGCCACCAAAGCGGTGTCGCCGTTGTACATCGACTCGATCGCGCGGGCCGCCACCGGGTCGACCCAGCCGGTGCCGGTGGTGGGAATGATCACCAGGATCCGTCGCTCATACGCCTTGGTGCGCTGGAGCTCGGAGAGCAGCGCGGCCACCCGGCCCTCCGTGGTGCCGGCGGTCTGCAGGCCGGCGTAGATCCGGATCGGCTCCTTGGCGGGGCGCCCGTTGAGCTCGGCTAGTTCAGCTGCGTGCGGACCCGTGCCCACGAAGTTGCGGCCCTGAAATCCCAAGGTGTCCCACGACACGAATGATGCTGCGCTGCCGGACCTTTCGGGCTGGATGGGTTGTTCGACACCGGGGCGGGTGGTGTCGTTCTCGGGTTGGAAGATCGCACTGGCACCGGCAATGAAGCCGCGGTAGAGCACACCGTTGACGAGGGTGATGATCAGCACCACGACGATCCCAGTCCCGATGAACATCGCGACCTCGTCGTTGATGTGCCAGCGCCGGATCATCACCCGGGCGAGGAATTTGATGGCATCTTTGATCACCCGCGCCACGCCGACCAGTAGCGCGCCGGCGACCAGCGCGACCGCCAGCGTGCGGAGGTAGACCGTCGTGGACGGCCCCTCGATGCCCATGACGTCCGCGATCTGGCGCTGCCAGGCGGCTCCGGGTAGGAGCATCAAAACGCTGGCGCCGATGGACAGCACCACCGTCAGCGCTTTCACTGCGTACTGAACCCGCAGGCTCGGTGGCCACCACGGTCGGTGGTGGAGGAACAGCCGGCGCACCACCCTGGCGACCAACACCCCGATGCCGTAGCCGATCGCCGCGTTGATCCCGCCGATCACGCCCCCCAGCGCCCAGTCGCGCGGCATCAGCGACGGGGTCAGCGACAGGCAGAAGAAGAACGCGCCGAACGCCACCCCGACGAAGTCCAGCCGGAGCAGGCTCCACGCCCATTCGATGAACGACTCCCGGCGGCGCTGCGACGCGGGCGGGGCCTGGGCCTCACCGGTGACGTCGTCGACCGCGCTGGTCATCCGAAGAGCCCGGGCAGCACTTTCTCAGAAGTCGCGCGCAGCTCTTGCAATGTCACGGTGAACAAGCCCTGCACCTCAACGGATTCCGAACCGGGATCGGAGACCCCGATCCGCGTAGCCGGCAGCCCACGGGCTTCGCACATCGACACGAAGCGACTCTCCTCGGTTCGCGGCACCGCAACCATCGCGCGGCCGGCGGACTCGGAGAACAGCGTGACGAACGGGTCGGTCTGTTCGGGAAGCACAAGGCGGCAGCCCGTTTCACCGGCCAGCGCCGCCTCGACCACTGCCTGCATGAGGCCGCCTTCGCTGAGGTCGTGGGCGGCCGAGGCCAGGCCATCGCGCGACGCCGCCGCCAGCACCTCGGCCAGCAGCTTCTCCCGCTCCAGGTCGACCTGAGGGGGCACTCCGCCGAGATGGTCACCGGTCACCTGCGCCCAGATGGAACCGTCGAATTCGTCGCGGGTATCACCGAGCAGGAACAGGGTCTCGCCCGGTTCGTTGCCCAACCCGGTGGGCAACCGACGCGTCACGTCGTCGATGACGCCGAGCACGCCCACCACGGGGGTCGGCAGGATAGGCGTCGCTCCGGTCTGGTTGTAGAAGCTGACGTTGCCGCCGGTCACCGGAATGCCAAGCGCTGCACAACCATCGGCCAATCCACGGACAGCCTGCGAGAACTGCCACATCACACCCGGATCTTCGGGTGAGCCGAAGTTGAGGCAGTTGGTCACCGCGATCGGCGTCGCCCCGGTGACCGCGACGTTGCGGTAGGCCTCGGCCAGCGCCAGTTGCGCACCGGCGTAGGGGTCGAGCTGGGTGTAGCGTCCCGAGGCGTCGGTGGACACCGCGATCCCGCGCCCGGTGGCTTCGTCGATGCGCAGCACGCCGCCGTCGGCATATTCGGCCAGCACGGTGTTGCCGCGTACATAGCGGTCGTACTGCTCGGTGATGAACGCCCGGCTGCACAGATGCGGACTGCCAACCAACGCAAGCAGAGTCGCGCGCAATTCGTCACCGGTCCGCGGCCGGGGCAGCGTGGCCGAGGTGTCGGCGATCAGGGCGTCCTGGCTGTCGGGCCGCTGCACCGGGCGCTCGTAAACGGGACCCTCGTGGGCGACGGTGCGCGGCGGCACGTCGACGACAGTCTCGCCGTTCCAGGTGATCTGCAGCCGGTCTCCGTCGGTGACCTCGCCGATAACGGTGGCCAGCACCTCCCACTTGCGGCACACCGCCATGAACGCATCGACATTCTCCGGGGTGACCACCGCGCACATGCGCTCCTGCGACTCGCTGGAGAGCACCTCGGCCGGGGTCATATCCTTGGCCCGCAGCGGCACCTGGTCCAGCTCGATGCGCATACCGCCGTCGCCTGCCGAGGCCAATTCTGATGTGGCGCAGGATAATCCGGCTCCACCGAGGTCCTGGATACCGACCACCAGGCCGGCAGCGTACAGCTCGAGACAACACTCGATGAGCACCTTCTCGGTGAACGGGTCACCGACCTGAACGCTTGGCAGCTTCTTGCGCCCCGCCCCGGACTCGTCGCCGGAGAACGTGTCCGACGCCAGCACCGACACCCCGCCGATGCCGTCAAGGCCGGTGCGGGCGCCGAACAGGATGATTTTGTTTCCGGTGCCGGAGGCGAACGCCAGGTGCAGGTCCTCCTTGCGCAGCACCCCGACGCACAGGGCATTGACCAGAGGATTGCCGGCGTAGGACGGGTCGAACACCGTCTCGCCGCCGATGTTGGGCAGGCCCAGCGAGTTGCCGTAGCCGCCGATGCCGCGGACCACTCCGTCGAGCACCCGGCGCGTGTCGGGGGCGTCAGCAGCACCGAAACGCAGCTGGTCCATCACGGCGACCGGACGCGCGCCCATCGCCATGATGTCGCGCACGATCCCGCCGACACCGGTGGCGGCACCCTGATAGGGCTCCACGTACGACGGGTGGTTGTGTGACTCGACCTTGAACGTGACCGCCCAGCCGTCGCCGATGTCGACCACGCCCGCGTTCTCGCCGATGCCTGCCAGCATCGACTGCCGCATGGCCTCAGTGGTGGTCTCACCGAAATACCGCAGGTGCACCTTGGACGACTTGTACGAGCAGTGTTCACTCCACATCACCGAGTACATCGCGAGCTCGGCGTCGGTGGGCCTGCGGCCGAGGATCTCCCGGATCCGCTGATATTCGTCGTCTTTGAGACCGAGTTCGCGGTACGGCTGCGGGTGCTCGGGGGTGGTTGACGCGTGGTCGACGGTGTCGACTGCTCCAGTGAGCCCAGATGTCACGCCGAACAGTCTAGTGGCGCAGCTGCGGGCTGCCGTGCCGTCACGCCGCGCAGCGGGTGAAGAGGGCCGTGGCCTGCGCCGCTGCTCAACACCACCAGCACCATGATCAACAGCACCACCACCCCGACCAGCACGAGGGTGCCCCACGATGCCGGCGTTCCGGCTGAGGCCCGCTCGGCGATGAGGGCTCCCAATCTCGATCACGTGCCGGGCCTCGAACTCGTCGACTAGGTTCCGGCCGTCGCGGCCATTGGTCAAGTGCGGCAACGTCATCGACACCAGACCGGTCCGGCTGCCGGATGCCTGGTGTGCTTACATTGCGGTTGTCCGCCGCCACGCTATGTGCATGACGGCCAGCAACTTTGGGAGAGGCCCGAAAATGAAGGTACGGCTCGTCGCGATCGTGGTCGTCCTCATTGCGGCGTACATCGCGACGATCTCGCTGTACGCGAGCACCGGTCTCGGCGAACCCGCCAAGCTCATCGGGGGTGCACCCGCCGCGGATGGGACAACGGTCAGCGCCAATCTGGATGAGGTTCATTCCGCCAGGGGCGAGTTGGTCGCCAACGTGACGGTGGTCCCAGGCGCCACGTTGGTGGACCCGGTCACCCACGGGCTCACCGAGGATCTCAGCCTGACGGTCGAGTCGGGCGCCTCCCCGACCGTCAGGACATGGACCAAAGGCTCAACGCCGGGCGTCGTTCCAGTCACGTTGGCGATGACAGGCGACCCCGGCTCATATCCATTCGATCACTACCATTCGGGCCCGCTGGATATCGAGTTGGCGGTTGGCAACAGTCACGCCGTGACCCGGGTATCGCCGTCAATTTTCGACCGGACGCCCGGATGGCAGTTCAAGGCCCGGCCCAGCACTGGCACTCCTGCGCTGGGCGCGTACCAGTTGGATATCCGGCGGTCGCCCAGCACCGCTGCGGTGGTGGCAATTCTGCTGGCCGCGCTGGTCACGATCGCGGTGTTGGCCATCACGGTCTCGGTTCAGACAGTGCGCGATCGCCGAAAATTTCAACCACCGATGACCACTTGGTTCGCAGCGATGCTTTTCGCAGTGGTGCCGCTGCGCAACGCCCTTCCCGACGCCCCGACAATCGGAACGTGGATCGATGTGACCGTGATCCTGTGGGTGGTGGTCGCACTGGTGTCGTCGATGGCGCTTTACATCGTCTGTTGGTGGCGACACCTCAACCCGAAGTTCGACAAGCTGTGACCGCTCGTCGGGACGCCTTGCAGTTGCTATTGCGGGGTCAGAAACGCTTGTAGCGCAGCCGTATACGCGATGATGTCGGCCGCGCCCATCAGTTCGCGGGCGGAGTGCATGGCCAACTGGGCCGCCCCGACGTCGACGGTGGGGATGCCGGTCCGCGCCGACGTCATCGGCCCGATCGTCGACCCGCACGGCAGGTCGGCACGGTGCTCGTAGCGCTGCAGCGGGACACCGGCCTGGCGGCAGGCAAGCTCGAAGGCGGCCGCGGTCCGGCCGTCGGTGGCATACCGCAGGTTCGGCTGCACCTTGAGCACCGGTCCTCCGTTGACCGCGATCCAGTGTCCGGGTTCGTGGCGGTCGGGGTAGTTGGGGTGCGTCGCATGCGCCATGTCGCCGGAGGCGACCATCGATGCCGTGAGCCGGCGCAGGAAGTCCTCACGGTCGCCGCCGGCCGCCAGCACGATGCGCTCCAACGTGGTCAGCAGCAGGTCCGACTGTGCACCGTGATCCGACGTCGAGCCGACCTCCTCGTGGTCGAACAGCGCGAGCACCGGCAGGTAGCCGCGCGGGGCGGCGGCCAGGAACGCCTCCAGCCCGGCGTAGCAGGTGCCCTGGTTGTCCAGCCGGGGCGCGCTGACAAACTCGCCGTCCGCGCCGATCAGCGCTGACGGGGTCAGGTCGTGGGTCATCAGATCTGCGGACAACAGATCGGCAGGGTCGACGTCGGCGCGCTCGGCGACGTAACCGAGGAACGACCGGGGCGTGTCCCCCAGCCCCCATATTGCGTTGACGTGGCGCTGCGGATCGATCTTCACCGCCGCGCGGTCCTCGGCGAGATGGATTGCCAGCTGCGGCACCCGCAGAATCGGCGCGTCGATACGCACCAGCCGGTGCGATACGCCGCCCTCCGCGTCGCGGTCCCGCACCGAGAGCCGGCCGCTGATTCCGAGGTCGCGGTCCAGCCACGAGTTGAGCCATGCGCCACCGTAGGGTTCGAGCGCGACGACCTGCCAGCCCGCCACCACGCGGTCCGGATGCTGTTTGACGCGCAGGTTCGGGCTGTCGGTGTGGCCACCGATGATGCGGAACGGACGGTCGTCGCCGCCAGCCGAATTCCATGCCACCAGTGAGCCGGCCCGCGCCGTGAAGAACCGGCCGCTCCGGTCCGGCCAGCGATCGGTCTCGGCCAGCTCGGTGTAGCCGGCGTCGCGCAGCCGCTGCCCCGCCGTCTGACAGACGTGGAACGGCGACGGCGACGCGTCGATGAATTCACACAATCCGTTGGCACTGGTACCTGTGGACATGATCACCATCATCGTCGACGTCATTTAGGGTCAGACGGTGCCCTCCCCGCTACCTCAACCGGTACTGGCTCCCCTGACACCTGCCGCCATCTTCCTGGTGGCCACGATCGACGAAGGCGGCGAAGCCGCGGTACACGACACACTGCCCGACCTCGCCGGCCTGGTCCGCGCGATCGGGTTTCGCGACCCGGCCAAGAAACTGTCGATGGTCACCTCGATCGGGTCGCAGGCGTGGGATCGCCTGTTCTCCGGACCGCGGCCCAAGGATCTGCACCCGTTCATCGAGCTGCACGGGTCACGACACCACGCTCCGTCCACGCCGGGCGATCTGTTGTTCCACATCCGCGCCGAGGTGCTCGACGTGTGCTTCGAGCTGGCCGGCCGGGTGGCCAAGGCGATGGCGGGGGCGATCACGATCGTCGACGAGGTGCACGGCTTCAAGTTCTTCGACAACCGCGATCTGCTCGGGTTCGTCGACGGCACCGAGAACCCCGACGGCCCACTTGCGGTGAGCGCCAGCCAGATCGGCGACGAGGACCCCGACTTCGCCGGCGGCTGCTACGTACATGTACAGAAGTACCTTCACGACATGACGTCATGGGAGGCGCTGTCGGTCGGCGAGCAGGAGCGGGTCATCGGCCGCACCAAGCTCGAGGACATCGAACTCGACGACGATGCGAAGCCGGCCAACTCGCACGTCGCGCTCAACGTGATCGAGGACGCCGACGGCACCGAACTGAAGATCGTGCGGCACAACATGCCGTTCGGCGAGATCGGCAAGGACGAGTTCGGCACGTATTACATCGGTTACTCGCGCTCGCCGGACGTCACCGAGAAGATGTTGGAGAATATGTTCGTCGGCGACCCGCCGGGCAACACCGACCGAATCCTGGACTTCTCGACAGCCATCACCGGCACCCTGTTCTTCACTCCCATCGTCGATTTCCTCAACGATCCGCCGCCCAGCCCGGGCTCCGGTGACGTCAACGCAGCTCCTCCGGCACCCACCCCCACTTCCGCCGGCTCATTGGCGATCGGCAGCCTGAAAGGACAGCCCTGATGAACAACCTCTACCGCGAGCTCGCCCCGATCACCGAATCCGCTTGGAGTGAAATCGAATTGGAGGCCAGCCGGACGTTCAAGCGGCACAACGCCGGCCGCCGCGTTGTCGACGTCAGTGAGCCGGGCGGTCCGGTGACGGCCTCGGTGAGCACCGGTCACCTGCGTGACGTGGCGGCGCCGTCCGATGGCGTGGTGGCGCAACTTCGCGAATCCAAGCCGCTGGTGCGGCTGCGGGTGCCGTTCACGGTGTCGCGCACCGCAATCGACGACGTGGAGCGCGGCGCCTCGGACTCCGATTGGGATCCGGTGAAGACCGCCGCGAAGAAACTGGCGTTCATCGAGGACCGTGCGATCTTCGAGGGGTACCGGGAGGCGTCGATCGACGGCATCCGCACCTGCAGCTCCAACCCGGCGCTGGCCCTGCCCGAGGATGCCCGCGAGTACCCCGACGTCTTCGCCCAGGCGCTGTCCGAGCTTCGGCTGGCCGGGGTGGACGGCCCCTACTCGGTGCTGTTGTCCGCCGACGCCTACACCAAGGTCAGTGAGACCACCGAGCACGGCTATCCGATCCGCGAGCACCTGAACCGGCTGGTGGACGGCGAGATCATCTGGGCGCCCGCGATCGACGGCGCGTTCTTGCTCAGCACCCGCGGCGGCGACTTCGATCTGCAGTTGGGCACCGACGTCGCGATCGGCTACCTGAGCCATGACGCCGAGACCGTACAGCTGTACCTGCAGGAGACGATGACGTTCCTCTGCTACACCGCCGAGGCGTCGGTCGCGCTCACCACCTAGCAGCCCGCGCCCCCCGCGATTTCGGCGCGTTCTCGTTCGCTCAGCGGCGGTTTTCGCGCCGAAATCGCTAGGTGGCGGCGAGTACGGCGTCCAGCGCCGAGTAGAAGATGCCGAGCCCGTCGTCCGAGGGGCCGGTCAGCGCTTCGGTGGCATGCTCGGGATGCGGCATCAGGCCGACGACCCGGCCGTTGGCCGAGCTGACGCCGGCGATATCGCGCATCGAGCCGTTGAGATTCTCGGCGTAGCGGAAGACCACCCGGCCCTCGCCCTCGAGTTCGTCGAGCACGGCCTCGCTGGCCACGTAGCGGCCTTCACCGGATTTGAGCGGCACCAGCAGTTCGGCGCCCGATTCATACCGCGACGTCCACGCGCTGGTGATCGAGTCCACCCGAAGCCACACGTCGCGGCAGATGAAGTGCAGCCCGGCGTTGCGGGTCAGGGCGCCGGGAAGCAACCCCGCCTCGCACAGCACCTGGAAGCCGTTGCAGATGCCGAGCACCGGCAGCCCGGCCTTGGCGGCCCCGATGACCTCACCCATCACGGGCGCGAACTTCGCGATCGCCCCGCAGCGCAGGTAGTCGCCGTAGGAGAAGCCGCCCGGCACCACCACGGCGTCGACGCCCTTGAGGTCGGCATCACCGTGCCACAGGTTCACCGCCTCGGCGCCGGCGAGCCGCACCGCGCGGGCCGCGTCGACGTCGTCGAGCGTGCCGGGGAAGGTGATGACGCCGATCCGGGCGCTCACGACGGCTCCCGAGTCACTGAAAAGTCTTCGATGACCGTGTTCGCCAAGAGCGATTCGGCGATCTCGGCGAGCGCCGAGTCGCTGATCGAATCATCGACCTCGAGCTCGAATCGCTTGCCCTGCCGGACATCTGAGATGCCGGCGTGTCCCAGCCGGCCCAACGCACCGACGATCGCTTGACCCTGCGGGTCGAGAATCTCGGCTTTGGGCATCACGTTGACCACTACACGGGCCACAGGCGCTCCTGCTGACGTCGAGGACTATTGCGGGTCAACTCTACCGGCGGCTCACCCGCAGGACCCGAGGTAGGCGGTGCACAGCGGCGCGCCGAGGGCGTCGAGCAGGTCTTCGTCGCTGTCCATCGGCCACGCGGTCTGCGGAGGTGCGGTTGACCACATCGCCAGTTCGGTCACGGTGCTGTTGGCTAGGTTGGCCACCACGAATTCACGCAGGATCACCGGTCCGCTGATCACCGCCGCCATCCGGTCGGATCCGTCGACGGTCAGCGAGGGTGAGGACGACGGGTTGGTCCGCTGGCAGGACCGCAGCGCAGCGACCGCCGTGTGAAAGACGTCCTGCGCAAGCTGACCACCGCGCCAGGTCTCACCGCGCCAGTGCATCACCTGGGCCTGCAGTTGCCATTGGCCGTCGGGGTTGACCACGGTGGCGCGTTCGGCGACGGCGTAGGCACGCGGATCCTGCCCCACCGGTGGGCTGCCGCACAGCTCCTCGAACCGGAACCGGGGCGCGACGGCGGTCACGGCCACCCCGGCCAGCCGGGGCCAGGTGTAGCGGGCGTTCAGCGGCATCGCCCACGGAGCGATCCACGCCGCGTCGGGAATGCGGTCACAATTGGGCGGGCAAGCGTCGGGATCGGCGGCAGCGTGCGGCGGGACGGTGAGCCCGCAGGCCACCAGCATCATCGCGATGACCAACCGCATGTATTCGACGCCTTCCGGTGCGCGCACAATCGTAAGCATGGAGTTGACTCATTTCGGGCATTCATGTCTTCTCGCCGAGTTCGACGGCGCCACGTTGTTGTTCGATCCAGGTAACTTCTCGCACGGTTTCGAGGGCGTGACGGGCCTCTCGGCGATCCTGATCACCCACCAGCACCCCGACCATGCGGACCGCGAACGGCTGCCCGCGCTGGTGGAGGCCAACCCCGACGCGGTGCTGTATGCCGACCCGGCAACCGCAGCCGAGCTCGGTGAGCCCTGGCGTGCCGTGCATGTCGGCGACGAGTTGAACGTGGCCGGCCTGTGCATCCGCGGCGTCGGCGGGCAGCACGCCGTCATCCACCCTGAGATCCCGATCATCGACAACATCTCCTACCTCGTCGGCGATGCCGACCACCCGGCCCGGCTGATGCATCCCGGCGACGCGCTGTTCGTTCCCGGCGAGCCGGTGGACGTGCTGGCCACTCCCGCGGCAGCACCGTGGATGCGAATCTCGGAGGCGGTGGACTATCTGCGTGCGGTCGCACCGGAGCACGCGGTTCCGATCCATCAGGGCATAGTCGCCCCGGAGGCACGCGGAATCTACTACGGTCGGCTCACCGAGATGACCGACACCGATTTCCGGGTGCTGCCGGAGGAGAACTCGTTCCGGTTCTGAGCTAGCAAGGCAGACAGGCGAATTGATCAGCTGATGTTCGACAACTGGCGGATACGCCGGCACGGGCAGCGTTGTCAGGCCACCGTTGTGCACGCACAACAGGCGGCCAAGGTCGCGACCAACGACTACCGCAAGTATCAATTCGTCGTCGACATCCACCCTCCCGGTGGTGACCCGGTTCGGATCGAGATCACCGACACCTTCACCATCGGAGGCTTGAAGCCCGCGGCGGGCGACGTCGTGAATGTGCGATGGGACCCGACCGCCAAACGAGCCGTCTTCGACCTGAACGGCGACCCTCGCTACGACATCAAGGCGCTTCGCGCACAACAGGAATCGCAGCGCAGGCACGTACTCGACCAGCCACCGGAACAGACATGATCAGGAGACACCAGTGAGCACATCCGACCTCGATAACCTGTTCGGCCTGTCGGGCAAGACCGCACTGGTCACCGGCGGGAGCAGCGGCATCGGGGTCATGATCGCGCGCGGCCTACTGCAGGCCGGCGCCGAGGTGATCATCAGTTCCCGCAAGGCCGACAAGTGCGAGCAGGTCGTCTCGGAGCTCGCCGAGTTCGGGACGATCCGAGCAATCCCCGCCGACCTGTCCCGCCAGGACGAGTGCAAGCGGCTGGCCGCCGAGGTCCTCGCCGGCGCCGACAAGCTGCATATCCTGGTCAACAACGCCGGAGCGACGTGGGGCGAACCGCTGGAATCGTTTCCGGCCTCGGCGTGGGACAAGGTGCTCGACCTCAACGTGAAGTCACCGTTCTGGCTGGTGCAGGAGTTGGTCGATGCGCTGCGCAGGGCCGGGACCCACGACGATCCCGCACGGATCATCAACATCGGCAGTATCGACGGCATCCATGTACCGGTGATGCACACCTACTCCTACTCGGCCAGCAAGGCAGCCGTACACCAGCTGACGCGGGTTCTCGCCAAAGAGCTTGGACCACAACATATTACGGCTAACGCGATCGCTCCTGGGCCGTTTCAGTCGAAGATGATGGCCGCCACGCTCGACACCTTCGGGGACGCGATCGCAGCCTCCTCACCACTGCAGCGCATCGGTCGCGACGACGACATGGCCGGTATCGCGATCTTCCTCGCCAGCCGGGCCGGGTCCTACGTGAACGGGGCGATCATCCCCGTCGACGGCGGGATGGCGACGACAGCGAGTGGTTCCGGCTCACGCAGCTAGTCAGGCGGCGGAAGCGGCGGGCGCGGCGGTTTCCCAGCGGTACACCGCAGGCGCGCAGCCGTGCATCAGGGCCAGATCGATCGCGTCAAACATGGCCTGACGGGGCCCCGCCTTGCGCAATTGCTTTGCGGTGACGGCCAATCGGACGTTCCCGCCGCGGCGGGCGGTGCGTTCGGCCGACAGCACCAGGGTGCGGCACCACCACGGTTCGGTGACGAATCCTTCACCGATACCCACCACCCGGGCACGCGTTGTCGTACCGGTCACCAGGTCGGTGATGC
This sequence comes from Mycolicibacterium sp. P1-5, assembly GCF_008329565.1. Taxonomy (GTDB): domain Bacteria; phylum Actinomycetota; class Actinomycetes; order Mycobacteriales; family Mycobacteriaceae; genus Mycobacterium. Next base: position 98,522 of record NZ_NPKT01000007.1, read on the forward strand.
CATGCAGATCGACCAGCAGCCGGAAACCGTTGCGCGGCAGGGTAAGCGTGGTTCCCGAGGAGACCGTCCACCCGGGGGCGGCGAACAGCCTGGTCCGCAGGCCGACATGTTCGAGGACCCGGTCGGCGCCCATCAGCCGCAGGTTCGCCTCGTGGGCAGGCAGGGTCGCGAACTCGCCGCGGCGCTTCTTGGTGGCAGCGGCGTCGAAACCGTGCAGCACCACCGCATCACCGCCGGCGCGCCGGCCGGTCAGCCAGCCGACGGTGCGGGCATCGGACTCCAGCCGATACCCGTCCTTGAGCCTGGGCGCGACGAGCAGCGACAGCGGAACCGCACGGCTGTCGAGCGCGCGGGCGAAGTCTTCGACCTCACCAAGCGTCCGGTCACTGATCCCGGACACCGACACGATCAATTGACCAGCCACCCCCGCAGTATGGCAATTCCAGGTGTCCAGGCGGTGTCTGCGACCTTGAGGTCAGGCAACCATTCGGTTCAGCCCGGCAGGACCGCCTCGATCGCGGCCACCACTTCGGGGGCGTTCGGCTCGGTCTGCGGCCGGAACCGGTTGACCACCGACCCGCCGGGCGCGATCACGAACTTCTCGAAGTTCCATGTGATGTCGCCGGCCTTGCCATCGCCGTCGGCGACGGTGGTGAGCTCGGCGTACAGCGGGTGCCGCTCATCGCCGTTGACGTCGGTCTTGGCCAACAGCGGGAAGGTCACCCCATATGTGTTGGAGCAGAACGTCTGAATCTCCTCCGCGGTCCCCGGCTCCTGACCCATGAACTGGTTGCAGGGCACCCCGATCACGGTCAGGCCGCGGTCGTCGTAGTCGCGGGCCAATTGCTCGAGCGCCCTATATTGCGGGGTCAGGCCACACTTGGACGCGACGTTGACCAGGAGGATCGCCCGGTCCGCGTAGTCGGCCAGCGAGGTGGCCTTGCCGTCGAGGGTGGTGAGCGGGATGTCGGTCAGACTCATGCCGGTGAGGTTACGCGAAGTGTTCGGCGTCGGCGGTGGCCAGCAGCCACGCGTACTGGAACGCCGCTTCCTTCCACCGCTCGTAGCGGCCGCTGATGCCGCCGTGACCCGCGGCCATCTGGGTTTTCAGCAGCACCGGGTGTCCGTCGGTCTTGGTGTGCCGAAGCGCGGCAACCCACTTCGCTGGTTCGACATAGAGCACGCGGGTGTCGTTGAGCGACGTCATCGCGAGGATCGCCGGGTACTGCTTGGCTTCGACGTTCTCGTACGGCGAATAGGCCTTCATGTAGAAGTAGACGTCTTTGTTCTCCAGCGGGTTTCCCCACTCGTCCCATTCGGTCACCGTCAGTGGCAGTGACGGATCGAGGATCGTGGTGAGCGGGTCCACGAACGGCACCTGCGCGAGGATCCCGGCGAAAAGCTGCGGCGCCAGGTTCGCGACGGCGCCCATCAGCAGACCGCCGGCGCTGCCGCCGAGGGCCACCATGTTCTGCGGCCGGGTCAGGCCGGTGTCGACGAGATGTTGTGCCACCGCGATGAAGTCGGTGAAGGTGTTGCGCTTCTCCAGCAGCTTGCCGTGTTCGTACCAGAGCCGTCCCATCTCACCGCCGCCGCGAACGTGGGCGACCGCGAAGACCATGCCGCGGTCGAGCAGCGACAGGCGCGCCACCGAGAACCGCGGGTCCTCGGACGACTCGTAGGCTCCGTATCCGTAGAGCACTGTGGGAGCGGGGAATTCGATGCCCGATTTGTGGACGATCGAGATCGGGACGCGGGTGCCGTCCTCGGCGACCGCCCAGTCCCGACGCTCGACGTAGTCCTCGCGGCGGTAGCCGCCCAGCACCGGCTGCTCGCGCAGCAGCGTACGGTCGCCGGTGGCCAGGTCCAGATCGTAGATCCGCAAGGGGGTCACGTACGACGTGGTACCCACCCGCAGCTTGGGGGTGGACCAGTTGGGGTTGCCGGCCAAGCCTGCCGAGGCCAGCTCCGAGTCGAAGGTGATCTCCTCGGGTGCGCCGTAGCCGTCGGAGTTGACGGGCCACAGCTGGATTCGCGGCAGGGCCTCGCGCCGATAGCTGACCACCAGCTGGTCGGCGAAGGCGTCCACACCGTCGAGACGGACGTCGTCGCGAGCTTCGATCAGGGTGCGCTGATCTGTCGGGTCGCTGACCGGCGCCTCGACGAGGGTGAAGTTGACCGCACCGTCGTTGTGCAGGATGAGGAATCGGTCCTCGCCGCCGATCACCGCATGGTCCACCGAATACTCGACGCCCTCACGGCGCGGCAGCACCGAGGTGAACTCCGCGTTCGGATCGGCGGCATCGCCGATCCATACCTGCGAGGTGATCGCCGAGCCGGCGGCAATGATCACGTACTTGTTGCTGCGGGTGCGGCCCATGCCGACCCAGAACCGTTCGTCGGCTTCGTGGAACACCTGCTCGTCGGGCTGACCTGAGCCGAGGCGGTGGCGCCACACGGTGTCGGGCCGCCACGCCTCGTCGACCGTCGTGTAGTAAACGGTCGCGTTGTCCGACGCCCACGTCACGCCGGAGGAGATTCCCGCGATTTCGTCCGGATACAGCTCTCCGGTACGTAAGTCTTTGAACCGCAATGTGTATCGCTCGTCACCAACGGTGTCCACCGAATAGGCCAGGAGGTGACCGTCGATGCTCACACTGCTGGCGCCAAGGGAGAAGAACTCGTGTCCGTCGGCCTCGGCGTTCTCGTCGAGCAGAACCTGCTCGCCGGGGACGTCGGTGACCTCCTCGAAGACCGGCGGGTCCCAGTCATCCGGCCCGGCGACCGGGCAGCGGCAATGCGCACCGTACTGCTTGCCTTCGAAACTGCGCCCGTAGTACCACCACTCGCCGCGGCGGGTGGGAACCGACATGTCGGTTTCCTTGGTGCGCGCCTTGATCTCGTCGAAGATCTTCTGCCGCAGCGGCTCCAGGTGGGCGGTCGCCTTGTCAGCGTAGGCATTCTCGGCTTCGAGATGCGCGATGACCTCAGGGTCGGACTTTTCACGCAGCCACTCGTAGGGGTCGATGAAGACGTCCTCGTGGAAGGTGCGCCGCGTGTCAACGCGCTTGGCGATGGGTGGATTCATGCGTGGGGTCCGATCCAGTCGGCGAACGACAGTCCCGAGATTCGTTCGTAGGCTTCGATGTAGCGGGCACGGGTCGCTTCGACGATATCGACTGGCAACGGCGGTGGAGGTGTGGAACCGTAACGGTCCCAGCCTGATTCGGGGCCGGTGAGCCAGTTGCGGACGAACTGCTTGTCGAAGCTGGGCTGCACCTCGCCCTGTTTATAGGTGTCGGCCGGCCAGTACCGCGAAGAATCGGGAGTGAACACCTCGTCGGCCAGCACCACCCTGTCGTCGGCGTCGACACCGAACTCGAACTTGGTGTCGGCGATGATGATGCCCTTGGTCAGCGCGTGGTCGGCGGCCTGCAGGTAGATCTGCAACGTGCGCTCGCGAAGCTGGTTGGCGCGCACCGCACCGACGATTTCGATGGTCCGGTTGAACGAGATGTTCTCGTCGTGCTCGCCCAGTTCGGCCTTGGTCGCGGGGGTGAACAGCGGCTGGTCGAACCTGCTCGCCTCGACCAGGCCGGGCGGCAGTGCGATGCCGCAGACCTTGCCGTCGCGCTGGTAATCCAGCAGGCCCGAGCCGGTCAGGTAACCACGGGCCACGCACTCGATCGGCACCATCTCCAGCTTCCGGACCACCAGAGCGCGGCCCAGCACCTCGTCGGGAATACGCGGGTCGTCGGGCGGGCCGGCCAGATGGTTCGGCGCGTCGATGTAGTCGAAGAAGAACAGGCTCATCGCGGTGAGGATGCGGCCCTTGTCGGGAATCAGGCTGTCCAGGATGTAGTCGTAGGCCGAGATCCGGTCGCTGGCGACGAACAACAGATGCTCGTCGTCGATGGAAAAGATCTCGCGGACCTTACCGCTGGCCAGGTGCTGATAGTCGCTCAGAACGGGGCGGGGCATCGGGTCAGCCTAACGGCCGCTGACTTGGCGCGACTGTGCTGGGATCGAGCCATGAGATCGCGGTTCCTGCCCTACGCCACCACTCCGGGACGCCTACTCGTGCAGTTGGTCAGCGACGTGGCCGTCGCGTTGTGGATCACGGTGTGGGTTCTGGTCGGGTTGGCGGTGCACAGTGCGGTCGCGACGATCGCCGACGTGGGCCGCCAGGTCAACGACGGCGCAACCGGGATCTCGGACAATCTGCACTCGGCCGGGGACAACGCGCACAAGATTCCGCTGGTCGGCGACACCGTCGCCAAACCGCTGCGGGCAGCCAGCGCTGCCGCGCTCGACCTCGCCGGGGCGGGCCACAACCTCGACACCACGGCGACCTGGCTGGCGGTGCTGCTGGCTATCGCGGTGGCTGCTCCGCCGATCCTGGCGATCGGCATGCCGTGGTTGTTCCTGCGGATCCGGTTCTTCCGCCGCAAGTGGATCGTCATCGCGCTGACCCGTACGCCCGCGGGCGAACAACTGCTGGCGCTGCGGGCGTTGGCCAATCGGCCACTGCGCAGGCTCACCGAAGTCACCGTCGACCCGGTCGGGGCATGGCGGCGCGAGGATCCGTACGCGATCAGAGGCCTGGCCGCGCTCGAACTGCGGTCGGCAGGTGTCGCCATGCCCCGCGCCTGGCGGAATCGGGCGCGCTGACGAGCGCTGAGCGCACGTAAGCGCGCCGGATTTTCAACGGAACCGGCGCGGCTCCGCTGACGTCCGATCTGATGTGCTCGAAGACTTGTTGCGCCGACATGACGGAGTCATCACTCTCGCGCAGGCCCAGCGCGCCGGTTTGAGTGAGTTCGCCGTTCGCCGCCGCGTGCGCTCAGGTCAGTGGCGGCGTTGCGCCCTGGCTGTGTACTTCGCCGACGATCGGCCGTTCACGCCTGCGGCCAGAATTCGCGCCGCGGTGTGGAGTCGCGGGCCGCGCGCCACCGCGAGCAGCCTCGCCGCGGCCTGGTGGCTGGGTCTCATGACGACGGCGCCGGACATCATCGACATCACGGTGCCGCGCAACAGCCACGGCCGAGCAGCCCGCGGGACTCGCCTACGCCGGCGCGACCTTGCCGACGTCGACGTCATCGAGCACCGATCCTTGAGCGTGACCGCACCGGCGCTGACCGTCCTCGAAGCGGCCGTATGCGGTGGCGGCGGTCCGGCCATCATGGACACCGCGCTGCAGCGACACGTCGCATTGGCCGGTCTCGAGCAGGCGCATGCCCGCAACCGCGGCCGCCGCGGAGCCGCGGCGAGTCGCCGCCTGCTCGCCGCGGCCGCGGGCGGTGCTCGCTCCGAGGCGGAGCGGTTGATGATCCGATTGCTCGAGCAAGCCGAAATCACCGGCTGGAAGGCCAACTTCACGGTTGGCGGCTACGTCATCGACATCGCCTTCCCACACCAGCGCGTTGCGATCGAGATCGACGGCTGGGCGTCCCATAGCGATCAGGCCGCGTTCCAAAATGACCGCGTTCGGCAGAACCGGCTCGCCCTGCAGGGCTGGCAGGTTCTCCGCTTCACCTGGCTGGACCTGACGCAGCACCCCGAACGGGTGCTCGCCGAGGTGTGCGCAGCCCTCTCGGGGCGATAACCGGGGCCATACGCCGGAAACCACGCCGAACCGCAACAGCCCAGCGATATGCTCGCCGGCGTGAAGGCCACAGTCGATCCGGACCGCTGCGCAGGCCACGGCGACTGCGTGTCGACCTGCCCGGACGTATTCGCCTGGACCGCTGACGGCTATGCCGAGGTGGTGCTCGACGAGATACCCGAGCAATACCGAGATCTCGTCGTCAAGGCCGTGCAGGACTGCCCCGAGCACGCGATCAGCGCGGAAGGCTAGTGGCCGACTACGACTATGTCGTGATCGGCGCCGGGTCGGCGGGATGCGCGGTGGCCGCGCGCCTGTCCGAAGGAACCGCACGCGTTCTGCTGCTTGAGGCGGGCGGTTCGGATCGACGCTTGACAGTGCGGGCGCCACTGGCTTTCGCCGCGCAGCTGGGCGGCCCCACCGACTGGGACTACAGCACCGCGCCTGAGCCCGCATGCGACGGCCGGGTCATCCCGCAGCCCCGCGGCCGGGTCTTGGGCGGGACCAGCTCGATGAACGCGATGGTGTGGGTCCGCGGCACCCGAATCGACTACGACGGCTGGGACCTGCCCGGCTGGGACTGGTCCGATGTCGAGCCGGTGTTCCGCCGCATCGAGTCGCACTACCTCGGCGGCCCGTCACACGGGACCTCCGGACCGGTGCGCATCACGCGGCTCCCGGAACCCGATGTGACGTCCACCCGCTGGCTGGACGCCGCCCGCGCCGCCGGTGTCAGCGCCAACGAGGACATCGGCGGACCGGAGCTCGACGGATCGTCCATCGCACCGGTGACGGTCTGGAAGGGCCAGCGCTGGAACACCGCGCGGGCGTATCTTCCTGCGGCACGGCGTCGTTCGAATTTCACCCTCGTGACCGGCGCCCTGGTGCATCGCGTGGTGATCCGCGATGGCCGTGCGGTGGCCGTGGAATACGAACGGAAGGGCCACCGGCACGTTGCCAACGTCAACCACGAGATCATCCTGTCGGCCGGCGCTTACGGCACACCACAGCTGCTGCAGCTGTCCGGCATCGGCGCCGCCGACCACTTGAGCGCGGTGGGAATCACACCCGTGATCGAAAGCCCCCGCGTGGGAACCAACCTCACCGACCATCCGGCAGCGGCGATGAGCTGGGACCTGCAGCCCGGATTTGTCGGACTGTCGGATGCACAGAAGCCACAATGGTTGCTGCGCTGGATCTTTCGCCGCACCGGGAAGTTCACCAGCAATGCGATGGAGGCCATCGCACATGTCCGGTCCGATCCCGATCTGCCTGCGCCGGACTTCCAGCTGGTCCACTCCCCCAGCTACGTCAACCTCGCGGCGATGGAGCGTGAGCTGCGCCGCGCCTCGTCGGTGCTGCAGTCCTATTGGACACCGAAGAGCCGCGGCACCGTCATGGCACTGTCGCGCGATCCGCATGCGCCGCCGGAGATCCGGCTCAATACGCTGGCCGACCCCGACGACCTCAAGGCGTTCGTCCGCATCGTGCGGCGCACCCGGGAGATCGTCGCCACCGAGCCGTTCGCCTCGGTAGTCACCACCGAACTGCACCCTGGCCCTGATGTCGTCACCGACAGTCAGATCGAGGCGTGGCTGCGCAGTTCGGTCGCCACCACCGGGCACCCCGCCTGCTCGGCAGCCATGGGCACTGAGCCCGACAGTGTCCTCGACGAGAGACTCACCGTCCGTGGTATCCACGGGTTGCGGGTGGCCGATGCGTCGGTGTTCCCGCGCATCCCCCGGGCCAACACCAACGCCCCAGCCATCATGGTGGGTGAGCGGTGCGCCGACTTCATCAAGGCAGACCGGTGACACTCTTCGATGCTCACTTCCACATCATCGATCCGCGATTTCCGCTGGTGCCCAACAACGGCTACGTACCTGAGACGTTCACCGTCGCCGACTACCGCGAGCGCGTCCAACCGCTGCACGTCACCGGCGGGGCGGTGGTCAGCGGGTCCTTCCAGGCGTTCGATCAGAACTACCTGAAAGATGCTCTTGCGCAACTGGGCCCGCGATTCGTCGGCGTCACCCAGATCCCGGCCGACACGACCGACGACGACATCATGGCCCTGGATCGCGCCGGCGTTCGCGCCGTTCGGTTCAACCTGTATCGCGGCGGATCGGCAATGCTCGACGATGTCGACACACTCGCACGTCGGGTCTACGAGGTCGCCGGCTGGCACTCCGAGTTCTACCTCGACGCCGCCGATTTCGCTGAGCTGGAGCCCTTCCTGGCCAGGCTCCCACAGATCAGCGTCGATCACCTGGCCATGTCCGACGACACGACCGGAGCGCTGCTGCGCCTGGCCGAGGCCGGAACCGTGGTCAAGGCCACGGGGTTCGGCCGGATCAATGTCGCCGACCCCGATGCCGTGCTGAGCAACATCGTGGACGTGAATCCCTCAGCGCTGATCTTCGGCAGCGACCTACCGTCTACCCGCGCGCGAACACCATTTCAGGACAGCGACATCGATCGCATCGCCGAGGCGGTCGGCCAAGAACACGTCAACGCGGTTCTGGAAACCAACGCCCGGCATTTCTACCGGCTCAGCCCGCCATAGGCGCTAGAGTCCGCGTCGTGGGAGACCTCATCGACACCGTCGCCGTCGTCACCGGCGCGGCCCGCGGCCAGGGCCGCAGTCATGCCGTGCAACTGGCCGCCGAGGGCGCCGACATCATCGCCATCGACCGCTGCGCCGACATCGACTCGATCCCCTATCCGCTGGCCTCCAGGGAGGATCTCGACGAGACCGCCCGCCTCGTCGAAGCCCAGGGCCGGCGCGTCGTTCCCGTCGTCGCCGACGTCCGCGACCTCGACGCCCTACAGGCCGCGGTGCGCAGCGGTGTGGAGGCCCTCGGTGAGATCGACATCGTCGTGGCCAATGCCGGAGTGGTGGCGATCGGTCTCAAGGATCCGATCGACACCCAGGTGTACCGCGACATCGTCGACACCAATCTCAACGGGGTCTGGCACACCATCGCGGCCACGGTGCCCTCGATCATCCGCAAGGGTCGCGGCGGCTCCATCATCTTGACGAGCTCGGCGCAGGGACTGGTCGGACGCGGCGGCGACGGCAGCGCCGCGATGTTCGCCTACGCCGCGGCCAAACACGGGGTGGTCGGGCTGATGCGCTCAGCGGCCAACGCCTACGCCGCGCACAGCATCCGGGTCAACACGGTGCATCCCAGCGGGGTGGCCACACCCATGATTCTCAACGAACACACGATGCGCATGATCGCCGAACAGCCGAACGCTCCCGCGCTGTCGGCCAATCTGATGCCGGTCCCGGTCGTCGAGTCCGAGGACGTCACCAACGTCGTGGTGTTCCTGGCGAGCCCGAAGGCGCGCTACATCACCGGCGCGGCGCTACCGGTCGACGCCGGTCACGCTGTGATGTAAGAACCGATCGAGCACCGCACCGACGCCCACGATGCTCCAGGCGACCAGGGCGACCCAGAAGAACACCAACGAGACGGTATGCAGGCCGGACCACCGTGTTTCGAAGGCCACTGCCTCGGTCGCCGCCGAGAACATCCCCAACGGAAACACCATCGCCCACCAGGTACCGGCGTAACTCAGCGAACCGCGCTCCACGGCCGCCCTGTGCAGCACGAACCACACCAGAATCGGTATCCAGGCCACCGCGCAAATCCAGGTGACCGCGCTGGCGACCAACATGACCTGGCTTGCCGTCAACGCATGGCGATGTAGGCCCGCCCCGGCCAGTGTCGCGATCGCCAAGCCGCCCATCAGAATCCAACTGTCGGGTTCCGCCCCGGTCGGGTCGAACCGGGCGGCCGCGGCCCGCGCCACGATCAGCACCGTCATCAGTGCATAGAAAACCAGCGCGACCATCCACAGCACCACCGCGACCCACCACAGGACCGGCCAGCGCACCGACAGCTCACCGGCCACGATCACCAGCCCGGAAGTACCGACGCTGGCCAATTCCCAAGCACCACGCGATCGTTGGCGAAGGCGCCGACGGTCGTGCCACATGTTGCGGGCGGTCAACCCGACGAGCGCCAGCCACGCGGCCAGTGCGGCGAGCGCCAATATCCAACCGACCTCGCTGAGCCAGCTCAGCCGGGCGGCCAACACCGCGCAGGCTGCTACGAAGGTGAACAACCGCACCGTCACATCGACGTCGCGGAGGTCGCCGAACGCGCACCGGGCGGCCAGCGTGGCGGCGACCAGTACGACGAACACAGAGGCAGCGAGGATCAACAGTCCGGTACTGATTCGGGCGTAATGGTGTTGGGCGGCGGCGATCGAGACGATGCCGGTCGCCATGACGATAGCGAAGCCGTCCGGTGACGGGCACGCGATGGCCGGACGTGCCATCAGGCCAGTTCGACGAACATGTGCCGAATGCCCGTGTGCCGATTGCTCCGCGCCCACTCGACCGGCTTGGCCACTCGGATCTCCGAAAACCGGTTCAGCAACTCCTCGTAGAGCACCCGAAGCTCCAGGCGGGCCAGATTGGCGCCAAGGCAGTAGTGCACGCCGTGGCCGAACCCCAGGTGGGGATTGCGTTTACGGCCCACATCGAAAGAGTCGGGATCGTCGAATACCGACCCGTCGCGGTTGGCCGAGCCTTCCCACACCAGCACTTTGTCCCCGGCCTGGATCGAGCAGGCACCCAGCTCGGTGTCCTGAGTTGCGGTGCGCCGCTTGGACGGTGACGGGGAGGTCCAGCGGACGACTTCCTCCACCGCCGTCGGCAACAGCTCGGGATCATCCCGCAGCCGTCGGCGCTGATCTGGATGCTGAGCCAGCACCAGCAGTCCACCGGCCACCGCGTTGCGCGTGGTCTCCGCACCCGCGCTGAACAGCAGGTTGAAAAACAGATACAGCTCGATGTCGGTGAGCGACGGCGCGTCCGGGTCATCGACAGTGGCGTTGGCCACCACCGAGAGCATGTCATCCCCGGGCTCCGCGCGCTTCTTCGCAATCAGCTCGGAGCCGTAGGCGAAGATCCGTGACCCGGCCTCCTCAATGGACATGGTACCGACCTCCCCCTTGCGGGAGTCACCGAAGTCGAAACTCGGTTCGATCGCACGGAACAACCAATGCCGTTCGCTTTCAGGAACTCCCAGCAGAATGCAGATCATCTGCATGGGCAGCTCGGCGGCGATGTCGACCAGGAAGTCGAAGGCCTCTCCCGGCTGCACGGCATCCAGCAGCACCCGTATGCGGCGGCGAAGATCGTCTTCGACCCGTCCGATCATCCGCGGGGTCAGGCCCGAGCTGACCAGCCGCCTGATGTGGGTGTGCCGCGGGTCGTCCATCATGTTCAGTACCTGCCCGGCGATCGACAGGTCCTGCAGCAGAGTGCCCCCGAACGGGCGGTCCCCGCCGCTCACCGACGAATAGGCGTCCTGATCCCGAAGCACGGCAAGGGTTTCCGGGTAGGTGGCCACCGACCAGAAGCCCTCGCCGTCCGGCGTGTTCTCGGTGGGTGGGTGCCAGTACACCGGTGCGTCGCGACGGTGGATCGCGAACAAGTCATGCGGGAAGCCCTCGGCGAAGTTGTCAAGGTCGGTGAAGTCGATGTCGCTGAGCAACATTGGCGTTTACAGGATCGCGCCGGGGGTGTACTTGGCGGCCCCGGGGTAGGCGCTCACCAGTTCATCCACCGCGGCGATCACCTGGTCGACCTGACTGCCGGCCGCCCCGGTGAACGCCTGCTTGTCGGCCAGCGCGGCGTCGAGCGCCGCCCGGTCGAGCGGCAGCCGCTCATCGGCGGCCAACCGGTCCAGAAGGTCTGGCTCCAAACCCTTCTCCCGCATCGCGAGTGCTACGGCGACCGCGTGTTCCTTGATCACCTCGTGTGCGGTTTCTCGGCCCACGCCGGCCCGGACCGCCGCGATGAGTACCTTGGTGGTGGCCAGGAACGGCAGGTAGCGGTCCAGTTCCCGCTTGATCACCGCGGGGTAGGCGCCGAACTCGTCGAGCACCGTCAGGAACGTCTCGATCTGGCCATCGATCGCGAAGAACGCGTCCGGCAGTGCCACCCGGCGCACCACCGAGCAGAAGACGTCACCCTCATTCCATTGCGCGCCGGCCAGTTCCGCGGCCATCGACGCGTAGCCGCGCAGAATCACCTGCAGTCCGTTGACCCGCTCGCAACTGCGCGTGTTCATCTTGTGTGGCATCGCCGACGAGCCGACCTGTCCGGGCGCGAACCCTTCGGTGACCAGCTCGTGGCCGGCCATCAACCGCACGGTGTGCGCGAACGACGACGGGCCGGCGCCGAGTTGGACCAGGCTCGAGAGCACGTCGTGGTCCAGCGAGCGGGGATAGACCTGGCCGACGCTGGTGAAAACGGCGTTGAAGCCCAGGAATTCAGCGACCCGGTGCTCCAACTCGGCCAGCCGCGCTGCGTCGCCGTCGAACAGATCGAGCATGTCCTGGGCGGTGCCCATCGGGCCCTTGATGCCGCGCAGTGGGTAACGGTCGATCAGCTCGCGAACCCGCCTCAACGCGACCAGCGTCTCCTCGGCGGCCGATGCGAACCGCTTGCCCAACGTGGTGGCCTGCGCGGCGACGTTGTGGCTGCGGCCGGCCATCACGAGATCGCGATAGAGCAGCGCGCTCTCGGCCAGACGGGCCACAACGGCCACGCCGTGGGCGTGCACGAGTTCCAGCGAGCGGCGGATCTGCAGCTGCTCGACGTTCTCGGTGAGGTCGCGGCTCGTCATGCCCTTGTGCACGTGCTCGTGTCCGGCCAGCGCATTGAATTCCTCGATGCGGGCCTTGACGTCGTGGCGGGTCACCCGCTCGCGGGCGGCGATCGACGCCAGGTCGACCTGCTCGAGCACCCGCTCGTAGTCGTCGACCACGCCGTCGGGCACCGGGGTGCCGAGTTCGGACTGAGCGCGCAGCACCGCCAGCCAGAGCCGGCGTTCGGCGACGATCTTGGCTTCGGGCGACCAGATCGCGACCATCTCCGCGCTGGCATACCGGCCGGCCAGGACATTAGGGATTGTCACAACGCATCAGCTTACGGCCCTGGTACGGCAAGGTAGACGCATGCACTTTGTCGGCTTGGATCTGGCCTGGGGTGAGCGCAAGCCGACCGGCGTCGCCGTGCTCGACGACGACGGCCGGCTCGTCCATATCGCCACCGCGCAAGACGATTCGAGCATCCTCGACGCGGTTCGGCCGTTTGTCGACGGTCCCTGCTTGGTCGCCATCGACGCTCCGCTCATCGTGACCAACGCGACCGGCCAGCGCGGCTGTGAAACGGACCTGAACCGCGACTTCGCCAAATTCGAGGCGGGCGCGCACCCGGCGAACACGGGAAAGCCCGAGTTCGCGGTAACCCCGCGCGGCGCCCGGATCGCCGAAGCGCTCGGGCTGGACATGGATCCGCAGTCGCGGGCGTCGCGTCGGGCCATCGAGGTCTACCCACATCCAGCCACGGTGGTGCTGTTCCGGCTCGGCCGAACGCTGAAGTACAAGCACAAGCAGGGCCGCAGCCTGCCGCAACTGCGCACCGAGCTACTCCGGCTGATGGACGAGATCGAGCGACTCGGCCACGCCACGGTGGCGCTGCGGGTCGCAGACCACCCGGAGTGGATCGCCATGCGCGCGTCCGTCGAGAAGGCCCAGCGCAAAAGCGAATTGCGCCGCGCCGAGGACCCCATCGACGCGGTCGTGTGCGCCTACGTCGGGTTGTACGCCACCCGCCGGCCGAATTCGGTAACCACCTACGGAGACTTCGCAGGGGGCTACATCGTGACGCCCACGCTGCCATCCGATCTGATGCCTACGCCGCCCGAGCCGACGCCCGGTGTGGTCGGTGACGCCGTCGCCCGCTACGCCGAGCGGCGCCCCGCCCTCATCGCGACCACCGAGCACTACCTGGCGTTGGTCACCCGCCTGCTCGACGATGCGGGCATCAACTACCTCAGCGTGACGGCCCGCACCAAAAGCGTCGCCTCGTTCGCGGCGAAAGCGGATCGCAGCAGCAACGGCGAGCGGCTCTACATGGACCCGTCGACGCAGATCACCGACCAGGTCGGCGTGCGGATCATTACCTACCTGCGCGAGGACGTCACCGCCGTCGGCACCCTGCTGTCCGAGGAGTTGACGGTGCTGACCGATCTCGATATGGGGCAGGTGACGGCTCGCGAGGGCCGCTGGGGGTACGCCAGCCGGCACATGCTGGTCGTGAACGACGACGAAATACAGCCGGCATCGGTACAGATACGCACCGTGCTCCAACATGCGTGGGCGGAGTTCGAGCACGACATCCGGTACAAGGGCACGGTTCCCGAGGAGGACGCCGCCGAACTCGACCGCCGCTTCACCTTGGCCGCGGGACTGCTCGAGCTGGCCGACCGCGAGTTCACCGAGATACGTGACCGATTGCGTAGCTCGATGGCCGAAGTTCGCAGCCCGACCGCGGCGGGCGCGGGCATCGCGACACCGGTGCTGGCCACCTACCTGGGGCATCGCTTTCCCGAAGCAGGCTGGTCGCGAACCGAGCACTACGGGTGGATGTCGGCTCTGCTTGGCGACCTGGGCATCCTGACCCTTGATGCCCTCGAGGAGCTGTTGACCAATCTCGACACCGATGCCGTCAACCGGAAGATGGACTACCGCTTCCCGGCAGGTGCGGTGCGCCGTTTGGACGACGCACTACTGGCTGCGTTCGCGGACCGCTACGTCGGCCTTGCGGGCAATGCCCATCGGGTGGGGTTGCTGCAGAACCGGCTCCAGCGGCTGCAGGCTCCCGGAACCTGACGTCGAGATCGACGTAATGCTCTATTCCACTGGCATTGTCACTGCCAATTGTCGTTTTGGGCGCAGACGGGTCACCCTCGCAGACCCGGCCAGGCCTCCGACGTCCCGGTCAGCCGACTGACCTGTTCCAGCAGGCGCCGCACCTTGGCCGGGTTCTCGTGGCGTTGCCAGCCGAACGTCGTCGGCCGCTGGCTGCGGTCATGCCAGAAATGGCCGGGCTTGGACTCCGGCCGGGTCGCGACCAGCCACACTGCGGTGTCGGCGCCGTCGGCCACATCGCGCAGCAGCGGCCGGGTGACCGCGCGGAACCGCGGCAGACTTTCGGCCACGCCGGGGGTGTCCACCCAGCCGGGATGCATGCTCTCCACTCGGATGTCCGTGCCGGCCAGCCGGCGCGACCACGAGTCGGCCAGCACCACCTGCATCTTCTTGGTGCGGGCGTAGGCCCGCACGCCGTTGTAGGCACGCCGGCACTCCAGGTCGTCGACCACGAGCGGCGAGCCGTACATGCCGCCCGAGGACACCCACACCACCGACGCCCCGCCCGCGGCCCGCAATAGCGGCATCAGCCGCTCGGTCATCAGATGCGGGCCAAGCACATGGGTGGCCAGCTGCATCTCATGCCCCTGCCGGGTGAGGACGCGGTCTTTGGGCATCAGGCCGGCGTTGTGCACCAACCCGTTGAGCGCGGGCACGCGGTTGGCGAAGTCGGCTGTCCACGCCCGCACCGCATCGAGGTCCGAGACGTCACAGACTTCGGCCACCACGTGGGCGGCGGCCACTGATTCGCGCATCGCGGCGCACGAATCGTCAACCTTCTCCGGGTTGCGTCCCAACAGGTGCACGGTCGCGCCGAGCCCGGCGAACGAGCGCGCCATCGCCAGGCCGATTCCCGCTGTCGCCCCGGTGATCAGCACCCGCTTGCCCAGCAGCGCCCGCGGCCCGGCGTCGGCGGCCCACCAGCGCCGACGCAGGCCCGAACCGATCTTGGTGTAACCGACGATCAACGCCCGGTCCATCACGCCGTCGAGCAGTTCCGCAGCCGGCCGGGCGAGCCCGGAGAAATCCATGGCTTCGAACGTAACCGCTCAGACCCGAACAGTGCGCTCGTCAACCGGCGCCAGCACGTCGATCACTTCCATGACCGTGGCCCTGGCGACCTCTCGCGGACCGTCGCCGTCTCGGACCAGAGCGGAGACCACCGCACCGTCGACGGCGTTGACCAGAGCCGTCACCAGATCTACCCGCATGTTGCGTCCCGACCGCGCCATCGCAGCGACGACGGCGTCCACCCGCTGCTGTGCCAGCCGGTGCTGGATCTCGCGTAGTTCAGAATTCCGCGCGCACGCGATGTAGCGCTCATATCGCGATATCAGCTCCTCGCTGCTCGCTTCGCCGTGGGGATCGCCGACCAACAGATCGACCAGCACGTCGGCAATCGCCTCGGCACCGCGCCGCCGGCGCGGGAGCGCGTCGACGCGTGCACGCATCTGCGCGGTCTCCACCGCACAGATGTACTCCACGGCCTTGAGCACCAAATCATCCAGCGACGAGAAGTAGTAGGTGGTCGACGCCAGCGGCAAACCCGCGCGGCGCGCCACCGCGCGATGGCGCACGGCTTCGAAGCCACCTTCGCGCAGCAACTCGGCAGCAGCGCTTATCAGCGCATACCGTCGTCGCTCCCCCTTGGGAGTCATCGCTGCTGTCACGTTCAGCAATGCTGCCAGCAGCGTCAGCGGGACATCGCTCTTTAACCGAATCATTAACGTGGCCCTGAGGTGGAGCTAGGCTCGATCGCCCACACCACAGCGCTTTGGCAAGATGGCTCGCATGGCGAACCTGAGCCGTCGCGCAGTTCTGCGACTCGGTGCCGGAGCCGTTGTGGGTGCCGCGGGCGCCTTCGCCGGCGGCCGCGCGCTCGATTCCGCGGCCCACGTCGCCGCCCCGGACGTCGCGATGACCGGCGTCGGCGCTCCGCTGGTACCGCCAGCCCCGCTGGAGCCTGCATCCGGCGTCGTCGCTCCCACGATGGTCACCGGCTCGTTCGTGTCGGCGGCGCGCGGCGGCGTGAGCACCAACTGGGCCATCGCCCGACCGCCGGGACAGACAGCCCCGTTACACCCGGTCATCGCGCTGCACGGTAAGGGCCAGGACGCCGCGGGCGTGATGGCCGGTGGTGTCGAACAGGGCCTGGCCCAAGCGGTTCAAGCCGGACTGCCACCGTTCGCGGTGGTCGCGGTCGACGGCGGCGGCAGCTACTGGCACAAGCGCGTCGACGGCGAAGACTCCGGGAAGATGGTGCTCGACGAGCTGATTCCGATGCTCAGCAGTCAGGGGTTGGACACGTCTCGGGTGGCGTTCCTGGGCTGGTCGATGGGCGGTTACGGGGCGCTGCTCCTGGGCGCTCGGCTCGGGCCGGCCCGCACGGCGGCGATCACTGCGGTCAGCCCGGCCCTGTGGTTGTCGTCCGGCGCGGCGGCCCCCGGTGCGTTCGACGGGCCCGACGACTTCGCCGCCAATTCTGTCTTCGGCCTGCCCGCGCTGGCCTCGATCCCGATCCGGATCGACTGCGGCAACAGCGACCCGTTCTATTCAGCAACCAAGCAGTTCATCGCCCAGCTGCCCAACCCGCCGGCCGGCGGCTTCTCCCCGGGTGGCCACGACGGCGGCTTCTGGAGTGCACAGCTGCCCGGCGAGATCGCCTGGATGGCACCGCTGCTCACGGCCTGAGCCGCCGTACCCCGAGATCGGGGTAACGGCGTTCGTGGTCGATTGTCTGCCGTTGTGGAATTGTCTACAGTCGGAGTTACTGTCAACCATTCGATAAGCCTTCCGCCGGAGCGTTGCGAGGAGATCATGACCGTCGAAAGCCCACCGCTCTCCCCGCGGCCGTACCACCCTCTCGACATCTCAGCGCCGAACTTCTGGACGGCCGACTTCGCCACCCGCGACCGCACGTTCGCCCAGCTGCGGGCCGCCGACGGGTTGTCCTGGCATGCACCGGTGTCGTCGGTCTTCCCGCACTCGGAGACGGGGTACTGGGCGATCACCCGGCACGCCGACATCAAGTACGTCAGCCAGCACACAGAGATCTTCAGCTCGGCCTTGGGCATCAGCGTCGACCCGCTGCCTGCCGAGGTGCAACAGGCCACGAGTTTCTTCCTGGCCATGGATCCGCCGGAGCACACCCTGTATCGCCGGTTGATCAGCGCGACGTTCACCCCGAAGCAGGTTCGCCGCATCGAGGCCCAGATCCAGGCGAATGCCGCCGATATCGTCGACCGGCTGATCGAGCGGCTGCGCGACGGCGAGGAGATCGATTTCGTCGCCGAGTGCTCGGCGAAGCTCCCGATGCGTACGGTCTCGGACATGATCGGCATCGCCCCCGCCGACCAGGAAGCGGTGGCGTACGCGGCCGAAAGCCTGTTCAGCGCCACCGATGACGACTACGCCAGCTTTGAAGAACGCGCCACGCATGCGCTGACCCAGATCGGGATTCTCACCAGCTCGGGTATCGAGCTGGCCCAGCTGCGTCGTCGCGAACCGCACGAGGATCTGATGACCAACATCGTCAACGCCGAGGTCGACGGCCACCAGCTCACCGATATCCAGATCGGCTCCTTCATGGTGCTGCTGGCCTCCGCCGGTAATGACACCACCAAGCAGACCACCTCACACGCGTTCAAGGCGCTCGCTGACAATCCGGGCCAACGGGCTTGGCTGATGGATGATTTCGACGCTCGCATCCCCTCCGCGGTCGAGGAGTTCATCCGCTGGGCCACCCCGGTGCTCAACTTCGCGCGGCATGCCGCGGTCGACACCGAGGTGGCCGGTACCGCGATCAAGGCGGGCGAGAAGGTCGCGCTGTTCTATTGCTCGGCCAACCGCGACGAGGCGGTGTTCGGCCGCCCCGGCGAGTTCGACATCACTCGATCACCCAACCCGCACTTCGGCTTCGGTGGCGGCGGGCCACATTTCTGCCTGGGTGCCAACCTCGCCAGGACCGAACTTCGGCAGCTGTTCCACCAGCTGCTCACCCGGCTGCCGCAGGTTCACGTCGGTGAGCCGGAGTACCTGCACAGCAACGTGATTCACGGCGTCAAGCGGCTGCCTGTCAAGCTAGCGTGATGCGATTCTCCGCCGCAGCCAGCGCGATGTCACGGCGAAAGTGGCTGCCCGGCAATCGAATCGAGCCGGTAATCCGGTAGGCCTCCTCGCGTGCTGCCGGCAGGTCGGCCCCAGTGCCGACGATCGAGAGGACGCGGCCGCCCGATGACACGATGGCACCGTCATCGCGCCGCGCAGTACCGGCGTGCAGAACGCCGTCAACTTCCGACCCGGCGATCACATCCCCGACCCGCGGGCGGCCGGGATAGTTCTCGGCAGCCACCACCACGGTCACCGCATACCCATCGCGCCACTGCAGCGGACCGGCCTCGGCGAGCGTTCCGGTCGCGGTGGCGTGTAACAGCCGACCCAGTGGGGACTCCAGCAGTGCCAGCACGGCCTGGGTCTCGGGATCGCCGAAGCGGCAGTTGAATTCGATGACCGCCGGCCCGTTGGAAGTGATCGCCAGCCCGGCATACAGTAGCCCGGAGAACGGCGAGCCGCGGCGGACCAGTTCGGCGGCAACGGGTTCCACCACCTCGCCGACGATCGCGGACAGCACGTCTGCGGGCAACCATGGCAGCGGTGAATAAGCGCCCATACCACCGGTATTGGGCCCGGCGTCGTTGTCGCCGACCCGCTTGAAGTCCTGGGCGGGCAGCAGCGGAACCACGGTTGCCCCGTCCACCAGACAGAACAGCGACACCTCGGGTCCGTCGAGGAAGGACTCCAGCAGCACCGGATGTCCCGAGTCGAGCAGCGACGCGGCGTGCGCGCGGGCGACGTCGCGGTCGTCGGTGACCACCACACCCTTGCCCGCGGCCAGTCCGTCGTCCTTGACCACCCAGGCGGGCTGGCCGGCGGCGGGACCGAAGCGGTCCAAGGCGGCATCGAGATGGGCGGGATTGTCGACGGTCTCGCTGCCGGCGGTCCGCACACCGGCGGTGGCCATCACATCCTTGGCGAACGCCTTGGAGCCCTCGATCCGGGCGGCGTCGCTAGAGGGGCCGAAGCAGGCGATCCCGGCGGCGCGGACGGCGTCGGCGACACCGAGAACCAGTGGCACTTCGGGGCCGATGATCACCAGATCGGCCTCAACCTTCTTCGCCAGCGCGGTGACCGCCTCGGCGGAGGTGACATCGACGTCGTGCTGTTCGGCCACCGCCGCGGTGCCGGCATTACCGGGGGCAACGGCCAGGAAGTCGACGCCGACGTCTCTGCGCAGGCCCAGTAACAGGGCGTGTTCGCGGGCACCGGATCCGATCACGAGGACGCGCACAGGTTCACACCCTATCGCCCAGCCTGACTACCAGGTGTCGACGAACCGCCTCGGTGGCGGGAGTTCACCGCCGGCCGCCGCGGCGGCCAGCGTCGCGACGATCAGGCCGCGGGTCTCCGCCGGGTCGATGACGTCGTCGACCTCGAAGATCTGGGCGGCGTTGAGCGCTTTGGCGTTCTCCTCCATCGCCGCGGTGGCCTCGCGGACCCGCTGTTCCCGTTCGGCCTCGTCGGCGATGGCCTCGAGTTCCTTGCGCATGCCCAGGCGCACCGCACCCTCCAGACCCATCGGGCCGAGGTGCGCGTTCGACCATGCCACGGTGAGCAGCGGTTCGTGCAGGCTGCCGCCGGTCATCGCTTGGGCACCCAGTCCGTAACCGCGGCGCAGGATCACCGCCACCAGCGGCACCCGAAGTGCGGCACCCGCGACCAGCATTCGCGAGGCGCGCCGCACCAGCCCTTCGGCCTCGGCGACCGGCCCGACCATGTAACCCGGGCAGTCGATGAGCGAGACCACGGGCAGGCCGAAGGTGTCGCACAGTTGCAGAAAGCGCGCCGCCTTGTCGGCTGCCGCGGCGGTGATAGCCCCGGCCATGACCATCGTGTTGTTGGCGATGACGCCGACGGGGCGGCCGTCGATGCGGGCCAGCGCGGTGACCATCTCGGCGGCGAATTTCTCCCGCAGGAACGTCACCGAGTCTTCGTCGGCGAGGGTCTCGATGACCGGCTTGATCGGGTAGGCGCGCCGGGCGCGCTCGGGAATGACTGTGCGCAAGAGTGTTTGGTCGGCGACCGCACCCGGTGCCGTGACGCCCTGGAAGTACCCGATGAGTCGCTTGGCGACGGTGACGGCCTCGGCTTCGTCGGCGACGACGACGTCGACGACGCCGTTGGGTGCCTGCACCGAGATGGGGCCGACGGCGTCCGGCGCGACATCGCCCAGCCCGCCGCCGGCGATCATCGCCGGGCCGCCCATGCCGATCGAGGTGTCGGCGGTGGCGACGATGAGGTCCGAGCAGCCGGCGATCACCGCGTTGCCCGCGAAACAGCGGCCCTTGACGATCGCGATCCGGGGCACCACACCGGATAGCGCCGCCCACAGCTTGAAGGCCCGGGTCTCCAGCGACGAGACCGTAGGGAAATCGGTGTCGCCGGGCCTTCCGCCACCGCCCTCGGCGAAGAAGATCGTGGGCAGGCGCATCCGCTCGATGAGTTCGAAGAGCCGGTCCTTCTTGCGGTGCCCGAGAGTCCCCTGGGTACCGGCAAGCACCGTGTAGTCGTACGACAGCACGGCACAGGGGCGGCCGTTCACGGCGGCGGTACCGGCGATCAGCCCGTCGGCCGGGGTTCGCGCGATCAAGTCGTCGAGCTCGCGGCGGCGGCGCTGGGCGGCGATGGCGAACCGCCCGTACTCGACGAACGAATCGGCATCCACCAGGTCGGCGATGTTCTCCCGGGCGGTCCGCCCGCCTGCGGCATGCCGGCGCTCGACCGCGTCGGGGCGGGCCGTGTCCTCAGTCAGTGCGCGACGGCGCAGCAGTTCGGCGAGGTCGGGGCGATCGGTCATCAGCCGAACCTAGCGGGCATACACTCAGCTTCAAGGTGTATGGTCGTCGTAAAGGTGCGCTACATCACAACGACAGCGAGGGAGATCATGACCACCGCCAGCGTGTGTCCGTTCGGAGCGGGCTTCGACTTCACCGACCCTGACCTGATCAAAGAGGGCATGCCCGTCGCCCAGTTCGCCGAACTGCGCAAGACGGCGCCGGTGTGGTGGAACGAGCAACCGCCGGGCAGCACGGTCTTCGACGACGGTGGCTACTGGGTGATCAGCAAGCATCGCGATATCCGGGACATCTCCCGCGACGGCGACCTCTGGTCGACCAACAAACAGGGTGTGGTGATGCGGTTCGCCGACGACATGACCAAGGATCAGGTGGACATCACCAAGGCGCTCCTGATCAACCATGACGCGCCCGAGCACACCCGGCTGCGCAAACTGGTCTCGCGGTTGTTCACTCCGCGGGCGGTGGCCAAACTCGAGGAGAAGCTCGCCGACGCCGCCCGCGACATCGTGGCTGCTGCCGCCGCGAAGGACACCGGCGATTTCGTCGACGACATCGCAATGCAGCTGCCGCTGCTGGCGATCGCCGACCTGCTCGGCGTTCCGGAAGACGACCGCAAGAAGCTGTTCCACTGGACCAACAGCATCATGAACACCGACGACCCGGAGTTCAACGACGTCGATCCGATCGAGGCGAACGCCGAGCTGATGGGCTACGCGTACTCGATGGCCGAGGATCGCAGGAAGTGCCCGGCGGACGACATCGTCACGAAATTGGTGGAGGCCGATATCGATGGTGAGTCACTGTCCGAGGTCGAGTTCGCGTTCTTCGTGATCCTGCTGGCGGTGGCAGGCAACGAAACCACCCGCAACGCGATGACGCACGGCATGAACGCGTTCTTCGAAAACCCGGACCAGTGGGACCTTTTCAAGCGTGAGCAGCCCGAGACCACGGCCGACGAGATCGTCCGCTGGGCCACCCCGGTGCACTGCTTCCAGCGCACCGCGACCCGGGACGTCGAACTCGGCGGCGTCACCATCCGTGAGGGGCAGCGCGCCGGCCTGTTCTACAGCTCGGCCAACTACGACGAGGAAGTCTTCGACAACCCGTTCCGGTTCAACATCCTTCGTGACCCAAACCCGCACCTGGGCTTCGGTGGCAATGGCGCGCACTTCTGCATCGGCGCCAACCTCGCGCGGATGGAGATCAAGTTGATCTTCAACGAGATCGCCAACCAGATCCCGGACATCAGCAAGCTCGGTGACCCCGAGCGGCTCCGATCCGGCTGGCTCAACGGCGTGAAACATTTGCCGGTCTCCTACCGCTAGCGCGATAGCATCCCGGGTCATGGGCTACCCGGGCTATCCAACCTTCGCAGTGGGCTGCTGACATGCGGACCCACGGTTGGTCGGGATCGGCGCCGGCCAGCGACGAGGAAGCGGTGGCCCGGATCCTGGCGGCGGCCAACAAGGCCATCGACGCGCGCGGCGCCGACCTGAGCATCGCCGACGTCGCCCGCACCCTCGGCGTGACCCGCCAGACCGTCTACCGCTATTTCCCGAGCACCGATGCGCTGCTGCAGGCGGCGGCCATGGCGTCGGCGACGGGATTCCTCGACCGGATGGCGGCGCACCTTGCCGGCATCACCGACCCGGCCGAGGCGGTGACCGAAGGCATTGCCGTCGCGGTCGAATCGCTGCCGCACGACAAACACATGGGCTTGCTACTCGGCCCGGAACGGGTCGGCGCGTTCAGTGCCGAAGTCACCTCGGATGTCGCGTTGACGTTCGCCGGCTCGCTCCTGCGCCGCTTCGACGTCGATTGGGCTGCACACGGTTTCAGCGACAGCGAGCTCGATGAGCTCGGCGAGCATCTGCTGCGGATCGTGCAGTCGTTCATGGTGGATCCGGGCCGGCCGCCGCGTCACGGTGACGCGCTGCGCAGGTATCTTCGTCGCTGGGTCGGTGCGGCGTTGCTCGCCTCGCCTAGGGAGCCGGTGCGATCTCCTGCACCTGGGCGTTGATCGGTGCGGACGTCGCCGCGTGGCCGACGAGATCACTGGGGTCGTGAACGGGCCACACCACGGCGGCGAAGATGGCGCACGCCGACACCACCGGCGGGCACAGCACGGTCACGGTCGTGTCGATGACGCCGACCCACTTGGATGCCTGCCGAACAACCTTGCCGCGCTTGGTCGCCGGCTCTGTCCACATGCTGAGCATCGTCGGGGCAGTCCATGACTGGTCGTACATCGCCATAGAAGTCATCGCCACTCCTCACCGCTGACGTCACCGAGGCCGGGGGCGCTCGATTTCACTTTGGTAACACTGGTCTACAAATGTCACATTTGCGACACGGCGCGATAACCGTTTGCGATCTGCGCGTTTCCTTACCGTTGTCTTACCGACCTCTTTGTTATGAAGCCGGCGCGGGCCTCACCCGCCGCATTCGGCGATCCGCCGACGGAGGAAGACCTTTCCGGGTTCGGAACCGCCGAAGTCCAGCGCCTTGCGGTACCACTGCACGGCCTCGCTGCGCCTGCCCGCCCGGCGCAACAAATCAGCACGCACGGTCGGGGCCACATTGGACCGCGCCAACCGCGGATCGTGCGCGACGCGGTCCAGCGCCAGCAGTCCCGCCTCGGGCCCATCCCGGAAGCCGATCGCCAGCGCTCGGTTCGCCCGTACCACCGGCGAATCGGTCAGTCGAAGCAAATGCTCATAGGCCCGGCAGATCGTCACCCAGTCGGTCTGCTCCCAACTGGGCGCCGTCGCGTGCGCCGCGAGGATCACCGCTTGCGGGAGGTACGGCCCCGCCGACCCCTCGGCACGCCGCAGCGCGTCGAGCCCGCGGGCTATCCTGCCCCGATCCCAACGCCGTCGATCCTGTTCCTCTAGCGGCAACAGTGCGCCGTGATCGTCGACGCGGGTGAGCCGGCGTGAATCATGGAGCAGCACAAGAGCGTACAGTGCATCAGCCTCGCGTTCGGCGGGCATCAGCGCACGCAACTCGGCAGCCAGCCGCACCCCTTCATCACACAAATCATCGCGGATCGCCGAGGGACCCGCCGTCGACCAGTAGCCCTCGGTGAACACCGAGTAGATGCACGACAGAACATGCGGTGTGCGCTCGGGCAGCAGTTCGGGCGGTGGCACCCGAAGCGGGATATTGGCATGGCGGATCTTGTGTTTGGCGCGGGTGATGCGCTGTCCCACCGCCGCTTCACTGACCAACAGCGCCCGAGCGATCTCGGGCACCGTCAGGCCCGAGACCAGGCGCAGGGTGAGTGCGAGCTGCGAGAGGCGCTCCAGCGCCGGATGCGCACACGTGAACATCATCCGCAGCTCGTCGTCGTGAACTCGATGTACGACCGCGTCGTTGGCCCACGGGTCACTGAGCACGGCCTCCAATTCCTTTCCTGGACGGACTGATTCGCGACGCAACCGGTCGAGGGCGCGGTTACGGGCCACTGTCACCAGCCACGCACCCGGATTATCGGGTATCCCGTCGCGAGGCCAGCGGCGAATTGCCTCACCGCAGGCTTCCTGGACGGCGTCCTCGGCAACACTGAGATCACCCGACCACCGCGCGAGCGCGGCTACCGCGGGCCCCCATTCCCGCCGGAAGACGCCGTCCAGGGAAGCCATCTACAGTCCGGACACACCCGCCAGCCGGCGCAGGTGAACCGCCGACGCCGGAATCATCGAGGCGATTTTGGTGGCGGCATCACGGTCGGCAGCCGACAGGACGTAATAGCCGTTGGCCACTTCTGCGCCCTCTGCGTACGGACCGTCGGTCAACGTCACCTCGCCGTCCCGGACGCGGACCGTCGTCGCCGTCGACGGGGGATGCAACGGTGCGCCGCCGAGGATGTGCGAACCCGCCGCCTCCCCGAACTCGACGTGGCGGGCCACGCCGTGATCCCACTCCGGACTGCCCGGCACGTTCACGCCGTCGGCCGGCTCGATCAGCAGGGCCAACCAGTCGGTATCGGTCGTGGGACGCCCGACCGCGTTCCAGGAAACCATCGGCCACAACTCGACCGAGCCGTATTGGGCAGCCGGAATCTGCCTGGCCAACTGAAGCGCCTCATCCAGGTTGTCGGCCTCGAACACGTAGTAGCCGCCAGCCACCTCGGCGCCCTCGGCGTACGGGCCATCGGTGACCACGGGCGCGTCAGGTCCGCCGGTGATCCTCAGCCCCTCGGCAGCCGAGCCGAGGGCGTCACCCTCCCGGATCGCAGCTGCGGAGCGGGCATGAAAGTCGAGATAGGCCTGCATTTCACGGCCCGCTTCTTCCGCGCTGAGGTCGCGCTCGCCGCCCTGCAGCAGTGCGAAGTAGTACATGGCGATGTCCTCCCAAAGTAGTGGGCGAAACCCTGCTGGTTTCACTCTCCACTTGTCCGACGAACGGCGCCGCCGGAATCCGACATCGAATCGGCGTTACTCTGGCCGACGTGGAGCCAGCAGGTCCTTTTCTTCACCGTCCGGCACCACCGCTGTCACAACACATCAGCTACATCGGCTACTGGAACCACTCAGGCGGCGTGCCGCACCGCAGCACCGCGCTGCCCCGGGGCGCCGTCACGATGGTCATCGAGCTCAGCGGTCGCGAACGGGTCGATTTCGCGGCGGTCGGTGCGGCGCCGGCGCAGATTCCGTCAGCGTTCATCACCGGCGCGGGCACCACCTCGTACGTCACGCAGATCAATCCCGGCCACACCGTGATGACCGTGCACTTCCGCCCGGCCGGCGCGCGGCCGTTCCTTCCGATCCCGCTGGGCGAACTGCAGGATCGTTGCGTCGGCATCGAGGATGTCTGGGGCCCGAAGGCGAGCGGCTTACGAGAACTGCTCATCGAAACCACCTCAGCTGCGGTCCGATTCGCTGTGCTGGAGCGGTTCCTGTTGAACTGCATGCACGCTCATGACAATCGGCTGTGCGACCTTCTCCCCCACCTCGACACCGAGCCGTTCATCACCGTGGCCGAAGTCGCTGCGCTGACAGGTCTTTCATCGAAGCGGCTGGCCGCCCTCTTCAGTCACGAGGTAGGGCTGGGACCCAAGACGTACTTGCGGGTCCGGCGACTGCAGGCCGCGCTGCGCCGGCTTGATTCGGAAACACAGCGAGGTGCGGAGATCGCCGCCGACCTCGGCTACTTCGACCAGGCCCATTTCGTCCGCGATTTCCGCAGCTTCACCTCGATCACCCCAAGCCAGTACCTGCACCGCAGGTCGACCCTGCCCAGCCATCTGGATCTCCTCAACTAGGGCGCAAACGTACAAGCGCGCGTTTCGTCGCGAATGACACCATCGCAGCATGAAAACGAGACCAGATGCGGTGGCCGGCACCGGACTGCTGGTGGCCGCGATCCGAGCCCGGGAGTCCACCCGCGAGGATCGGCTCTTCACTGACCCGTTCACCGACAAGCTCGCCGGGGCGGCCGGCCACCAGATCCTCGACGCGGCGCTGGCCACCTCGGGTGAGCGGACCACCATGCAGATCGTGGTACGCACCCGGTTCTGGGATGACGCCCTTCTCGACG
This sequence comes from Mycolicibacterium sp. P1-5, assembly GCF_008329565.1. GTDB lineage: Bacteria > Actinomycetota > Actinomycetes > Mycobacteriales > Mycobacteriaceae > Mycobacterium. The sequence goes on from NZ_NPKT01000007.1 coordinate 125,381, forward strand.
CCGCCTCGTCTTGCCGGCAGATCGTTGTGGTGGCCGCGGGCATGGACGCCAGGGCATACCGCTTGACATGGCCGGCGGGCACCACGGTTTTCGAACTGGACCAGCCGTCGGTGATCGCCGCCAAGAACGCCGTACTCGCCGAAGACAACCCGCAGTGCACCCGCGTACCGATCGGAGTGGATCTCGCCGACAACTGGCCGGCGGCGCTGCGCGCGGCTGGTTTCGATGCCGGCGCACCGACGGCGTGGCTGATCGAAGGCCTGCTGCAATACCTCGACGAAGACGCCGTGCACCGACTCGTCGAACGTATCGACGCGTTGGCGGCCCCGGGCTCGGTGCTGTGCTACGACGTCGTCGGCAAGTCGCTGCTCGAGGCTCCGTTCATGGCCGGGTTGCTGAAGTCCATGGCGGACAACGGCGCCCCGTGGCTGTTCGGCACCGACGACCCCGCGGAATTGGTGCCCGGATGGTCGGCAGTGGTCACCGATGTAGCCGAGCCCGGCAACCAGTGGGGCCGCTGGTACGCACCCACTGCACCGGCCGGCGAAAAGGAGGCGCCACGCGGCTATTTCGTGGTGGCGCGGCGGGACTAGTCATCGATGCAGACGTCAGTGCGACGGTTCGCCGAAAATATCGCCCTGGCGTCTGCCTCGATGGACTTGACTAGTCGTCGAGCGTCTTGCCGCTGTGCATCTTGAGTGCGTCCTTGACGTTCGCCTTCTTATCCTCGCCCAAGCCGGCCTCGGCGGCCTTCTTACGCTTGGCCGTGACCTTGGTGACTGCGCCGTCCAACTTCGAGCCCAGCGGGAAGCCGAGGTAGTGGGTCAAGAAGATCGCCATCTCCTTGAGTTCCTCGGGCGTGAGTTCCTCGTTGTGCAGCGCGGCGTTGGCCTGAATCTCGGCCAGGTCGGAGATACCGAGCGCGGTGACGACGGTCAGCGTCATGATTCGCTTGTCGCGCATGGACAATCCCGGTCGGGACCAGATGGTGCCGAACAGGTGATCGGCGGTCAGCGCGAAATAGTCGCCTGGCGAGTCCGGCATCTCCCAGCCGTAGACCTCGTTCATCTTCTCCAGGCCCTTGCGGCGCAGTTCGTCCATCGTCACTCCTTCGTATAGGGCACACCGAGACCGGCGGCCAGGTCCCGTAACGCGATCTCGGCCAGCGGCAGCTTCACCCCGTTGGCATCGCCGAGGCCGAGCGCCAGCTTCAGATCCTTCTCGGCCAGCCCCCGGGTGTGCATGAACATGTTGTAGACGAAGTGATCGGGCTCAAGCGGTTTGGTGTCGTCGCGAACCATGATCGCACCCGGGCCACCACTCTGGGCATCGCTGTGTCGAACCACCCGGCCGAGCTTCTGCAGGTCGATACCCGCCGCTTCCGCCAGCCTGGATGCCTCACACGCGGCGGCGAAGCCGATGAAGGTCAACATGTTACGAGCCAGCTTCATCCGAGTTCCCGCGCCCGGCTCGCCGGCGCGGACCACCATCGAGGCCCACTGCTTGAACACCGGCTTGACCAGCTCGTAGGCCTCGTCGTCGGCACCGACCATCACAGCCAGCTCACCCTTGTCGGCGGCGCCGGCGCCACCGCTGACCGGCGCATCGACGACATGAATCCCCTTGGCGCGTAACTGCTCAGCCAATTCACCGGCAGTGCCGGGCTCGATCGTCGAATGAATCGCGATCACCGTGCCCGGTTTGGCGTGTTCGGCGAGCTGCCCCACCACATCACGCACCTGCTCGTCGTTGAGCACGGTCACTTCAATGATGTCGGCCTTCGCAACGTCTGCGACGCTGTCCGCCAGAGTCGCACCGAGTTCGGCCAGCGGCGTCATGGCCTCGGTCCGCACGTCGAACACGATCAGCCCGCCCGGCCACTCGGCGAGCCGCTTGGCCATCGGGGCACCCTGGTTCCCCAGCCCGATATAACCGACCTTCAGATCGCTCATGAGCGGAAAATCTGTCCACCGTCGACGTTGAAGATCTGGCCGGTGATCCACTTCGCCTGATCGGACAGCAGGAACAGGCACATGCCCACCAGATCGTCGACTTCACCCATGCGCGACAACGGAATTCCCTTGACGATGTCTGCGACCATCTCCTGCGGGGTGGTGGTGCGATTGGCCTCGGTGTTGATCGGCCCGGGCGCGATCGCATTGATTCGAATGTTCTGGCCGCCGAGTTCGGTGGCCAGCTGCTGGGTGAGGCTGTTGACCCCGGCCTTGGCCAAGCCGTAGAAGTTCGAGTACAGCCACGCTGCGGTCGACGACTGGTTGATGATCGCGCCGCCGCCGCGCTTGGCCATCTTCCGGTACACCGCCCGGGTGCACACCAGCGCGCCGTCGAGGTTCACGCTCATGAACTTTTTGTAGTAGTCCCAGTCGACGGTGATCAGGAAGTCCAGCTTCATCCCCCCGAAGATCGCCGCGTTGTTCACCAGGTAGTCGATGCCGCCGAACTCGGCGAGCGTCTGATCGGCCATCGCCTTGGCCGACGCGATATCGCTGACGTCCACCGGCAGCGCGAGCGCGGTGCCGCCCTCGCCCTTGATTCCGTCAACGACCTTCTGCGCGCCTTCGATGTTGATGTCGGCGACCACAACCGCCGCGCCTTCCCGAGCGAGCGCCTCGGCGTAGGCCTGACCGATGCCGCCGCCGGCGCCGGTGACAATGGCCACCTTCTCGTCGAACTGTCCCATGTTGTTCCTCTCTGGTCTGTGGTGCGGTTAGACCGCTGTGGCAATGACTTTGAGTTCGAGGTATTCCTCGAAGCCGGCCAGGCCCATCTCCCGGCCGACGCCGGACTGCTTGTAGCCGCCGAACGGCGCATCCGCGGAGTACCAGACCCCGCCGTTGACGTTGACGGTGCCGACCCGCAGCCGGTCCGCGACCGACTGCGCACGGTCCAGATCCGCGGCGAACACGGTGCCCGACAGACCATATGGCGAATCGTTGGCGATCCGGATCGCATCCTCGTCACCATCGTGGGCGATCACCGTCAGGACGGGTCCGAAGATCTCCTCACGCGATACCCGGGCAGAGTTGTCCAGGCCGGCGATCACCGTCGGGGAGATGAAGTAGCCGGTGTCGCGGTCGGCGGGGCGGCCACCGCCGCAGGCGAACCGGCCACCTTCGGTGATCGCGAGGTCGAGGTAGGACTGCACGCGGTCGCGCTGGCGCTCGGAAATGACCGGGCCGCAGATGGTTCCGGGATTGGTCGGGTCGCCGGGCTTGAGGCCACCCATCGTCGCCGCGGCCGCCTCGACCGCTTCGTCGTAACGTGCCCGGGGCACCACCAGTCGGGTGGTGATCGCGCAGCCCTGTCCGGCGTGCATCGAGGCGGTGAACGCCGCCATCGAGCAGGCGCCGGCCAGATCGGCGTCGTCGAGCACGAGGAACGCCGATTTGCCGCCGAGTTCCAGGAAGACCTTCTTGATGGTGGCCGCACCGGCGGCCATCACCGCACGGCCGGTGTTGGTGGAGCCGGTGAACGACACCATGTCGACGCGCGGGTCGCTGGACAACAGTGCCCCGACCGAGTGGTCGTTGGACGTGACGATATTGACCACGCCCGGCGGGATGTCGGTGTGCTCGGCGATCAACTCACCGAGAACCGCCGCGCACCAGGGAGTATCGGGCGCCGGCTTGAGCACGATGGTGTTGCCGGCCGCCAGCGCGGGACCCAGCTTGGCCAGGTTGATCTGATGCGGGAAGTTCCACGGTGTGATGGCACCGACGACGCCGACGGCCTCGCGGGCGATGGTCCGCTGAGTCTTGATGCCCATCGGTGCCGCGACACCGAGATCTTGGCGCCATGAGTAGTTCTCGGCGGTGTCGGCACAGAACGACAGGTCCTCGACCGGCCCCTCCAACTGGGCTGCCGAGGTCAGCATGCGCGGGGCGCCCACCTCTGCCATCGTCATCTCGCGCAGTTCCTCGACGTGCTCCTTCATCGCATCCCGTAACTGGCGGATGCCGCGGACCCGAAGTTCGGTGTTGGTCGACCAGTCGGTGGTGTCGAAGGCCCGGCGCGCGGCGTCGATCGCCCGGCTCATGTCCTCGGCATCAGCGTCCGCGGCTGTCCCCAGGACCTCCTCGGTCGCCGGATTGATGGTCGGAAATCTGCCGTTGCCGCCCGGCACCAGCTTCCCGTCGATGAAGAGATCGCTGTTCTTGTCGGTCGCAATCGCCATCCCGATTCCCGTCTGCTTCGTTGGACACGTGTCCGAGATTTCGTCATTTGCACCATAGCCGCAGATGCCGGGAGGGTGCAAGGATCTGCCGTAAGCCACCGCTAAGCCCGCGATGAGCTGGTAATTCAGCGTCTTGTCTTGCCTTGCCGGGCTAGCTTCCGATAACTTGGACATGTGTCCAGCGATGCCGCGTTAGCCGTCACCCCCGGTGGCGATGACGTTCCGCGCAATCGCCGCCAGGAAGAAACCTTCCGCAAGGTGCTGCACGCCGGCATGGAGATGATGCGGGAGTCGTCGTATGCCGATCTCACCGTCCGTGCCGTTGCGGCCCGCGCCAAGGTGGCACCGGCGACCGCGTACACCTACTTCTCGTCGAAGAACCATCTGATCGCCGAGGTGTACCTCGACTTGGTTCGCGAGGTGCCCTACTTCACCGACGTCAACGACTCCCGGCTCCATCGCGTCCAGCAGTCCCTGCGCAGCCTCGCGCTGGTGATCGCTGACGAGCCCGAGTTCGCGGCCGCCTGCACCACCGCGGTGCTGAGCAACGACGCCGGGGTGGTCCGGGTCCGCGACCGCATCGGCGCCGAGATCCACAAGCGGATCAAATCGGCGCTGGGACCGGACGCCGACCCGAAGATCGTGTCCGCCTTGGAGATGACGTACTTCGGCGCGCTCGTGCACGCCGGCAGCGGCACCCTGAGCTACCGCGAGGTCGCCGACCGGATGGAGTACGTCGTGAGCCTTATTTTGGGAGAGAACCGATGAACGTGCAGAGCCCGGATATTGTGCTGGACCCTTATAACTACGACTTTCACGAAGATCCCTACCCGTACTACAAGCGGCTGCGCGACGAGGCACCGCTGTACTACAACGAGGAACTGAAGTTCTGGGCGCTGTCCCGCCACCAGGACGTACTGGCTGGGTTTCGCAACAGCACCACGCTGTCCAATAAGTACGGCGTCTCGCTGGACCCGGCATCACGCGGTCCGCACGCGTCGAAGACCATGTCCTTCCTGGCGATGGACGACCCGGCACATCTGCGCCTGCGGACCCTGGTCTCGAAAGGGTTCACTCCCAGGCGGATTCGTGAGCTCGAGCCCCGCGTCACCGAGATTGCCACCAAGCATCTCGACGCCATGATGGAGAAGGCTGCGTCCGGTGAAACCGTGGATTACGTCGACGAGTTCGCAGGGAAGCTGCCGATGGATGTCATCTCCGAACTGATGGGCGTGCCCGAGGCCGACCGCGTACAGGTGCGGGCCTGGGCCGACGGCGTGATGCACCGCGAAGAAGGTATGACCGATGTGCCGCCGGAGGCCGTCGAGGCGTCGCTCAATCTGATCGTCTATTACCAGGCGATGGTGGAACAGCGCCGCACGAACCGAAGCGATGATCTGACGTCGGCGCTGCTGGACGCCGAGATCGACGGCGACCGGCTGACCGACGACGAAGTGCTGGGCTTCATGTTCCTGATGGTGATCGCCGGCAATGAGACCACCACCAAACTGCTTGCCAACGCGGCATTCTGGGGTCACAAAAGCCCCGATCAACTCACCGACGTCTACGCCGACCTGTCCCGGGTTCCGCTGTGGGTTGAGGAAACGCTGCGCTACGACACGTCGAGCCAGATCCTGGCCCGCACCGTCGCCGGCGAGCTGACTCTCTACGACACCACCATCCCGGACGGGGACGTCGTCCTGCTCCTGCCAGGCTCGGCCCACCGCGACGAGCGCGCGTTCGACAACCCCGACGACTACATCATCGGCCGCGACATCGGGGCCAAGCTGCAGAGCTTCGGCAGCGGCGCGCACTTCTGCCTCGGCGCCCACCTGGCTCGTATGGAGGCCCGAGTCGCCTTGGAAGAGTTGTTCAAACGCATCCGCGGCTATGAAGTCGACGAAGCCAACTCGGTGCGTGTCCACTCCAGCAATGTCCGCGGCTTCGCCCACCTGCCCATCACAGTTCAGCCTCGCTAGAAGGAGCCGTTGAATTGCCCCGTTTCGCTCCCCTTCCCGACCGCAGGCCCGCCCTCGTCGCGGGTGCCTCGTCCGGTATCGGTGAGGCCACCGCCATCGAGCTCGCCGCACGCGGGTTCCCGGTCGCCCTCGGTGCACGCCGCGTCGAGAAGCTCACCGACATCGTCGGCAAGATCAACGCCGACGGCGGTGAAGCAGTCGGCTTCCACCTCGATGTCACCGACCCCAACTCGGTGAAATCCTTTGTCGCACAGTCGACCGAGGCTTTGGGCGAAGTCGAGGTACTGGTCGCCGGTGCCGGTGACACCTACTTCGGCAAGCTCGACGAGATCACCAGCGACGAATTCGACTCACAACTGCAGATCCACCTCGTCGGCGCCTTCCGGCTGGCGAACGCCGTGCTGCCCGGGATGATGCAACGACAGCGCGGCGACCTCATCTTCGTCGGTTCCGACGTGTCGCTGCGCCAGCGCCCGCACATGGGTGCCTATGGTGCGGCCAAGGCCGCGCTGGTCGCCATGGTGACCAACTTCCAGATGGAGCTCGAGGGCACCGGCGTGCGCGCCTCGATCGTTCACCCCGGCCCGACCAAGACCTCGATGGGCTGGAGCCTGCCTGCCGAAAAGATTGGTCCCGCGCTTGAGGATTGGGCCAAGTGGGGGCAGGCTCGCCACGACTACTTCCTGCGCGCAGCCGACCTCGCGCGGGCCATCACGTTCGTCGCGGAGACGCCACGCGGCGGGTTCATCGCCAACATGGAGCTCCAGCCCGAAGCGCCGCTGGCCGACAACACTCAACGTCAAAAGCTTGCCCTGGGCGAAGAAGGGATGCCATCGTGACCAACCCATCAGCCACCAACGTCGTTCCGCGCGTTTCGGGCGGCGAGGAGGAACACGGCCATCTCGAGGAGTTCCGTACCGACCCGATCGGGCTGATGAAGCGCGTCCGGGAGGAGTGCGGAGACGTCGGCCGGTTTCAGCTCGTCGACAAGCAGGTCATCATGCTGTCGGGCGCCGAGGCCAACGAGTTCTTCTTCCGTTCCAGCGACAGCGATTTGAACCAGGCCGAGGCTTATCCGTTCATGACGCCGATCTTCGGCGAAGGTGTGGTGTTCGACGCCGACCCGGAGCGCCGCGCCGAGATGCTGCACAACACCGCCCTCCGGGGCGAGCAGATGAAGGGCCACGCCGCCACCATCGAGAACGAGGTCAACAAGATCGTCGCCGACTGGGGTGACGAAGGTGAGATCGAGCTGCTGGACTTCTTCTCCGAGCTGACGATCTACACCTCGACGGCGTGCCTGATCGGACTCAAGTTTCGTGAGCAGCTCGACCGTCGGTTCGCCGAGTACTACCACGATCTCGAGCGCGGGACCGACCCCCTGTGCTACGTCGACCCCTACCTCGACATCGAGAGCTTCCGCATCCGTGACGAGTCGCGCGTGAAACTCGTTGCGCTGGTGCAGGAGATCATGAATGCCCGAGTGGCCGCTCCGCCGGCAAGCAAGGAGGATCGCGACCTGCTCGACGTGCTGGTCTCGATCAAGGACGACGAGGGCAAGCCGCGCTTCACCGCCAACGAGGTCACCGGCATGTTCATCTCACTGATGTTCGCCGGGCACCACACCAGTTCGGGAACATCGGCGTGGACGCTGATCGAGCTGATCCGCCATCCGGATACCTACGCCGAGGTCTGCAACGAACTCGACGAGCTCTACGCCGATGGTCAAGAGGTGAGCTTCCATGCGCTGCGCCAGATTCCGAAGCTGGACAATGTCGTCAAGGAGACACTGCGGTTGCATCCGCCGCTGATCATCCTGATGCGAGTCGCGCAGGACGAGTTCGACGTGCAGGGTCACCCGATTCACAAAGGCGACTTCGTCGCGGCCTCGCCGGCGATCTCCAACCGCATCCCGGAGGACTTCCCGGAGCCCGACGCGTTCAATCCCGATCGCTACAACAAGCCGGAACAGGCAGACATCGCGAACCGGTGGACGTGGATTCCGTTCGGCGCCGGTAAACACCGTTGCGTCGGAGCGGCCTTCGCGCAGATGCAGATCAAGGCGATCTTCTCAGTTCTATTGCGCGAGTATGAGTTCGAGATGGCACAGCCACCCGAGTCCTACCACAACGACCACTCCAAGATGGTCGTCCAGCTGGCCCAGCCGGCGAAGGTCCGTTACCGCAAGCGCAAAGCCTGATTGAAATGGGCTGTTATCGCGTGGAACTCGACGAGGACCTCTGCCAGGGGCACGCCATGTGCGAACTGGAGGCGCCTGACGTCTTCAAGGTACCCAAGCGCGGCGTCGTCGAGATCGTCGATCCCGAGCCACCCGACGAGATGCGCGACGACGTCGAACGAGCCGTTGAAATGTGTCCTACCCGAGCACTATCCATCGTAGAGAAAGAGGCGGAACAATGACGTCATCGTCCAAACGAGAGCAACTAGACGACTGGGTCGAGCGTTGGCTGCAGGCCAACCGGGACTCCGAAGCCGCCGGCGACTGGACGAACCTGGCGGACTTCTACACCGACGACGCCACCTACGGCTGGAACATCGGCCCCAAGGAAGACGTCATGTGCGTCGGCAAGGACCAGATCCGCGACGTCGCCCTCGGCCTGGAGATGGAAGGCCTGGAGAACTGGGTCTACGAGTACCAGAAGGTGCTCGTAGACGATAAGCAGAACGAGATCGTCGGCTTCTGGAAGCAGATCGCGAACAAGTCCGACGGCACCCGCGACGAGATCTACGGTATCGGTGGCAGCTGGTTCCGGTTGAACGACGACCTGCTGATCGAATGGCAGCGCGACTTCTTCGACTTCGGCCACGTGCAAAAGGCGTTCATCAAGCTCATCTCCTCAGGCGACCTGACCCCCACCATGCAGAAGCGCATCGAGCGCAGTGTCGCGGGCGAGAAGCTGCCCGGCTACTACCCCCTCGGTGAGGCTCCCGTCCCGATCTGGTGAATACTCGACAGCTGTCAAGTAACCGGCCCCCGGCAGTGACTTACGGGGTGACGGAGGTCATAATGGTCAGCAGGACAGGAACACGTTCTAATTCTTCCCTAGATTGACCATCCGGCGTGGCCGGCCGGCCCGGAATACACCGGCGTCGGGTTTTGCGAGTGGAGGTTCGCTGTGAAGACAAAAGGTGCTCTCATCTGGGAGTTCAACCAGCCGTGGTCGATCGAGGAAATCGAGATCGGCGATCCGGTCAAAGACGAAGTAAAGATCCAGATGGAAGCTTCGGGCATGTGCCACAGCGACCACCATCTGGTCACCGGTGACATCCCGATGGCCGGCTTCCCGGTGCTCGGCGGCCATGAGGGCGCCGGCATCGTCACCGAGGTTGGTCCCGGCGTCGACCACATCGCTCCCGGCGATCATGTGGTGCTGTCGTTCATCCCGTCGTGTGGCGAGTGTCCGGCCTGTCAGGAGGGATTGCGTAACCTCTGCGACCTGGGCGCCGGCCTGCTCGGCGGTACCGCGGTGTCTGACGGCACGCATCGCATCCATGCGGTCAAGAACGGTCAGCCGGTCATTCCGATGACGCTACTGGGCACTTTCAGCCCCTACATGGTGGTGCACAAGAGCTCGGTGGTGAAGATCGACCCGTCCATCCCGTTCGAGGTCGCCTGCCTGGTGGGCTGCGGCGTCACGACCGGCTACGGTTCGGCCGTCCGCAGCGGCGACGTCCGTCCCGGCGAAGACGTCGTGATCGTCGGCGTCGGCGGCGTCGGCACCGGTGCTCTGCAGGGTGCGCTCAATGCCGGCGCGCGGAACATCTTCGCCGTCGACCCGGTCGAGTTCAAGCGCGACAATGCCCTCAAGTTCGGCGCCACCCACGCCTATCCCGACATCTTCAGTGCGATGGCGGGCGTCGCCGAGGTCACCCAGGGACGGATGGCACACAAGACCATCGTGACCGTGGGCGAACTCAAGGGCGAGGACATCGACCACTACATGAACATCACCGCCAAGGGCGGCACCGTGGTGGCCACGGCCGTGGCGAACATGGCCGACAGCAACGTCACGCTGAACCTGGCAATGCTCACCCTGATGCAGAAGCGCCTGCAGGGCACCATCTTCGGTGGCGGCAACCCGCACTACGACATCCCGCAGCTGCTGTCGATGTACAAAGCGGGCAAGCTCAATCTCGACGATATGGTGACCCGGCAGTACAAGCTCGAGCAGATCAACGACGGCTACAAGGACATGCTCGAAGGCCGCAACATCCGCGGCGTGATCCGCTACACCGACGAGGACCGCTGACCTTCGCGCGTCCCTGACGGACCTCACGGACCTTCCGGGTCGTGCCCGCCTTGCCCAATGGCGCGGGCACGGCCCGGAATTCATAGAAGGAGAACCGATGTCCACCGCCACCGAACAGACCCCGGCACTGGCCGCATCGCAGGCATCCTGGCGGTGCGTGATGTCGCACGACCGCGAAGGCTGGCTGGCACTGATGGCCGACGATGTCGTGATCGAGGACCCGATCGGGCCGTCCATCACCAACCCCGACGGTCAGGGAGTGCGGGGCAAGGCTGCGGTCGCGGAGTTCTATGACGCCAACATCTCGATCAACAATCTCCGCGTCACCTGCGAAGAGACGTTTCCGTCCAGTTCTCCGAACGAGGTCGCTCATATCCTGGTGTTACGCAGCCAGTTCGAGGGCGGAGTCACCAGCACCGTGCGTGGCGTGTTCACCTATCACGTCAATGACGCCGGTCTGATCGCCAACATGCGCGGCTATTGGAACATGGACGGAATGCAGTTCGGTCAGGCGGTTCAGTGAGGCTGGCCGGAGTTGGCGCGCCAGCGCCGGCGGAGTCAGGGGAAGCTGGGACCGCCTCATTTGCCCAGGCTGCCGCCGAGGGTGAGTGATCGGCCGCTGGAGGGATTCGGCGCCGTCGTCGTCGGCGGTTCGCGGGGAATAGGTTCCGCTGTCTCGGCATTGTTGGCCGAGTGCGGCGCGGGCGTGGTGGTCAACGGTCGCGACGAGGTGGCTGCCGAAGCGACGGTGGCCGCCATCACGCGGGCCGGTGGCCGCGCCGTCGCGCACGCCGGTTCGGCCGCCGACGAGACGATCGCTGAAGAACTGATCACGTTGTGCGAGAACGAGTTCGGTGCGGTCGATGCGCTGGTCAACTGCGCGGGTGCGCCCGAGCCGCCAGGCTCGTCGATACTGTCCGTCACACCGGCTGAGTTTCGCGATCTCCTCGACATCCACCTCGGTACCACGTTCGCGACCTGTCGGGCAGCCGCACCTTCAATGGTGGCCCGCGGTCGTGGTGCGATCGTGAACACCAGTTCCTTTGCCTTCCTTGGCGATTACGGCGGCACCGGATATCCGGCAGGCAAGGGCGCGGTGAACGGCCTGACGATGGCCATCGCGGCGGAGCTCGCCGAACACGGGGTGCGCGCCAACGTCGTGTGCCCCCGGCGCCAAGACCCGGTTATCCACCGGGGCCGACTTCGAGGAACAGATCGAGTCGCTGCGGCGGCGCGGCATCCTCGACGACCTCAGCGCACAGGGTGCGCTGGATGTCGCTGCACCGGAGTACGTCGCCCCGCTGTACGCCTACCTGGTCAGCGACCTTGCCCGCATGATCACCGGGCAGATCTTCATCGCCGCAGGAGGTTTCATCGGTCGGTTCGACAAGCCCTCCCCCGCGTTCATCAACTACCGGGATCACCACGACTCGCCGCCGTGGAGCGTCGGTGAGATCGCCGCGATGCTGGCCTGAACTGGGCGACGCCGCCCGTCATATCAGCGGGTCGAGGCGCCGAACACCCGCCGCAGCGCCACGAATCGCACTCCGGTGGCGACCAGGTTGGCCACGACAAGCACCGACAGTTCGACACCCTTGCCGACGGTCGGATCGAAACGGTGGAGCAGATACAGCGAGCCGCTGGTGATGGCGAGCCCGAAGCCGAAGATCAGCAGGCCGTGGATGTGATGGCGGGCGGCGCCGGCGCGGCCATGGATGCCGAAGGTGAAGGTCCGGTTGGCGGCGGTGTTGGCGAGCGCGGTCAGCAGTAGCGCGGTCAGGTTCGCGGCCTGTGCGCCCATTGCGGGGTGCAGCGAAAGATACAGCAGCGCAAAGGCGATGGTGCTGGCGACGCCGATGAGACCGAAGCGCACCATCTGGCCGACCATGCCGCGGGGCACGCCGGGCAACAGTGGTTCGCGCCCCAGCGCGGCCTGCAGGTCGCGCAGGGGCAGCGTGCCGGTGGCGAGCGCCCGGCCCACGCGCCAGCAGCCTTTGACGTCTTCGATGGCAGTGGCCAGAACGTCAACGCGGGAGTCGGGGTCGTCGATCCAGTCGACCGGCACCTCATGGATGCGCAGGCCGGCCTTCTCGGCCAGCACCAGCAGTTCGGTGTCGAAGAACCAGCCGGTGTCGGAGACCAGCGGCAGCAGCCGGCGGGCGACGTCGGCACGCAGCGCCTTGAACCCGCACTGGGCGTCGGAGAACCGGGTGCCGAGCAGGCCGCGCAGCAGCAGGTTGTAACCGCGGGACACCACTTCCCGTTTGAGGCCCCGCACGACCCGAGACGAGGTGGCCAGCCGGGACCCGATGGCGATGTCGGAATGCCCGGACACCAACGGGGCGACCAACGGCATAAGCGCAGAAAGGTGAGTCGACAGGTCGACGTCCATGTAGGCGACCACGTCAGCCGACGACCATGACCATGCCGCGGCGAGCGCACCGCCACGGCCCTTGGCTTCGAGGTGGATCACCTCGACGTCGGGCAGCTCGTCGGCCAGTCCACGCGCCACCGCTAGAGTGCCATCAGTACTTGCGTTGTCTGCCACCACGATTCGGGCCCGGTATGGCACTTCGTCGCGCAGGAATTGGTGAAGCCGTCGTACGGAGGCACCGACGTCGCGTTCCTCGTTGTACACCGGGATGACGATGTCGAGAATGTAGCGACGCCCGAGTCCGGTCGGAGCAGCACCCTGCTCGGCCGGCAGGGTGTCGGTCATGACGACGATATTGTCGTCCCATGCTGCCGTGGCACTGGGCCGCATCTGAGGAGTTGCTGTGAGCCGGCTTCATAACGGGCCCTGGGCGGTTACTCATATGCTTGGACTCATGGCCTCCGTCTTCTCCAAGATCATCAACCGTGAATTGCCGGGACGATTCGTCTACGAGGACGACGAGGTCGTCGCGTTTCTGACCATCGAGCCGATGACCCCCGGGCACACGCTGGTGGTGCCGCGCGAGGAGGTCGACAACTGGCAGGACATCGAGCCGGCCGTGTTCAACACGGTGATGGCGGTGTCGCAGAAAATCGGCAAGGCGGTGTGTGCGGCGTTCGGCGCCGAGCGGTCCGGGCTGATCATCGCCGGATTGGAAGTGCCGCACCTGCATGTGCACGTGTTCCCGGCGCGCAATCTGTCCGACTTCGGTTTCGCCAATGTCGACCGCAACCCGTCGCCGGAGTCGCTCGACGAGGCGCAGGCCAAGATCAAGGCTGCGCTGGCCGAACTCGGCTAGACACCTGGGGCGACCGGGGCAGGCACGTCGGCGATGCGCGGCAGGCTGACCCGGAAGCAGCAGCCCTGGCCGGGCGCGGTCGCGACCGTAACCCGGCCGCCGTGGGCGTCGACCAGAGAGTCGACGATCGACAAGCCCAGTCCGGTGCCGCCACTGGCGCGGGCACGCGACGAGTCGGTGCGGTAGAAGCGCTCGAACACCCGCCGCGCGTCCTCGGGCGTCATGCCCGGCCCTTCGTCGGCGACCTCGAGCACGGCGTCGTCGGAGAGCGTGCCCACGCGTACCGCGATCCCCGCGGTCTCCGGGGTGTGCTGCAACGCGTTGGCCACCAGGTTGCCCAGGACCTGGCGCAACCGGGCCTCGTCGCCGATCACCTCGGGGGTACCGGGCCCATCGAAAACCTCCATGGTGATGGCGCGTTTCGGGGCGATCGACTGGGCGTCGTGCACGGCGTCGGTGGCCAACGCCAGCAGGTCGACCCGGCGTTGTTCAAGGGGGCGCTGCGCATCGAGGCGGGCCAACAACAGCAGATCGTCGACCAGTAGGCCCATCCGGCGGGATTCACTTTCGATGCGGGACATCAGCATCTCGACGTCGCGGGCCGCGCCCTGCCGGTAGAGCTCGGCGAATCCGCGGATAGTGGTCAGCGGCGTACGCAATTCGTGGCTGGCGTCGGTGATGAACCGTCGCATCCGTTCCTCAGAGGTGCGGGCCTGCTCGGCGGAGTCCACCGATGACGCCATCGCGGTCTGGATTTGAGCGAGCATGCCGTTGAGCGCGAGCGATAACCGGCCCACCTCCGTGCGTGGATCACGTTCGGGTACACGACGATCCAACTGTCCGGCGGCGATCGCGGCGGCGGTCTTCTCGACTTCGACGAGCGGCCGCAAGCTCCGATGCACCACCCAGTAACCGGCGACGCCGAGGATCACCAGGACGGCAGCGCCGATCGCGATCTGCGACCAGGCCAGACTGCGGACGGTCGATTGGATGTCGGACATGTCGATGGCAACGGTGGTCAGCTCGCCGCCCGGCCCGCGCACCGACACTGCGCGCCACTCGACCGCGGAGTGTTCCAGCGAGCCGACGGTCACCGGTACCGGACCCACATCGTTGTCGTCGGGCAGCGCCGGTTCGGCATCGCGGTCATTGACCGCCATCCAGATGTGACCGTCGGCGTCGACGCCACGGACGTAGAAGTTCGACGGCGGGCGGGCGGGGTTCGGTTCCTCGTCAGGTGGGGGCATGCGGCGCGGAGCCTGCGCCCACCCGCGGGATGCGTCGAGCAGCGTTTGGTCGGCGCGGTTGACGAGGTCGTGCTGGAGCGTCGAGGTGACGGCGATCCCGGACGCGAGCAGGCCGCAACCCACGAGCACCAGCATGGCGGCCACCAGGGCGACTCTCAGCGGCAACGCTCGGTGGTACGGAGTGGGCATTTCTCTATTGTTCGCGTCGATCGACGCGAAGCGCCGGATTACCGCGGCTCCCGCAGCACGTATCCGACGCCGCGCAAAGTGTGCAGGAGGCGCTTTTCGCCGGTATCGATCTTGCGGCGCAGGTAGGAAACGTACGACTCGACCACGTTGACATCACCGCCGAAGTCGTAGCGCCAGACATGGTCGAGGATCTTGGGCTTGCTCAGGACGGTGCCGGCGTTGATGACGAAGTAGCGCAGCAGGGTGAACTCGGTGGGTGACAGCGAGACCGGTTCGCCGGCCTTCCACACCTCGTGGGTGTCCTCGTCGAGTTCGATGTCGGCGAAGCTCAGCCGCGAATTACGCGGCTCCTCGACGCCCTTGCCGGCGCGGCGCAGGATCACGCGGAGCCGGGCGACCACCTCTTCCAGGCTGAACGGCTTGGTGACGTAGTCATCGCCGCCCAGGGTGAGGCCGGCGATCTTGTCCTGAAGGCTGTCGCGCGCAGTGAGGAAGAGCGCGGGCGCGTCGATGCCGTCGGCGCGCAGGCGGCGCAGCACGCCGAAGCCGTCCATGCCGGGCATCATCACGTCGAGGATCACCGCGTCGGGACGAACCTCGCGAGCCCGGTCGAGGGCGGCAGGGCCGCTGGAGGCGGTGTGGACCTCGAAGCCCTGGAACTTCAGGCTTACCGACAGCAGTTCGACGATATTGGTCTCGTCGTCGACGACGAGGACACGTGCCTCAGGGCGGGATTCCGGGGGTGATGCAGGAGCGGCCATGCTGACAATTTCCTCTCACATTGGTGAACCCTGGCTGCCTAGGCGCTGTGAGAATGCTGTGAGTTGGTTTTCTGGCGGTTTAGCCGATACCTGCGGTTACAAACTTTTCCCGCTCCTACACTTGTGAAATGGACCTGGCGAAGACCTTGGTTGGCATCGCGAGCGCGCCGGTGCGGGTGGGCCTGGCCGCCGCCGAGACCGGCCTCGATGTCGCAAAAGCGGGACTTGAGCTCACCAAACAAGCGTTGGGCGAGGCCGGGGTGTCGGCGTCCCCCAACTCAGTGGCACAGATGTTCGGCCTGGAAGACACCATCGCACGGGCGAACAAACTGGCCCAGCTGCTCGACGACGACGCCCCGCTGGGACGAGCGCTGGCAGCCGACGGTCCGCTGGACCGGCTGATGCGCCCGGGCGGGTTGATCGACCGCATGACCGCGCCCGACGGGGTTTTGGATCGGCTGACCGCCGAGGGCGGCGGCCTGGATCGGTCGCTGGCGCCGGGTGGGTTGGTCGATCAGCTCCTCGACGAGGACGGACTGATCGAACGACTCCTTGGCGAAGAGGGGCTCGCCGACCGGCTGATGGCCGAAGGCGGCCTGGTCGAGAAACTGACGGCGCGCAACGGACCCTTGGAGCAGCTGGCCGACGTCGCCGACACGTTGAATCGATTGGCTCCGGGGCTGGAGGCGCTCGCGCCGACCATCGAGACGTTGCGGGAGGCGGTCACCACGTTGAGCCTGGTGGTCAACCCGCTGAGCAATATCGCCGACCGGATCCCGATCCCGGGCCGTCGCCGCAGTTACACGCCGCCGCGCACGGTCACCTCCGATCGGGTGCGCAGCGAGCGGTTGGTCATCGACGACGACGAGCAGTGACTTCGCTAGTCTGATAGACGGTTCGGGCCCAGCGGTCCGCCACGCCCCCTTAGCTCAGTGGCTAGAGCACCCGCCTTGTAAGCGGGATGGCATCGGTTCAATCCCGATAGGGGGCTCCATACCCGGCTCTCGGGGCGGCATTTTTGTCGGTGGCACGTCGTAGCGTCGTGCGCATGAGGCAGTGTCGCCGTTGTGGTTCCGAGCTCACCAAGCGCAGCCAGAAGATCTTCTGCAGCAACGCATGTCAACAATTGGCTCGGCAGGAGGCCTGTATCAAACTTTGGCTCGAGTTGGGTGATGCGAGCATCGCGACGACCCGAAATCACTTCATTCGGACTTATCTCAACGACGCTCAGTCCGGCTGCTGCGCGATCTGCGGTGGTGTCAACCTCTGGCTCAGCCTGCCCCTTGCCTTTGTGTTGGACCACATAGACGGCGACCCGGCCAACAATCGGCGAGAGAACCTGCGACTGGTCTGCCCTAATTGCGACTCGCAGCTGGCGACATACAAGGGCCGCAACCGCGGCAAGGGACGCTTCTACCGTCGGCAGCGATATGCCAACGGCCAGACGTACTAGGTGTCGCTCGACGCCATGACGACCCGATTCCGTCCGCTCTGTTTGGCTTGGTAGAGCGCGCGATCCGCTGCGTGCAGGAGATCTTTGGGCGAGGTGGTGTCGGCGTCGGTCGCCGCCACACCGATGCTGATCGATACCGCGCGATTAGGCCACGGCGCGCGTTGCACGGCGCGGCGGAACCTTTCGCCGAGTACGAAGGCACCCTTGCAGGTGGTTTCGGGTAACACGACCGCGAACTCTTCGCCGCCGTAGCGGAACAGGGAATCGGACACCCTGAGCTCGGACTGCAAAAGATGTGCGACCGCCCGCAACACCTCATCGCCGGTCGGATGTCCGAACTCATCGTTGAATGCCTTGAAATGATCGACGTCGATCATGATCAGCGACAGTACGGTGCCGCGATTACCCGCGCGCATGCACTCCTCATCCAACTTGAGGTCGAAAGAGCGCCGGTTCTGCACACCGGTCAGGACGTCGGTGACCGATTGAGATTCCAGGTGCACCCTGACCTTTTCGATGTCCCGCTGATACTCCTGCATCAGCTCGACGTACTTCTCCTGGTCCAGCACCGCCTGCTCCAGAGTGGCTATGCTGCGGCGTAACTCGAGCTGAACGATGATCTCGCGGGACAGGATTTCGAGAGCCTCCCGCTGAGTGTCGGTGAGTGTTCGTGGCTCGCGGTCGATCACACAGATCGTGCCGAGCGCTTCTCCGGTCGGCGCCACGAGCGGAGCGCCCGCGTAGAAGCGGATACCCGGATCTCCGGTCACCAGCGGGTTGGTCGCGAAGCGTTCGTCAGCGGCCGCGTCCTCGACGGTCATCACGTGATCGGGGTCCATGATCGCGTGAGCGCAGAATGCTTGCGAGCGCGGAGTTTCGCTGACACCGAGACCGATATTGGCTTTGAACCACTGTCGTTGCTCATCCAGCAACGTGA
This sequence comes from Mycolicibacterium sp. P1-5, assembly GCF_008329565.1. Lineage (GTDB taxonomy): Bacteria > Actinomycetota > Actinomycetes > Mycobacteriales > Mycobacteriaceae > Mycobacterium. The sequence goes on from NZ_NPKT01000007.1 coordinate 143,646, forward strand.
TCAGGGCTATGGGCGTACCGCAGATTGCCGAAGCGAGCTTCGCGAAGTCGTTGTAGGCCTGCTCCGGCAACGAGTCCATGATGTTGTAATCCGCGAGAACACTGAGTCGCGTGCCCTCGTTTGCAGGTATCGGAAAAGTGTCTTCCGACATCAGCGCCCCCCACTTTTGGCATTTACAGGTGATGCTTTAAGCATCCCCATAGCGAGGCAGATTGTTAGCTGCCAAGCCGGTGCAACTCCTGTGCGACGTGCGACCCGGCGAAGGATCGCGGCCATCGCGTCAGACCAGGGCAGCTCGCTCGACGTCGAGCAGTTGCTCACCGCGCCGTTCTTCGTCGTATGCCTCGCGTCCGCCGCGGAGCCCGAATAGTCGCTTCGACACCAGCAGGTAGACGACGGCGGCCACGTTGATCACAAATGCTCCAGCACGGGTGAATGTGACGCCCTTGACCGCCAGGTCGTACACCTCGAGTGGCAGGAAAATCGATGTCGCTACCACGGCGAAGTATTCGCCCCAGCGTTTCAGCAGCCACAGCCCGATGCCCTCGACGAGCTCCAGCAACGCGTAGACGATCAGCGCGAGAAATACCAACATCAGCGTGCTGGGTTTGGCGGCCAGCGCCTTCTCCAATTCGTGCACGGCGGTCATCTGATCGACCTTGATCCCCGACGACCGAAGGAGCGGCAGGTCGCGCTCGACGGCGGACTGGATAGACCCCTGTGCTCCGCGAAATTTCCACACCGCCCACGCGGCAAGCGCGATCAGGAGCGCCCTGATCCACCGTTCCACGGCCAGTGCCCGCACGATGAACGCCTGCCGCAACGCCCGGCCGCGAAGGACGAGTGGCGCGTGGTCGGCGGGACCGTGGCCATGCGGAGCTCCCACGACGAATGCACCGCAGCGCAGGCAGCGCCACACCTCGCCGAGTCCGGTATTGCCGCTCAGCCGCTCGGCGAGGGCGGCATCGTCCGGCGCATAGGTGATGTGCCCGTGCCGCGCGCAGGTGAACAGCTCCCAGCGGGCGCCGACAGTTTTCCGCTGCTGCTTGGAGTTCGCCATCACCCCATCATGACTTCGCCGCATCAAGCGCGTGCCCGGTTGACCACACGACGCAGGCGCCTACCGCCCGGCGCGTGCGCGAGGACCATCTCGGCAAGCTTGTCCCTGACCCGCTGATGGTCCCGCGGTGTCGCGCGTCCCTGTTTCAGTTCGTGGTAACCCGCACCCGCCCATACTCCGGCGATCGCGGCGTCGGTACACCCGGCACGTGCACGCCGGCGGTCACTGAGCGCCAGTGCCGAGGCGGTCAGCGCATGCACGGTGTCCACCCACACGCCCATCGCCAGCACCTCGGGGCTTGGCCGCAGCCCGGACAACGTCGCCTGGACCAGCTGCCGCGCGCCGAGGATCCGGGTCACGTTGCGGCCAGTGGAGTCAACCGGCCCGCTGGCGGTAACTCGCAGCACGCCGTCGGGGTTGAACAGAAGCGCCACACCCCATGCCCCACGCAGGATTTCGATGCCGCGATACCGTTTCATGCCGCCTGCCGATACTGCTCGGCCGCGGCGGCCAGTGTCATCCCGTGCCCGCAGCGCGAGGTGTCCACCGGAAGCCGGCCACCGCTGGGCATCGGTACGCCGTCGAATAATTCGGCCTCGAGGCGGGTGTGGTCGATGAAGTACTCGAGGTGTCGCAGCCGAGGGATGGCGGCCGCGACGGGAACATGTAAAGCGGGCGCGCAATGCGCCGACACGTCGAGATTGTGTGCCGCTGCGATGTTCGCGGCGGCCAGCCAGCCCGTGTAGCCGCCACACCGGGTGCCGTCGAGTTGCAGACAGTCGACCACCGGGGCCAGGCGGCGGGCATCGTAGCGATCGGCGATGTACTCCCCTGCGGCGACGTCACATCGCACAGCGCCACGCACCGCGGAAAGTCCGTCGATGTCATCGCTGCTGACCGGTTCCTCGAACCACGTGACGCCCAGGTGGTCGAGCGCGGCACCGACGCGACGCGCCTGCCCGGGCGAGTAGCCGCCGTTCGCGTCCACCATGAGCTCAACCGTGTCACCCGTCAGCTCACGTAAACGCCTGATGCGGGCCAGGTCTCGCTCGGTCTCACTGCCCCAGTTCTGGCCGATTTTGATTTTCATCGCAGCACATCCCGCGTTGCGCCAGACGTCGACCTGCTCGGCGAGTTGTTCGTTGTCGAGGTTGGTGAACCCGCCGGATCCGTAGATGGGTACGGCGTCATGGCATCGGCCGAACATAGTGGCGAGCGGCAGCTTTCGCAGATGTCCGGACAGGTCCCACAGCGCGATGTCGACGGCGCTGATGGCCTGTGCCACGAGGCCGCGGGTGCCGAAGTTGCGGCACGCGCGCGCCATCGTGTCGAAGGTGCCGGGGATGTCGGCGGCGTCGCGGCCGACGACGACGTCGCGCAGGTTATGGGTGATGACGGCGGCGGCAGCCGGCGAACTGTAGGTCCACCCGAGTCCGACCGCACCGGCCGCGTGGGCGTGGACAACGACGGCGGTGGTCGAATCCCATTGCAGCGTGCCGTCGGCTTCGGGACCGTCGGTCGGCACCGTGTAGACAGCGACGTCGAGATGGTCGATCGTCGGTAGAGACATTGCTAGTCAACCCTTCTCGTCGTCGTCATGATCGGACGGCGTGGTTCCTCATCAGGTCGGCAGCCCGGGCGGCGAGCGCCATGATGGTCAGCGCGGGATTGGCCGCGCCTTGGGTTGGCATCGCACTGCCGTCGACGACGTAGAGGCGGTCCACCCCGAAGACACGGTGCTGGGCATCGATGACCCCGTCCTGCGGACGTGCCGCCATCCGGGCACCGCCGACCAGATGGGCGTAACGATTGACCGTCATGACCTCTTCGGCCCCGGCCGCCAACAGCAGATTCGACATAACCTTGCCCGCGGCGTCGATGAGCTGCTTGTCGTTGTCGCACTGGCTGTATGCGAAGTGCGCGACGGGTAGGCCGTGGCGGTCCTTCTCGTCGGCCAGCGTGACGCGGTTGTCGGGCAGCGGCAATAGTTCGCACAGGGCGCCCAGGGTAGCCCAGTGGATGTAGTCGCGCATGTACTCGCGGAGGGTCTCACCCCAATGACCCTGAGCAGCAACATGTTCCGACCAGGTGATGGGCAGCGGGCTGACGGTCTGAATGGAGAACCCACGCCGGTAGGGCTTGCTGGGGTCAGTTTCGTAGAACTGCTCGGTGCTGACCTCCGGCGGTGGCGCCTTGTACATGCGGATCTCGTCGGAGAAGCGACCCGCGACCTGTGGCGCGCCCTGCACCATCAGATGACGACCCAGGTGATCATGGTCGTTGCCGAGGCCGCCCGGGTAGCGGGAGGTGGCCGACAACAGCAGCAGTCGCGGTGTCTCGATGGAGTAGCCGGCGATCACGACGGCGTGCGCGCGCTGCCGGTGCAATACATCGGCATGCAGATACTCGACACCGGTGGCGCGTCCAGAGTCGTCGTCGACGAGGATGCGGCTGACGTGTGAGTCCGGGCGAACCTCGGCGCCTTGGGCGAGCGCATCGGGAATGTGGGTGATCAGTGGGCTGGCCTTGGCGTTGACCTTGCAGCCTTGAATGCAAAACCCCCGATAGATGCAGTGCGGCCGGTTTCCGAAGCGGCCGTTGGGAATTGCGACCGGGCCAACCCGCATTTCGATGCCCATGGCTTCGGCGCCGCGCAGCGCGATCAGCCCATTGCCGCTGACGGGGTGCGGACTGTGTGGATAGCTGTGCGGATCGCCCCACGGCCAGTCCTGCCCGGCTACCGGTAGTTCAGCTTCGATCTGCTCGTAGTACGGCCGCAGATCGGCGTAGTCGATGGGCCAGTCCGCACCCACACCGTCGTGAGAGTAGGTGTGAAAATCGGAGGGATGAAACCGCGGTGTGTAACCGGCGTAGTGCACCATGGAGCCGCCGACACCACGCCCGGAGTTGTTGGAGCCCAATGGAACCGGATCGGCGCCACCGATCTGGCGGGGCTCGGTCCAGTAGAGGCGGTGCGAGCCGCGCTCGTCGCTGACCCAGTCACTGTCGGGATCCCAGAACGGTCCCGCGTCGAGCAGGACCACGCTCCATCCGGCACGGGCGAGTCGCTGCCCGAGTGTGGCGCCGCCGGCACCGGCGCCGACGATGACGATGTCGACTTCCTCGTCGTGTTGGTAGCGCCGCATATCGGACCGGAGCCGGTGATTGGTGCGGACGCCGTTGTTCGGCAACAGCCACGCCGAGGCATTCCGGTCGCGGACAGCCCCGGGGTCAGCCATCGGTTCTCATCTCGACCCGGTGGGCATCCGCGCGGCGTGCACGCTCGACCCGGGTGGCGAATGGGACCGGGTCGGTGGCGTGTTGATCGGCGACTTCGTACGATTCCCGCGAGTTGATACCAGGGTTGAGGTAGCCCCGCGGGTATGCCGGCCCGGAGAATCCCATCTCGTTCCACGCCCACGGATGCGAGTAGAACGCCGTGCAGGCATACCGCGTCCACAGGCTCCACATCTGTTTGGCCGGCCAGTCATGCCAGGTGTCGCCACTATCGGACAGGTCTTGAATGTTCTGCAGCAACCGCGCCTGATCATGGGTATCCAGCCCGGCATAGCCTGTGGCATAGCGATTGTGGGCGTCGCGATCTAACGCCGCCAGAGACTGCCGCCACGCCTCGCCGTCCTCGGGCATGTCGTCGTAGTGCCATCCGTCGGTTTCCCCCACGGCCAGCCGGCCGTCGATCAACTCCAGCACCGGAATCTTGGGATCGGCGTCCTGTGCGAGCAGCAGGTCGAGCATCGGCGTCGCTACGGCGACCTCGTCGACGGTGAAGAAAGCCAGCATGGATGGCAGAGCCAGACGGGCGAGGACCACGCCGGCCGTGACCGTGTCCCACTTGTCGGCTTGAGCCAGCACGTCGAAGCCGTCGAACCGGCCCCGGTTCTGCGGAGTGACCGCGCGGTAGTGGGCTGGGCGAAACGGCATCAACGCCCCCCGTCACCCGGTAGCGGCAGATGCTCTCGCCGCAGCAGCGCCGCCAGCAATCCCATCCCGCCGACCAGCGACGCCAGCAGGGGCGCGAATGCCGGAGGTCCGGATTCCACGTTGTACTTGGTCAATCCCCCTGGCCGTTGGCGAATTCCGCGCCAATGCAAGTAGGTGCCCTGCAGTCCATTCGCGACGATCAGCGCGCTGGCCGCAGGTAACACCGTGTGGGCTGCACGGCGGGAGAAGAACCCGGCCAGGCCGGCGGGAATCGCAGTGGGGACAACGACAACCGGCCAATACATCATCCGGTTTCCGAAGCTGGCCGCGTCGTGCGAAAAGTAGATCTCGGCGGTCGTCACCGCGGCACCGGCCGCGGTCAACGCGGACAACGTCCGTTCGAAGCGGCCGGTCCGGATGGCGTTCAGCGCGGCGCGCACCGGTTTCATGAACGGACTTTCTTGTCGCTTGGAAAGTACTGCTGCACCTTCTGTTTGACGCCCTGCTTGATGAAGCCGGCACTGTCCTCATCGCCGCCGAGCACCGCCTCGACCAGAGACTTCGCCTGATCGAAGGTGGCGTGTGGCGGGATCGGCGGCACATTCGGGTCGCAACGGACATCGAGGACCGTGGGCCGATCAGCGGCGAGTGCACGGTCCCATGCGTCGCCGAGGGCACCCGGATCGTCGATGTTGTCGCCGTGCAGTCCGAGGCTGCGCGCGAAGCCGGCGAAGTCGACGTCCGGAAGATTCTGCGACGCTTCGAATTTCGGCGAGTTCTCCATCGCCCGCATCTCCCAGGTGACCTGGTTGAGATCGTTGTTGTGCAGGACAGCGATGATCAGGCGGGGATCGGCCCACTGCTTGTAGTACTTGGCGATCGTGATCAGCTCGGCCATGCCGTTCATCTGCATCGCGCCGTCACCGACGAACGCGATGGTGGGCCGATCGGGGTGGGCCCACTTGGCGCCGATGACATAGGGCACCCCCGGTCCCATGGTGGCCAGGGTGCCGGACAGCGAGCCCCGGACGTCGCCGCGGAACTTGAGATGCCGGGCGTACCAGTTCGCCGAGGACCCGGAGTCAGCGGCGATGATGGCGTTGTCGGGCATCCGTTCCGACAGTTCCCAGAAGATCCGCATCGGGTTGATCGGGTCGGCGTCGGTCATCGCCCGCCGTTGCACGGTGGTCCACCAACTGTCCACCCACTTCTCGACCTTCTCGCGCCATGACCGGTCGGTCTTGCGCTCAAGCAACGGGATCAACGCGCGCAATGTGGTCTTGGCATCACCGACGAGATTGATCTCGTAGGGGTACCGCATCCCGATCCACTTTCCCGACCGGTCGATCTGCACGGCGCGGGCCTGGTCCAACTCGGGCATAAACTGCGTGTACGGGAAGTTCGAGCCGACCGTGAGCAGGGTGTCGCAGTCCATCATCAGGTGCCAGCTGGCGGTCGTGCCGAGCAGGCCGATCGAGCCGGTGACCCACGGCAGGTCGTCGGGAAGAACATCCTTGCCCAGCAACGCTTTCGCGGCGCCGGCACCCAGCAGGTCAGCGACTTCGGTGAGTTCGGCCGCGCACCCGCGGGCCCCCTGCCCGACGAGCATTGCGACCTTCTTGCCGGCGTTGAGCAGATCAGCGGTGCGGCGCAGGGCCTCGTCATCGGGCACCACCCGCGCCTCCGACATTCCCAGGCTGGACGGAACTTGCTTGAACGCATGCCCCGGTGGCTCGTACGGCAGCTCGAAAACATCCGATGGCACGATGATCGCCGTCGGCGCCGCCTCGCTGAGAGCGACCCGGATCGCGCGATCGATCAGGTTAGGCAGCTGCTTGGGAACAGTGCACATCTGGACGTAGTCACTACAGACGTCCTTGAACAGGCTCAGCAGGTCGATCTCCTGCTGATACGACCCGCCCATCGCGGAGCGCTCGGTCTGGCCGACAATCGCGACCACCGGGACGTGGTCCAACTTCGCGTCGTACAACCCGTTGAGCAGGTGCACCGCGCCGGGTCCGCTGGTGGCCACGCAGACGCCGACCTCACCGGAGAACTTGGCGAAGCCCACCGCTTCGAATGCGGCCATCTCTTCGTGTCGGGCCTGGACGAATTGCGGGTTGTCGTCGGCTCGCTGCCATGCGGCGAGCAACCCGTTGATGCCGTCTCCGGGAAATCCGAAGACTTGTTTGACACCCCACTCGCGTAAACGCGCGAGCAATACGTCACCGACGGTGTCGGACATGTTATCTCCTCGTAAGTCAATGTGCAGTAACAGAATTCGCAGCTTCAGTGATGCGAGCGTCGGCGCGGCACCCAGGTGGGCCCTTCAATCTGATCGGGAACGAGCCACATCGCGGAGCCGATGTTGTAGCAGAAGAGGATCGACCACAGCACGATCGCCGACGCGGTGAATCCCAGGGGGCCCGGGTCGTGGTGAACTGCGGCCACTGAGCAGATGATCATCAGGGCAAGGGTGACTGCAGTCATCGCCAGCGCAAACGCCGTCGCGGCTCGCCGACTGGCCAACACGAGTAGCGCCACGACGGCGATTCCGACCAGCACCGCGCTCAATGCCGGAGTGAGCGGCACACCCAAGGGCCGCCATCCGTCGGTGCGCGGCCGGACGAGAACGCCGATGAGTCCAAATATGCCAAGCAAGCCCGTGGCCGCCGCCTGTGCCATCAGCAGACGGCGCCCCTGCCGCCAGTGCGGTTGGTTCAGGCTGACGCGGCGCATGTCGGCCGTCTCGGGTGGCATCGGCCCCCGGGTATCTTGCGCCACCAACTGCCTCCAATCCCCGGGTACAAGCTCGGGCCGATCTATTATTTGTCTAGAAGCAACATATCCAGTTTGGATGATGTGCAAACCGTTGATTTGTGCGTCCCGCATGTCATCCAATGCAGATGTACGCTGATGTCCCATGCGTGCCCGAAGACAGGGGTGACAAACGTGCGCAACGCGCCGCCGCCCGCCACCGAATACGCCGCCGAGCTCGAGCGAGCGACGCACGGGCTGTTGGCGCTCAACGTCGTCGTGCTCGAGGAGGTCGAGAAGCGCGTCGGTCTGCCCACGCTGCGTGCATTGCAATCGCTGCAGCGCCTCGGCCCCAGCTTGGTCACAGAGCTCGGCGAGGATCTTGATCTGGTTCCGTCGAGCGCCAGCCGGCTCAGCGACCGGCTCGCCGATGCGGGGCTCATCACCCGCAGTGTCGCGCCGCACAATCGGCGCGCCACCATTCTCGAACTCACCGATGCCGGTCAAGCGATCCTCGACGAGGTGGTGGCCAAACGCACCGATCTGTTCCGTGACGTGAGCGAAGAGATGAGCAGCGAGGAGCGAGAGCAGTTCTTGAGCGGCGCGATGGCATTCACCGCCGCCTACGGCCGCCTGGTCAAGCACTCCTGACACGGGTCACGCAACCGATTTGGTGAACGCCCACGCTTGAATCGAATTTCGGCGCGATCCACCGAACTTCGCGCGAATCATTCCCCCGAGCCCGTCCGTAGCTTAATATTCGCTGAGAAAGCAAACGGGTGCCCGGCGTCATTGGCGGTGCCGGCACCTTTATCGGGGGGTTTGCCTGAAGTCCGCCGACTTCATGGGCAACGCATGACGTACGAAGGCGGTTCTTTCATGGCAAATGTCCAGCGTGGTGCACGAGCCGGTGCGGCCGCCGTTGCACTTGGCCTGTCCCTGGTGTGGCCGACCGTAGCCATTGCCAGCGCAGACACCCCGGACGGCGATTCGTCCTCGGTTTCAGCCGGCCCGGCAAAGGCGAGCAGCGGAACCGCGCATTCGGCCCGCACCGCCAGGCCGGCACAAGACGGCTCCAAGTCGGCGTCGAAGACGGCCTCGTCCGCCCGCAAGCCCGCGACCGCGGCGCGTATCCAGGCGAGCACCTCCGCTGCGACCGCGACCGAGACCAATGCCGAGAAGCCCAAGGCGCAATCGAGCCGGTCGGTCTCTGAGACGACGTCCTCCGCGACGTCGTCTGCGACCGCCGAGAATGACACCTCCACCCCGGCCCAGACACCGGACAGCCAGCAGGCGACCACCACCTCCAGCACCCAAGCGGTGAGCGAAGCGTCGGTTACCCCGACCGCAGTCACCACGACGGCGAAAATCACTGCCCTCCGCGTGCCGACTGCCAGCGCGTCGCCCGCCGATGTGATCACCGGTTTCTTCGGCTCTATCCAAGGACTCTTCGAGGGTGCCGCACTCTTGGTGCGTCGCACGTTCTTCAACGAGGCGCCGACGGTCGCGCCGGTTCAGCTCACCGGCGATACCACAGGGCCGATCACCGGCAACATCGGCGCAATCGATCCCGAGGGCGACTACCTGGTCTACAACGTGGCCCAGCAAGGCCACTACGGCCAAGTCGTGGTCAACTCCGACGGCACTTACACCTATACCCCCGGCGCGAACTTCAAGGGCGTTGACTCCTTCGTCGTCGGCGCGACGGACACCGGTTTTCACATCAACCTGCTCAACTGGTTCCGCGAGCCCGGCACGTCCGCAGCCGGAGCCGTCTACCAGGAACCGGCCGGCACCCCGAAGATCACGTACACCTTCACCTACGGAAACGGGTCACAATTCTGGTCGAGCGCGGCTCGAGCCGAGCTGGCAGCGACAGCCATTTACCTGTCGAGCTATTTCGCGCCACAGCACGACGTCAACGTCACCTACGCGGTCACCGGGCAGTACTCGCTGGCGGGCGGGACGCTGGCTACAGCCGGCAGTGACCTGATCAGTGACAGCGGCTTCGCCTCGACCGTGGTACAGAACAAGATCCTCACCGGCGTCGACTCGAACGGGGCGGCCGCCGACGGCACGATCGACTGGAACTTCGGCTACGGCTGGGGCTACTTCGCCACCGTGCCCGCCGGAAGCTACGACTTCCAATCCACCGCGATGCACGAGCTACTGCACACCTACGGCTTCCTGTCGGTCGTGGACAGCGCCGGCAACAACACCGTCCAGAACTGGACCAAATTCGACCAGTTCATGGTGACCAAGAACGGCACCTCGGTGTTCAACGGCACGGCCTTCAACACCGTCTACAACCCGAACCTGACGGGTGGCAACACCGGCAACGGCATGTACTTCGGCGGCATCAACGCGCGGACCGCCAACGGTGGTAACCCGGTGCCGCTCTACAGCCCGAGCCCATGGGAATCCGGCAGCTCGATGTCGCATCTGGACGACCTCACGTACACCGGTGCCAACGAGAAACTGATGAATGCGAGCTCCGACACCGGGCTGGGCGTGCGAACACTGAGCGCCATCGAGATCGGGATCATGAAGGACCTCGGATACACGATGGTGTCGTCGACCCCGACCATTGCCGTGCTGTTCATCGGCCTGATGCTGGTCCGCCGCCGCAAGCGCCCCGTGAGCGCCTGACCTCAGTTATTGCTGCTGGGGCAGGACAGCGTCAGGTACACCGTGGTGTTGGCCGGCGGGTGATCGCCGCGCAGACCGTCGACGCCGGTGACCTTGCACGCCGACAGCGTGCTGTTCTTGTCGCCGTCGCCGATGTTCACCTGGACCAGGTAGCCCTGGCTCTGCAGCGCGAGAATTCCGTCCGCGGCGTTCTGGTTCTGGTTGAACGCGCGCGGCGGCATCGGCAGTACGCCCTTCTCGTTGGGAGAGGGTGCCGGCTTGCTTGTCGAGGCGCTGCTCGAGGTGGTCGAGGTGGGGCTCTCCTTGGACGACTGGCCGCAGCCCGCCGAAAGACTCGCTACCGCAACGATTGCCAGAAGGCCACCGGCCAGCGTGAGCTGACGTGAAACCAACATCGACTTCTTCATCCCATGCCCTCCGACACCACCATTGACCATGACCGGGAAAACTTATCCGGCTGCGCCGCAGCGTCCAACCGATCCGCCCATCTTCTTTGATGGCGTCTCGAGATGTTCGCCTGACGGCAACCTTCGAGACACTCAACCATCGTCAGCGGCCGAGCATTCCCGTCAGCATCAGCACGGCGCCGATGACCATCAGCGCGACCGCGCTGATCTCGGCCTGGCGCTGCTGTATCCAAGCCCGTAACCGCTCCAGTGATCGGTCAAATCGCTTGGCCGCCACGAGATGGGCCAGTACCGGCAGCAGCGTTCCCGCGCTCGCAACCACGACGAAGTATCCGACCGCGACGCCCTGGCGGCCCTGCCCCAGTGTCGCGGCATCGATCGCCAAACCCGCTGCGGCACAAGCCACAATGATTTTCGGGTTGAAGACGCCGAACACCAAACCGATCGCCGCGGTGCGAGCTGGGGACCACTTGCCGATAGCGTCGAGCCAGTGTGCCGATCGCACTGCCTTGTTCCGTCGAAACCACAACCACACGCCGGTGACGATCAGCACGGCGCCACCGAAGAGCCGTAGTCGCAGCTGCCATACCGATGACGTGTCGGGCGAGCCGCCCACCAGTCTGGGGACGTTGAGGAACACCACCGTCAGCACCGTCAGCCCAGTCAGCCACCCGGCGGCGAACGCCAGCCCCGCTGCGCGGGGTCGCGTCGAATAGAGCACCAGCAACAGGGCAGGCAGTATCGAGATCGGTGACAGTGCCACCACCAACGCCAGCGGAATCAGCTCCGCGGAAACTGCCGCCCAGTCGCTCGACACCAGTGCAGTCAGTCCTCGGCGGCGGTGTCCGGCCGCGGGCGCGGCTCACCCAGCGGTCGCTGGTTCCCGAACAGCGGGCGCCGCAGTGGCTGATGCCCGTGAACGCCTTCGGCATAAGCGGTCTCGGCATGCTGGGTGAAGTCCACCCCCGCCGTCTCGTCTTCGGGGCTGACCCGGAATCCGATGGTCCTGTCGATCACCTTGGCCAGAATGAACGATGTGATGAACGCGTAGGCCGCCACTGCGACCATCGCGACCGCTTGCTTGCCCAACTGGGCCAGCCCGCCGCCGTAGAACAACCCCCGTGGCCCGCCCGTCATCACCGCCGTGGCCAGGAAACCGATCAGCAGCACGCCGACCACGCCACCGACGAAGTGCACGCCGACCACATCCAGCGAGTCGTCGTAGCCGAACCGGAACTTCAGCCCGATCGCGAACGAACACACGACGCCCGCAGCCACCCCGACGATCGCGGCGCCGAGGACGTTCACAGTCCCGCACGATGGCGTGATCGCCACCAGCCCGGCGACCACACCGGAGGCCGCGCCGAAGGTTGTCGGGCGCCCGTCGCGGATCTGCTCGACCGACAACCAGCCGAGCATGCCCAGGCAGCCCGCCACCAGTGTGTTGAGGAAGATGGCCGCCGCCGTGCCGTTGGCGGCCAACGCGGACCCGGCGTTGAAGCCGAACCAGCCGAACCAGAGCAGCCCGACGCCGAGTAGGACGAAGGGCAGGTTGTGCGGACGCATCGCGTCGACCTTGAATCCGATACGCGGCCCCAGCACGAGCGCGAGCGCCAGCGCCGAGGACCCGGAGACGATCTCGACGACCAGGCCGCCGGCGTAGTCGAGGACCCCGAGCTTGAACAACCAGCCGCCGGGAGCCCAAACCCAGTGCGCTACAACGGCATACACCACGATGGACCACACGGGCACGAAGATCATCCAGGCAGCGAACTTGGCGCGGTCGGCGATAGCGCCACTGATGAGGGCCGCGGTGATGATCGCGAAGCTCAGCTGGAAGGTGGAGAAGAGCAGTTCGGGTACCGAGCCGTGGACGGTGCCCGGGCCGATGCCGGCCATCCCGATGTGCGACAGATCGCCGATCACCCCGCCCATACCGCTTCCGGAGAACGCCAGCGTGTAACCGAACAGCAACCAGGCCACCGTGACGAGCGGGATTGCGATGAAGCTCATCATGATCATGTTGAGCACACCGGTGGTGCGGACCATGCCGCCATAGAAGATCGCCAAACCGGGCGTCATCAACAAGACGAGCGCTGTGCTGGCCAGCAGCCACGCGGTGGCGGCGGGATCGATCGCTTGCAAGTCCGGCTCCTTCGACGGTCCCGACGAGAATGTCGGCGTGGTGTTTCGAGGGTGCGGCGATCGTGTTTCAGACTTGTTTCGCCCGCGCCGGAGCGAACCGACCCAGGTACTTCGGCCCGTCCACCTCAACGGACGAAGATGGACGGCGTGTTCAGCGATTGGTGGATGATTCCGGTCTCGCTCGGCGCTGCGCTGATCCTCCTGTGGTTGGCGCTGGCGGTGACGTTGTGGCTGCTCAAGCCCGACGACGTCGGTATCGCCGACCTGCTGCGCCTATTGCCCGACACCCTGCGCCTGCTCAAACGCCTCGCCGCCGATCCGCAGATGCCGCGACGGATTCGAGTAGTTCTCGCCGGTCTGCTGATCTTTCTCGCGTCGCCCATCGACCTGATTCCGGACTTCATCCCGGTGCTCGGCTACGCCGATGACGTGATCATCACCGCGATGGTGCTGCGCTGGGTCACCCGGTCCGCGGGTCCGCAGGCGCTCGCAAACCACTGGCCGGGCACACCGGACGGGCTGACGGCGTTGTGTCGGCTCTGCCGATTGCCCGAAGCGGTATGACGAACCGTTGGTGACGGCGCTCACAGGCTTCGGTAGGCTCTGCTGAGCGACTGCTTAGCCGTCGCGAAACCGCTCGTCGACAATGCATTGGAGCCAACGTCATGGCCGCACCTGTCACCCGTTACGCGGGAACGCGCGTCCCACGAGTCGAGGACACTCGCCTGCTCACCGGGCACGGCACCTACGTCGACGACATTGTCCGGCCGGGCATGCTGCACGCCTGCTTCGTCCGCAGCCCGTTCGCTCACGCACAGATCAAAAGCATCGACGCGTCGGCAGCGCTCGCGCTGCCCGGTGTGCACGCGGTGCTGACCGCAGCCGACCTGAACAGTGACGTCCACGAGGCCTGGCACGCAGTCGCGGGCAAGGACGTCCCGGATACGCCGCGCCCGCCGCTGGCCGAAGGTGAGGCGAAATTCGTCGGCGACCCCGTCGCGATCGTCATCGCCGAGAACCGCTACCTCGCCGAGGACGCCCTCGAGTTGGTCGACGTCGACTACGAGCCCCTGCCCGCGATCGCCGATTTCACCCGTGCGGTAGGCCACGAGGCGGTGGTTCATGAGGCCTATCCAGACAACGTCGCCGGTGGACTGGCCGGGGCACCACCGGATGAGGAAGCGTTCGCTGCGGCTGCGTATGTCGCCGACGAGCAGATCTATCAGCAGACCCACGTGCCGGTGCCGATCGAGACCCGGGGCTTGGTCGTTGAGTGGGTGGCCGCCACTGGAGAGCTCACCCTGTGGGCATCCACCCAGACCCCGCACGAACTGCGCGCTTTCGCCGCCCGACTGCTTGGTATCCCGGCCCAGGGCGTCCGCGTCATCACCCGGGACACCGGCGGCGGCTTCGGCCAGAAGGTCGTCCCGATGCGCGAGGACATGTGCATCATGCTGGCGGCCCGCAAGGTTTCCGCGCCGCTCAAGTGGATCGAGGACCGCCGCGAGAACCTGATGTCGGCCGGGCAGGCTCGCCATGTCGACGGCCGCGCGCGGATGGCGTTCGACGCCGACGGGGCCATCACCGCCGTCGCCATCGACTTCCTTCAGGACATCGGTGCCTACCCCACCCCCTATCCGGTGCTGACGACCGCCGCGATCGGGATGTTCTTCCCCGGGCCTTACCGGGTGCCCAAGTCGAGCTTCAACTACAAGACGGTGTTCACCAACACCAGCGGCCTGGCCGCGTATCGCGGCCCGTGGCAGTACGAAACCCTCACGCGCGAAATACTTCTCGATATCGCGGCCCGCAAGATGGGTATCGACCCCGTCGAGCTGCGTCGCAAGAACCTGCTGCGCCGCGACGAGATGCCGTTCTTCAACCCCAACGGCATGCCGTATGACCACGTCGCGCCGATGGAGACGTTTGAGCAGGCGGTCAAAATCCTTGACCACGAAGGGTTCCGTAAAGAGCAGGCCGAGGCGCTGGCCCAGGGTCGCTACCTCGGTCTCGGGTTCTCGGCCTACATCGAGCCGACCGGTGCCGCCACCGGACACCTGGCCACCGAGGGCTGCACCATCAGGATGGAGCCAACCGGCAAGATCAATGTCTACGTCAACGGTGGCTCGAGCGGCAACAGCATCGAGACCACCGTTGTGCAGCTGACCGCCGACGCGCTGGGTGCCGACATCGCTGACGTGTCAACGATTCAGGGTGATACCGCGGTGACCCCCTACGGCGCAGGCACACAGGGCAGCCGCAGCGGTCCGATGACCGCCGGCGCGGTCAACGAGGCGGGCACGATCCTGCGCCAGCAGCTGGTCGCGATGGCCGCCCACGTGCTCGGTGTCGAGGAGTCGGACATCGAGCTGGCGCACTCTCGGGCCACCTCGCGTGAGGATTCTTCCAAGAGCGTCACTTTCGGCGATCTGGCTTACCGCTCCTATTACGAGCCCCAAGCGCTGGCGCCGGGGATGGCGGCCACACTGGAGTCGACTGCCCGGTTCACCTCGCAGACGATGATCCACTGGGCCAACGCAACTCACGCGTGCACCTGTGAGGTGGACGTCACCACCGGCCGGGTGACGCTGACCCGCTACATCGTCAGCGAGGACGTCGGCCCGATGATCAACCCGAATATCGTGGAGGGGCAGATCGCCGGCGGCACCGTTCAAGGCATCGGTGGCGCTCTGTTGGAGAACCTGGTGTACGACGACGAAGGAAACCCGTTGTCCACCACGTTCGTCGACTATCTGTTGCCCACCGCCACCGAGGTACCGCCGATCGAGTACGGGCACGTCGAGGTGCCCGGCCCGGGCGTCGGCGGCTACAAGGGATGCGGTGAGGGCGGCGCGATCGGCTCCACGCCCGCGGTGATCAACGCCATCAACGATGCCCTTGCCCCGCTGGGGGTGACGGTCACAAAGCTGCCGGCAACGCCATCTCAGATCGTGGCGCTGATCGAGGCAGCCGCGAGTTAGGTTGCGGCTGCTCCGGTTTCGGCGGCTTGGTGCACGGCGTTGACGATGCCCTGATATCCCGTACAGCGGCAGAAGTTGCCGGACAGCCCCTCGCGGACCTCTTCGTCGGTCGGATGCGGGTTGTCGCGCAGCAGTGCGGTGATCGACATGACGAAGCCCGGTGTGCAGAAACCACATTGCAGTCCGTGGCAGTCACGCAGCGCCGCCTGCACCGGCGACAGTTCACCATCGGCTGATGCCACACCCTCGACGGTCGAGACCTCGGCATCCTCGGCCTGCACCGCGAACACCAGGCATGAACGCACGGCTGCCCCGTCGAGCAAGACCGTGCATGCGCCGCACGAGCCGTGCTCGCACCCCAGGTGCGTACCGGTCAGGCCGCAGCGCTCGCGCAGGAAGTCGGCCAGCGTCAACCGCGGCTCGACGGTCGCCTCAACGGGAATCCCGTTGACCGACAACCGGATCGAACGATCATGCATCGAATGCCTCCTTGACCGCAGCGCGCCATGCCTGTGCCGCCATGGCCGCCCCGACCTTCCGTCGATAGTCGGCCGAACCCTGAAGGTCGGCCGGAATGTCGTCGAGACCGCTCATCGCGAGCTCACCGATTTCTTCCGCGGTGATGTCGCCGACCGGCCGGCCGGCGATCGCCTCCTCGGCTGCCGAAGCACGCCGCGGTGTGGCGGACAGGCCCAGCAGCCCGATCGCGCTGCGCCGGACCTTGTCGCCGGCGTCGAGTTCGACGGCAGCCACCGCTCCGGCGATCGCGAAATCACCGTGCCGGCGGGCGAATTCCTCCACCCCGAAACCGCAGCGACCGGACCAGACCGGAAACCGCACGCCCACCAAGACCTCGTCGGGTTCCATCGCGGTCTCCCATACGCCGGCGAAAAACTCGCCGGCGGGGATTTCCCGCCGCCCGGACGCCGAAACGGTCTCGATCGTGGCGTCCAGCGCCAGCGCGACAGCACCATATTCGGCGGCCGGATCGGCGTGGGCGATCGAACCACCGATGGTGCCCCGGCTGCGGATCTGGAAGTGCCCGATCAGCGGCGTGGCCCTGGTCAGCAGCGGCACGCTGGTGCGCACCTGCTCGTCGGCCCCCACCGCGGCATGGGTGGTGCCGCCCCCGATCCGGAGCGTGTCGCCGTTGGCCTCGACGCCCTTCATCTCGTCAAGTCGCGAGATGTCGATCAGATGGTCGAAGAACGCCAGGCGCATCGACAGCATCGGGACGAGGCTTTGGCCGCCGCCGAGCAGCTTGGCGTCGTCACCGAATTCGGTGAGCATCTGCGCCGCCGCGGCGACACTGTCAGGCCGGTGGTAGTCGAAGGGCGCCGGCTTCATCGGGGGCCGCCGCAACGCATCATGCTAAGCACGTGCTCAGCATAGCGTGCCGCGGGCGGCGGCTTCTCGGAGTCGTACGACCCGTCTGGGCGGACGCGGACGGCGCCGCCGACTGTGAGGATCACCGCTGTCCAGCGCCCGGAAGCGGGGCGCCCGGCGCTTCATTTCAGGTAGTCGCAAAGCTTTGATCTGCGCCGGAGGTTACTTGTACGGCCCCGGGGTATCCAGCTTCTTCACCGGAAGGAGACCTGGTCAGCTGGGTCGTAGCCAGCATAAGCCCGCATACTGTCGATCATGGATCCGTCGCCGCCCCCGCGAGCGGCCGCCACGGGCAACCGCCGCGGCCGCCATCGAGAGCGGTCCGCTACCGGTCGGCGGGCGCTGCGAGTCATCACCCGAACCGCGATCGGATTGGTCTCGGTCGTGGTGGTGATGCTGACCGGGTTTGCGTATTCGCAGGCGCACGGCTTGCTCAGCGGGATCACGGTGTCTCAGGCGCTGGGCTCAGACGAGCCGCGGTCCAGCGGTGGCGCGATGAACATCCTGTTGATCGGGCTGGATTCCCGGAAGGATCAGAACGGCAACGAGCTCCCTGACGACCTGCTCGACAAGTTGCACGCCGGCGACTCGGACGCGGGCGGCTACAACACCAACACCTTGATTTTGGTGCACATCGGCGCCGACGACCGCGTCGTCGCATTCTCGATACCGCGCGATGACTACGTCGCGGTCAGCGGGATCAAGGGCTATAGCCACATCAAGATCAAGGAAGCATACGGACTGACCAAGGCGCAGACGGAGCAGAAGCTGGCCGATAAGGGCATCGCCGACCGCAAAGAACTCGAACGGGCGGGGCGAGAAGCCGGGCGTAAGGCGACCCTCCGCGCGGTGCGAAATCTGACCGGTCAGCCGATCGACTACTTCGCCGAGGTCAATCTCGCGAGCTTCTATCACCTGGCTGAAAGCCTCGGCGGCGTGGACGTCTGCCTCAACCATGCCGTGCACGACGATTACTCCGGAGCGGACTTCCCAGCGGGGCGCCAGAGCCTCAACGCGGCGCAGGCTCTGGCGTTCGTCCGGCAGCGGCACGGGCTGGAGAACGGCGACCTCGATCGAACCCACCGCCAGCAGGCGTTCCTGCTTTCGGTCATGCATCAGTTGCAGGAGTCGGGGTCGTTCACCGACCTGGACAAGTTCAAGCAACTGATGTCGGTGGCCCGCCAGGACATCGTGCTGTCCGAAGGCTGGGGTGAGGACCAGTTCCGCAGGATGGCCGCGCTGGCCGGCGGCGACGTCGAGTTCCGGACGCTGCCGGTGGTGCGCTACGACAACGTCAACGGCCAGGACGTCAACATCGTCGACCCGGCGAAGATTCGCGCCGAGATCGCCGGGACCATCGGAGGTGACTTGGTCTCGGCGACCACTACCGCTGCGCCACAGCCCGTTCCGCCACCTAATCCGCACACGAAAGTCAGCATCGTCAACGCCAGTGACACCTCCGGCCTGGCCTCAGAGGCGGCGGCGGTGCTGGGCAAGCACGAGTTCACCGTCAGCGAGGTCCGTGACCGCGAGTCGGGCGAGCCCATCGACACCGTGATCACCTACGGCGACGGGGCACAGACCGATGCGCAGTCGGTGGCCAGCCTGCTCGGTGTGGAGAACGCGCCGCAAGCCACCAGCACAGTCGCCGCCGATCACGTCCGGGTGGTGCTCGGCCAGGGTTACGACCTTCCGCTGGAACAGCCGCAGACCCAGGACACCGTGATGACAACCTCGACGACCCGCAAGTGGTCGGAACTGACGATCACACCCACACCTGACCAGGGCGCTCCGATCGACGGTGGCAAGGTGCCCTGTGTGAACTAGGGCTGGTGCCCTGTGTGAACTAGGGCTGGTGCCGTGTGAACTGGGGCCGGTGCCGTGTCAACTAGTTTGGATTCCATGCGTATCGGAGTCATCGGGCTGGGCAACATGGGCGCGGGAATCGCCGCGAATCTGATCAAGGTCGGGCACGACGTGACCGTTTACAACCGATCACGGCCGAAGGTGGATGCGCTGGCGGCGCAGGGAGCGCACGCGGCCGACACCGTGGCAGACGCCTGCGGCGGTGACGTGGTCCTGACGATGCTCGCCGACGATGATGCGGTGGCGGGGGTGACGTTCGGCGACGACGGGATCGTCGCGGCCGCCGGACCGGGCACCGTTCACATCTCTTCGAGCACGATCAGCGTCAGCCTGTCGAAGCACCTGACCGAGGCGCACGGCGCCGCCGGCCAGAAGTTCGTGGCGGCTCCGGTGTTCGGCCGGCCCGAAGCCGCCGCTGCCGCAGAGCTGTTCGTTGTAGCCGCCGGGGCCGCCGACACCGTGAGTTCGGTGACACCGGTCTTCGACGCCATCGGCCAACGGACCTTCGTGGTAGCTGAAGACCCGTCGGCCGCCAACCTGGTCAAGCTCAGCGGCAACTTCCTGATCGGCTCAGTGATCGAATCACTCGGCGAGGCGATGGCTTTGGTGGTCAAGGGCGGCGTCGACCGGCATCAGTACCTGGACCTTCTGACTTCCACGCTGTTCTCGGCCCCGGTGTACAAGACATACGGAGGTCTCATCGCCAATGAACAGTTCGAACCGGCCGGATTCGCAGCACCGTTGGGCCACAAGGACATTGGGCTCGTCTTGTCAGCCGCCGAGGAGCTACGGGTGCCCTTACCGATCGCCAGCCTGCTGCGTGATCGGTTCCTGCGCCTACTCGCCGAGGGTGGCGAACAGCTGGATTGGTCGGCGATCAGCAGCCTGGCGGCCGCTGACGCCGGAGCCTCAGACCACTCCGCGTAGGCCGTCGGCGCCGTAGGCCGGCTCGAGCATCGCCGAGTAGTCCGGACCCCGGCGCAGGTTCTGTCCACCGTCGACGCCGATGATCTGTCCGGTGATCCACTGGGCGGCATCGCTGAGCAGGAACAGCGTCGCGTTCGCGATGTCCTCTACCTCACCGGGGCGCGGCAGCGGTGTGCACTCGGCGTAGTCCCCGCTGATCTCGGGTGAGTCGAGAACCATCTGCACCAGCTCGGTTCGGATCAGCCCTGGCCGGATCCCGTTGACCCGCACCCACGATGCTCCGAGTTCGTCGGCGGCCAGCTTGATGAGGTGGTCCAGACCCGACTTGGTGACGCCGTACGGCCCGAACCACCGATGGGTGTTGCTCGACGCGATGGAGGAGATGCCGACGAAGGAACCGCCACCACCGCGCACCATCTGACGGGCCGAGTGCTTCAGCACGTACATCGAGCCGTTGATGTTGAGATCGACGGTCGCGCGCCAGGCTTCGGAGTCCATCTGCGTGATGGGGCCGATGGTCTGGGAACCACCGGCACAGTGCACCACGCCGTGCAGCCGCCCGTTCCATGCTGTGGCGGCGTCGACGGCCGCGGCGATCTGGTCCTCGTTGGTGACGTCGGCGGGTTCGTACCTGACGCTGCCCGACGGCGCGGCGGCGTTGATCTCCTCGGCGGTCGCGGACAGCCGGTCCGCGCCACGCCCCAGGATCATGACGTTTGCGCCAGCCTTGGCCAGCCCTTCCGCCACGCCCTTCCCGATACCGCTGCCACCACCGGTGACCAGGTACGTCCGATCATCGAACGAGAGCTGCACGCCGCACTCCTCCCACAAAACTGAAACAGGTTCTACGTATAGAACCACGGCGCCGCGCCCCGGCATAGTGCCCGTCCCACCGCGACGCTCAGCGAACATTCCAGCGCCACCGAACCAGCGGTTGCGCGGCACCCGATAAGCCTGCAATCGGCCGCCTTCTCAACGAATCGATACGGCAATTCGGGTCGTCCACTCGCCCGGCCGGACATTCCCACGCGAATATCTGCGGTTGCCGCCGACACCCGCTGTGAGCAGGGGCTGTGAGCGGAGCTCTTTTCTCATGCCGGAAATTGGTCGGGACATATAAGCGGTCGGTGAATATCGGTAAAACTGCCGAACAACTGCGCGGCTCCGAAGGCAGCCTTAAACTGCCCCACACGGCCGCTCAGCAAACCGAGAGAAGGCAACACTCATGGCTAACTTAAAGATTTCAGCGCAGCGCATAGCCCTCACAGGCAGCTTCGCGCTCGCCGTAGCGGCGGCGCCTGCGCTGGCCGTCGTCGCCGTCCCGTCGGCCGGACCGGTGGCGGCCTGCCCGCCCGGACAGGTCGTGAACGCGGCGACCGGCCTCTGCGAGGTTCAGCCGAGCACCGGCCCGCAGGGCGGCCTGCCGGAAGTTCAGGGAATTCCTTGCACAGGCGCAAACACCGGTCAGTGCATAGGATTGCAGCAAGAACAGCCAGTTCCTGTGGTGCAACCCCGCTCAACCGTCAGTCCGTAGAAACGGAGGGCCGACTTCGGAACTCCGTCAACTTTCCCGAGAAAGTGTGAAGTATGGCGATTTCCTCCTCAGTCGGCCGCCGCCTACTCGTCGCCGGTGGTTTCAGCATCGCCATCGCTGCAGCGCCGGCCGTTGCCTTCTTCGCGGCGCCGTCAGGTGCTCCCGCAGGTTCGGCCATCGCGTGTCCGGCAGGCGAGTCCGAGGATCTATACACCGATCAGTGCATTCCGGAGCTGGTGCCCAACCAGCCGGGCGGCAATTACCCCACGACGTCCAACGGCGGCAGTATCGTCACCGACTCGACGCCCGGTGATTCCAGCAGCCTCCCCGAAGTTCAGGGAATCCCGTGCACGGGCGCCAACACCGGCCAGTGCATCGGTCTGCAGGAGAACCAGGTTCCCGCCGTTACCCCGCATTCCAGCATTTCGTCTAGCCCCTAGGCCGAAGCAGATCAGAAAGGGCAACGATGCCGATCCACTTCACCCGGGTTACAAAGCTGATGGCGACGGGCGCGTTCACGCTCGCGGTCGCGGCAACTCCACTGGCGCACGCCGAAGGTCCTGGCGGAATTCCCGCGCCGCAGCCGGTACCGGGACCCCAAGCTGTGGATTCGCAGCCGGGCGGAACGGCCGGCTGCCAGTCCGGCGAGTCGCTGGACCAGACAACGGGTAACTGCACACCCACCATGACCGCCGTCGTCACCACCAACGGTGACCAGGCGTTCGACGATCTGCAGCCGCGGACCACCCAAGACCTCACGTCCACTGCCAACACCGGCGTCGGCGCCGACCTGGTCCCCAATATCGACGGCACTCCCTGCACCGGTTATTGGGAGTCGGCCGCCTGCTACGAGGCCAGCCAGGACGAAGTCGCGGTCCAGCCCAGGTCGACGATTTCATCGAGCCCGTAGCGGCTCGTCGCCCCTTCGCTAAGGTTGAGAGATGCCTGCAAAAACAAACCCCACGGACATCGACGACGTCGAGCCGCTGGCCGACAGCACCGCACGCCAGGCGCGTCGCGTTGTCGCGGCCTATGCGATTGACGCCGACGAGTGCCGGGTCTTCCTGTCCATGCTCGGCATTGGACCCTCAAAGCACGAGGCGTAGCCGGTGTCCGGGGGCAATGACGCCGCCCGCTCCGGAAATTCTGACTTCGTGGTGGTCGCCAACCGGCTGCCAATCGACATGGAGCGGCTGCCAGACGGCAGCGTGACCTGGAAGCGCAGCCCGGGCGGTCTGGTGACCGCGCTGGAACCGTTGCTGCGCCGTCAGCGCGGCGCATGGATCGGCTGGCCGGGCATCGTCGACGGGCCCGAGGAGCCCATCGTCGAAGATGACATGCAGCTCGTCCCGGTGCGTCTGTCGGCCGACGATGTCGCCCAGTACTACGAGGGTTTCTCCAACGCCACGTTGTGGCCGCTGTATCACGATGTGATCGTCAAGCCGATTTACCACCGCGAGTGGTGGGATCGCTATGTAGAGGTCAATCGTCGCTTCGCCGAAGCGACGTCGCGCGCCGCCGCCGAAGGCGCCACGGTATGGGTGCAGGACTACCAGTTGCAACTGGTTCCCAAGATGCTCCGGATGCTGCGGCCCGATCTGACCATCGGGTTTTTCCTGCACATTCCGTTCCCGCCGGTGGAACTGTTCATGCAGCTGCCATGGCGCACCGAGATCATCGAAGGCCTGCTGGGTGCCGACCTGGTCGGATTCCATCTGGCGGGCGGTGCCCAGAACTTCCTGTTCCTGTCGCGAAGGTTGGTGGGCGCCAACACATCTCGCGCGTCGGTCGGTGTCCGATCCCGGTTCGGTGAGGTGCAGCTGGGCTTCCGCACGGTGAAGGTCGGCGCCTTCCCCATCTCCATCGATTCCGCGGACCTGGACAGCAAGGCGCGCAATCGCGATGTCCGCCGGCGGGCGAAGGAACTCCGGGCCGAACTCGGCAACCCTCGCAAGATCCTGCTCGGCGTCGACCGGCTGGACTACACCAAGGGCATCGACGTTCGGCTCAAAGCGTTTTCGGAGCTGCTCGCCGAGGGACGCGCGAAGCGCGACGACACCGTTCTGGTGCAACTGGCCACTCCCAGCCGGGAGCGGGTCGAGAGCTATCGCGTGCTGCGGGGGGAGATCGAACAGCAGGTTGGGCATATCAACGGCGAATACGGCGAAGTCGGACACGCGGTGGTGCACTACATTCACCGGCCGGTGCCCCGGGACGAGTTGATCGCCTTCTTCGTGGCGTCGGACGTCATGCTGGTGACGCCGTTGCGCGACGGTATGAACCTGGTGGCCAAGGAATATGTCGCCTGCCGCAGCGACCTCGGCGGTGCCCTGGTGCTCAGTGAATTCACCGGGGCCGCAGCCGAACTCCGCCAGGCCTACCTGGCCAATCCGCACGATCTCGAGGGCGTCAAGGACACCATCGAAGCCGCGCTCAACCAGACTCCTGAAGAAGGCCGACGGCGGATGCGGGCGCTGCGGCGCCAAGTACTCGCCCACGATGTCGACCGCTGGGCGCGATCATTCCTCGACGCCCTGGCCGGAAAGCCCGTCGTCGGCGAATCCTAGATCGGCGTGATGTAGTTGATCAGCCACCGGCCGCCGATCTTTTGGTAGTCCACCCGAAGTCGGCTGCCGTCGTAGAGCGGCTGGCGGCTTTTGTCGGTCACCGTGCGATTCAAATAAACCAGCACCGACGCCGAATCACGGTGTGCGTCCATCACTCCGACGCCGACGACGTTCGCCTGGCTGACCACCTGGCGTTGCCGGGCCTGCGGGATGATGTCGGCGTTGGCCCGCTGTTCGAATTCCTTGCGGTAGGCCGGGGTGAGCAGCAGATAAGCGTCGGTCAGGCTGCGCTCGACGGTCTGGTAGTCGTAACCGAACACTTCGGGTATCTGTTGCTTGGCGACGGCTGGTAACTCGGCGCGGGTCGACTGCTCGGCACGGCTCTGCACGCGATCCCAGTACAGCGCTCCGGCAACGCCGGAGCCTCCGATGAACACCACGGCCAGCACTGCCACAATGCCGGTGACGAGCCAACGCATCAGTTGCCTCCGTCGGGATACTTCAGGTCGTATCCGGTCATCCGGCCGCTGTCGTCCTCGTGAACGATGACCCGCATCCGGTAGGGCTGGGAGGGCTTGTTGACCCCTTGCATATCGGTGACCGTGACCCGGACGGCCACCAGCACCGAGGCGTTGTTGCTGACGTTGTCGACGCCCTCCAGAGCGGCGCCGTTGATCACCGCTTCCGAACTGGCGTTGGTGTCGCGGAACATCGCCTTGAGGTTGTCGGCGTTGTTGTTATGGCTCAGCATGTCACGCAGCGGGCCGCTGGTGTCGCCGACGAACCTGTTCACGCTTTGATCGATGGTGTCCTGGGTGAAGCTGAACATGTTGATCACGGTCTGCTTGGCGGTGTCGATGAAGCGCTGATCACGGTCTTGGACGGCGGCAACGTCCTTGTGCTGCACCCCAAGCCAGGCCGCCGCCCCACCGGCCACCGCCGCCAGCAGGACCACAGCCAACAGGCCGATGATCGCGACCCGACGCAGGTTGGCCCGGCGCCGCGGCGGCGGCCCTAGCGGCTTGGCGGAGATCGAGCCCGGACGAGCCGAGCCCTCGAGGGGCACCGCGGTTACCGCAGCGGCACTGTCGGCGGTGGGGCCGGCGGCCCTTGACGCGCGCCGGCGGACCGGCCGCTGTGTTGTGGTCGTATCTGAGGTCATCACACCTGCCTTGGGTCGAGCATGAGGTCCACCCAATTCTCGGCCGGACGAAGATTCGGGTCGGCCGGGGCGTACACGCCGGTACCACCCGCCGGATCGACGAACGTCCCGTTGTGCTGGTCGTAGGTCCCGAACCGCGCACTCGCCTGCGGCTGCGGGCCGGCGTCGGCCGGCCCGGTGCCGACCGGTGGCGGAGGCGGAGGGATCGTCGCCGGGTAGGGCAGCATCGGGTTCTGCGGCGGGTAGGGGCCCGGCGGCAAATACGGCAGCGGCACCGGCTGCTGGCCCGGTTCGTTGGGCGGAGGCTGCACCGGCCACGGCTGGTGCGGCGCAGGGCCGGGCCCTTCGGGAACACCGGGCGGCAACGGACCCACCACGGGCGGCCCCGGATCCGGATCGTTCTCCGGCGGGATGTACGGGTATTTGTTGGGCGGCAGGATGTTACGGCCGTCGGTGACCGGCGTTCCGGCCGGGATCGGCGGACCCCGCCAGGGGTTGTTGCCGATCGGAATGTAGCCCTTCGGGTCCCGGCAGAGTTGCACGGTCGGTGCCCGCTTGCCCGGGAATTCCTGACATGGGTAGTTACGCGCACCGCGGACGGCGCTCGGATCGTTCTGCGGGACTTTGCAATACAAGTCGGTGGGCAAATCCCGCACGGTGGTGTCCGACGGCGAACGGATGAATGGTGCCGGGATGAATCCGGTTACGCAGGGCGGCGGATCGCCGAGGTCGACCTTGAAGTCGAGCTTGCCACCCTCGTCGAGGGGTTCACCACCGGCGACCGTGATCAAGGCGGCGAACAACGCGGGCAGGATCACCAGGGCCTGTTCGATCGACTTGTGATAGATCACCCCGACCCGGCCGAGGTTCGCCAGGTTGGCGGCCAGCACCGGGAAAGACGGCCGGATGCCGGTGAACGCGGTGTCGGCCTCCGAAGCCGCGCCGGGCACCGTCGCCAGCGTCTGGCGCAATTGCGGATCTGCTTGGGCGACATGGGTGGTGAACCGGGCCAGTCCGTCGGCGAGCTCACGGATGTTGTCACCGCTACGGATCTGCGCGTCCAGGAACGGTCCGGCCTGATCGATCAGCTGGTCCGTCTGCGGCCAGTTCGCATTGGCCTCGTCGACCAATTGACGAGAAGATTCGATCAGCCGGGCCAATTCGGGACCCGAGCCGTTGAAGGCCTTGAAAGTCTCCTTCAACAGCTGCTGGAGTTTGGTGTTCCCGATACTGCTGACCAAATTGTCGGCGTCGCGCAGCAGTTCGGCGATGTCCTGGCCGACGGCCGTGCGGTTCTGGCCGATCCGGGCGCCGTTTCTCAGCGGGTCCGTCGACGGCTGCCCGGGCGGCACCAGGTCGATGTACTGCTCGCCCACCGCCGACACACTCTTGACCGTCGCGGTGACGTTCGACGGAATCTTGACGTCGCTGTTGAGCCGCATGTTGGCGTCGACACCGTCGCCAGTCAGCTGGACCGACTCCACTCGGCCGACCGTCACCCCTCGATAGGTCACGTTGGCGTTCTGGTAAAGCCCTCCGCCAGTGACGAAGTCGGCGGTGATGCGGTACGAGCCAAGCCCGAGCTTGGCGGGCAGGTGCAGATAGAACAGCGTGATCGCGGTGACGGTGAGCACCGTGACGACCGCGAAGATACTCAGTTGAATCTTAGTCAGACGATCCAGCATTACTTCGGCGCCTCCTGTCCGGACGCCGTCCCGGGCGGAATCTTGAACGGATCGGCCGCCTGCCCGGAAAGGTTGGCGGTTTCGCCCAGCAGCCAGTCCGGTGGGTTGACGACCTCATCGAGGTGCCGCATGTTGGGATCCAGCCCGTAGGACGTGGTGAAGATCGACTCGCCGAGGCGGCGGAGCGTCAGGTCGAAGGTGACGAACACGTTGAGATAGTCGCCGCGCACGGCGCGCCGCAGATACTTCGTGGTGAACGGGAACGTGGGCAGCAGGTCCAGCGAAGACACTACGTCGCCACGATTGTCGTTGAGCGCCTTGATGACCGGATAGAGATCCTTGAGGTCCGCGGCGAAGTCCTGTTTTGTTGCCGACAGCATCTTGGCCGCGACAGTGCCGAACTTCTGCAGAGCGGTGAAGGCGTCGACGATATTGGCCCGGTTGTTGTTGAGGACCTTCAGTGCCTGCGGCAGGCTGTCGAGCGTCCGAGCCAGACTGTCCTTGTTCTGGGCCAGGATCGAGGCGAAACGGTCGAGTCCGTCGGCAGCGGCGAGGATGTCGTCGGTCTGCGCGTTGAGCGCCGACGTCAGTTCGGCCAGGCGGGGAATGAGGTCGACGAACGTCTCGGTGCGTCCCGCCACGGCAGCATAGGCGGCGTCGGTGATGTCCTGGATCGCACCGAGGTTGCCCTTGTTCACCACCACCCCGAGCGAGGACAGCACCTCCTCGGTGGTCGGGTAGCGACCGGTCTGCGCGATCCGGATGACCGAGCCCTCCGCCAACCGACCCTGGGCGGGATGACCTGCGGGCGCGGCTAATTCGATGTGTTGGGAACCCAACAACGACGTCTGCGCAACCTTGGCGGTGGAGTTGGCGGGCAGCTTGACCGAGCTGTCCAGGGACAGCTTGACCGCGGCGTAGAACGTGCCGTCGGGGCGCTGCACGGCCTGCAGACCCGAGACACTGCCGACGGTCACGTCGTCGACCATCACCGGCGAGTTCTGCGGAAGCGTTGCGACATCGGGCAATTCGACCGAGACCGTGTAGGCACCTCGGCCGTGGCCCGCGGTGCCGGGCATGTCCAGCGAGTTCAGCCCGCCGAACTGGCAACCGGCCAACAGCGCAGCGCCGGAACCCAACGCGGTGAGCCGCAATAGCCGGCGCCGCCAGATCGCCGGGCTCATCCCCCACCTCCGGGAGGCGGCGGTGCCGGCGCTTCAGCGGGCAGCGGCGCGGCGGGCACAGCCTGCGCCGGTGCGGCCGACGGGTTGGCGGCCGGCGGCGTCGGCGGCACCATGAACGCGCTCAGGTCACCGCTCTGCGGTGCTTGGGGCGGCGTCACACCGGGAGCAGGCTGCCAGTGCAGATCAGGGATCGGCGTGTGCGCCTTGGCCTGCGTTTCCGGTGTGTCGTAGATGATCTGGCCCTTGTAGGCGGTGATGCTGTTGATCGGGTGGAACAGCAGCGGGGGAAAGTTCATCGTCAGGCGGCGCAGCACCGGCGCCATCCGCTCCCGACAGATCTCGGCGCGCTTGTAATTGTCCACCGTCGCGCCGGCGTCGAAGGAACCGCCGCAGATGAACTGCACCGGGTTCTGGAAGTTGGGCAGTGACAGCAAGCCGGCCAACGTGCCCTGTGCCGGGTTGTAGATGTTGTAAAAGTTGGCCAGCCCATTGGGCGTCACGTGCAGCAGTTGCTCGAGATCGTCGTGCTGATCGGACAGGATCTTGGTGAAGTCGGTCAGCTTGTTGACCTGGCTGATCAGGGCGTCATTGTTGTCGTGCAGGAAGCCCCGCACATCCGCCAGCGCCTGGTTCAGCGTGCCCAGAGTGCCGTCGAGGTTGTTCGAGCTGTCGGCCAGCACCTGGGTCACCGAGGCCAGATGCCCGGAGAACTGGACGATCTGCTCGTTGCTGTTCGACAGCGCATTGACCAGCACCTGCAGATTGCGCACGGTGCCGAACAGATCGGTACGCGAATCACCAAGGCGGCCCGCGGTTTGCGACAGTTCGCGCATCGCCTGGCGGAACGAGTCACCGTTGCCGTCGAAGGTGTCGGCGGCCTGATTGACGAACTCCGACAGCGGACCCTGGGTTCCGGCTTGCGGGCCCAGCGTGCGGCTCAGCTTCGTCAGCTCCTCCTTGACCTCGTCCCACTCCACTGGGACTCCGGTACGGTCGGGCCCGATCGTCGCGCCATCGGCCATCGCCTGGCCACCGGTATAGGCCGGGGTCAGCTGAATAAAGCGGGCGGACACCAGGTTCGGCGCGACGATGATCGCGTGCGCGTCCGCCGGGACCCGGATCCCGTTGTTCAGTGACATGGTGATCTTCACCGCTTGGGGCTGCGGCTCGATCGAGGAGATCGTCCCGACCGGGACGCCGACGATGCGTACATCGTCGCCTGGGTACAGGCCCACCGCGGTACTGAAGTAGCCGACGACCGTCGTTGACTTGGCCCCGGGCCAGACCAGGTAGATGCCGCCGATGAGCGCGGCCACCAACAGCGCGACCACACCGAAACGCCAGGCCTTCTTCGATCCCGTCATGGCGACTTCGGCCTGAAGATGAGGCGCTCCGAGATCAGACCGCGCAGGTAGTCGGAGAGGCTGTCGGGCAGCTTGCCGGGCTGGAAGTAGGTGTCGAACAGTACCTCGGCGATGGGCGCCGGCGGCAGGCCGTAGAGGTTGATGTGGAAGCCGGGTCCGGACGCCACAACTTCACCGAGTGCGGTGGCGTACGGCGGCAGCCGCTTGAGGGCCAGGCTGATCTGATCGCGCCGGGACAGCAGGTTGTCCAGCACCAGGTTGAGTTTCTGCAACGCCGGGCCGAACTCGCGGCGGTTGTCGGCGACGAAGCCTGAAAGCTGTTGCGACACACCTTGGATACCGGCAATCAGATTGCTCAGCGCGGCGCGCTTCTCGTCGAGCGCGGCGAACAGCTGGTTGCCATCGACGACGAGTTGGTTGACCTGGTTGGCGCGGTCGGCCAGAGTCTGGCTGACCGCACGGGCGTGGGAGAGCAACTCGGCGAGCGCCTGGTCGTTGGAGTTGATGCTGCGCGACAGCGCCGCGACGCCGTCGAGCGCGCCACGCAACTGCGGGGTGGCGTCGCGCAGCGAATCGGTGAGTACGGTCAACGCCTTGGTGAACTGGTCGTTGTCCAACTCCGCGGTGTCGCGGCCCAGGTCCTGCAGCGCCGTGTTGAGCGTGTACGGCGCGGTGGTCCGTCCCAGCGGGATGGTCGTGGACTCGCCGGCGCCCTTGGGGGTGACGTCCAACGACTTCTGGCCCAGCACGGTGTCGGTCTTGATCGCCACCAACGATTGATCCCCGACGCGGACATTGCGGTCGACGGTGAAAGTCACCTTGGCCTTGTCGCCGGCCAGCGCCACCGACGTCACCTTGCCGACGTTGATGCCGGAGACGTTGACGTCGTTGCCCGTGGTGATGCCGCCGGCATCACTGAAGTAGGCCTCATAGGGCTTGCCCTGTGGCCAGAACGGCAACTTGCTGTAGCCGAATGACACCAGCACGACGCACACCACCAGGGTGATGCCGAAGATGCCGGTGCGCAGCGGATCGCGCTCCCTACGCTGGCTAGCCATTTTCCGAACACCTGCCCTTCGACGGGTCGGGCGGACCGCCGAACGGTATGAGGATGTCGCTGCCGGCCGGCCCGTTGATCTTGATGCGAACAGAGCAGTAGAAGATGTTGAAGAACGCTCCATACGCGCCAAGGGCGTTGAGTCGCAGATAGTTTTCGGCCAGCGGGTCGAGCACCGCGTTGACCTCGGTCTTGCGGTTGTCGATCTCGGTGGCCAAGGGCCGGACGTTCTCGATGACACCCTGCAGTGGACGCCGGGAATTCTGCAGCATTTCGGTGAGATCGTTCTCCGCCGACGCCAACGGCGGAATGGCACCCGCGATCGGGTCCTTGTTCTGGGCCAGCCCGGTGATCAGCTTCTGCAGTTCATCGACGCTGGCATTGAACTGTGCGCTCTTGGAATCGACCGTGGCCAGCACGGTGTTGAGGTGGTTGATGACGTCAGAGACCACCTGGTAGCGGGCGGAGAGGTTCTGGGTGAAGGCGCCGGTGTTGGCCAGCAGGTCGGACAGCGCGCCACCTTGGCCCTGCAATAGTTGGATGATCGCGTTGCTGATCTCGTTGATCTTGTTGCCGTCCAAGCCCTTCAGGACCGGCCGCAGGCCGCCGAGCAGCGCATCGAGGTCGAGCGCGGGCTCGGTATTGGCTTGCGGGATGGTCGCTCCAGGCCCGATCTTGCGCAGATCGCCTGGGCCCGAGGCAATCTCGAGAAAGCGGTCACCGACGAGGTTTTGGTACCGGATGAGCGCCCGCGTCGAGGTGTAGAGCTGGTAGCGCTTGTCGACGTTGAACGCGACGTCGACGGAGTTGTCCGGATTCAGCGCGACGCCCGTGACGGAACCGACCGGCACACCCGCGATGCGCACGTCGTTGCCGGACTTCAGCCGCGCCGCGTTGGCGAAGGTGGCGTGGTAGTCGCGGGTCGAACTGAACCGGAACTGGCCGAAGACCACCACCAGTCCGGCGGCCACCAGGATCATCACCACCGCGAAGATGCTGACCTTCACCACATTCGAGCGATGCGTGTTCATCAGAAGTCGTCCCGCTCGGCGAAGGCGCCGTTGAACAGGAATTGCAGCGTGGAAGGTGCGTCGACCTGTAGCTCGGTGAACGGCTCGTACGGGATGTAGGCGTTGTCGGTGACCAGGAACGGTGTGTGGTACCAGGATCCGCCGAGCTGCTTGCTCGGCATGTGCGGGAGACCGCGGCAGTTCGGTCCACCGGTGGCGTTCACTATCGGCAGGCTCTCCGGGTAGGTGTAATTCGGTGCGCCGAGAATGAAGTTCGACGACGTGAACAAGCCGGGCTTCGTGCCGCCGAGGACCGGGGCGAAGTCGTGGATCGCCTTGGTGACAGCCTGCAGCAGGCAGCCCAGTTCCGGCGAGTAGTCACCGAGGACCTTCAGCGGCGCGCGCAGCCGCTGAATCGCCGCGATGTAGTCGTCCTGGGCCGGCGCGAAGGTGTCGTATCCGTTGTTGGCCAAGCCGATGGTCGACAACAGCGTGGCGTTGAGGTTGTCCTGCTCGTCGACGACGGTTTTGCTGATCGTCGGCGTGTTGTTGAACACGGTCACGAGATCCGGGGCGGCGCTGGCATAGATGTTGCCAAGCGAAGCGGTTTGCCGCAGATCCGACTGCAACGCCGGCATCTTCGGATTGAGCTGAGCGGCAAGCTGATTGGTGCCGCTCAACAGGGCACCAAGATCCTCGCCGTGGCCGCGCAGTCCCTCGCCGAGCGCACTCAAGGTGGCGTTGAGATCCACCGGGTCGACCTTGTGCAACACATCGGTGAGTGTCTGGAACAGCGTGTTCACCTCGAGCTGCACCGACGAGGCCGCCACACTGGTACCCGGCCGCATCGACGCGCCCATGGGCTGCGCGGGCGTGATGAACTCGACCGATTTCGCACCGAAGATCGTGTTGCCTGCGATGCGCACACCGGCATTGGCAGGCACGTACCGCAGCTGGTTACTGTCGATCGCAAGAGTCAGCTTGGCCTGATCCCCAACGTAGGCAATGTCTTTGACCTTGCCTATCTGGATGCCGCGGTACTTGACCTTGGCGTCGGTCTCCATCACCAGCCCCGCCCGGGGCGAGGTGACCGTCACCTTGTCGGTCGAGGAGAAAGCCGCGGTGTACGCCAGGTAGGTGAACACCACGAAAACCAGCAGCAGCACCGCCAGCACGGCGGCGGCGATGCGCACGTAAGTAGTTCTCGACCAGTCAGCCATCGCGCTACCCGGAGAGGTTGAAGTCGCCGGACGCGCCGTAGACGGCGAGTGAGATGAACAGGGTGATGACGACGACGACGATCAACGATGTGCGAACCGCTTGCCCCACTGCGATTCCCACGCCGACCGGACCGCCGGACGCGGTATAGCCTTAATAGGTGTGCACCAACATCACGGCGACCGACATCGCGATCGCCTGTAGGAACGACCACAGCAGATCGGTGGGGATCAGGAACGTGTTGAAGTAATGGTCGTACAGGCCGGCGGACTGTCCGTTGATGTAGACGGTGGTGAACCGCGCAGCGAAGAACGCCGCCAGCACCGACAGCGAGTACAGCGGAACGATCGCGATGAGCCCGGCGATCAACCGGGTCGACACCAGATACGACATCGAGTGCACGGCCATCGATTCGACGGCATCGATCTCCTCGGCGACGCGCATGGCCCCCAGTTGCGCGGTGGTGCCCGCGCCGATGGTGGCCGCCAGCGCGATGCCCGCAATCACCGGCGCGACGATGCGCACGTTGAGGAATGCCGACAGGAAGCCGGTGAGCGCTTCGATGCCGATATCGCCCAGCGACGAGTATCCCTGGACAGCGATGACGCCGCCGGACGCGAGGGTCAGGAACGCGGCCACGCCGACAGTCCCGCCGATCATCACCAACGCGCCGGTGCCCAGCGTCATCTCCGCGATCAGCCGGATGGTCTCCTTGCGATACCGGGTCAGCGCATTGGGGACGTAACGCATCGTCTGGCCGTAGAACAGCGCCTGCTCTCCGAACGTGTCCACCACCCGAGGCAGGCCGCGAAAGAACCGCCGCAGCCGAACCGTCGCGTCGTAGCTCATGCGCGATCCGCCTGCGCTACTCGCTGGGCGCTCACTTCGCCAACACCCGCACACCGATGGCGGTGGTGACGACGTTGATGACGAACAGACAGATGAACGCGTAGACCACCGTTTCGTTCACCGCCACCCCGACACCCTTCGGACCACCCTTGACCGTGAGCCCCCGGTAGCACCCGACAAGCCCGGCCATGACACCGAATAGCAGCGCCTTGATTTCAGCCAGGATGAGCTCGGGCAGTCCGGTCAGCACCGTCAGCCCGTTGATGAAGGCGCCGGGGTTGACCCCCTGCAGCAGGACCGAGAACACGTAACCACCGGAAATGCCGATGGCGCAGACCAACCCGTTGAGGAGGAGCGCCACAAACGTCGACGCCAGCACGCGGGGAACGACCAGGCGGTGAATCGGGTCGATGCCCAGCACCCGCATCGCATCGATCTCTTCGCGGATCGTGCGCGCTCCAAGATCGGCACAGATGGCCGTCGCACCGGCGCCGGCCACCACGAGCACGGTGACGACCGGACCCAGCTGGGTGATGGTGCCGAACGCGGTACCCGCGCCGGAGAGGTCAGCCGCGCCGATTTCGCGCAGCAAAATGTTGAGCGTAAACGCAACCAGGACGGTGAAAGGGATCGCCACCAACAGCGTCGGGATCAGCGAAACCCGGGCAATCATCCATGTCTGGTCGAGGAACTCACGGAACTGAAAGGGCCGCCGGAACGTCGCCGCCAGGGTTTCGCGGGACATCTCGAAGAACCCGCCCACGGCCCGCGCGGGCACCGTGAGCTGATCGATTACGATCGAATCCCCTCCTCGCCGGGCTCACCGTTGACGCGCAGCGTTAGCGAAGCCAATCAGCTTTCCAACGCTGTCGCGCTTGTTAGTCCCCCGACTCAGGCGTCACATTTTTGAACGCAACTGTGGAATTTTAACTAGAACAAGTTCAGGGTGTAAAGAGCCAAAAAATAAGCTAACTTACGCTGATTTGTCCAGGTCAGCGCAGGTGTGATCCAGGTCATTCTAGAACGTGTTCTAGTCTATGGCCGGCTGTGTGGCCTGCGCAAGCGATCAGTCGCCCATCAAGCCCATCACGCCGAACGTGCGTTCCGGGTCGCGATCAGCAAAGTACGCCTGCATCGACGCGCCCAATGTCGACGGATCCCACGCGGCGCCGTCGGCGTCGAACCGGTACTCGGCCGTGGGAGCGGCCACCAGCGTGACACTCGGCCCGTAGACGATGAAGACCTGACCGTTGACCTTGTCCGAGGCCGGCGAGGCCAGGAAGCGCACCAGGGTCACAACGTGTTCGGGCGACAGCGGGTCGACCTCGCCCTCGGCGAGTTCGGGAGCGTCACCGAACACGTCGGCGGTCATTGCGGTCCGCGCCCGTGGGGCGATCGCATTGGCCCGCACGCCGTAGCGTCCGAGTGCGCGTGAGGCCGTCAGCGTCAGCGCCGTGATACCCGCCTTGGCCGCACCGTAGTTGGCCTGGCCGATCGGTCCGGACAGGCCGGCTTCCGAGGTGGTGTTGATGATTCGCCCGTAGATTGAGCCGCCGTTTTCCTTGGCCTGGTTGCGCCAATACGTCGCGGCATTGCGGGTCAGCAGGAAGTGCCCGCGCAGATGCACCGCGATCACCGCGTCCCAGTCCTCGTCGGACATGTTGAACAGCATCCGGTCTCGGGTGATACCGGCGTTGTTGACGACGATGCTCAGTCCCCCGAGCCCGCCGGCACACGACACCAGCTCGTCGGCGGTCGAGCGCTGGCTGATGTCGCCGGCGACCGCGACGCCCTTGGCGCCCGCGCTGCTGATCTCATCGAGCACGTCGGATTCGTCGAGCGCCTTGGCCATGTCATTGACGACGACGGTCGCACCGGAGCGGGCCAATCCGATGGCCTCGGCACGACCGAGGCCCGAGGCGGCACCGGTCACCACGGCGACGCGTCCGGACAGATCGGTCGCGTCGGCAGTCAAATCTGCAGTCAACTTACTAACACCTCTAGTCTTTGCGGGTCAGAGCGGCACGAGGGCATTCGGCGATGGACTGCTCGGCAACGTCCTCCCGGTCGGCGGGGATCGGATCCTCGGTCACCACCACGTAGTCCTCGTCGTCCAGTTCGAACAGGTCCGGCGCGATTCCCACACAGACAGCGTTACCTTCACAACGATCACGGTCGACTTCGACTCGCACGAGAACCTCCTTGGCTGACAAGCCCCGGCGGCGGGGGCGCTGGCAGCACCACGATACGACCAGATCGATCGATAGCTGGGTCTAACGGGCGCTGGACCACAAGACTAGAACGTGTTACAACCAGGAGTGTCGGCGGGTCGCCGACGGCTTGCCAACTTTCAGCGAAGGATCGAGCGGATGCGGATCAGTTACACCCCTGAACAAGAGGAGCTGCGCCGCGAGCTGCGCTCGTACTTCGGCAGGCTGATGACCGCAGAGCGCCAGGAAGCGCTGATGTCGACCTCCGGCGGCGAGATCGGCACCGGCAATGTTTACCGCGAGACCGTCTCGCAGATGGGTAAGGACGGCTGGCTCACCCTGAACTGGCCGGAGGAGTACGGCGGCCAGAACCGCGACCCGATGGACTCCCTGATCTTCACCGACGAGGCCTCGATCGCCGGCGCACCGGTGCCCTTCCTGACGATCAACAGTGTTGCCCCGACGATCATGGCGTACGGCACCGACGAGCAGAAGAACTTCTACCTGCCCAAGATCGCTTCCGGTGACCTGCACTTCGCGATCGGTTATTCCGAGCCCGGCGCCGGCACCGACCTTGCCGCGCTACGCACCGCGGCGGTGCGCGACGGCGACGACTACGTGGTCAACGGCCAGAAGATGTGGACCAGCCTGATCCAGTACGCCGATTACGTGTGGCTGGCGGTGCGGACCAACCCTGAGGCCAAGAAGCACCGCGGCATCTCGGTGCTCATCGTGCCGACCACCGCCGAGGGTTTC
This sequence comes from Mycolicibacterium sp. P1-5, assembly GCF_008329565.1. GTDB lineage: Bacteria > Actinomycetota > Actinomycetes > Mycobacteriales > Mycobacteriaceae > Mycobacterium. The sequence goes on from NZ_NPKT01000007.1 coordinate 180,362, forward strand.
TCGTTCACTCCGGTGCACACGATGGCCGGGGTCGGTACCAGCGCCACCTACTACCAGGATGTGCGCGTGCCGGTGTCCAGCCGGGTCGGTGAAGAGAACGGTGGCTGGAAATTGGTCACCAACCAGCTCAACCACGAGCGCGTCGCGCTGGTGTCCGCGCAGCCGATCTTCCTGGCGCTCAATCAGGTTCGCGAGTGGGCGCAGAACACCAAGGATGTCCACGGCAATCGTCTGATCGACTCCGAATGGGTGCAGCTCAACCTCGCCCGCGTGCTGGCCAAGGCCGAGTACCTCAAGCTCATCAACTGGGAGCTTGCCTCGGCCAAGAGTGGGACTCTCAGCCCGGCGGACGCCTCGGCGGCCAAGGTCTTCGGCACCGAGCTGGCCACCGAGGCCTACCGGCTGTTGATGGAGATCCTCGGACCCTCAGCCACACTGCGTCAGGATTCCCCCGGCGCGCTGCTGCGCGGGCGCGTCGAGCGGATGCACCGCGCGGCACTGATCCTCACGTTCGGCGGCGGCACAAACGAGATCCAGCGCGACATCATCGGCATGGTCGCGCTGGGCCTGCCCCGAGTCAACCGCTGAAACGAGACTAGGACCGAACATGGACTTCACCAGAACAGAAGCTGCACAGGATCTCTCGGGCTTGGTCGGCACCATCGTCGACGCGGTGTGCACACCGCAGCATCAGCGTGAGCTCGACGGGCTCGAGCAGCGCTTCGACACCGAGCTGTGGCGGAAGCTGATCGACGCCGACATCCTGTCCACCGCCGCGCCGGAATCGGTGGGCGGCGACGGATTCGGGGTATTGGAGCAGACCGCGATCCTGGCGGCGCTCGGCCGTCAGCTCGCGGCGGTGCCCTACCTTGAGTCGGTGGTATTGGGGGCCGGCGTGATCGGCCGCGTCGGCACGCCGGAACTGCGCGAGCAGTGGGCCGCCCCGGCGGTGTCCGGCGAGAAGATCCTGACCGTCGCTCTTGACGGCGAATTCGGCCAGGGGCCGGTGCAGGCGACCTCCTCCGGTGACGGATTCCGGCTCACCGGAAACCGCACCCAGGTCGCGTTCGGTCCGGTCGCCGACGCTTTCCTCGTTCCGGCTGAAACCGATTCCGGCACAAAGGTGTTTTTGGTGAGCGCCACCGACCCCGGCGTGTCGGTCACCCCACTGCTGACCACCGGCCTGAGCAGCGCCGGTGAGCTCGACCTCGCCGGTGTCGAAGTAGGGGCAGATCGTCTTGTCGGCGACGCCGAGGTGCTGTCGTGGCTATCGACCCACAAGACGTTGGGCCACACCGCGTTTCAGCTCGGCGTGTTGGAGCGAGCGCTGGAGCTGACGGCAGAGTACGCGCGCACGCGCGAGCAGTTCGACCGGCCGATCGGCAGCTTCCAGGCTGTCTCCGCACGGCTGGCCGACGACTACATCGACATCAAAGGCCTTGGGCTGGCGCTGGTGCAGGCGTCCTGGCGACTGTCGGAGGACCTGCCCTCCGACGCCGAGGTGGCCACCGCCGCTTTCTGGGCCGCCGAGGCCGGGCATCGGGTCGCCCACACCACTGTGCACGTCCACGGCGGTGTCGGGATCGACGTCGATCACCCGATTCATCGCTACTTCCTCACCGCCAAGCAGATCGAGTTCGCATTGGGCGGCGCCACCGCACAGCTGCGGCAGATCGGCCGTGAGCTGGCTGACACGCCGGCTTGACCGGACCCATGAGCGGCGGGCCCACCGTCACCGACCTGTTGGTGCGGCTCGCTGATGTCGACGATCGCGGCATCTACGCCGATGATGGGTCGTATTCGACCTGGCGCCAACATATCCAGGATGCCGCCGATCTGGGGTCTGCGCTCAGCGCGCGGCTCGATCCCGCCCGGCCCCCGCACATCGGCGTGCTTCTGGGCAACACGCCGTTCTTCTCCTCACTGCTGGTGGCGGCCGCCATCACCGGGTTGGTTCCGGTCGGGCTGAACCCCACCCGCCGCGGCGTGGCGCTGCAGCGCGACATCGAGACGGCTGACTGTCAACTCGTGCTCGCCGATGGTGATCTCCATACATACGGGGCGGGGTTCGTCCCCGACGGCATGGCCGTCATCGACGTGGGCACACCCGAGTGGGCTGATGAGCTCGCGCGTTTCGCCGGGTCCCCGGTTTCCTTCACGGCCAGCAGATTCGACGACCTGTTCATGCTGATCTTCACCTCGGGAACCAGCGGTGACCCGAAGGCGGTGCGGTGCACCCACGAGAAGGTGGCCGTTCCCGGTGTGATGCTGGCCCAGCGCTTCGGTCTGGGCCCTGGCGACACCTGTTACCTGTCGATGCCGCTGTTCCACTCCAACGCGGTGATGGCGGGCTGGGCCGTCGCCGTGGCGGCCGGCGCATCGATTGCGTTGCGCCGCAAGTTTTCCGCCTCCCAGTTCATCCCCGACGCGCGCCGGTTCAATGCCACCTACGCCAACTACGTCGGCAAGCCGATGTCGTACATCCTGGCCACCCCACCGCGACCGGACGACGCCGACAACCCGCTGCGGGTCGTCTACGGGAACGAGGCCGCCCCACGCGACATCGACCGGTTCGCCGCACGTTTTTCAGTGACGGTGGTCGACGGGTTCGGATCCACCGAAGGCGGCGTGAACATCGCCCGCACCCCGGACACCCCGGAGGACGCACTGGGTCCGCTGCCCGAAGGCCTGGAGATCGTCGACGTCGACACCGGCGAACCGTGCCCGCCCGGGGTGATCGGCGAGCTGGTGAACCTCACCGGGCCCGGTAACTTCCGCGGCTACTACAACGCCCCCGACGCCGAATCGGAACGCATGACCGGCGGCGTGTACCACAGCGGCGACCTCGCCTACCGCGACGACGCAGGCTACGTGCACTTCGCCGGCCGGCTGGGCGACTGGATGCGGGTCGACGGCGAGAACCTCGGCACCGCGCCGATCGAACGGGTGCTGATGCGGTACCCCGACGTGACCGAAGCGGCGGTCTACGCCATCCCCGATCCCGCGGTCGGCGACCGGGTGATGGCTGCGCTGGTCCTGCCCGACGGCGTGGCTTTCGACACGAAAGACTTCCGCGAGTTCCTGGCCGCCCAGGATGACCTCGGACCCAAGCAGTGGCCGGCGTTCGTGCGGGTCAGCACGGCCCTGCCGCGCACCGAGACGTTCAAGATCATCAAGCGCAGACTGTCCGCCGAGGCACTGGACTGCACCGACCCGGTGTTTGAGATACCGCGCTGACCGGGAACCGTTCCGAGGATGAAGTGCGCCCCTTTGCTCCTCGCGATTCTCGCGCCCGCCGCCGGTCTGCTCGGCGCCTCACCGCCGGCACAAGCCGCGACCTGCGCGGACGTCGAAGTCGTCTTCGCCCGCGGCACGACGGAACCGCCGGGCATCGGCCGGATCGGCAAGGCCTTCGTCGACGCACTGCGTCACGATCTCGGCACCAAGACCGTCGGGGTGTATGCGGTCAATTACCCGGCGAGCACCGACTTCCCGACCGGCGTCCAAGGGGTGGTGGACGGCAGCACGCATATCGCGACCACGTCCGCGAACTGTCCGAACACCAAGCTGGTGCTGGGCGGGTATTCGCAGGGCGCTGCCGTCGTCGGCTTCGTCACTGCTGACGCGATCCCAGCCGGGTACGCCGTCCCACCCGGGACGCCACTACCGTTGCCCAGCGGTGTCGCCGACCGCGTTGCCGCGGTCGCGCTGTTCGGCAAGCCGTCACCGAAGTTCATGGCCGCCATCGACGAGCCGGCGGTGCCGCTCGGACCGGCCTACGTCGGCAAGACGATCGACCTGTGCGCCACGGGCGACCCGATCTGCTCGCAGGAGGGTGGCAGCAGCGCCGCGCATTCGATGTACGCGGGCAACGGCATGGTCCAGCAGGCGGCGGACTTCGTGGCAACGCGGGTCGCGTGATGACGTCGATTCAGAAGTGAGAGCGAGCCTTCGGCGAGATTTTCGCTCTGAGGTCTATCTCGACGCCGGCTAGCCGGTGATCGACGGCATGACCGCCTCGATGAGATGCGGTCCGGGTTCGTCGAACGCCCACCGCAGCGCATCGGCGAATTCCTCCGCGGTGCCAACCCGGCGGGCCGGCACCCCCATCCCCTTGGCCATGCGAACGAAATCCAATGTGGGACCGGTCAAATCGAGGAGCGACTCAGCCTTCGGCCCCGGCGCCTCCCCCGCCGTCTCAGCACCGACCCGCTGCAATTCGATACGCAGGATGTCGTAGGCGCGGTTCGCGTAGACGACGGTGGTGACGTCTAGTTGTTCGCGCGCCTGGGTCCACAACGCCGAAATGGTGTACATCGCCGAACCGTCGGACTCCAGACACACCACCGGGCGATCCGGTGCGGCGATGGCCGCCCCGACCGACACCGGCAGCGCATACCCGATGGCGCCGCCGGTCAGGGTGAGCCAGTCATGAGCTGGGGCACCGGATGTCGCCTGCGCCAGAAGGACTCCCGACGTGTTCGCCTCGTCTACGACGATGGCACGTTCGGGTAGCAGCGCCCCGATCACGTCGGCTGAGGTCATCACGTTCAACGGACCGCTCGGTAGTGCCGGCCGCGACAGCGCCGCGGTGCCGGCAGTCTCGGCCGGCGCGATCCGGGCGGCCACCGTCGTCAGCGCGGTTGCTGCACCGACAGGTCCGGCCAACGTGTAGACCATGCATCCGTCGGGCACCAGATCGCTTGGCTTGCCGGGATAGGCGAAGAACGACACCGGATGCGGCGCGCCCGCCAGAACCAGATGCCGGGCGCCGGCGAGCTGCGCGGTGGCCGCCTCGGCGAAATACGCGAGCCGCTCGACCGCTGGTAGTCCGGCGCCGCGCGACAGACGCGTCGGAAAGGTCTCGCACAGCACTCGCGCCCCGCACACCTGGGCGAGCCTGACCGCCGCGGACAGGCCGTCCACACCGGTGGCGTCACCGCCGACCAGGATCACCGTCGGCTCAACTGAGCGCAGCACGGACTCGACTTGCTCGGCATTGAATTCGATGGCGACCGGTTGTGCCGCAACCTCTTTCACCGGTGATGCGCCTTCGTCCCACGAGACGTCGGCAGGCAGGATCAGCGTCGCGATGTGGAGACGGGCGCGGGCGGACGCAATGGCTTCGGCGGTGTCGGCTGCCACATCAGCGACCGCCATGGTGCGCCGCACCCAGCCCGACACGGTCTGAGCCACCGAGTCGATATCGGATTCCAGCGGTGCGTCGTACTTCTTGTGATACGTGGCGTGGTCGCCGACGACCACGATCGCCGGCACGTGCGCCCGCCGGGCGTTGTGCAGATTGGCCAGGCCGTTGCCCAACCCGGGGCCGAGGTGCAGCAGCACCGCTGCGGGCTCACCCGCGATGCGGGCGTAGCCGTCGGCTGCACCGGTGGCCACGCCCTCGAAAAGTGCGAGCACGCCACGCATCTGCGGCACGCTGTCCAGTGCGGCGACGAAGTGCATCTCCGACGTGCCGGGATTGGCGAAGCACACCCGCACACCGTGGTCGACCAGGGTGGCGATCAGTGCCTGTGCGCCATTCATGCGGCCCGAGCTTCGAGTTTGGTGAACACCCGTGCGGCGTTGTCGTGCAGATATGCCGAGCGGGTCGACTCAGGCAGCTCGAGCTCGTCGAGGCCGTCCAGTGCGTGTGCGTGCCCGATCATCGGATAGTTGGTGCCGAACAACACTTTCCGCGCTCCGGTGCCTGTTTTCATGAAGGTCACCAGCTCCTTCGGTAGGCGCCGGGAGGTGTAGGCCGAAGTGTCGATGTAGACATTCTCGTGCTTACGGCAGACCGCCACCATCTCCTCGGTCCAGGGATATCCGACGTGCCCGCAGACGATGGTGAGTTCGGGGAAGTGCAGGGCAATCTCATCGATGTAGGGAATTGGCCGCCCGGTTTCCGAGGACCGCAGGGGACCCGTGTGGCCCACCTGGGTGCAGAACGGCACGCCGAGTTCAACGCATTCGGCGAACAGCGGGTAATAGCGACGATCAGTCGGCGGTGCGCCCCAGAGCCACGGCACGACTCGCAACCCGACGAAGCCCTCGTCCCGCACCCGTCGGCGCAATTCGCGTACCGCCACCATCGGTCGGTCGAGATCGACGGTTGCCAGCCCCGCCAACCGCGTGGGATGCCGGCCCACCCACCCGGCCACCTCGTCGTTGGACACCAGATCCTGACCGTTGGGACCAAGCCATGCGCTCAGCACGCCGACGTCGACACCAGCGGCGTCCATCGATTCCAGAGTCAGGTCGATGGGCAGTTCACCCTCTGGAATCTGCCCGCCGGTCCAGCGGCGCAGCGATGCCAGGAAGTCGCTGGCCAGAAACCGCTCGGTGGGATGCTGCATCCACACGTCGATCGTCATCGCGTTCGACTGTAGACGCGGAACCTGCTCAGCTGTCGCGGATCGTGTCCAGTTTCCGGGTCGCGGCCTCGAAGCCGGTGACCAGTTCGGCGATGATGTCGGCTACCGGGCGGATCTCGTTCATCCGGCCCACGATCTGACCGACCGGCATCGCGACAGTGGTCGGGTCGGCCGACACACTCATCCGCTGATGCGCCTCGGAAACCAGGATGTTCTGCAGCGGCATCGGCAACGGCTCGGGTGCACCCTCGGCATCCCACGCCTCGGTCCAGCGGCTCTTGAGCAGACGCGCCGGCTTGCCGGTGTAGATGCGCCGGCGCACGGTGTCGCTCGAACCGGCCGCAAGCAACGCCTCCTGGATCACCGACGCGCCCCCTTCGGTGCGAACACCGAGGTCGTACTCGGCAGCGGTCAGGAATGCCGAACCCATCCAAACACCTTGAGCGCCAAGCGCGAGCGCAGCGGCCACCTGTCGGCCGCTGCCGATACCACCGGCCGCGAGCACGGCGACCGGTCGGGCAAGCCCAGCTAACCCATCAGTGACCTCGGGGACGAGCACCATCGAGGCGATCTCACCGGTGTGGCCGCCGGCCTCGTGGCCCTGGGCGATCACGATGTCGACACCGTTCTCGGCGTGCCGCTGTGCGTGCTTGGCGCTTCCGGCCAGCGCCGCCACCGGGACCCCGGCCGCGTGCACCTGGTCGATGACGTCCTTCGGCGGCGAACCCAGCGCGTTGGCGATGAGCTTGATCGGGTGCCGCAGTGCCACCTCGACGTGACTGCGGGCCACCGAGTGCAGCCAGCCCAGTACGCCCTCGGACTTCTCCTCATCCTCCGGCAGCGGGGGTACGCCGAGGTCGGCGAGAGTCTTGGCGACGAAGTCCCGATGGGTCTGCGGGATCAGCTTGTTGATGTCGATCGACGAACCCTCGGTGGGGATCTTCGCCGGCATCACGACGTCGACGCCGTACGGCTTACCGTCGGTGTTGGAGTCCATCCATTGCAGGACGGCCTCCAGATCGTCGGGATCGTTGAACCGCACACACCCCAGGACGCCCATGCCGCCGGCCCGGGTGACCGCGGCGGCCACCTTCTCCGACGGGGTGAAAACGAAGATCGGGTACTGGATGCCGAACCGATCGCAGAGCTCGGTGTGCATCAGCTGCTGGCACCCGCGTGCTTGGCGTGCACCTCATCGGCCGGGCGAAGCTCGGTCTGATCCTTCGCCCACTTGTAGTCGGGCTTGCCGGCCGGCGAGCGCTTCACCTCGTCGACGATCCAGAGACTGCGCGGCACCTTATAGCCGGCAATCTCCTTGCGCACGAACGTATCCAGATCCGCCAGCGTCGGCCGTGCTCCCTTGCGCGGCGCGATCACTGCGGCCACATGGTTGCCGAAGCGGGGGTCGGGCACGCCGACCACGAGGGCATCGAACACGTCGGGATGCCCCTTGAGCGCGGCCTCGACCTCTTCGGGGTAAATCTTCTCGCCGCCACTGTTGATCGACACCGAGCCGCGACCCAGCATCGTGACGGTGCCGTCCGCCTCGACCTCGGCGTAGTCGCCCGGGATCGCGTAGCGCACCCCGTTGTAGGTCTTGAAGGTCTCGGCCGTCTTCTTCTCGTCCTTGTAGTAGCCGACCGGGATGTTGCCCTTCTTGGCGATCACGCCGCGCACCCCTGAACCGGGCGTGACCTCCTTGCCGTCTTCGTCGAGCACCACGGTGCGATGGTCGATGGTCACCCGCGGACCGCCCATGTGATGCTCGCCCTTGGCGACGATGCTGGTGCCGCCGAAGCCGGTTTCCGACGAGCCGATCGAGTCGGTGATCACCCGGTTGGGCAGCAGTTCGAGCAGCTTCTCCTTGAGGCTGGTGGAGAACAGCGCCGCGGTGCTGGCCAGCAAGAACAGCGAGGAGAGGTCGTATTCCTTGCCGCTGTCCACGGCGGCCTGCAGCGCATCGAGCAGTGGCCGGGCCATGGCGTCACCGGTGAAGAACAGCAGGTTCACCTTGTGCTCGTGGATGGTGCGCCACACTTCGTCTGCATCGAATTCCGGTGCGAGCACGGTGGTTTGGCCCGAGAAGATGGACATCCAGGTAGCCGACTGGGTTGCGCCGTGGATCATGGGCGGGATCGCGTAACGGACCATCGGCGAGTTTTCGGCCGCTGCCCTCGACAGGTCGTACTCATCCTTGACGAACTCGCCGGTGGCGAAGTCGGTGCCGCCGAACAGAACTCGGTAGACATCCTCGTGGCGCCACATCACGCCCTTGGGGAAGCCGGTGGTTCCGCCGGTGTAGAGCAGGTAGATGTCGTCCTCGCTGCGCTCGCCGAAGTCCCGCTCCGGCGAGCTCTCGGACAGCGCCGTGTAGAACTCCACGCCGCCGTAGCGGCCGAAGTCGTTATCGCTGCCGTCTTCGATGACGAGGATCGTCTTGACGTCCGGGGTGTCGGGCAGCACGTTGGCCACCCGGTCGGCGTACTGGCGTTCGTGCACCAGGGCCACCATGTCGGAGTTCTCGAACAGGTAGCGCAGTTCGCCCTCGACATAGCGGAAGTTGACGTTCACCAGGATGGCGCCCGCCTTGATGGTGCCCAGCATCGCGATGACGATCTCGATGCGGTTGCGGCAGTACAACCCGACCTTGTCGTCCTTCTTGACGCCGTGGTCGAGGAGGTAGTGCGCGAAGCGGTTCGCCCTCTCCTCGAGCTCGGCGAAGGTGATTTTGTCGTCACCACAGATGAAGGCGACGCGGTCAGGCACGGCGTCGATGGCGTGCTCGGCTAGATCAGCTATGTTCAAGGCCACGGACCCAAACTAGAACGTGTTACATTTCAGTTCAAGTCCCCGGCATCGACGCAGGAAGGCGGTCTGTTTGTGAGCGAGAGCCAGAAGGGCCCCGACGCCCTCATTGAGCAGCGCGGACACACCCTCATCCTCACGCTGAACCGACCTGAGGCGCGCAACGCCTTGTCCACCGAGATGCTGTCGATCATGGTCGAGGCCTGGAACCGCGTCGACGACGATCCGGCGATTCGCACGTGCATCCTGACCGGCGCGGGTGGGTATTTCTGCGCAGGCATGGACCTGAAGGGCGCCACCAAAGCACCTCCCGGCGACTCGTTCAAGAGCGGCGCCTTCGATCCGACCAAGATCGAAGGCCTGCTGAAGGGTCGGCGGCTCACCAAGCCACTCATCGCGGCCGTCGAAGGCCCGGCCATCGCGGGTGGCACCGAGATCCTGCAGGGCACCGACATCCGGGTGGCCGGTGAGAGCGCGAAGTTCGGCATCTCCGAGGCGAAGTGGAGTCTGTACCCGATGGGCGGCTCGGCGGTGCGGCTGCCCCGGCAGATCCCGTACACCATCGCGTGCGACCTGCTGCTGACCGGCCGCCACATCACCGCTGCCGAGGCGCTGTCCTACGGGCTGATCGGTTATGTGGTGCCCGACGGCACCGCGCTGGACAAGGCTCTCGAGATCGCCGACAGCATCAACAACAACGGCCCGCTCGCCGTGCAGGCGATCCTCAAAACGATCCGCGAGGCGGAGGGCATGCACGAGCTCGACGCGTTCAAACCCGACACCGCCAATGGCATCCCGGTGTTCCTGTCCGATGACGCCAAGGAAGGCCCGCTCGCGTTCAAGGAGAAGCGGGCCCCGCAGTTCAAGATGCGCTAGTCGCCTTCGGAGCCGTTGCCATTGCTGCCGCCACCTTGTCCGCGGCGAAGCTGGCAGCCGCAGCGGTCATCCCGTTGAACGCGTATGCCTGGTGTGCGGCGTTGTCGCCGCCCGTGGGAGAGCAGATCGGGTCATCGGGAACGCACTCGTCGATGGTCTTCGCCGCGTACAGGTTCCCAACTGTGATCGGCGGCGCCGTGCGGTCGACATTGTTCAAGAACCCGTTGGACGGCTTTCCGAACAGGGCGACGGCGACGACATGGTCGGCGATCGCGGGCGCCATCGGTCCGGTGATTCCGGCCGGCGCGACATAGCCATCCGGGATCTTGTCGGCGGTGACATAGCCGGCCACGGCAGCACCCTGCGAGTACCCGCCAAGCACCATCTTGGTGTTCGGGCATCGCGCCGCCATGTCGCGGACCCGGTTGCTGGCATCGATCACGCCGTCCGCCGCCGTTGAAAAGTTGAGCGAGGCAGGGTAATTGACCGCGTAGACGTCGACAGACTTGCCGATGAGCTGGGGCTGCGCCCGCAGTTCGTCGACGAACGCCTGCCCGATGCCGCCGACGCCCGGCGGTTCGAAGGTGCCCCGAGCGAAGATCACCTCGACGTCCGGACACCCCTCGTCCGCGCCGGCTCTCGGAACCCCGCGCGGTGACAACAACAACGCCACCGCGATCAGCAACGCGACAAACAGCAGCGCGCAGACGTACCGAAACTGGTCGGATTTGATGCCGTTCATCTCGCCCCACATCTACTACGGTGTTGCCCCGGCCCGGTCAGGAGCACCGCTTCCCCCGAGGTGGGGACGTGATTCCCGTAACTGACGCCCGCCAAACACCGCGTCGCCGACGTGACGTTCGCCGGGTGCGGTTACGCCAGCACCGGCCTCGACGGGGTGAACACCACCGGCATCTCCTCCAGGCCGCTGACGAAGTTCGCCGCCCGCAGCGGCAGCGCCGACTCGTCGGCGAGCCGCAGGTCGGGCAGCCGCTCGAGGACCTTGCGCACCATGGTGCTCAACTCCAGCCGAGCCAGCTGGTTACCGAGGCAGAAGTGCGTTCCGAAGCCAAACGCCAAGTGACTGTTCGGGTTCCGGTCGATGCGGAAATTCTCCGGGTCACCGAACACCGACTCGTCGAAGTTGGCCGCCTCGAACATCAACAGCATTTTCTCGCCCTGGCGCAGTTGGGTCCCGTGGAAATCCACATCGCGCATCGCGGTTCGGGCCATGTTCTTCACCGGGGAGGTCCAGCGCAGCATCTCTTCGATCGCACCGGGCAACAGGCTCTGGTCGGCCAGCAGGCGCTGCCACTGATCCTGATGCCGCACAAGCTGTTCAGTGCCGCCGGAGAGCGTATGCCGGGTGGTCTCGTCCCCGCCGATGAGAATCAGCAGGGTCTCCATGATGATTTCCTGATCGTCGAGACGCGAGCCTTCGACTTCGGAGTTGACCAAGATCGAGAACAGGTCGTCGGTCGGCTCGGCGCGGCGCTTGGCGATGGTCTCGGTGGCGTAGGCGGAGTATCCGGCAAACGCGTCCATGACTGCCTGCAGGGTCTCGGCGTCGGCGGCGGAGTTCAACCCGCACACCAGGTCATCGGACCACTTCAACAGCGTTGAGCGCTCCTGCGGGAGCACGCCGAGCATGTCGCCGATCACGGCCATCGGCAGCGGCGCGGCGATGTCGCGGACGAAGTCGCACTCCCCCCGCTCGCAGACCGCGTCGATCAACGTGTCACACAAGGTGTCGATCCCGGCTACCTTGTCCATCACGCGCTTGCGGGTGAAGCCCGCGTTGACGAGCTTGCGGCGCAACAGATGTCCGGGATCGTCCATATCGATCATGTAGGGCATACCCGGGTTGTCCGGCCGAATTCCACCGGTATTGGAGAAGGTTTCGGGATCGCGCTCGGCGTCGATCACGGCCTGGTAGCTCGCCGCGGCGGCCAACCCGTTGCGGTCGCGAAACACCGGCTGATTGGCCCGCATCCAGCGATACGCTTCGCGTGCACCACCGTCGGCATAGAAATTGCCATCGGTCAGATCAACATTCGGCTTGGTCGGCGCCAGGGTGCCTGTCATCTCGTTCCCTCCACTACTTCTGTCCACGCGGGATGTCGAAGCGGTTTACAGTGACCGCATGTCTGATGCGCAGCACACGATCGCCGGCACGGTACTCACCATGCCCGTGCGAATTCGCAAGGCCGACGTCCACACGGCTATGTTCTCGGTTCCGGCCGATGCCGCGCAGCGACTTGTCGATTACAGCGGGCTGAAAATCTGCGAGTTCCGGCCGGGTCGAGCCGTGGTGAACCTTATGTTGGCCCGCTACATCGACGGCGATTTGGGCAAGTACCACGAATTCGGCACCTGCGTGATGGTCAATCCGCCGGGTTCGAATGCCCGCGGACTCAAGGCACTCGGCGACGCCGCGGCGTTCATCCACCACCTGCCCGTCGACCAGTCCTTCACCTTGGAAGCAGGCCGCACCATCTGGGGCTTCCCCAAGATCATGGCGGACTTCAGCGTCCGCGAGTCCAACCCGTTCACCTTCGAAGTGAGTGAGAACGGGTCGCTGATCGCGGGCATCGAATTCCACCGGGGCCTGCCGATCCCGTCGCTGCGGCCGCGGACCCAGGTGCTCAAGACCTACACCTTCGCCGACGGCACCACTCGCGAGGTGCCCTGGGAGATGAAGAACTCCGGGGTTCGCTTCCGGCCGGGCGGTGCAACCCTGCGCCTCGGCGACCATCCGTACGCCAAAGAGTTGGCGACACTGGGTCTGCCGAAGCGCGCGATGGTGTCGGGTTCGGTCGCGCACGTCGAGATGACGTTCGGCGACGCCCATGTCCTGCGCTGAACCGAACGTCATCCGGTCAATCTAGATCCCGGACTAGACAACTCGCAAGAAGTGTCTACAACAGGTCGGCGGCTTCGCGGATCTGCTCGGGGGTGCGTGCGCCGATGACCATCATCGTCACCCCGGCTTCCTCCCACGCCACGATCTGTTTGCGGACGTAGTCGATGTCGCCGACGATCGCCGAGTCGTCGACGAGTTCGTCGGGGACGGCCTTGGCCGCGTCGTCCTTGCGGTCGCTGCGGAACAGCCGGGTGACCTCGTCGACGACCTCGGAGTAACCCATCCGCCGATAGACATCGGCGTGGAAGTTGGTGTCCTCGGCACCCATTCCGCCCATGTAGAGCGCCAGGTGGGGCTTGATCAGTTCCATGATCGACGCGCGGTCGTCGGTGACGACGACCTGAGCGGTCGCGCAGATTTCGAAGTCCTCGCGGCTACGCCGGGCGCCGGGGCGGGCGAACCCTTCGTCGAGCCACTCGTTGTACATCGGCGCCAGTCGCGGTGAGTAGAAGATCGGCAGCCAGCCATCGCAGATCTCGGCGGCCAGCGCGACGTTCTTCGGGCCTTCGGCGCCGAGCATGATCGGGATGTCGGCGCGCAACGGGTGCACGATCGGCTTGAGCGGCTTGCCCAAACCGGTGGTGCCCTCACCCGACAGCGGCAGCGGGTAGTGCGGGCCGGCGCTGGTGACGGGGGCTTCGCGCGCCCAGACCTGCCGGATGATGTCGATGTACTCGCGGGTGCGCGCCAGCGGCTTGGGGAACTTTTGGCCGTACCAGCCCTCGACCACCTGCGGCCCGGAGACTCCCAAGCCCAGGATGTGCCGGCCGCCGGAAAGGTGGTCAAGGGTCAGCGACGCCATCGCGCACGCCGTCGGGGTGCGGGCCGAGAGCTGCACGACCGAGGTGCCCAGCCGCATTCGGCTGGTTTCGCGACCCCACCAAGCCAGTGGCGTGAACGCGTCCGATCCCCACGCCTCGGCCGTGAACACCGTGTCGTACCCGGCCTCTTCGGCCACGGCCACGAGTTCGGCGTGATTCGTCGGGGGTTGTGCGCTCCAATATCCGAGTTGCAGACCCAGCTTCATCGGTGCCGCCTTTCTGGCCGGGACACGGTCCTTGCCACGATTCTTAGAACCTGTTCTACTCGATGATGTGACCACCAGCCAAAGCAGCCCGGTGCAGATCGACGCGCATCAGAAGCCCCTTTCGGCACCGCTGAAGCTGTCATTCGACTACACCCGTTCAGTCGGACCACTCCTCGGCCAGTTCTTCACCGCACTGCGTGAGCGACGCATCCTCGGTGTCCGCGGTTCGGACGGGCGAGTGCTCGTACCACCCGCTGAGTATGACCCGGTGACTTATGCGCCGTTGACGGAGGTGGTGCCGGTCGCCGGCGTCGGAACCGTCGAGTCGTGGACCTGGCAGTCCGAACCGCTGGAGGGCCAGCCTCTTGACAAGCCGTTCGCGTGGGCGCTGATCAAACTCGACGGTGCCGACACCACTCTGCTGCACGCCGTCGCCGCGGGCTCATCCGACGCGATCAGCACCGGCGCGCGGGTTCATGCGCACTGGATCGACGAACCGGTGGGTGCGATCACCGACATCGCCTACTTCGAACTCGGTGACGCGGAAGAATCGGTGGAGCCGTCCGCCGACACCGACGACCGCGAACCGGTGACCATGCTGGTGTCGCCGAGCAGCATCGAAATCCAGCACACCGCATCGCTTCCCGAAAGCGCTTTCCTGCGCGGCCTGGAGGACGGCAAGCTGCTCGGTGCCCGCACGGGCGCCGGCGGGAAGGTGTACTTCCCTCCGAAGGAAGCCGACCCGGCCACCGGGCTGGAGTTGGACAACTTCCTCGAGCTGCCCGACAAGGGCACCGTGACGACGTTCGCCATCATCAACATCCCGTTCGCAGGTCAGCGCATCAAGCCGCCGTACGTCGCGGCCTACGTGCTGCTCGACGGGGCCGATATCCCGTTTCTGCACCTGATCCAGGAAATCGACGTCGCCGAAGTGCGGATGGGCATGCGGGTGCAGGCGGTGTGGAAGCCCCGGGACGAATGGGGCCTCGGCATCGACAACATCGAGTACTTCAAACCGACCGGCGAACCCGACGCCGACTACGACACCTACAAGCACCACCTCTAAAGGGACTTGCCACATGACATTTCGCGATGTAGCGGTCGTCGGTTTCGCGCATGCCCCGCATGTCCGACGCACCAACGGCACCACCAACGGCGTCGAGATGCTGATGCCGTGTTTTCATCAGCTCTACGACGAACTCGGCCTGCAGCAGACCGACATCGGATTCTGGTGCTCCGGATCATCGGATTACCTTGCCGGCCGTGCGTTTTCGTTCATTTCGGCGATTGACTCGATCGGGGCAATTCCGCCGATCAACGAGTCACACGTCGAGATGGATGCGGCGTGGGCCCTGTACGAGGCCTACATCAAGATCCTGACCGGGGAGGTCGACACCGCGCTGGTCTACGGCTTCGGCAAGCCGTCGGCAGGCACGCTTCGCCGGGTGCTCGCGCTCCAGACCGACCCGTACACGGTCGCACCACTGTGGCCCGATTCGGTGTCGATAGCCGGCCTGCAGGCACGGTTCGGCCTGGACTCCGGCAAGTGGACTGAGGAGCAGATGGCCCAGGTGGCGCTGGACTCCTTGACGGCTGCCCAGCGCACCGACTCCGAGAAGCCGGCCAAGAGCATCGATGAACTGCTGTCGCGGCCGTACTTCTCAGATCCGTTGCACCGCCACGACATCGCGCCGATCACTGATGGCGCATCGGCGATCATCCTCGCCGCCGGCGACAAGGCCCGCGAGCTGCGCGAGAATCCCGCCTGGATCACCGGCTTCGAGCACCGCATCGAGACGCCGGTGCTGGGCGCGCGTGACCTGACCACGTCTCCGTCGACCGCGGCGTCGGCCAACGCGGCGACCGCCGGTGACGCCGGCTCGATCGAGGTCGCCGAGATCTACGCGCCGTTCAGCCATCAGCAGTTGATCCTCGCGGAGGCCATCGGGCTTCCTGAGTCGACGAAGGTCAATCCCTCGGGCGGCGCGTTGGCCGCCAACCCGATGTTCTCGGCCGGACTCGAGCGGATCGGGTTCGCCGCCCAGCACATCTTCTCTGGTTCGGCCGGCCGCGTACTGGCGCATGCCACCAGCGGCCCCGCGCTGCAACAGAATCTCGTCGCGGTGATGGAGGGCAAGAACTGATGAGCAAGAAGCTAGCTGCAGTTCTGGGGACCGGCCAGACGAAGTACGTCGCCAAACGCAAAGACGTCTCGATGAACGGCCTGGTGCGCGAGGCGATCGACCGCGCGCTCGCCGACTCGGGATCGACCTTCGACGACATCGATGCCGTCGTCGTCGGCAAGGCGCCCGACTTCTTCGAGGGCGTGATGATGCCCGAACTGTTCATGGCCGACGCCGTCGGCGCGACGGGCAAGCCGCTGATCCGCGTGCACACCGCGGGTTCGGTCGGCGGGTCGACAGCCATTGTCGCCGCCAGCATGGTGCAGTCGGGCAAGTACAAGCGCGTTCTGACCATGGCTTGGGAGAAGCAGTCCGAATCAAATGCCATGTGGGCATTGAGCATTCCCGTGCCATTCACGAAGCCGGTTGGCGCGGGCGCAGGTGGCTACTTCGCACCGCACGTGCGCGCCTACATCCGTCGTTCCGGCGCGCCGCTGAACATCGGTGCGATCGTCGCGGTCAAGGACCGGCGCAACGGCGCCAAGAACCCACTGGCGCATCTGCACCAGCCCGACATCACCGTCGAGAAGGTGATGGAGTCCCCGATGCTCTGGGATCCCATCCGCTACGACGAGACCTGCCCGTCCTCCGACGGTGCGGCAGCCATGGTGATCGGCAACGAGGAAGCCGCTGACGCACGGGTGGCCGCAGGGCACCCGGTCGCCTGGGTGCACGCAACCGCGCTGCGCACCGAACCGTTGGCGTACGCCGGACGCGACCAGGTCAATCCGCAGGCCAGCCGGGACGCAGCCGCCGCACTGTGGAAAGCGGCCGGGATCACCAGCCCGATCGACGAGATCGATGTGGCGGAGGTGTACGTCCCGTTCTCCTGGTACGAGCCGATGTGGCTGGAAAGCCTTGGCTTCGCACCCGAAGGCGACGGGTGGAAGCTCACCGAGGCCGGCGAGACGGCGATCGGCGGGCGTATTCCGTTCAACCCCTCCGGTGGCGTGCTGAGCTCCAATCCCATTGGGGCGTCGGGCATGATCCGGTTTGCCGAGTCGGCGATCCAGGTGATGGGCAAGGCCGGCGATCACCAGGTTGAAGGCGCACGTAAGGCATTGGGTCATGCCTACGGCGGTGGCGCGCAGTATTACTCGATGTGGGTGGTCAGTTCCGACAAGCCCGCCAAGAAATGACCCGCATGCAGTACACGGTCAGCATCGCGTTCAGCCCGCTCGACCAGCTCATCGAAATCGCCAAGGCAGCCGAGGAACTCGGCTTCGACAACATCGCGCTGCCGGACTCGATCTTCTATTTCGAGAAACAGTCTGTCGACTATCCCTACACGGCCGACGGCAAGCGGATGTTCGATGAGAACTCGCCCTGGGTTGATCCACTGATCCTCGCCGGCGCGTTGGGCGCGGTGACCTCGAAGCTGCGGTTCTACACCAACGTGATGAAGCTCGGCTCGCGCAACCCGCTGCTGCTGGCCCGCCAGGTCGGGTCGGTGGCGAACCTGACCAACAACCGGTTCGGCTTCGGCATCGGGATCGGCTGGGCACCTGAGGAATTCGAGTGGTGCGGGGTGCCCTACGCGAAGCGCGGCAAGCGCGTCGACGAGATGATCGACGTCATCAAGCTGGTGCTTGCCGGCGGCATGGTCGAGCACCACGGCGAGTTCTACGACTTCGACCGGCTGCAGATGAGCCCGGCACCGTCGGAGCCGGTGCCGTTTTACGTCGGTGGCCACACCGATGTCGCGCTCAGACGCGCTGTCCGGATCGGTGACGGCTGGACCAGCGCGATGATGACGTGCGACCAGCTGGCCGAAACGATCTCAACGCTCAAGAAGCTGCTGGCCGAGGCCGGCCGTGCCGACGACCCGTTCGAGTACCAGGCCGTCTGTATCGACAAATTCGGGGTCGACGGCCATCGCGACCTGCGCGACGCGGGTGTCACCGACTACATCGGGATTCCGTGGGTGTTCGAAGGTCTCCCGTTCGACGCACCGATCGACAAGAAGATCGACTCCATGAAGCGATTCGCCGACACCTACATCCGCTCGGGCTGGCAGGACTGATGGTGGGAGTGAGTGGGGCGAGAGCGTGTTGAGCACGCCGGCCCACGAGGCGGGGCGGCGATCCCGCGAGGCGGCGTTGGCTCGCGACAAGGACGCGTGGCTGGCGGTGTTCGCCGACGACGCGATCGTCGAAGACCCCATCGGCCCGTCGCATTTCGATCCCGAGGGCCATGGTCATCGCGGCAAGGAAGCGATCGCGAAGTTCTACGACATGGCGATCGCGCCGAGCAGGCTGACCTTCAACTTCGAGAAGACTTATCAGTGCGGCAATGAGGAAGCCAACGTCGGCCACATCGTGATCGAGTCGAGCGGCTACCGCGTGATCGCCGAGGGCGTGTTCACCTACCGGGTCAATGACGACGGCAAAATCGTTGCGCTGCGGGCTTATTGGGAGCTCGACAAGGCAACGGCGAGCGCCCAGAAAATCTAGGTCGCTGGGCTCAACGGCCCTACGCGCGACGGGTTTCCGATGTCCAGACCCGGCCGTCGTAGTACCGCACCATTCGGTGATCGTTCTGATCTGGGTACCACCCCGGCGTCAACCCACCTGATTGAACCGGCTCCTGGCGGACGGGTTGCTGCTGCACGACCGTCCGCTCGCGATATGGCCGCTCCCGCGGCGCCAGGGCGAAACGAACCGCCCACACGACCACCGCGATGATGATTATGACGAACACGATCCAGATCAACGAGTTGAGCGACCCGACGACGTTGGACATGGTGAAACCCTTCTGATGCTCGCGAGGTCAGGCGGCAGGCGCCGGAGCTTCGTCGTACACGGCGGGCCATGCGATCAGTGCTGGCGCCGCTAACGAGCACGCCGCACATATCGCGGCGTCAATGGTGGGATAGCCACACGCCGGGCAAACGTCGAGTGCCATCTTCATTCCTCCATCCACCGCACCTTTTCAACTTGCGGGTTAATACCCTGCGCAGTGGGGGGCCAAACGCGTCCGCGTCGCGGCGGCCGGGTCAGACTTCTTCGAAGCCGGTCAGATAGCGCTGCGCCAGATCCTGGTACGCCTTCGGGTTGATGTTCACCCAGACCTCGGCGCCGGTACCTGCGATCGGCCCCTTCACCTTCGCCGGTGATCCCGTCACCAGCACCTCGTCGGGGATGTGTGTGCCACCGACCACCAGCGAGTGCGCGGCGATCATGCTGCGCTTGCCGATCACCGCACCGTCGAGCACCGTGCAGTGGTTGGCGATCAGTGCCTCGGCGCCGACGTGGACGCCATGGATCGTGCACATGTGCGCGATCGTGGCCCCTGGACCGATGTCGACCGGGATGCCCGGCGGGGCGTGCAGCACCGACCCGTCCTGCACATTGGCCCCCTGCCGGATCACAATCGGTGCGTAGTCGCCGCGCAGTACCGCGTTGAACCAGACCGATGCGCCGGCCTCCACGGTGACGTCTCCGATGAGCACGGCCGTCGGTGCGACGAAGGCGGTCGGATCCACCCGGGGTGATCGGCCCTCGAACGAATACATCGGCATCGTTCAGATATACCGCACTTCAGGTGGGTAATTCGCAGACAGCACAGCTCTCATTGCGCAATCGGACGTCAAAACTGTAACGTGTTCTAGTTAGAACCTACGAGTTGGAGGGGGCGCGAGGTGACAAGCGGCATTCGCGAGATCGACACCGGAACCCTGCCGGACCGGTACGCCCGGGGTTGGCACTGCCTGGGCCCGGTCACTGACTACCTGGACGGAAAGCCGCACCCGATCGAGGCGTTCGGCACCAAACTGGTGGTGTTCGCCGATTCCCACGGCGACGTGCACGTCCTCGACTCCTACTGCCGCCACATGGGCGGTGACTTGTCGCAGGGCACCATCAAGGACGACGCCCTGGCCTGCCCGTTCCACGACTGGCGGTGGGGCGGGGACGGTCGCTGCAAACTCGTTCCCTACGCCAAGCGGACCCCGCGGATGGCCCGGACCCGGTCCTGGGAGACCGACGTGCGCAGCGGGCTGCTGTTCGTCTGGCACGACGTTGAGGGCAATCCCCCGCAGCCCGAAGTGCGCATTCCGGAGATCCCGGAGTACACCAGCGGCGAATGGACCGAGTGGAAGTGGAACTCGATGCTGATCGAGGGTTCCAACTGCCGGGAGATCGTCGACAACGTCACTGACATGGCGCACTTCTTCTACATCCACTTCGGCCTGCCGACGTATTTCAAGAACGTCTTCGAGGGCCACATCGCCTCGCAGTACCTGCATAACGTCGGGCGCCCCGACGTCACGCTGGGCGGCTCCGCCTACACCGAGTCGCACCTGGACTCGGAGGCGTCGTACTTCGGGCCGTCGTTCATGATCAACTGGCTGCACAACAACTACGGCGGCTTCAAAGCCGAGTCGATCCTGATCAACTGCCACTACCCGGTGACGCAGGATTCGTTCATGCTGCAGTGGGGTGTGATCGTCGAGAAGCCCAAGGGCATGGATGACGGCATGAGCGACAAGTTGTCGGATGCGATGGTCGTCGGTGTCAGCAAGGGCTTCCTCCAGGACGTCGAGATCTGGAAGCACAAGACCCGCATCGACAACCCGTTGCTCGTCGAGGAAGACGGCGCGGTCTACCAGATGCGGCGCTGGTATCAGCAGTTCTACGTCGACGTCGCCGATGTCTCGCCCGAAATGACCGACCGTTTCGAGCTCGAGGTGGACACTGCCCCGGCCAATGAGAAATGGCAGGTGGAGGTTCAGGAGAACCTCAAGAAACAAGCCGAGGCCGAAGGCCAGCCGACCCAGGTGTGAATATGAGCCCCGAGGAACCGCCTGACGTCGACGATCTGGCGCGGTCGATGCTCGAGCTGCTCGGCGTGCATGAGCATGACGAGCCGCACGAGCAGAGCGACGACTCGTTCGGATCGTGGTCCAAGGCACCTGATTTCGCTGCGGATCCACAACGGATGGCCGCCGTGCAGGAGGCGACCCGCCGGGACAAGGAGCGCTACCTATCGTCCGGCCTGGTGGAGATCGACTGCCGGTTCTGCCACGTCGCGGTGAAGGTCAAGAAGCTCGGTGCAGCCCACACCGCCGTGCAGTGGAGCAACGAAGCCCAGCAACGCTGCGCGTACTTCGCCGAGATCCGTGAGGCGGGCGGTAGCAGCGCCCGGACCCGGTCCTGCCCCAAGCTGTCGGACAGCATCAAACACGCTGTCGCAGAGGGGTGTTTGGAGGAGTACTCCAGCGCACCCGCCCCTGGCGACGGCTGAATTTCCTAGCGCGAGCCCCCTACAGCCCCTTGAAGCGCTCCTTGACCTGCTCCTCGGTCAACCCGTAGTCGGCCAGCGAGTAGGTGTGCTTGGGCGCCCTCGGGCCCTGCTTGCTCTCCTCGTCGGTGCGCTGGATCGCCGCCCGCGCATCGTCGGTCATATCGATGCCGAAGTGCGAGTAGATCCTCTCCACGCTGCCGATCGGTTCGCGGATGAGCTCGAAGTAATCGAGATCGAAAAACTGCGCCGGATCCTGCTTGGCCCGTTCGGCATTGAACAGCTCCAGCCCACGCGACCAGGTCTCTAGCGAGTCGGCGCCGATGACATCGCCGGTGAAGGTGTTCGACCAGCCCTCCGTGGTGTGCTGAGCCAGTGAGCACATCGACGCCATGATCGTCTCGGCCGGCCGGTGGCACTGCACGATCAGCGCATCCGGGTAGACGGCAAACACCGCGTCCAGCGCGAACAAGTGGCTGGGATTCTTGAGAACCCAACGCTTCTCGGGGTCGTTGAGCCCGATCAGCTGCAGATTCTTGCGATGCCGCGCATACGGCTTCGTCCAATCCTGCCGAGAAAGCCACTGCGCATACGTTGGCACATGCGCGAGGGTCTCGTAGGACACCGAGTGCAGTGATTGCCGCAGCAACTGCCAGCACTCCTCCACCTCGTCGGCGGTCATGTAGTGCAAACCGGTGTAATCCGGGTTCTCCTCATGGGCCTTGGCGAATTGCGCATCGATCTGCTGGAAAACCGGGTTGTCCTTCCACGATTCCCGCGGTGGACGGGGTTGTGGGAACTCCGCGAGCCACAGCTCCAATCCCTGGTGTCGTGGGTCGGCGGTCAGCAGCCGATGAATCGCGGTGGTGCCGGTGCGGGGCAGTCCGGTGACGAAGATCGGTCGTTCGATCGGGACGTCGGCGTGTTGCGGATACTGCTTGAAGGCGGCTTCAGAAACCAGCCTGGCCACCAACGCATTTCGCACGAAGAACCGGTGCATCTTGCTGCCGAGCTCGGTCAGGTCCGCATCGTTGCGGAACGATTCCAGCAGCACGCTCAGCGCTTCCTGGTAGTTGTCGTCGTCGACGCCGAAGTCGTCCATGCCCGTGGCTTTGACGGCCGAGCCTTTCAGGCTCTCGACGCTGAGGAAATCACTCATGTCAGTTGTGGTACTCCCCGCAGTTCACGTCCAGCGTCTGTCCGGTGATTCCGTTGGACAGGTCGCTGGCCATGAACAAGATGGCCGAGGCGACCTCGTCCTCGGTCGGGAGGCGCTTGAGATCGCTGTTGACCGCCGCGGCCTTGTAGATCTCGTCGACAGTGGTGCCGTACTTGCCGGCCTGATGCTCGAAATAACCCTGCAGCGTGCCACCCCAGATGTACCCCGGCAGAACGGAATTCACCCGGACGCCTTGCGGCCCGAGCTCACTGGCCAACGACTGCGACATCGAGAGCAGCGCCGCCTTGGCCAACTTGTAGGCACCCTGCTTGGGGTCGGAATGACGCAGCACCATCGAGTTCACGTTGACCACCGACCCATTGGCCTCGACCAGTGCCGGCGTGAAACCCTGAATCAACCGCAGCGCGCCGAGCACCGTGAGCTCGACCGTCTCACGGATGTGGTCGAACGAGGTGTTGGCGAACGGCTTCATCGACGGCACCTTGAACGCGTTGTTGATCAACACGTCGACCTTGCCGTACGCGGCCAGGGTTTCCTTGACCAGATTGTCGACCTGGGCCTCGTCGGTGATGTCGGTACCCACGGACAGCGCACGCCGGCCGAGGTCGGTGACCTGCTTGGCCACGTCCTCGAGGCGGCCAACGGTCCGAGCGGCCAACACCAGGTCGGCACCCTCCTCGGCACATCGGCGCGCCAGCGTCGTACCCAGCGCCGGACCGACGCCACTGATCACGACGACCTTGTTCTCAAGCAAACCGGCCATGTGTTACCCCACCATCCTGTTGCCAATCAACTTCTGGCGCAGCGCGATTCGCTCCCGCCAATCGTCCTCGGAAATCTTGTTCTGCTCGTAGTAGGGCAGCTTGCCAGCCACCGCATCGAGGTCGACGACCTCCATGGTGGGACCGTCAGCCTCGGTCAGCTCGCGCGAGACGCGCTGCCAACGGAACTGCAGGTAACCCTTGCCGTGCCCGAGCGTCTCCACCCAGTTGGTCACACCCGGGTTCTTGTCGGCGACGACGATGCGGATCTTGCCGTCCGGATCAGCCTGTGCCTGAGTTCCATTGAGCGAAGTCTGGTGGTTGATGTAATCCAGTGAGATATACCAGAGGCTGCCCAGCTGGAAGCCGAGGTACGGGGCGTCACTGACCGGCAGCGTGATGACGATCGCCTGATCGGAGGTGATGTCGTAGTGGCCCACCGATGAGTACTGGGTCGCCAGGCCGCCCGGGGTGAGCCGCGGCGCGGTCAGCGTGTTGACCGGCAGATTGTCGTAGAACCATTTCGGGAACTGCAGCCAGGTCTTGACGCGCTGCACCAGCTGCTTGCCCGCTGTTGCCCAGCGCCTTTCGATCAATTCCTTGGTCAGCGGCGGCGGCGCGGCGCCAGCGGTGTCGGTGCGCGCGATCGCGAAGCTCCCCCGCTGCGCTGACCAGTCGTTGTATACCTCGCGAATCACCAACTGGGCGTTGGTGTCCGGGGTGAACCGCCACTCGAAGGTGCCGTCGGCTGCGATGTCGAGCTTGCGGTCGTCGAACGCGGTTTCGCTGTCGGGGACCACTGCGTCGGTGTACTCGCCACCGAGCAGCTGGAAGCTGACGTCGGTGGTGGTCCCGCGCTTACCGGTGACGACGTACTCCTGGCCGGCCACCACCCGGGTGCCGAAGTACATCGTGTCCGGGTTGTCCAGGCCCATCTTGGTGAACGGGCCGGTGCCCGAGTGCAGGAACGGATGGTCGCGGTCGTAGTCGAACGCGGCATGGGTGCACGCCGCTACGCAGCCCGCCAGATACTGCAGCCCCTCCAGCAGATCGGCCTCGCTCTCGATGAAGGAGGCTTCTTTGACCAGACGTTCGGACTCGGTAATGGCGTCCACCAAGGGCTGTGTGTACATAACCGCCTCGCGTTTCAAAATTGGACCGCACTGGTACGTTCTGGCACTGAGATTAGAACGTGTTCTAGTCTCCGTCAACCAATCAACTGGTCCATATATGGAACACAGGGGTAGGATTTCGTAATGCCCGACGGTTCAACTTCCAGTCGATCATCGCCCCCCACGGAGCGTGTCGTGGCGATCCTGGATTTCCTGGCCAAACATCCGCAGGACAGATTCGGCCTATCGGAACTGGCCCGCCGTCTGCATCTGGCCAAGCCCACCTGCCTCGGCATCGTCACGACCTTGGCCGACTCGGGCTACCTGGTCCGCGACCCGGCTGATAAGACCTACCGGCTGGGACCCAGCCTGATCACGCTGGGCCATCTGGCTCAGGAGTCGCTGCGAGTCAACCCGGCGGCGCGCGCCGAACTCACTCACCTGTCGAGCACCTTTCAAACGACTGCCGCCCTGGCCGGCGTCGTCGATGACCGGATCACGCTGCTGGAGTTGGTTGGGCCCCCCGGCTCCGACGTCGGGGTGCGGGTAGGGCAGAGCTATCCGTTCGCACCGCCGGTGGGACTGATGTTCGTGCTGTGGGACGACGAAGCATTGCGCGGTTGGCTAGGCCGCACACCGACCATCCCGCTGCGGACAGCCACAGAGCGGTTGGACCGGGTGATCGCCGAGTGCCGGACGGCGGGATATCTCGTCGAGCAACTCACGCCCGGTGGCCGGCGGCTCTACGCGCTGATGGCGGGCATGTCCAGCGCGATGCCCGACGAGCTGCGGGCGCTGTTGGGCGAGTTGATCTCTGACATCGGCGAGCGGGTGTACCTACGCAGCGAGTCCGAGGGGCCGGGATCACGCCAGCGCCACGACGTCAGCGTCATCTCCGCTCCCGTCTACGACCACCACCACCGGCAAGCGATGGTGGTGTCACTTCAAATCGGGCGGGCGCTCACCGATTCTGAAATCGCCAAGCATGCACGGGGTTTGGTGGCCACCGCCGACGCGCTCACCGCGCAGCTCGGCGGGACCAAACCACGTTGGTGATCTCGGGGCCCAGCCCCGACGGCTTCGACTACAGCTCACCGATGACGACCAGCGCCTCGGCGGGCTCCACCTGCAGGCCGCACCGGTTCTGGAAATCGTTCAGCGGCGCCTTGATGGCCCGGATGTCGTTGGCCTGGTCCGGGTGGTCGTTGAAGTAGGTGTTGAACGCGCCGACCGCGCCGAACGCCGACTGCCGGGTGGCATCGAGCAGCGCCTGGTTGGCGTCAGGGTGGACGGCGAAATAGTCCGAGAGGTTCTTGGTCACCGAGCTGATCGTGGCCGACAGACCCGCAGCCGAGCAGTCTGATGTCGGCGCAGGGGTGGGCGCGGGTTCTGCGCTGGCGTTTGGAATCGTCAAGGCGCAGGCCGCACCTGCGGCAAGGATGGTCAGAACGGCACGACGGACGAGCATTGAGGTTCTCCCTTCAAGGCGCGCGGCACTTTCGCTGCGCGGCCACTGATGGGAACGTCGCCCGATTCGGGACCGGTGTTACCCGGTGGCTGCAAGTACGAAGGGCAGCACGACGGGCGCGCCGGCCTGCCTGACCACCCGCGCGGCCATTGTCAGCGTCCACCCGGTATCGGTCAGATCATCGACGAGCAGAACGGGTCCATCCGATGCAGCGATGGCCGACAGATCCGGCGGCACCCACGAATCAGCCAGTGCGGCTACCCGATAGGCGGAGTTGGTCGCCGTGACCGGCCGGCGCCCCGGCGCATACCGCAGAACTCCGAGGTCGGTCAGCCTGCCGATGCGAGCCAATTCACGCGACAGCGACGAAATGAGGATCGGATGGGTGTCCGCGTCCAGCGCCAGCACGGCGGTGGGCCGGTCCGCCCAGTCCCATGAGGCCAGTACCTTTACCGCGGCCGCCACGATGTCCGGCGGCACATTACCGTCGGGCTCGTCCAAGAGCCGGCGCAGTCGCGGACCCCAACCCAGGTCGGTCAGTCGCCCGATCGACCGTCCTTCCGCCGGGCCGTCGGCGATGCGACCGCTCAGCGCGACACCGAGTTTGGACAGCCCCGACGGCCACTGCTTGCGAGGGGTGATCTGCACGCCCGGCCGCATCAGTCGCTTCTGAGTGAGCGCCGCAGTTCCCTCATCCACCGCGGGACTGAAGTGCGCGCCCGCGCAGTTGTCGCAACGTCCGCAGCGTTCGCCGTCGCTGAGTTCAGGGTCATCGAGTTGCCTGCGCAGAAACGTCATTCGACACTCGTCGGTGCTCTGATACTCGAGCATCGCCTGCTGCTCACGGCGGCGCGCTTCGTCGAGTTTGCGGTAGCGGGCCTCGTCGTACTCCCACGGTTCGCCGGTGGCGATCCATCCGGCTTTGACTCGTCGCACCGCGCCGTCCACATCGAGCACTTTGAGCACCATCTCGAGTCGGGTCCGGCTCAGATCCACCATCGGCTCCAACGCCGGCGTCGACTGCGGACGCTCGAGATCCAGCGCGCCGATCACGTTGCGCACCATGGCTTCCGACGGGAACGCCACCGACGCGAAATATCGCCAGACGTCCTGGTCTTCACGACCGGGCAGCAGCACCACCTCGGCACTGGCCGTCGAGCGTCCGGCACGCCCGACCTGCTGGTAGTAGGCGATCGGCGAGGAGGGTGCACCGAGGTGCACGACGAACCCGAGATCCGGTTTGTCGAAACCCATCCCGAGCGCCGAAGTGGCAATCAATGCCTTTATCCGGTTGTTCAACAGGTCGGCCTCGAGTTGTTCGCGCTCGGCGGCGTCCGTTGAACCGGTGTACGCCGCCACTTCGTGCCCACGCTCGCGCAGCAGTGCGGCAACGTCGTTCGCCTGGGCGACGGTCAGCGTGTAGACGATTCCCGAGTTTGGTAGCGAGTCCAGGTGCTCGGCCAGCCAGGCCATGCGCTGTGCACCACCACCGGCCTGGACCACGGACAATCGCAACGACTCACGATCCAGCCCACCGCGCAGCACCAACGTGTCCCGGCCGCCACCCGGCACATTGTCGGCACGGCCGACGCCCAGCTGCGCCGCGACATCGCTGACGACACGATCGTTGGCAGTGGCAGTGGTCGCCAAAACCGGTACGTCCGAACCGAGTTCGGCGATCAATGTTCGGATGCGCCGATAATCGGGCCGGAAGTCGTGACCCCAGTCCGAGACGCAGTGCGCCTCGTCGACCACCACCAGTCCGGCATCGGCCGCCAGGGCGGGCAATACGTTGTCCCGGAAGTCGGGGTTGTTCAGCCGCTCCGGGCTGACCAGCAGGACATCGAGGTCGCCGTTTGTGACCCGCTGGTGGATCTCATCCCACTCGGTGACGTTTCCCGAGTTGATGGTGGCCGCACGAACGCCTGCGCGCTCCGCGGCCGCGACCTGGTTGCGCATCAACGCCAGCAGGGGCGACACGATGACCGTTGCGCCGTGGCCCTGCTCGCGCAGCAACTTCGCCGCGATGAAATACACCGCCGATTTGCCCCACCCGGTGCGCTGAACGACCAGAGCCTGACGGCGCTGCACCACCAGCGCTTCGATGGCCGTCCATTGGTCGTCGCGCAAGACCGCGGTCGGCCCCGCCAGCTGTTCGAGGAGGGACTGTGCGGCCTCGCGGGTTGTCATGCGCCCCATCGTGCCCGGGGGCAACGACATGCTAGGAGGTGGGAGCCGCCTGCTCGCGCTGAATCTCCAGCGCGATGTCGATCAGCTGGTCCTCCTGGCCGCCGATCAGCTTGCGCTGCCCGGCCCGGTGCAGCAGCTGGTGGGCCGGCACACCGTAGCGCTCAGACTGGCGAATGGCGTGCTTGAGGAAGCTCGAGTACACACCGGAGTAGCCCATGATCAGCGCGTTACGGTCCAACAGGCACTCGGCCGGCATGGCAGGCGCGACGACCTCCTCGGCAGCGTCGGCAATGTCGAAGAAGTCGATGCCCGTCTTGACGCCGATCTTGTCGAACACCCCGATCAGCGCCTCGACCGGAGCGTTGCCGGCACCGGCGCCGAATCGGCGGCACGATCCGTCGATCTGCTTGGCCCCGGCGCGGACCGCCTCAATCGAGTTGGCCACGCCCAGGCCGAGGTTCTCGTGGCCGTGGAAACCGACCTGCGCGTCGTCACCGAGTTCGGCGACCAACGCGCTGACCCGGTCGGCCACGCCCTCGAGCACCAGCGCACCGGCGGAGTCGACGACGTACACGCACTGGCAGCCGGCGTCGGCCATGATGCGGGCTTGGGCCGCCAGCTTCTCCGGGCTGATCGTGTGGCTCATCATCAGGAAGCCGACGGTCTCCAGGCCGAGCTCGCGGGCCAGCCCGAAGTGCTGGATCGAGACGTCGGCCTCGGTGCAATGGGTGGCGATCCGGCAGATCGACCCGCCGTTGTTCTGGGCTTCCTTGATGTCTTCCTTGGTGCCGACGCCGGGCAGCATCAGGAACGCGATCTTGGACTCCTTGGCCGTCTCGGCGGCCAGCTTGATCAGCTCCTGTTCCGGGGTCTTGGAGAACCCGTAGTTGAAGCTCGAGCCGCCCAGCCCGTCGCCGTGGGTGACCTCGATGACCGGCACACCCGCGGTGTCCAGGGCGGCGACGATGGCGCCGACCTCGTCCTTGGTGAACTGGTGACGCTTGTGATGCGAGCCGTCGCGAAGCGACGTGTCCGTCATCCGGACGTCCCACATCGGGTTGAAGTAGATGTCTTCAGTACTCATGCTTGTGCTCCTGCCGAGGCGCGTTCCTTCGCGATCTCCTCGCCCACCTTGGTGGCGGCCGCGGTCATGATGTCCAGATTTCCCGCATACGGCGGCAGGTAGTCGCCCGCACCCTCGACTTCCACGAACGTGGTGACGAGGTGGTTGCCGCCGTTGTACACCGTCGGCTCGTCGAACTGCGGCTCGTTGAGCAGACGGTAGCCCGGCACATAGGTCTGCACCTCGGCGACGACGTCCTTGATCGACTGGGTGATCGCGTCGTGGTCGGCGTCCTCGGGGATCGCGCAGAAGATGGTGTCGCGCATGATCATCGGCGGATCTGCGGGGTTCAGGATGATAATGGCCTTGCCGCGTCTGGCGCCACCGATCACCTCGACGCCCGCACTGGTCGTCTTGGTGAACTCGTCGATGTTGGCCCGCGTTCCGGGACCGGCCGACGCCGACGAAACCGACGCCACGATCTCCGCATACGGCACGTCGACGACGCGGCTCACCGCATAGACCATCGGGATGGTGGCCTGGCCGCCGCAGGTGACCATGTTGACGTTCGGCGCATCGAGGTGCGCGCGCAGGTTGGCCGGCGGGATGACGCCGGGGCCGACGGCGGCCGGGGTCAGGTCGATCGCCCGGATACCGGCTTCCGCGTACCGCGGCGCGGCGGCCTTGTGCACGTAGGCGCTGGTGGCTTCGAACACCAGGTCCGGCTTTTCCGATTGAGCCAGCAGCCAGTCCACACCCTCGTGGCTGGTCTCCAGGCCCAGCTTGCGGGCGCGGGCCAGGCCTTCACTCTCCGGGTCGATGCCGATCATCCAGCGTGGCTCGAGCCACTCCGAACGAAGGAGCTTGTACAGCAGGTCGGTGCTGATGTTGCCTGACCCGACGATCGCAACGGAACTCTTCTGAGCCATGATGCTCCTCTATTCGAATGACAGCCGGACCGAACCCAGCCCGGCGAAGTCGGCGATGAACTCATCACCCGGACGGGCGTCGATGGCCCTGGTGCACGATCCCGGCAGCACGATGTCACCGGCCTTCAACCGCACCCCGAAGCTCTCGACCTTGCGGGCCAGCCATGCCACCGCAGTGACCGGATTGCCGAGCACGGCGTCGCTGCGGCCCTCGGCCACCACGTCACCGTTGCGGGTGAGCACAGCGTCGATGCTTCTGATGTCTATGTCTTTCGGCGACACCCGCTCCTTACCGAGCACGTAGCCGGCCGACGACGCGTTGTCGGCGATGGTGTCGCACAGCGCGATCTTCCAGTCCTTGATCCGGGTGTCGATCAATTCGATGGAGGGAGCGAACGCCGCGGTGGCCGCGAGCACGTCGTCCTCGGTGCAGCCCGCGCCGGGCAGGTCGTCGGCGAGGATGAAGCCAACCTCGACCTCCACGCGCGGGAACAGGAACCGGCCGGCTGGTACCGGCTTGTCCTCGAACACCTCCATGTCGGCGAGCAGGTGCCCGTAGTCGGGCTCGTCGACGCCCATCATCTTCTGCATGGCCTCCGACGACAGGCCGACCTTGTGGCCGACCACCCGGGCACCTTCGGCGACCCGCTGCCGGATGTTGATCAGCTGGATCTCGTAGGCGTCCACCACGTCGATCTCGGCGTGATTGGACGTCAGCGGCGTCATCGGGACGCGGCTGCGCTCCGCCTCGGCAAGTTCGGCGGCAAGCTCTTCGCGCGTCGAAACGCTCAGCATTCCCGGGAGTCCCATCGTCGTGTGACCGGGGCGAACGGCGCCCCGTGTGGCCAATTCTAGTGCGGTCCGTGAGCCTGTGGAGTAAGCGTTCCGCTGATCGGAAAGGAGGGGTCAGTAGCGCCCGGACGGGGCAATTCTATAACGTGTTCTAGTATGACAGCTCAGGAGTTCGACGTCGTCGTCGTCGGAAGCGGTGCTGCCGGCATGGTCGCCGCGCTTACCGCCGCTCACCAGGGACTATCGACGGTCCTCGTCGAGAAGGCCGCGCACTTCGGCGGCTCGACCGCCCGGTCGGGTGGCGGCGTGTGGATCCCGAACAACGAGATCCTCAAGCGTGATGGGGTCACCGACACCAAAGAAGCCGCGCGCACCTATCTGCACGCCATCATCGGCGACGTGGTGGAGCCCGAGCGCATCGACACCTATCTCGAACGTGGTCCGGAAATGCTGTCGTTCGTGCTCAAGCACACGCCGCTGAAGATGTGCTGGGTGCCCGGCTATTCCGACTACTACCCCGAGACCCCCGGTGGGCGCCCGGCGGGCCGGTCGATCGAACCCAAGCCGTTCAACGCCAAGAAGCTCGGCCCAGACGAGCCCTACCTGGAGCCGGCGTACGGCAAGGTACCGCTCAATGTGGTTGTGATGCAGCAGGATTACGTGCGCCTCAACCAGCTCAAGCGCCATCCCCGCGGCGTGCTGCGCAGCCTCAAGGTCGGCGCGCGCACGATGTGGGCCGGCGCACGCGGCAAGAATCTGGTGGGCATGGGCCGCGCGTTGATCGCGCCGTTGCGAATCGGCTTGCGCCAGGCCGGAGTTCCGGTGCTGCTCAACACCGCGCTGACCGACCTCTATGTCGAAGACGGTGTGGTGCGCGGTATCTACGTACGGGACACCACCGGCCCGGAGTCGGCTGACCCCCAGTTGATCCGCGCTCGCCGCGGCGTCATCCTGGGCAGCGGCGGCTTCGAGCGCAACGAGCAGATGCGGGTCAAGTATCAGCGCGCCCCGATCACCGCTGATTGGACCGTTGGGGCCGCGGCGAATACCGGCGACGGCATCGTGGCGGCCGAGAAGCTCGGTGCGGCATTGGAATTGATGGAGGACGCCTGGTGGGGGCCGACGGTTCCGCTTGTCGGTGCACCGTGGTTCGCACTGTCGGAACGCAACTCCCCTGGGTCGATCATCGTCAACCTGAGCGGCATGCGCTTCATGAACGAGTCGATGCCCTACGTCGAGGCCTGCCACCACATGTACGGCGGCCAGTACGGCCAGGGCCCGGGCCCTGGTGAGAACGTGCCGGCCTGGTTGGTCTTCGACCAGCAATATCGCGACCGGTACATCTTCGCGGGATTGCAGCCGGGACAACGGATTCCGAAGAAGTGGATGGAGTCCGGCGTGATCGTCAAGGCCGACACCCTCGAGGAGTTGGCCAAGGTGACCGGCCTTCCGGCCGACGCCTTCATGGCGACGGTCGAGCGGTTCAACTCCTTCGCCCGTTCGGGTAAGGACGAGGATTTCCACCGGGGCGAGAGCGCCTACGACCGTTACTACGGCGATCCGACCAACAAGCCCAACCCCAACCTCGGCGAGATCAAGAACGGACCGTTCTACGCGGCCAAGATGGTGCCCGGCGATCTGGGTACGAAGGGCGGCGTGCGCACGGATGTGCACGGACGGGCGCTCCGCGACGACGGTTCGGTGATCGAAGGCCTGTATGCGGCCGGTAATGTCAGCTCGCCGGTGATGGGCCACACCTATCCAGGGCCGGGCGGCACCATCGGCCCCGCGATGGCATTCGGATACCTGGCGGCTTTGCATATTGCAGGGAAGGGCTGACATGCCGATCGATCTGTCCGTCGCACTCGGTGCCGAGCTGGAGCCCATCGAGTTCTCTTGGACCAGTAGCGATGTTCAGCTCTATCAGCTGGGCCTCGGCGCCGGTGCCGACCCGATGGATCCCAAGGAGCTGCGTTACCTGGTGGACCGCACCCCGCAGGTGCTGCCCACCTTCGGCAACGTCGCGGCCAGCTTCCACATGACCGAGCCACCGGAGGTGAAGTTCCCCGGCATCGACATCGAGCTGAGCAAGGTGCTGCACGCCAGCGAGGCTGTCACCGTGCCGGCTCCGCTGCCGCCGAGCGGCACCGCGCAGTCGGTGCAGCGGTTCACCGAGATCTGGGACAAGGGCAAGGCGGCGGTCATCGTCAGCGAGACCACGGTGACCGACCCGGACGGCAAGCTGCTGTGGACCACCAAGCGGTCGATCTTCGCCCGCGGCGAGGGCGGTTTCGGTGGCGAGCGTGGCCCGTCGACGTCGGTTGCGGCCCCGGATCGCGCGCCCGATTACGAGATCTCGGTTCCGGTGCTACCCCAGCAGGCGCTGCTGTACCGGCTCTGCGGTGACCGTAACCCGCTGCACTCCGACCCCGAATTCGCCGCTGCCGCAGGCTTTCCCAAGCCGATTCTGCACGGGCTGTGCACCTACGGCATGACCTGCAAGGCGCTGGTGGACACCCTGCTGGACTCCGACGTGTCGGCCGTGAAGACCTACGGCGCGCGCTTCGCCGGCGTCGTCTACCCCGGCGAGACGATCAAAGTCAACGTATGGAAGGACGACGGCCGTTACGTCGGTGTGGTCACCGCACCGAGCCGCGAGGACGCCGTCGTACTCTCCGACGTGGAGTTCATCCCGGTCTGAGGATCAGCTGTCGGTCACTAACAGGTGTGATCTCGACGTAATCTTCGTTAATTGGTCCCGCATTCGGCGACTCCAAGGTAGGAACGCAGCAAGCAAACTTTGATGCTGCTACAGAAGGAGTCCTCTATGAAGCTCTCGCGGACCAAAACCGTAGGCATGATCGGTGTGGCGCTGCTGGTGGGCACCGCAGCAGTCGGCTGCGGCGGTGATGACAAGGAATCGTCGGCCACGAGCTCGTCGTCGGCCGCGAGCTCGTCGTCGACGACTGGAGCGTCGGGGTCGGAGACCACCAGCGCCGCCGCAACTGCGGCGCCCGCGAGTGACTACAGCAAACTGCTACTCAAGGCTTCCGACATCGACCCGAGCTTCACCGCCAGCCCGCCGGAGACGCCCCCGGCCGGTATCACCGGAATCGGTCAGACCATGGCCAACGCCGCGCAGAACCAGATCATCAAGTTTCAGATCGTGATCGAAACGGATCCCGCCGCGGCGGTCAAGAGGGTGGATGAGGCAAAGGCAACGATCTCCACGGAGGTCGACGGAGCGCCGCAGTCCGCTGACGTCGGCGACGGCGGCTTCATCGCCAGCGGCAAATCGCCCGACGGCTCGAAGGCCATCACCGAGGTGTACTTCTCCCAGGGTAAGGCAGCCACGAGTGTCGAGTTCTCCAGCGCGCCCAATGATCCGGTGCAGAACGACACCGCGCTGGCGATCGCCAAGATGCAGGCCACCCAGATCAAGAACAACCTGACCTAGGGTTCGAACGTAACGCCACGGCGCAGAATCGCCTGGCGGGTTCATACGGTCAACGCAACATTGGTTGATTCGTAGGGGTCGTCATGCCGAGTGGTTATCCGCATCCGAGGTCAACTCGGCGGGAGTTGTTTGA
>NZ_NPKT01000049.1 GCF_008329565.1 Mycolicibacterium sp. P1-5
GGGTCCGGTGATGGTGATGTCGCCGCGGTGATGTGCCCGATGGTGATACGGGCACAGCAGGACGAGGTTGTGTAGTTCGGTGGGTCCGCCGTTTTCCCAGTGTTGGATGTGGTGGGCGTGCAGTCCGCGGGTGGCGCCGCAGCCCGGGACCGCGCAGGTGGTGTCGCGGTGTTCGAGGGCGCGGCGCAGTCGCCGGTTGATGGTGCGGGTGGTTCGCCCGGCGCCGATGGGTTGGCCGTCGCGTTCGAACCAGACCTCGCAGGTGGCGTCGCAGGTCAGGTACTGGCGGTCGGCCTGGGTGACTAGCGGGCCCAGATCGAGCTCCGCGATGCGCTTGTCGACATCGAGGTGCACCACCACGGTGGTGCGTTGTCCGTGCGGGCGGCGGGCCACGTCGGCGTCCCAGCCGGCTTCGACCAGGCTCATGAACGCATCGGTGGTGTTCGGCAGGGGCGGCGCGTTGTCGGGGGAGTCGGTGTCGTGGTCGCGTTTCCAGTCGGCGATCAGGGCGTCATGATGGGACTGCAGGGCGGCGTCGACGGTGGCTGCTTCGACGTTGGGCACGGTGATGCGCCAGGTGGTGGACTCGTCGCCGACGGTTTTACGTATCGAGCGTGGCGGGTCGGGTTGGGGGCCGGGTTTGGGTGGTCGG
Organism: Mycolicibacterium sp. P1-5; assembly: GCF_008329565.1. Classification (GTDB taxonomy): domain Bacteria; phylum Actinomycetota; class Actinomycetes; order Mycobacteriales; family Mycobacteriaceae; genus Mycobacterium. Next base: position 653 of record NZ_NPKT01000049.1, read on the forward strand.
GGTTCGAGCTTGATGGCTTTGCGCAGCTGGCTGACCGTCGCGGCGGAGGCGAGCTGCGCGTAGTGCTCATCGGATCCGTCGGCGGCGCGTTCGGCGATGACACCGACCTGATCGACCGACAGT
>NZ_NPKT01000050.1 GCF_008329565.1 Mycolicibacterium sp. P1-5
CAACTGGGGCTTGGGCAATGCGGGCAATCTGAACACGGGTTGGCTCAATGTCGGTAACACCAACACCGGTGCGGTGAACGTGGGGCACACCAACACCGGATATGGGAATGCCGGGAGCAATAACTCCGGTGTGCTCAACGTCGGCAACACCAACACGGGCGGGTTCAACCCGGGTGATCTCAATACCGGATTTGCCAATACCGGCAACTCCAACACCGGCTTCGCCAACTCCGGCAACGTCAACACCGGTGCCTTCATCGGCGGCAACTACAGCAACGGAATCTTCTGGCGCGGCGAGAACCAAGGCCAATTCGGCGGCACCATCGGCCTGACCATCCCCGAGATCCCCATCAACCTCGACATCAACGCCCCCATCAACATCCCCATCACCGGCACGTTGGGGACCGGACCGGGCGACGGCACCATTACGGTCCAGGGCATCACCATCCCGACGATCAGCGCGCAGATCAACTTCGTCGGCTACCCGGCAACCGCCGCCAGCGTCGGGCCGATCACCATTCCCAATATCGTTATCACCGGCCAGAATCCGTTCATCACCGCGACAATCGGCGGCCCCACTACGGCGATCCACATCACCGGAACCGGTGGGGTTGGTCCGATTGTGATTTCGTTGTTCGATATTCCGAAGGGGCCGGGTTTCTTCAATTCGACGACGAGTCCGACGTCGGGTTTCTTCAATAGTGGTGTTGGTGGTGGATCGGGGTTCTGGAATGGTGGTGTTGGGGCGTC
>NZ_NPKT01000008.1 GCF_008329565.1 Mycolicibacterium sp. P1-5
TCAAACAACTCCCGCCGAGTTGACCTCGGATGCGGATAACCACTCGGCATGACGACCCCTACGAATCAACCAATGTTGCGTTGACCGTATGAACCCGCCGCGTCGAATCGCGCCCTGAGGTTACGTTCGGCGCCTCAGCAGCCGTCGATGACGCAGTCGCACCACTTTTGCGTCGTCGCGATCAGCCTGGCGTTGGGCTCGTCGACCTCGTCGACCCACGCCTCGGCCGCCGCCCGCGTGCGACCACCCTCGACATGCCGCTTCACCAACCGTTCGCGCCGCAGCTGTGACGGGCAGTCCACGTAATAGAGGCGATCCAGCAGCCCGCGTACGCCGGCCCACTCGCCATCGGGCACGCCGAGGTAGTTGCCCTCGGTGATCACCAACCGACAGTCGGCGGCAATGACGTGTCCGGCCGCGACCGGCTCGTCGAGGCGACGGTCGAAGTCGGGCACGTAGACATCCCGCAGGCGATAGTCGGACCGCACCCTGTGCAGCAGACTCACGTACCCGGCCGCGTCGAAGGTATCCACGGCGCCTTTGCGATCGTGCCGGCCCAGCCGCACCAGCACGGTGTTCGACAGATGAAAGCCGTCCATCGGCAGGTACGACGCTCTTTGTATACGACTGACCAACGCCTGGGCCAGTGTCGACTTACCTGCTCCGGGTGGCCCGGTGATGCCGACTACCACCCGAGCGGAGGCGGCGCCGAGAAGCGCCACGGTATCCGAGACGACGCAATCGATTGAACTTTCGCTGGCGTAACTGATGGCGAACCGCCTCCGATAGCTCAGGTAGGTCGGGGAGGGAACGACTGCAGACCAGGACTACTCATGGATCTATTTCGCAACATACGCAATCGGGGGATCATCCGGGCGGCCACCGCCGCCGCCGCTTCGCTCTTGGTGCTCGGCGCCGTCGCCGCCCAGCCGCCAACGGCCAGGGCCGCCGAGGTCGAGTACCTCAGCGTCCCGTCGGCGTCGATGGGACGCAACATCACCGTCGAGTTCCAGGGTGGCGGCGCCAAGGCGGTCTACCTACTGGACGGGTTGCGCGCGCAGGACGACCGCAGCGGCTGGGACATCAACACCAACGCATTCCAGTTGTTCAGCGACTCCGGGATCTCGGTGGTCATGCCGGTCGGCGGTATGTCGAGCTTTTATACGGACTGGTACCGGCCCGCGGTCGGCAACGGCACCACCCAGACCTACAAGTGGGAGACGTTCCTGACGTCGGAGCTCCCGGCCTGGCTCTCGGCAAACAAGGGTGTCAGCCCCAGCGGGAACGCGGTGGTCGGCCTCTCGATGTCAGGCAGCGCCGCGTTGATCATGGCGGCCTACCACCCCGGCCAGTTCGTTTACGCCGGATCGTTGTCGGGCTTCCTGAACCTGTCCGCCAACTCCTGGCCGTTGCTGGTCTCGGTGGCCATGGCTGATGCGGGCGGGTTCAACGCGCTGGACATGTGGGGTCCGTACGGCGGAGCCACCTGGCAGCGCAACGATCCGATGCTGCACATCGGCCAGCTGGTGTCCAACAACACCCGGGTCTGGGTTTACAGCGGCAACGGCAACCCGACCGACCTCGACGCCGGCCTGGGCAACGCGCAGATCCCCGCGCAGTTCCTGGAGGGCTTGACCATTCGCACCAATCAGCAGTTCCAGGCTCGCTATCAGGCTGCGGGTGGGCGCAACGGTGTGTTCAACTTCCCGCCCAACGGCACCCATAGTTGGGGGTACTGGGGCGGGCAGCTGCAGGCGATGAAGCCCGACATCCAGCGGGTGCTGGGTGCCGCGCCGGCAGCCTGACCCGACAGACGAAAGGCCCGGTCCCTTGTGCAGGGACCGGGCCTCTCAGTGTCACGTTTTGGGGGGACGCCCGGCGGCGTCCCCCGAACCTGTTCCCCGGGCCTTGGAACCTCAAACCCGAGCGCGCAGAATTAACGACACCCAGCGCCGGGGCGCCACAGACGACGGGCTACGGTACTTCTGAGAACGGCCGTGTGCAGATGGAGGAACAACAGATGGACCTGTCGTGGTCGGCGAAGGATCTCGAATTCCGCGACGAGGTGCGGGCGTTCCTCGAGGAGAAGCTCACTCCTGATCTGCAGGAGGCGGGCCGGCTGATGACCAGCGTCTACGCCGAGCACGAGGCCAGCATGGCCTGGCAGGCGATCCTGCACGAGCGCGGCTGGGCCGCGCCCGCGTGGCCGCTCGAACACGGCGGCTGCGACTGGACTCTGACCCAGCACTACATCTTCAGCCGCGAGTCGACTCTGGCGGGGGCGCCGTCGCTGTCGCCTATGGGAATCCGGATGGTCGCGCACGCCATCATCGCCTACGGCACGCCGGAACAGAAGGACTTCTTCCTGCCGCGCATTCTGACCGGCGAGGTGTTCTTCTGCCAGGGCTACTCCGAACCCGAAGCCGGTTCCGACCTTGCCGCCCTGACGATGTCGGCTACCGACGATGGCGACGACCTCATTTGCACCGGCAGCAAGATCTGGACCACCCACGCCACGGAGGCCAACTGGATCTTCGCCCTCGTTCGCACCTCGCGATCTGCCAAGCGCCAGCAGGGCATCACGTTTGTGCTCATCGACATGGCCACACCGGGCATCGAGATCCGGCCCCTGGTGATGACCTCCGGCGAGAAGGTGCAGAACCAGATCTTCTTCGACGCCGTACGCGTGCCGAAGTCGAACGTGATCGGCAATATCGACGACGGCTGGACGGTCGCCAAATATCTGCTGGAGTTCGAACGAGGCGGCGGCGCAACGGCACCCGCGCTGCAGGTCATGGCGGAGTCGATCGCCACCGAGGCCACCACCCAGCCCGGACCGACCGGCGGTGCGCTGATCGACGACCCGGCGTTCGCGGCCAAGCTCGCCGATATCCGCATCCGCACCGAAGTACTCGAGATACTCGAATACCGCGTGCTGACAACAGTTGCCGAAGGCCGCAACCCCGGGGCCGCGTCTTCAATGCTGAAGGTGCTGTCCACTGAACTCTCGCAAGCCATCACCGAACTCGCGATGGAGGCCGCCGGGCCACGCGGCCGGGCATACCAGCCGCACGCGACCCGACCGGGCGGACCGGTCTCAGAGTTCGAACCACCCGCAGACGGCTACGTCAGCGGCAAGCCCTGGCAGGCGGTCGCGGCACTGCGATACTTCAACGATCGAGCCGGTTCAATCTACGCGGGCAGCAACGAAATTCAACGCAATATTCTGGCCAAGGCGACTTTGGGGCTGTAATGGACTTCAACCTGAACAAAGAACAAGAGCTCCTGCGCGACGGCCTGGGCAAGTTCCTGGCCACCCGCTACGACCTCGAGAAGAGCCGCACCGCGGCCAAGATCGGACCAGGCTGGCAGCCTGAGATCTGGCGAGGCCTAGCCGATGAACTTGGCATCCTCGGCGCCGCCTTCCCAGAGTCGGTAGGCGGGATTGGCGGAGGCCCGGTCGAAATTATGGTGATCGCCGAGGAACTCGGCCGCGCCCTGGCGATCGAGCCCTTCATCGACACCGTGGTGGTGGCGGGCGGTCTGCTACAGCGGACCAGCCACCCGGCGGCCACAGCGCTGCTGGAGCGCATCGCCGAGGGCAACGCCATCGTCGCCCTGGCCAGCACCGAGCCGGACACCGGTGATCACGCGGTGTCGACCAGAGCGGTTCGTGACGGTGACCAATGGGTCATCACCGGCGACAAGATCGTCGTCACCGCCGCGCCGCTGGCCACCCATTTGCTGATCGCCGCGCGGACGTCCGGCGAAGCCGATGACGCGCAAGGCGTTTCGCTGTTTCTCACCGAGTTCGACCCCGCCGACCCACCGCCGGGACTGGCAGTCCACTGCTATCGCACCATCGACGACCGGCGCGGCGCCGACCTCACCTTTGACGGCCTGCGCCTGCCCGCCGCCGCGCTGCTGGCCGAAGGCGCCGCACCGTCTCTGGCGCAGGCCCGCGACGAAGGGGCGGCCGCGGTGTGCGCTGAGGCGGTCGGCGGCATGCGAAAAGTATTGTCCGACACCGTCGAATACTCCAAGCAACGACAGCAGTTCGGTCAACCGATCGGCACCTTCCAGGTTCTGCAACATCGCATGGTCGACATGTACATGGAACTCGAGCAGTCGGTTGCGGCGGTCTACCTCGCGGTCCTGAACCTGGAAGCCGAGCCGCAAATTCGGTCACGCGCGGTCTCGGCGGCCAAAGCGACCATCGGTCGAGCCGCGCGCTTCATCGGCCAGAACGCTGTCCAACTCCATGGCGGTATGGGCATGACCGAGGAACTGGCGATCGGCCACTACTTCAAGCGGCTCACCGCGCTGCAGTACGAGTTCGGGTCCACCGACGAACACCTCACACGGTACGCCAAACTGACACGCCCCTAAGCATTTTGGGCAGCCAGCCGGGTTCGTTCGCGCATCGACGCGATTACCCCACCGTCGTTGAGGATGTCGGTTCCGGTCAGGTAGGTGGCGCGGTCGCTCGCGCAGAATGCGAACAACTCGGCCATCTCCTCGGCCTTGCCCCATCGCGGCACGGCCGCGTTGGCCACCATCGCGCCGGCACCGGCCTCCGCTTCCAGCAGACCCATCTCGGTGTCCACCGACCCCGGTGACACCGAGACGATGCGCAACCCGCGGCCGTTGAACCGTTCGGCCTGTGCGGAGCTGTACCACCGGACGAATGTCTTGCTCACGCTGTACGCCAGCCCGGAGCGCATCTCCTCCCCCGCGATGTCGCACGCCGCCAGCATCTCGGTCAAGAACCGCGGTTCATCGGAGAAGGCCAAGTCGAAATGCTGTGCCGGAACGAGCTCGTCGGGCAACATGTGCGATGCCATCGAGGCGACATTGACGATCGCCGCCCCCTCGCCGACCGAGGCGAAGAACACCTCGTTGACGTTGAGGGTGCCGATCGCGTTGGTGGTCATGACGTAGTCCGCATCCCCCATACTCGGGCTGACGCCCGCGGTGTGGATCACCGATGCGATCGGCCCGATGCCGGCCGCCGCCTCGAAAAGTCGGGTGACGGCGCTTCGGTCGGTGACATCGCAGTTGATTGCCGTCGCGGTGATGCCGAGGCCGGTCAGGACGCCGGTCGCGGCGTCGAGCCGATCCTGCCTGACATCGCACAGCACCAACCGGTGATCCTGACCGACGATCTTCGCCGTCGCCAGCCCCATGCCGCCCGCACCACCGGTGATCACCGAAACCCGAGTCATGTCCGGACGATATATGGATCGTTCGGGCCGGCGGTCGGGAGGCCCGCAAACGCGTCAGAATCATGTCATCGACTACCACCTGCCGAATGGGTATGCCTGCTGTCAAACAAGGAGGTGTCCGTGCTGAAGACGATTCTCGGAACGGCGGTACAGATCGCCGAGGGCGTAGGCAACATCGTGGGCATCAGGCTCGGCACTGAAGAGCCTGAGTTCACCGTCGAACGCACTATCGGTGGTGTTGAGATTCGCCGGTACGGGCCCCGCATCGCCGCCGAGACAGCGATCGCTGCCGATGAGGAGGCGGCTCGCAATCAGGGATTCCGGTTACTGGCCCGCTACATTTTCGGCGCCAACTCCGGCAGTACGAAGATCGCGATGACGGCGCCGGTCGCGCAACAGCCCAGCGAGAAGATAGCGATGACCGCGCCGGTCGCGACCCAACGCAAGCCGTCGGGCGAATGGGTCATTCGTTTCTTCATGCCCTCGACGTACACGCTGGAGACCTTGCCCACACCGAAGGACGACCGGGTCCATTTGGTGCCGGTTCCCACCGAGACGGTTGCGGCGCTGCGGTTCAACGGAAGTATCGACCCGGAGGCGGTCGGTGCGCGCACCAATCAGCTTCTGAAGACCTTGTATCGCAACGAGATCGAGACGACCGGCGAACCGCTGGCGTGGTTCTACGATCCGCCCTGGACACTTCCCTGCCGGCGCCGCAACGAAGTCGTCGTGAGCCTCGCCCAGGATCCGTAACCAGTGCGGCGTTACTAGCCGGCCGGGGCAGCGACCGCATCGGCTGCGGGCGGCGCGGCCGCGGGCGGCACGGCCGACGTTCCGACCGGCCCCGTCGGCGTCGACGACATGCCGGGCGGCGGCGCTGCGTTGGCGTCAAGCGGACGCTGGGTCAGAAGTAGCAGCGCGTCGCCGCCCGACACCTGCTGGGTGCGCATGGCGTGCAACAGGTCGCGCCAGTAGCCCAACCGGCCCTGTGGCGGGGTGTCCGTTGAGGTCGTACCAGGGGGCAGGTTGTCCGGGCTGGAGAGATGCTGAACCGGTACCAGGGCCGGTGCGGAGGCCGGCGGAGTGCTGGTGTCGCCGGCCGCTGCCGTCGGGGTCGCGGGATCAGCCGGGTCGGCGGCCGCCACCGGAGCTGTCAGTGCGGCGGCCCAAACACCAAGCGCGCCGAGCCCAAGGGCGGCGCGACGCACCCAAACCGCTGCATTCGTCGTGATCGTCACCGTCGCGTCATCCTCGGCTCGCAGGGCGGCGTCCCCGTGGCGTGAACGCCCTGTACCAGTGATTTCGGCGGTGAACTAGTTTCGTTACATCCGTCACTGGGGCCACCTCAGTCTCAGAAGTTTCGCCTCGCACGTCGCCATCGGCAATTCCGCTTGAAATGACAGCGGGTGACGTAGTACAAAATTCCTGCCCGCAGAACCTGGGATGGCGATGGGTTCTGCCTCCATGGCACTCGTCGGCTTACGGCTGCTGCGGCATTGGTGCATGGAGACGACCGCGGGGTTGTCGGGGCAAGGGGTGTCGATGGTTGCGGACGACGATCCGACAACGGGGCGTGACGGCTACGACGTGGTCGGCGCACGTCCGCAACAGGCGGGGCAATTCCGGTTCTACTTCGACGACGAACGCTGGGAATGGTCGGACGAGGTCCAGCTCATGCACGGCTACGAGCCGGGCACGGTGTCGCCCACCACCGAGCTGGTGCTGTCGCACAAGCATCCGGACGATTATCAGCAGGTGGCGACCACTCTGGACGATGTGCGCCGCCACCACCAGGCCTTCAGCACGCGGCACCGGATCGTGGACACCACCGGCCGGATTCACCACGTGATCGTGGTGGCCGACAAGCTGCAGGACGACAGCGGCGAGGTGATCGGCACCGAGGGTTTCTACGTCGACGTCACTCCCATTGAAGACCGCAAGCAGAAGCAGTTCACCGAGGCGATCGCCGAGATCGCCGAGAACCGGGCGACCATCGAGCAGGCCAAGGGCATGCTGATGGTTGTGTACGGCATCGACTCGGAGGCGGCGTTCGACCTGCTGCGTTGGCGTTCCCAGGAGGCCAACATCAAACTGCGGGTCCTGGCAGATCGAGTTGTCGCCGATTTCATCGCCCTGTCCCAAACCGAGGTGTCGCCGCCGCGATCGGCCTATGACAACCTGCTGCTCACCGCCGACCGGCGGATCGGGAGTCCGCAGCAGGCGCAGTCGTCCTGACGTGAACACCTTCCGCGGTCTCCTGACCATCACGGTGACCTTGTCGACCGCGATGGGGGCGGCGGCCCCGGTCAGTGCCGTCCCCGGCACCGACGTCCCGCCGGTCAGTCCGCAGGCGGCCGCAGCCCGATTCGTGGATGTGCGAGCCGTGGTGCCCGACGCTGTGATCGATCTTCGCTACGCGACGCCGCACAACTTCGTCGGTGCGCCGCTGTATCCGGCTGACGCACGCTGCCTTGTGCACGAGTCGATGGCGCCGGGGCTGGTGAAGGCCGCCGAAACTCTGCGGTCCCAGGGCGATGTTCTGGTGTTCTGGGACTGCTACCGCCCGCACGATGTCCAGGTTCGAATGTTCGAGGCGGTACCCAACCCGGCCTGGGTGGCCAAACCCGGCCCATACGCGCGCAGCCACGAGGCGGGACGTTCGGTCGACGTGACGATCGCCGAGCGCGGCCAGCTGGTCGACATGGCCACAGACTTCGACGACTTCTCCGCTCGCGCGCAGGCATACGCAACCGACGGGGTCAGCGCCGCGGCTCAGACCAATCGCGCCCGGCTGCGCGCCGCTATGGCCGGTGGCGGGCTAGCGGTCTACTCCGGTGAGTGGTGGCATTTCGACGGCCCCGGCGCCGGGGTCCAGCGCCCAATTCTCGACGTGCCGGTCAACTAGCTTGCCGGGTCTGCCGCCGCATTACGATACGGCCGATCAGCGGTACCGTTACGGCAGTCGTCCCAATGAACCTCGAGACAGGAGTCGCCGTGCACTCGGAGTTGAGTAGGCGGGGCTTCCTCGGACTGGCTGCGACTACCGGGCTCGTAGTCGCCTCGGCGGCAACCGCTTCGGCGGCGCCGGGCGGGGTCACGGTCGCTCACGCGTTCGGCAGCACGCACATCGCGGCACCGCCGCGGCGCGTCGTCAGCGCCGGCTTCACCGAGCAGGACGATCTTCTCGCGCTGGGTGTGGTTCCGGTAGCGACCACCGAGTGGTTCGGCAATCAACCGTATGCGGTCTGGCCCTGGGCGCAGCCCCGGCTCGGTGGGGCCCGGCCGACGGTGCTGAGCCTGGCCAACGGCATACAGGTCGACCGGATCGCGGCGCTGCGACCCGATCTCATCGTGGCCGCAAACGCGGGTGTTGATGCCGCGTCCTACGAACGCCTTTCGGCGATCGCCCCGACCATCCCCCAGTCCGGCGCGGTGCCGTTCTTCGAATCCTGGAAGCAACAGGCGACGGCGATCGCCCAAGCGGTGTTCCGGCCAGAGGCGATGAAGTCTCAAATCGAGGCAATTGACGCCGCTTTCACCAATATCGCCAGGACTTTTCCGCAGTTTCAGGGCAAGTCGATCGCCTCGCTGCAAGGCTCGACGCGATGGCAAGACAGCGCCATCGCCACCCGAGCGGGCTGGAAGACCGAATGGCTCACCCAGATGGGCTTCGTCATTCCCGCCGGACTCGACGCGTTCGGCCGCGCCGATGATGATCGCGCCTACATCCCGGTCGACCAGATCGACGCGGCACTCGGCGGTGTCGACGTGTTGTTGTGGCGTACCGAGAGCGAAGCGGATGTCGCTGCGCTACAAGCCATTCCCGCCGTGGCGGCGTTCGGCAACCGCAACGTCTTCACCACCAGAGAACAGTCCGCCGCAATCGCGTTCACCTCGCCGCTGTCCTTCCCACTGGTGGCCGATCAGCTACCGCCACTGCTGGCCAGAGCGGTGAGCTGACGGCTGAACGGCACCCGCTGATCAACCGTTGGCGCGCACCAGGAATGGCAGCAGTAGGTCGGCGAACCGTTTCGGGCATTCGAGCTGCGGCATATGGCCGACGCCGTTGAGCAGGTGCACTTCGGCGTGCGGGTACACCCGCATCGCCTCGGTGATGTGATGTGATGTGCGGGCAGGATGCGGTCGCGCGTTCCCCACATGATCAGCGTCGGACGTGGTGTCCGGGCCACGCCCGCGGCCAATTCACGGCGCCACTCGGGCCGTACCCCTCGCGGCGTGCCGAGGGTGAGCGCGGTCTCGAGCATCACGGCCCCGGCATCGGGCTGAGAGCCAACCGCAAACGCATGGTCGATGCGCTCCCTGGTGGCGATTGCCTTGTCCGCGTGGATCAGCCGCTCCATCATGGCCGCGCTCGCGCGAGTCGGACGGCGCATGCTCATCGCACCGAGCACCGGCACGGTGAGCATCCGCAGCAGCATGGTCACCTCACTGCCAAAACCCGCGCTGTTGATCAGCGACAGGCTGGCGACCCGATCGGGCTGCTCGACGAGCAGCTGCTGAGCGATAGCGCCGCCGAGTGAGTTACCAACCACATGCATGGGCCTGTGCTCGCCGAGCGCGTCAAGGGCGCCGACGACCCCGTGAGCCAGCACCGGCAACGTGATTGTGTCCCTGGGGCGCTCGGAGAAACCGAAGCCGGGCACGTCCAGCGAAATAGTTCGGTAGGCCTGGCCCAGCCGTTCGTACTGGGTGGACCAGTCCTCCATGCTGCGACCGATGCCGTGAATCAGCAGCACCGGGGGATTCTCGGGGTTCCCGTCGACCCGGATCCGGGTGCGCCGGCCGTCCACCTCGATGAAGGTGGTTCGACTCATGCCGAGGCCACGCCCGAAACTGCTTCTGCCCCAACCGCTATGCTGAACCGCAGCGCCGGATCCTCGACCGGACCCTTCCGCAACCGCGCGTGATCCGCCCAGTAGTCCATCTCGACCGTCCAGGGGCCGGTCGCGCCCTGCTGCGGGAACAAGTCCACCGAGCGCTGGACGTAGCCGGCGGAGAAGTCGAGCATCGGGCGTTTCTCGATATTGGGGTCGTCCACAACGGGAACCACCGTCGTGTAGCCGTGCCGATCCAGGTAGCCCAGCAGACGGCACAGGTGCTCACACACGAGGCCGACCTTCAGAGTCCATGACGAATTCGTGTAACCGAACGCGAACGCCAGGTTGGGAATATCGGAGATCATGAAGCTCTTGTACAGCAGCGACTGGTTCGGATCTTTCACGTCACCATCGACGGATATCTGGATGCCACCCAGCGGAAGCAGCTTCAAACCGGTTGCGGTGACGATGATGTCGGCGTCGAGCGTCGTGCCGGACTCCAGCAGGATTCCATTCTTGGTGAACCGCGCGATGCGGTCGGTGACCACCGACGCCTTGCCCTTCGCGATCGTGCGGAACAGGTCGGCGTCGGGCACCGCGCACAGCCGCTGATCCCACGGGTTGTAGGCGGGATTGAAGTGGGTGTCGACCTCGAAGCCTTCCGGAAGTGCTTTGACGTTGATCGCCCGGATGAGGCGCCGCGCCAGCTTGGGATGGCGCTGACAGAGGTTGTAGATGAATCGCCCCTTGCCGATGTTGAAGCGGCGTGTCGCAGCATAGGCGGCCTTGGTGGGCAACACCTTTCGCAAGGAGTTGGCGATCGGATCCTTACGCGGCAACGGCATCACGTACGACGGCGACCGCTGAAGCATGGTGATGTGGTCAACCTCGCCGGCCATCGCGGGAATCAACGTGACCGCCGTGGCGCCACTGCCGATCACGACGACCTTCTTACCCGTGTAGTCGAGGTCTTCCGGCCAGAACTGCGGGTGCACGATTGCACCCTCGAAATCCTCTTCGCCCTCGAAATTCGGGCGGTGGCCGCCGGCGTAGTCGTAGTAGCCGGTGGCCCCGAACAGCCAGTCGCAGGTCACCTCGGACTGCGCGCCATCACGTTCCAGGACGACCGTCCAACGCGCAGTATCGGTGTCGAAATTGGCGCGTAATACCTTGTGATGCAAGTAGATGCGGCGAGCCAGATCATCTTCGTCGATGACTTCGTGCAAATAGTCCAGAATCTCGTGGGCGTCGGCGATCGCGTTGTCAGAAGTCCACGGCTTGAATTCGTAGCCGAAGGTGTGCAGGTCGGAGTCCGACCGGATGCCGGGGTAACGGAACAGGTCCCAGGTGCCGCCGATCGCGTCGCGGCTGTCGACGATCGCGAAGCTCTTGCCGGGCTGCAGGGTGGCCAGGTAGTGGCCCATCCCGAGGCCGGAGATACCGGCACCGACGATCAACACATCGACGTGGCCGCTCAACGACTGGGTCGGGCGGGCTTGGCTGAGGGAGCTCACGGTCATCGGGACACTCTCTGGTCGTTTCTGAAACTGTAACGCGAATAGTGTTATAGTTTTGCGGACGACTGTCAAGGACTCCCCAGGAGGTAGGCATGACCACGGTGTCGGTTCCGCGCCGAGCGCCTGTTCAGGCCCGCAGCCGGCAGACGGTCGCCCGGATCCTTGACGCCGCAGCGGCCATCGCCGACCAGCAGGGTATCGATGCAGCGACCACCCGCACGATCGCCGACCGCGCCGGAGTGTCTTACCCGTCGCTCTACCGGTTTTTCGCCGATCGCGACGCCATCTTCGACGAGCTGATGGAGCGGCACTGCACCGAGATCGACGCGCGCTGCGTCGCCGCAGAGCAGACGTGGACGATCACCTCGATCGCCGACCTGCTCAACAACGAGATCAACCTGCACGTCGACTACTACCGCAAACATCCGAGTGCCGCGGGGATGTGGCTGGGCGGGCGCACCTCCCCCACCGTCACCAAACACGTGCACGCTCGGATGCGTACCCTCGCCGACCGGCTGCACGGCATCCTGGTTGACGTCGAACTCATTCCCGCCGGCACTGACCCGCGAGCCATACAGGTGGCCGTCGAGATGGCCGACCGCGTACTCGAGCTGTCCTACCGGGACGGCAGCGACTTCGACGAGGCGATCCTGGACATCGGCCGCGCGGCGTTGCTTGCGTTCGGCGAATCGCTGGCGGCCAGCCTGCGGGCCTGACGCCTACGACACCGACGACGGCGATGCCATCGTCGAATTCGGCGCCGCCCAGTCCGTGGAGACGAACCGGTGGGCGATCAACCATGACTCATCGACCGGGGTGAAGACGTCGCGGTAGCGGCCGTAATGGTCCAGCCCGATCTCGGTGAACACGGTGAAGTACGACGACACCTGCGCGCGTTGCGGACTCAGCTCGGTGAAGCGGACGTTGGTCAGGGTGTGCCGAACGATCCGCTTGAGCCGGGGCCCGTCCGCAACAGTGGCCGGCGCGGCGACGCCCCCGAGGAAATGTGCGATTTCGGCGCGACCCGACGCCGTCGCGGTGCCGCGCACCTCGAGTATCCCGTCGGGACAAAAGGATTGAGTGAGGTCCTCGATCCGCCCCGCGTCACCCGACCAGTTGTACAGGGCCAGGGTGTCCCGAATACGCTCGCGGGCAACCAGTTCCCACATCTGCATGATTGCTTCCTCTCAGCGGCGTTCGAAATGCTGGTAATCGATCGGGTTGTGCCAACTGCCGCCCCACGTCCACCCACGATCGGTGAAGGCCCGCACCGCGGCATCGCTGGCGTGCAGGATTCCGGGGTCGGTGCGCCGGCGATCGAGGTACTGCGCGGCGGTCGCCGGCTCCAGATCGCCGGAACGATCGATGTACGGATTGACCAATGGATTGACGTCGACGGCGCGGCCGTATGCGTGCAGCGACCAGTTGGTGCTGCCGGGCAGCGGGCGGCAGTTGAAGGCGGAGGTGTTGTTGTCCTCCATCGACAGTTCGTCGACGGCCCCGGGATAGTGGTCAGGCGTTTGCATCTTCGCGATTGGATAGCCCTGCCGGCGTAGCTCGGCGAAGATCGCGATGACGTCGGCCACCACATCCTGGTGGACGACGAGCGCGCCGCGATGGTCGTATCCGTCGCCTCCCAGGTAGTCCACCTCGACGCGGCGCAGCTGTTCCGGGGCGACCGGACAGCCAGGACGCCAGCTGGCGCCCAACTCCGCGGCGGTCACCGGCAGGACCATGGGTGCGGGCACGATCGTGGTGGTTGTGGTTGCCGAGGATGACGCGGCAGGCGGCCGCTCGGGTGCTGCGCTGCACTGCACGAGAACCGCGGCGGCGATCGCGACCCAGACGGCGTGCCGGATTGTCTTCCCTGGTCGCTTCGCTCCTGCGCTCCGAGTCAGGAAGCTGCCTCTACTGCCGGCTTGCGACGCCGGGTGGCGCCCCATAGTCCGACGCTGATCCCCACCACCGCGCCGCCAAGCCCGATGATCTGCTGTCCACGGGTGAGGTCACTGTGCACGCTGCTCCCGCCCAGCAGATCGGCGGCGTCGGCGCCCCCCGAAGCCAAAAACCAGCCGCGGGTGTTGCGTCCACGCAAGCCCGCCGAGAGCAGAAGTCCGCCGATCAGCGCGTCGCGGTAGCCCATCGAGCGCAACAGCAGCCGCGCGGACGGGCCCGGGTCGTTCGGCTCACCCCACAGCTTGTTGGCGCCCAGCGGGTCGGCCAGGAAGTGCATCCCGGAAGCCAGCCGAATACTGCCCGCGACGATCGCGGCCTTGTCAATCGACATGTGGTTCCTAGAGGGTCGCGTTGAGCGGGCCGAGGAGCTGGCAATCAGGCGCAACGTTCTGCCCGAGCCAGATCGGGCAGCCGCGGCCGGTCGCGATATAGGTGACGCCCGGCTTGTACGGCACCGAGATCACCGCGGGATCCGAACCGTGCGCTTGCGCGCAGTGCGTGACCCCGTCGGCACCGAGTAAACATGCCACTGCCGAATACCCGCCGGCGGCCGGCCCGCAGCCCGCCAGTTCGGCGGTGGCGGTGACCCCGCCGGGCCCCACCACGGGCGGCGAAAGAGTGTATGTGCACGGCGGCAGCGGTCCGGCATTCGCGATCGGGGCGGCTACCGCCATGCCGCCGAAGGCCACTGCGGACGCTGTCAAGACCACGTACGTCGGCCGAATCATGGCCGAATCCTAGATCAATGACGAGCTGCGTCGATGGGTATTGCGCGGATCGTGGGCGGTTCCCCACCTGCGTCGATCACCTACGACCGCGCCGTGCTGATCGCCGTCTGAGGCCAACCCGCCTGACCAACCGTCAGGGCAGGATCCGCAGTCCCCAGTGCGCCAGCAGGGGCTGTACGAGGGTGAAATATGTCGTGTAGTCGTCGCCGTCGGGTGACGACATCAAGATGCCGACCGCACTCACGGTGCCGTCGGGATTCTTGACGAAGCCCGGACTGCCGCTGTCCCCTTCGAGGCTGTAGACACTGGCCTCGACGACATCGCCCTCTACACCCTTGACCTCCCCGCAGGTTTCCCCGGTGACCGCACCAACCTTGCAGAACGGCATGCCGACGCCAAGTTGGTTGGCGCCGAGCACATCCCGCACCTGATAGCGCCCGCCAACGTCACCGTTGGGCGCGCCGGCCTCGGGGTCGAGGCGGATGATGGCGGCGTCCCGCTTGTCGCCGTGCACCTCGCTGGCGGTGATCGTCCCGAGCAGCGCGTCGTCGCTGCCGTATGTCCAATCCGATCCGTCGTGCGCATCACAGTGCCCGCTGGTCAACAAGTAGTAATTGCCGTCGTTGCCCTGTGCGGCGAAACCGGCTGTGCAACGACCACTTTCATCGTCGACTTCCATGCCCGGCGTCGGGGGTGGCGCTGCCAGCGCTGGGCTTGCCAAGCCGACCGCAACGACCAGAACCGCGACCGCCAAGCGCGGAATCCGCCAGCCAGCTCCCATTTCGACTTCCCCTCCGCCGTGAATCGAGGCGATCGTACGACAGGACCGTGGAAGGCTTCGCCGAAGGACGCTGAAGGTCGCGGTGATCGGAGTGGGCCCGCAGGCTAGCGAGCGCGCTGGGGGCCATCACCGACAACGACCTGACCGAGCGCGTGCGCAGTTACTGGTCGAGCGTCGAATGGCCCGAGCCGATGACCACGGTGCGAATTCGGGGAAGTAACGGTCAAGCCGCTTTATCGTTGACAAAGCGCCTCACGGGCTCGCGCAGAACCGCTGGCCAGGCCGAAAATAATGGCGTTCTGGCAAATATTCTTAGCGACGTATTACCGCTAAGGGCGTGTCACCTTATTTTTCGCCCATACGTTGAACCTCATGTTGATCGACGTTCGCTGGCTTCAGTTCCTGCTGAAGCGCCCCGCGCACAAGTAAGCCCGTCACCGACGGCGGAGGCTGACCTGCCTGTAGGCATGGTCGGCCGTCCAGGACGTCATCGGCGGACGACGACCTTGCCCACCATGCGGCCGGATTCCACGGCTTTGTGAGCCTCCCGCAGACCCTGCGCGCTGAAGTCGTCAATTGTCTGCGTAACGGTGCTGCGGATGATTCCGTCGTCCACCAGTTGTGCGGTCGTGGCGAGCAACTCCTGCTGGCCGGAAAGTCCGAACAGCGACTTGGTGAACATGAACTCCCAATGCCAGGCGATGCTCTTGGTCTTCAGCGGCATCAGGTCCAGATCCTTCGGGTCGTCGATCGCGGTGACACGACCGAAGGGCTTGAGAATCTCGGCATAATCCTCGACGTTGCCCGCCGAGTGTGGTGAGAACACCCAGTCGACGCCGTCGGGCGCGACGGCGAGGGCCTCCCTGCGCAGGTGGTGGTGGTTGATCACCACGTCCGCACCCAGGCCGACGGCCCACTGCCGCGATTCTGCGCGGCTGGCCGTGCCGATCACCCGCACATCGGTGAGCGCCTTGGCCAGCTGGATCATCACCGACCCGACGCCGCCGGCGACACCCATGATCAGCAAGTCACCCTTCGATTCCCGGGTGAGTTCGAATCGGTCGAACAGCGACTCCCACGCGGTGATCGTCGTCAACGGCAGCGCCGCCGCGTCGGCGAAGGACAGCGATCGCGGCTTGCGCGACACGATTCGCTCGTCGACGGCGTGGAACTGGGCATTGGTGCCGGGCCGGGAAATGTCGCCGGCGTACCAGACCTCGTCACCGACCGACAGGGTGCTCACCTCCTCACCGACGGCGGTGACGACGCCCGCCGCGTCGAACCCGAGGATCACCGGGGAGCTGCTGGGCGCGAGCGTCTGGCGGCGTTTGATGTCGACCGGGTTGACCGAGACCGCGGCGATCTCAACAAGGACATCGCGGGGACGCAACTCGGGTATGTCGACCTCAACGTCCTGCAATGCCTGCGGATCGTCGATCGGCAAGCCCGCGAGCGATCCGACCGCTGCCATCGTCGCCATCTCTGCTCTCCTCTTTTCACCGGGCATCCCTTGTACGATGCACACACTTACCAGCAGATAGAAACAAGTGTCAGAACCGACGATTCAATTCCGCCGTCTCGCCGAGCAGGTTGCCGATCAACTGCGACGGCGAATTCTGTTGGGCCAGCTGGCCGACGGCAGCATTCTCCCCAAAGAGGACGAACTGCTGCGTGAGTTTCCGGTGAGCAAGCCGTCGCTACGCGAAGCCATGCGGATCCTGGAGGCAGAGGGACTGCTGCGGGTGCGGCGCGGCAAGCTCGGCGGGGCGGTGGTGCGACGGCCCAACGCGGCGAACGTCGCGTACACGATCGGCTTGGTGCTCGGGTCGCAAGATGTGAGCCTCTCGGATGTGGGTGGGGCGCTGCGACAGATGGAGCCGGCGTGTGCGGCGCTGTGCGCCGAACGGGCCGACCGGAGCGATGCCGTCGTCTCGCCATTGCGCGAACTACACGCCGAAGCCGTCGACGCCGCGGACGACTTCCAACGCGCAATCTCGGCGAGCCGGCGCTACCACGAAGCACTGGTCGCGTTGTGCGGGAACCAGACCATGATCATGCTCGCCGGCGCCCTGGAGACGTTGTGGTCGGCACACGAACAGGGTTGGTCGACCCGGGTGAGCGACGACGGCGTCGTCCCCGTCGACGAGCGGTTGGCGGTCCTCGAGGAACACCGTCGGGTGATTGACGCCATCGAGGCCGGCGACGCGCGTCTGGCCCACGACCTCGCCGCCGCGCATCTGATCACTGCACAGCACTACCCCGGCTCGGCCGGAACGGTCGACCCTGCGATGGTCCGCCACTGGGGTCATTGACGCCGATCCTTATTTTCATATGATTTGGTGATGGCTGTCGACGTTGCCGTCACCACCAGCGCCGAAGCGGCGCACTACCGGGCCGCCGGCTGGTGGACGGACACGACGCTGTCCGATTGCATCCGCCGCAACGCCGGGACCGCACCGGACAAGACCGCCTACCGCGACTTCGCCACCGGCCGCGCGCTGAGCTGGTCGCAGTTCGACAACGCCGCCACCAACCTGGCTGTACAGCTGCAGCGCCTGGGCGTGGCGCCCGGTGACCGGGTCGCGGTCTGGCACGGCGACAGCATCGCCATCCACGTTCTGCTGGTGGCAATCGAACGTTGCGGCGCGGTCAGCGTTGGACTCGGCGCGCGCGCCGGCGTGCGGGAGGCAGCGCAGATCATGCGGACCGCCCAACCGTCGCTTCTGGTCAGCGACGAGGGTCGCGCCGCGCAGGCCGCTGCGGCGGCCGCCGAGGTGTCGGTGCGCGACGTGGTGCTCGGTGCCGCCGGTCTCACCATCGACACCGCCCCCGGCTCGATGACCGGACTGTCACCGGTGGGGCCCGACGACCCCTTCCTGATCAACTCCACGTCGGGTACCACGGGTCTACCGAAATGTGTTGTACACACGCAGAATCGATGGCATTACTTTCACCAGAAAGCGGTCGCCAACGGTGAACTGACCGCCGACGACGTCTTCCTGCCGGTCATCCCCACCCCGTTCGGTTTCGGGATCTGGACCTCACATACGACACCGATCTACCTCGGTGCGACGACCGTGCGCATCGATCGGTTCGATGCTTCCGCGACCTGCGCTGCCATCGAACGCTACCGCGCGACGGTGTTGTGCTGTGTGAGTACACAATTGATGATGATTCTGGCCAACGACGCCTCGCGGCAGCATGACCTGTCCAGCCTGCGGGTGGTGTTCACCGGGGGTGAACCGCTGCCCTACACCCAGGCCGCGCAGTTTGAGGAGCTGACCGGGGTGACGATTTTGCAGTTCTACGGGTCCAACGAGACCGGCATGCTCAGCGCCACCACCCTCAACGACTCCCTGCACCATCGGCTGCGAACCGCTGGGCGCATCGTCCCCGAGATGCAGGTCCGGTTGTTCGACGGCGACGACGACGTCACGAAATCCGGTCGCGGACAGCCGGTCTGCCGTGGCCCGGCGCTCAGCCTCGGCTATCTGGGTGGCACCGACCACGACAAGCTGTATACCAAGGACGGCTGGATGCGGATGGGTGACATCTGCGAGCTGGATGACGACGGCTACCTGGTGCTGGCAGGACGAACCTCGGACTTCATCCTGCGCGGCGGCAAGAACATCAGCGCGGTCGCGGTCGAGGAGGTCGTGGCCAGTCACCCCGCCATCGCGGTCGCCGCCGCGGTGGCCATGCCCGATCCCCTGTTCGGCGAGCGGGTGTGCGTATTCGCCGAACTCAAGAATCTCGCCGACACCCTCGAGTTGTCGGCCCTCGTCGAGCACCTCCTGCAGCAGGGCGTCTCCAAGGAACTTTTGCCCGAACGGCTCGAGGTGCTCGACGAGCTGCCGCGGTCCTCGGGCGGCAAGATCGCCAAAGGCCAACTCCGCGAGACCATTCAATTGATACTGGAGCGATCATGAGCACATCGGAAGTGCGCCGGGGCGGCCTGGGTGTCTGGGCGCCGTCGAAAACGCCGCCCATCGGCGTCGACCTCACCGACGAGCAGAAGATGGCGATCGCGTTCCGCCACCTCGCCGACATCGGCTTCGCCGAGAACATGGCCGGCCACATCACCTGGCAGCCCGACGGTCAGAAGGAGATGTTCGTCAACCCGTGGGGCCTGTGGTGGCAGGAGCTGACCGCATCCGACATCTGCGTCGTCGACGAGGACGCACATGTGGTCCGCGGCCGCTGGGATGTCACACCGGCCATCCACATCCACACCGAAATCCATCGGCAGCGACCCGATGCCAGGGTGGTGATCCACAACCACCCCTATTACGTCAGCCTCATCGCGGCACTCGGAATGCTTCCCGAGCTCGTCCACCAGACTGGGGCGTTGTTCCTCGACGACATGTATCTGGTCGAGAAGTACGACGGCGAGATCGACACTCCCTGGCGCGCAGCCGAACTAGCCGGTCAGATCGGATCGGCAAACCTGGTGATCCTGGCCAACCACGGCGTCGTCGCCACCGGACATGATCTCGCCTCGGCGGTGTACCGCGCGGTGTCGATCGAACGGGTGTGCCGGTTGGCCTACGACGTGCTGGTCAGCGGACGAACCCCGTCGAAGATGAACCACGGTGACCTGGTCGGCATGCAGGCGTCACTGATCGAACGTGCCGCCGACGTCTACTGGGCCGGTGCGGCGCGCATGACCATCAAGGCCGACCGCGGCGTGCTGGACTGAAAGGAAATCTGGCCATGGCGTCCATCGACGAGCTGCAATCGAATCTGGACTTCACCACCGCCAAGACCGGTGCGGACCGCACGGTGACCTTCCTGCCCGAACCCGAACGCGCCGAACGCTTTTACACAATGATCTCGGTCGACGATCACATCGTCGAGCCACCGGACACCTTCGAGGGCCGGGTGCCGAGCAAGTTCGCCGACCGGGCGCCACGGGTGGTCGACACCGAAGACGGCGGGCAGACCTGGATTTACGACGACCAGTCGCTGCCCAATGTCGGCTTCAACGCCGTCGTCGGGCGGCCGGTGTCGGAGTACGGGTTCGAACCCGCCCGATTCGACGAAATGCGCCGCGGCGCCTGGGATATCCATGCCCGGGTCAAGGACATGGATATCAACGGCGTGTACGCGTCACTGAACTTCCCGTCGTTCCTGCCCGGTTTCGCCGGCCAGCGACTGCAGCAGGTGACCACCGACCGCGACCTGGCGATGGCGTCGGTCCGCGCGTGGAACGACTGGCACCTCGAGGCGTGGGCCGGTTCGTATCCCGACCGGATCATTCCCTGCCAGCTGCCGTGGCTGCTCGATCCGGAAGTCGGCGCCAACATGATCCGCGAGAACGCCGAACGCGGGTTCCACGCGGTGACCTTCAGCGAGAACCCGGCGATGCTCGGGCTGCCGACCATCCACTCCGGCTACTGGGAGCCGATGATGGCGGCCTGCGCGGAGACCGGCACCGTGGTCAATCTGCACATCGGGTCGTCGGGTACGTCACCGTCGACGACAGCAGACGCTCCGCCGGATGTGCCGGGTGTGCTGTTCTTCGCCTACGCCATCAGCGCGGCGGTGGACTGGCTCTACTCCGGTGTGTGCAGCCGATACCCGGATCTGCGAATCTGCTTGTCCGAAGGCGGAATCGGCTGGGTGGCCGGACTGTTGGACCGCCTTGACCACATGCTGAGCTATCACGAGATGTACGGGACGTGGAAGGCGCTGGGCGAGACGCTGACCCCGGCCGAGGTGTTCACCCGCAACTTCCGGTTCTGCGCAGTCGAAGACCAGTCGTCGTTCATCCAGTACGACCGGATCGGTGCGGACAACATCATGCTGGAGGCCGACTATCCCCACTGTGACTCGACCTGGCCGCATACTCAGCGCACCATCCGCGAGCAGATCAGCGGACTGCCCGACCAGATCATCCAAAAGGTGACGTGGGAGAACGCGTCGCGGCTCTACCAGCATCCGGTGCCGGCAGCCGTGCAGCGCGATCCGAACGCTTTCTGATCAGCGGCGGTCCAGCCAATCGGCGATAGCGACGACGCCGTCGCGGTAGAAGATGCGGTACGGGCGGTCGGCGACATAGCCGATGTGCGGGGTGGCGATCACGTTGTCCAGGGTGCGCAGCGGGTGCCCTTGCGGCAGCGGCTCGGTGCCGAAGACGTCGAGCGCGGCCTTGATGGTGCTGGACTTCAGGGCCGTCACCAGTGCCGCCTCGTCGACAATGGGTCCGCGAGAGGTGTTGACCAGCACTGCGTTTCGTTTCAGCTGCGCCAACTCGGATGCACCGATGAGGCCGGCGGAACGCTCACTGAGCTTCATGTGGATGGTCAGCACGTCCGATCGGCTGAACAACTCGTCCTTGTCGACGTAGGTCGCGCCGGCCTCGGCGGCCGCCTCCGAGGTGAGGTTCTGGCTCCAGGCGATGACCTCCATGCCGAATGCCTCACCGATCCGGGCGACCCGCGCACCGATGCGGCCCAGTCCGAGAACGCCGAGCACCCGACCGGACAGTTCGCGGCCCACCGATGTCTGCCATCCGCCGTCGCGGACCGAGCGCGCCTCGGTCACCAGATCGCGGGCGCCGGCCAGGATAAGCGCCCAGGTCAGTTCGACCGTCGATGCCACGGTGCCGCCGGTGGTTCCGACATGGATGCCGTGGTCCTCGGCGGCCGCCATGTCGATAGCGGCGTTGAACGGCCCGGTGGAGGCGATCATCTTCAGATTCGGCAGGCGTTCGATGATGCTGCGCGGCAACGGTGTCCGTTCCCGCATCACGAACACGACATCGAAGGGGGTCAGGCGCGCGACGAGTTCGTCGGCGTCGGCCACGTGGTCGTTGAACACCGTGATGTCGGCGCGGCCGGAGACAGAGGACCAGTCGGCCATTTCGAGGGCCACATTCTGGTAGTCGTCGAGGACTGCCACTTGCACGCATCCGGTATCACTGGTCATGCCCGCAGGCTAATCCGATCGGGGCTAGAGTCAACGACCAGTCACCATCGTGATTTCGGCGCGTTATCCGCCGCTGAGCGGCGGATAACGCGCCGAAACCGCGGGAATAGTTCAAACACGACAGGAGTTGAGCGGTCCATGACTGAGCACGCGGAACTGAGCCCCACCGATTGGGTGCGCGAACAGACCGAACAGATTTTGAAACAAGGCACCACCGACGGCGTCCACATCATGGACCGCCCGGTCGTGCTGTACACCACGACCGGGGCCAAGTCGGGCAAGAAGCGCTACGTGCCGTTGATGCGCGTCGAGGAGAACGGCCGCTACGCCATGGTCGCCTCCAAAGGCGGCGACCCGGCGCATCCGTCGTGGTACTTCAACGTCAAGGCCAACCCGACCGTCACTGCCCAGGATGGCGACAAGACCGTCACCCTGACCGCCCGCGAGCTTTCCGGTGACGAGCGCGAGCACTGGTGGAAGCTGGCCGTCGAGGCCTACCCGCCGTACGCGGAGTACCAGACCAAGACCGACCGGTTGATCCCGGTTTTCGTGCTCGAGTAGCGCTGACAGCCACGCGAGCACAGGTACCCCGAACGGCTCGCTCAGGGTGCGGGGGTCACGACCACGCTGACGGTCGTCGCACCGGAGTCCGAGGCGATCACGAGTCGGGCAGCGTTGGCCGCCGAAACGACGTGGCCACCGGTGACAGTCACCTGGTAGCCGCTCGGGAATTCCACGTGCGGGACGGAAATCATGGTCAGCGCGCCGTCGGCGAACGTTCCGGAGCCATCGATCTTCGCGGTGGAATACCCGAAAGTGAAGGTGCCATCGGTGAATGACAAGTTCATCGGTGTGCCGGAGACAAGCTGCGGGTACGGCGAGGCCAACGTCCGCAGGTTGCCGATGTTCACGTTGTCGCCCGTGGGGTCGTTCATCGGGTTGTAGACCAGACCCTCGACATCGGGCGACCCGGTGATGTCACCCACGCCGGTGTAGGCCCAATCGGCCCAACTCATGAAGTACCGGTCGCCGGATCGCATCTCCTTGGTGAGCGTATCGATGTCATTGGTGGCGCCGAACTCGTTCATCATCGCCGGAACATTGTGCTGCTTCGAGTAATCCGCTGCTTGCGCCGCGAGTGTGTCAGTGATCTTGGTGCACAACACGCCGCCGATCGGGCCGCAGTAATTGTGGAATGCCAGAACGTAGTTCGGGTCGTTGAGTTGTCCCAACAGGGCTATCGGGATACCGAGCAGGGTGGGGATTTCGGTGACCGCGGGGTTGGGCGGTTCCAGGTAGAGCGGCGTGGTCCCGTCGACCGAGCGGATGGCGGCAGCGACCTGGTTGTACATCGGGGTGAGTTGCTGCGTCGCGAAGAACGAGCCGCCGAGCAATGCGACCGGGTAGTTCGAGCCTGGGAACGGCTCGTTCATGATGTCGTAGCCGATGACCGCGGAATTGCCGCTGAAGTAGCTCGCGACGTGCTGCCACGACATTGCGTAATTGTCCAGCAGCCCAATGCCATTCGGCGCGGTGGCATTACCCCAGAACGCGTCCCAGGCATGTGCCTGGGCGCCGTTGACATAGTAGTTGCCCGGAAATCCCGAGTTCGGGTTGGGCCGCCCGCCGCCGTCGGACGCCCATTCGGGGGCGCCCTCACCGTAGAACGTTCCGCTGTAGAGGTCCTGATGCATGTCGATGACCGTGTAGATGCCGTGGTCGGCCAACATCTGCACAGTCGCCTTGATCGAGTCGAGGTAGGCGGTATTGATTTCACCCGGGTGCGGTTCCACGGCAGCCCAGATCACGCCGAGACGCACCACATTGAACCCGTTGTCCTCAAGGAATTGCGCGTCCGCTTCGTCGAAGCCACTCACGGACGGTTCATAGGGCGCCAGCTTGTACACCTCGTTGACGCCGTGCAGGATGACGGCCTGCCCGTCACTGTTGGTGAGCCAGGTACCGATCTGCGACAGTGGCGGCACCGATCCGTTGGGGGTTGACGCCGTGGCGGTCGCCCCGGAATTACCAACGGCACCATGGCTTCCGAGCCAGCCGGCGGTGCCGCCCGCGCCGCCGAGCGCAGGCAGTTGCGTCGAGTTACCGCCGACGCTGCTCTTGCCGGCGTTGCCACCGTCGCCGCCGCTACCGAGGAACGCCGCGCCGTTACCACCGCGACCACCACGGCCGCCGTCGGTGCCGTCGCCACCGGCGCCGCCGTCACCGCCGATACCGAAGACCAGACCGGTTCCGTCGCCGCCCGCTCCGCCGACTCCCCCGACCGCGCCAACAACGGCGGCACCCGCGTTGCCGCCTGCTCCGCCGATACCCATGAGCTGCCCGCCGGCTCCGCCCGCACCGCCATCGGCGCCGGCTCCCCCGGTCCCGCCGGCTCCACCGTTGCCCACAGCCCCGGCTCGTCCGCCCGCGCCACCGTCAACGCCGTCCTCGGTGCTGGTCCACCCGGCACCACCGTCGCCGAGGAGCCAGCCGCCGGCACCGCCGTTGTGGTTGGCCGCAGTGCCGTCAGCGCCGTTGCCGATCACATAGGACCCGGCCGCCGAGTTGATGAAGTCGTCGACCTGTCGACCGATTTCGCTTGCGATCCAGGCTTGTACGACGATATGAAGCGGGGTGTAGATCACCTGTTGGAACACCGCGGTCAAGTTCGGAGGCACAGCGATCTGCGCCACCGACGACGACGCAATCGGCGTTGCCGTGGCAGCGACCGGTACCGGGGCGGCGGGTCTTTCTGTGGACGCGGTTGCGGACCTGCTTCCGGCATACGAAGTTTCCAACGCGCCGACGACCGTCGAGAGTGCTACCTCGGCCGCGTTGACCGGCCCACTGGGAGCAGCGGCCGCGCGAGCGGTCGCTTTCGCTGACACCGGTGACGTCACCGTCCGCGTGGATGTAGGCCGTTTGGGCGTCGGATTGTCGGTTGCTTTGGTTGCTCGCGGGGCACTCGGGCCGGCAGCGTGGCCGCGAGCCGAGGAGGCCGCGGGACGCTGGCCGGTGGAGTCACCGGAGTCTGCCCACGCCACCGCACTCGCCGAGGCCAGCGCCGCGCCGATACCCAACGCGATCGCCAAACCACCGACCCGACCGATGTGAGCGGAGGCGTTCATGCATCTGTGTATACGGGACCGGGCCCGACGGCGGAGTCAATTTGCCGCCTCGCAAAGCAGGCTTCTCAACTCTGTCGGCGCGGAGGCGTTATCGATTCGGCGCCCTGACGGTGTAGTTCGGCGGCGTTCGTGTCGTCGGCGGGGTAGGCGTGGATCATCGCAGTGGTGAGTTTGGGCACGGCGTGGATGAGATCGTGCTCGGCATCGTGGGCGATCCGATGGGCCTCGGCCAGGCTCAGTGCGCGATCGATGTCGAGCTCGGCGTCGGCGTGGAGGCGGTGTCCGATCCAGCGCATGCGCACGCTGCGTACTGACCGAACCCCGGGCCTGGCGGCCAGGGTGGCTTCGGCGGTGTCGATCAATTCTGGGTCGACACCGTCGAGGAGGCGACGGAACACGTCGCGCACGGCGGTGCGCAGCACGGCCAGGATGGCCACGGTGATGAGCAGCCCGATGATGGGGTCGGCCAGCGGGAAGCCCAGGGCCACACCGCCTGCGGCGAACAGGACGGCCAGCGAGGTGAATCCATCGGTGCGAGCGTGTAGTCCATCGGCGACCAGGGCTGCTGATCCGATACGTCGACCGACCCGGATGCGGTAGAGGGCCACCCATTCGTTGCCGATGAAGCCGACCACACCGGCCAGCGCGACCCAACCGACATTGGTGATGGGCTGTGGGTGAATGAGCCGTGTGATGGCTTCGTAGCCGGCGATGATCGCCGACATGGTGATCATGGCGACCACAAACAGCCCAGCCAGATCCTCAGCGCGCCCGAAGCCGTAGGTGTAGCGCCTGGTGGCCGCTTTGGTGCTGAGCGCGAAGGCAATCCACAGCGGCACTGCGGTCAGCGCATCGGAGAAGTTGTGGACCGTGTCGGCGGCCAGCGCGATCGACCCGGAGAGGACGACGATGACGATCTGCACGATCGCGGTGATCCCCAGAACCAGCAGGCTGAGCTTGACGGCTCGGATACCGGCGGCACTGGACTCCAGTGCGTTGTCGAGGCTGTCGGCTGCATCGTGGGAATGCGGGGCGAAGATCTCAGTGATCACACCCCGCAGGCCCTCGCGGTGGTTGTGACCGTGGGAATGCCCATGGTCAACGCCGTGCGTATGACGGTGGCTCCATTGGTCGTGATCGGTCATTGCTGATTGGCCTTCCGCCGCCGAAGGTCGGTGGCAATTGATCGGACGGTCGACTCACCTCGATGGTGCGACGGCACCCCTGGTCCGGCGTGCTCGGCGTTGCAGACGGCATCGACGACAAGTTGGCGCACGTGTTCGTTTTCCAGGCTGTAGAAAATCGTGGTTCCGGCTCTGCGAGTCCGGACCAGCCGGGCCATTCGTAGCTTGGCCAGATGCTGGGACACCGATGGCGCAGGCTTGCCAACTCGCTCGGCAAGCTCGTTGACCGAGAGTTCATCCGAACTCAGTGCCCAGAGGACTTGAATGCGCGTGGCGTCGGCCAACATACGAAAGACCTCGACGATGAGGTTCGCCTGGTCCTCCTCCAGCGGGACCGGAGCGACGTTATCTGCATTCATACGTAGATAGTAGTCCATGCTAAGCAGGGTGCTGCTGTGACATTCCTGTGCCCTCTTCGCCGAGCTGTTCAACCGTGATTACATGAAGGGTGCGCAGGTCAAGTCCCGCACGACGGCGAATGGGTGTTGTCGCGTTATCGGTTACCCCGGGAGCCGTCGGATCCGCGAATAATGTTGTGGCGCAGGCACAAAAAGCTGAGGTGCCGCCGAGTGGTGGCTTGGCGGCTTTGTCGGCGGAGGCCCGGCCCCTGTGTCGGATTGGAGTTGCTGGCCGACGCGGCGATCAAGGCCGGCATGTGATTGGCGCGCGTCGCACGACACTAGTGATCATGGCTGCGTTAACGGTCGCGGCCTGCGGCCCAGCATCGGCTCCGCACCGGGCCCAGTTATCGATCGCGCCGAACGCAGCCGAAATACCGTTGCCCGGGGATGATTCACGCTTCGACTATGCGAGCCTTGACGCCACTCAGGGGCTGCTGTTCGTCGCTCACCTGGGAGCCAGTGAAGTCATCGAAGTCGACGTGAACAACCATCGCGTGGTGCGC
Source organism: Mycolicibacterium sp. P1-5 (assembly GCF_008329565.1). Lineage (GTDB taxonomy): Bacteria > Actinomycetota > Actinomycetes > Mycobacteriales > Mycobacteriaceae > Mycobacterium. The sequence goes on from NZ_NPKT01000008.1 coordinate 27,192, forward strand.
ACCATCCCCAACATCAGCCAAGTGCATGGTGTACTCACGGTGCCGTCGCTGAACCGGGTCTACGCGACCGCCACCGGTGACAATCAGGTCGTCACGATCAACGAGTCCACCGGTCAGATCATCGCTCGCGCGGCTACCGGCGAATACCCCGACGGTCTGGCTTACGATCCACGGCGCAACACCATCTGGACCACCAACGAAACCGCTGGATCGGAGACGGTTGTCGATGCCGCGGACCTACACCTGCGCGGGACGGTCGAAGTGGGTGGCCAAGTCGGCAACGTCGGCTACGACTCCGGCAGTGACCGGATGCTTGTGGCCGTGCAGGGCACAAACGATCTGGCGATCATCGACCCCGCCACACTGACGATCACTGATCGCGTGGCCTTACCTGGCTGCGCGCACCCACACGGCCTGGCGATCGACAGCACTGACCGGCTGGCCTTCGTCGCATGCGACGAGAACGCGACCCTGGTCACCGTCGACCTGAAAATGCACACAGTCGTTGCCGCCAACCCAGTCGGCAAGGACCCCGACGTGCTGGCCTACGACCCTGGCGCACACCGGCTCTACGTGGCGGCCGAAAGCGGCACTGTGACCACCTTGGACTTGCATGGCCACGACCTGACCGTCGCCAATTCGGGGTTCCTCGCCGACGGCGCCCACGTCGTGGCCGTCGACCCCAATACCCACCGCAGCTACTACCCTGTCCCGGCTGGTCGCGACGGACACCCCGCGCTGCTGGTCTTGTCACCCGCTCGATGAGAAGGCCGTCGGCGAAATGTTGTCATCCCCCATCTCCGTGGGCGTCAGCGGGGCGCACCGCCACGCAAGACCGCCAGGCGTTGTTGGTATTCCGCTTCGTCGATGTCGCCGCGTGCGAACCGTGCAGCCAGAAGCTGCTCTGGTGACTCGGGGTATTGCGGTGGCTGAAGGACGGTACGGGCTTGGGTATTTCCCGTGCTGAACCGCACTAGCACGACGATGGCGACGATGACGAGGATCCAAAACAGAACCATTCCGATTGCCATGCCTGCGTATCCCCATCCGCTCATGTCGTGGTCATACCAGAACATCATGGGAGCTTCTCCTTTTCTCGCGGTGTTCCACGTGTGCGGGCCTGAGCATCTCAGCCGCTGTACTCGAGGGTGGTCATCATGCCGGCCTCCATGTGATAGCCGTTGTGGCAGTGCAGCATCCAGATTCCAGGGTTATCCGCGATGAGCTTTGCGGCCACCGTTTGCATCGGTTGGACGATGAGGGTGTCCTTGCGAGGGCCGGCGCTGCCGTCGGGTTTGAGGACCTGAAAGGTGTGTCCGTGCAGGTGCATCGGATGCCACATCATGGAGGCGTTGGTGAACGTCAAGGTAGCGAGCTGACCCTGATGGATGGTCAGCGGGACATTTCGATCGTAGGGGTGCCCGTTGATCATCCACTCGTATTGCATCATCTTGCCAGACAGACGGACCCGCAGGTCGAGGTCGCTACTGGGCGGGAGCTGGACTTGCGTTGCGGCAGTGAAGGTATCCACCGTGCCGACCCCTCCGGTGAGTTGCGGTGGCCGGAAGGAGGCGTCTGGCGAGCTGCCGGCTCCCGTGGTGAGCAGGGCGCGCGCGATGGCGTTCTTTCCTTCCGCAGATGCGACGAGCGGGAACACGCCGTCGGCGGCCGTCACGAGGGCGTCGTAGCGCTCCCCCATGCCCAGCAGGATGGCGTCGACGTCGGTGGGCACCACCGGGAAGCCGTCGGTATGGGTGACCGTCATGCGATGCCCGGCCAGCGTGACTCGGAACGCGGTGTCAGCGGCGGCGTTGATGATGCGAATTCGGATGCGCTGTCCCGGCTTTGCGCTGAACGTGGTCGCCGCTGCAGGGATGCGCCCGTTGATGATGTAGTACGGGTAGCTGACGTCGCCTCCGTCGCCGCCGAGCAGATCGCTGGGCCCTACCCCGCCCACGCCGGGAGTCGCGCGTAAGTGGCCCATGCCGGGCATCCGGGGCATCCCGGGCATGGAGCCACCGCCAGCGCGCAGTCCCCGATAGATCTCGTCAGGGCTGGTTCCCACTCCGGAGGTCCAGTCGTCGAGGATCACGATCCACTCGGCGTCGTAATCGCCAGGGTCGGAGGGATCATCGATAATGACCGGCACGTATAAGCCATAGTCGGTGTCCATGCCGGCGTGCGGGTGGGCCCAATAGGTTCCCGGATACGGAGAGCTGAACCGGTAGGTGAAGCTGGAACCGGGCGCGATGTCGGGGCTGGCCGGTGCGGCGCCGTCCATATCGTTGCGCAAGGCGATGCCGTGCCAGTGCATTGATGTCGGGTGGTCGAGTCCGTTGTCGACGGTGACCGCAATCTCATCACCGACACTGGCCCGAATCAGCGGCGCGGGAACGACATTGTTGTAGGCCAGGGTGCGCGCCTTGACCCCGCCAAGGTCGATGTCGGCCGTCCCCGGCGCCAGGTGAGCGGTGACCGTCTTGCCGCTATGCGGACGGCGCGCCTCGGCCGCGGTGATCGCGTCGGCCAGGGCCGTGCCACTCGGCGGATGTGGACGGAGGGAACGACTACACGCCGCCAGAGCGGCGCCACCGAGAACGCTGGCCGCCAGAAACCCGCGCCGTGTCATGGGTGCTGCGATGAGCGGCTTGCGCGCCATCACCAATCCCGTCTTTCGAAGTCTCACGCCCCAGAGTGCGCTGGACCCGCAGGGTTTCGGTATTGGATCTGTGAAGATTCGCTGAAGATCCGACCGCTCTCACCGCTGAATGCCCCTCCGGGACAACGTCGATAAACACTTCGATGACGGCACCGAGTGCTCACCGTCATGCCGGACCACAGCGGTATGCCTCTGCGTCGGAGACTTCCTACAGGGTGCCCAGAATCTGGTTCATGGTGTCGATTTCCTTCTGCTGGCTGGTCGCGATCGACTTGGCCAGCGCAACGGCATCGGCGAATTGGCCGTTCTTGATCTCGTTCTGCGCCATGGTGATTGCGCCCTGATGGTGCTTGATCATCTGGGTAAGGTACAGCTTGCTGGCCTCGACGCCTTGTGCCCGTTGCAGTGCCTGCATATCAGCCGGTGACATCATCCCGTCCATACCGGGCATATCATCCATACCCGGCTTGCCCGGCATCATCGAGCCACTGGGCATGGGCATGGCTGCGGTGGTGGTGGGCGTTGGCGTAGCCGTGTCGGAGCCGTGCATATTGCCATGATCGGACGGCGGGTTACCCGGAGTACTACTCATTCCTGGCATGTCGCCCATGCCCGGCATGCCATTCATTCCTGGCATGCCCCATTGCTTCAACCAACCCTGCATCTGGTCGATCTCGGGCCCCTGCGCGGCCTTGATCTGCTGGGCCAGGGCGACTACGCGGGGGTCGATGCCCTGCTTCGCAAAGATCATGTCGCTCATCTGAATAGCCTGCTGATGATGAGGGATCATCATCCGGGCGAACATCATGTCGGCCTGGTTGTGCGCGGCTGCCGGCACCGGCGAAGAACTCTGGACCGTAGACGGCACCGTCGACGACGATGCCTCCTTGTTCGCTGAGTTGCTACACGCGCCGATGGTGGCCACTGCGGCCAGCGCAGCCACCCCGGTCACCACAATCTTCGTCGTACTCACAGCCCATCCCTTTCATCGAAACGGCATTGCGATCGCTTCCGAGCCTTCTGGGGTTCAGTAGGGGTGACCTAGCGGTTCTGTGAAGATTCGATGAAGAAGTGCGCCCCCACTTCGTCGAACACGACCACTGAGCGCCCGCCCCTCTCGCAGATTGGTTGCGACCTCAGCCGTCGTGATGATGCTGGTGACCATCGGCTTCGGGCCCCGGTGTGGCAGGCGATTGAGGCGCCTCGGCACTCGGCTGATCACTGTGGGTATCCAGTTTCATGTCCGTCACCGGTCGCCCCGATTCGACCGGCACCGCTACAGGAGACGGTTGGGGCGCCCCGCCACTCGGCGGAACCATCGGGTCCGCATCGTGCGAATGTCCATCCATATGCGTGTTGTGACCCGGCTGCTGGCCGGCCTCGGCCTCATGGTGATGGTGGTGGCCCTGCATGCTTGACGCCAGGCCAACCGTGACCGCGCACGCCATGACGGCGTTGGCGCCCAACAACACCAGAGCCCGCCCCAACGCTGAGATCTCGTCCGTTCGATAGCGCCGAGACAACGCCCACGCTGCACCCATGACTACGTAGCACTGAAGCAGAAGCACACAGATGCCGGCCGCCTCCACGGCCTCAGGCTCACCCGCATTAGGGCCGAACGGCGCACCCGTAGTTCGCGACATCACCCACAAAGCGGCCGAACTGGCATTGCCGACGACGCCGGCGATGAGCAGCAACACCGTCGGTCGTGACCATACGAGGAATCCCCAAAGCAACTGGAACCCAGCGATCGACGCGAAGAACAGCCCGGACAGCATCCAGTCTTTCCAGTGCATCGGCGTCACGGCGAAGTGGATGACCGCTGCACCGATCGACGCCACCGCGCCGCACCGAGCGGCTAGCTGGCTATGGGTCGTGGTCGTCGTCCGGGATAGCACGCATCGACACTGACATCGAACGCCAACCCCCACGAGCAGCAATCCATAACAGTCAGGTGCCAGATCGGCCACACAGCGATCGATGCGGACTCGACAATTACAGCCGCGGCAGCCTCCCCCGTTGGAAATTGAGGTTCCGTTGAGGTGCGCCGTTGATCCTCATTCTCGACCAGCCACCGGCTAGAGACAGGAGCCTCCGATGATCGAGAACCGCATCGCCACGAGCGCCGCTTTCGCCACCCCAGTGACCCCGCCGGGACCACAAGAAGGACCGCGATATTCAGCGGCCCAGACCGAATCAACACCGCCGATACGCAAAATTCCGTTCTGGCACAGGAAATCTGCGATCAGCGCGCCACCCCGCGGAGTTCGCGCCAAGGCACGACGCAACTCAATGATTCAACAGACGCTGATCGGCAGGCTGAGCTGCATCCCGAAGTGACCATGATCAGCGAGGTGCTCGAGAGGGTTGAACTAGCTCAATAGCATCGTCGCCCGGAACAGGCAGTCGTGGTCGTGCCCCAGCGGTTTGAAGACCAGTCACAGCGGCCAGAACGCCGTGGACATGGGCATGCTGCTGTGGACAACCCTGACCGAAGCGGCGTGACAGCAGCGTCAATCAATCAGCGGTGTCCGCTATTCAGCTGATCGGAAGTAAGGTTCAACCGTGCCACTGAGCTTGACGACCATAGGATTTCCGCGACGGTCCTTCGCGGTAGGAACCTCGGCACGCACCCAACCCTCGGCCACGTCGTATTCGTGAATGTTGGTCTTCTCGACGCCGTTGAAGCGAATACCCACATCGCGGCGGAGCACCTCTTCGTTATAGAAGGGGCTGCGCGGATCGATGGACAGGTGATTCGGTGGAGCGTCTGGGATCTGATCCTCGGGCATGATCGCTTTCGTTGAATGCTGCGCTCGGTTGTTGGGTCTGAATCTCTAAAAACCTACGCGACGCTGTAGTTGCGGGTTCCGCGGAGGGTTGTGGCCGCCTCGGCGGGGATTACGACCGGTGGCACGCCGGTGAGCTTGGGCGGCAGGGTGAACTCACAGCCTGCACAGCAAAAACCCGAGACCATGTGGCCTCGGGTTTTCCAAAAAGTGGAGCTAAGGGGATTCGAACCCCTGACCCCCACACTGCCAGTGTGGTGCGCTACCAACTGCGCCATAGCCCCAGGTGTGCCCACCGAAGTTACACCACCGGCGGGTGCGCTTCAAAATCGCTGGTCAGGGCAGCTCGCCAGCTGCCTCGGGCCCCAGCGGGCGGGGCGGTGTGTGCTCCAGCGGCGCACTGTTCCGGGTTTCCGGTGCCAGCAGCCACCCGATCGACGCCGCCACAAGGATGGCTCCGCTGATCGCGAAGGCCCACTCGAACGACAGGTGCTGGGCGATTTCGCCCACCCCGATCGATCCAACAATCGATCCCAGGTCGGACATCATCTGGAACGTCGCCACCGCGGTCCCGCCGCGGGCCTTACCGATGATGTCGGCCACCGCGGCCTGCTGCGGCGCCGTGAAGACTCCGGTGGCTGCCCCCGCGATGAACGCACCGACGAGGAACACCGGCAGGGACGTCGCCGCCCCGACCACAGCCGTCGTCAACCCGGACGCCCCCAGCCCGGCGATCAGCAGCGGTCGCCGCCCGGTCCGATCGGACAGCCGACCCGACGGAATCACCGCCGCCACATTGCCTGCTGCGAACGTGGCCAGTGCCGCGCCCGCCATCCCAGGACCGCGGTGCAACGACTCGGTGATGAACAGTGGCACCAGCGCAACCCGTAGCCCGAACGCCGACCAGCCGGTGGCGAAGTTCGATAGCAGCGCCGCCCGGTAAGCCCGATGCCTGAATGCAACGCGCAGAGTCACCGTCAGCTCATCGGCAGGTGCCGGCGCCGCCAGGTGCGAGTGCCGCAGGTTGATGAACACGACCGCCGCCGCGACCAACAACGCCGCTCCATAAATGAGGAAGGGCGCGGCGAGGCCCAGCCCGGCCGTCAGGCTACCCACCAGCGGGCCGGCCACTGATCCGACCAGGAACGCCGACGAGAACATCCCCGCCACCCGGCCGCGGGCGTTGTTCGGGCTGATGCGGATCATCAGCCCTAGCGCGGAGACGAAGAACATCGTCGAGCCGATCCCACCCAGCGCTCGGAACGCCAAGAGCTGCCAATACGTATCCGCGAAGGCGCACGCCCCGGTCGACAACGCCACGATCAGCAGGCCGCTGACGTAGATGCGCCGCTCCCCCAGCCGCTGCACCAACATGCCCGACGCCGGGGCGAAGCACAGCCGCATCACCGCGAAGGCGGTGATCACGAACGTCGCGGCGCTGATACTCACGCCGAAGTTGCGGGCGTACTGAGGCAGCACCGGCGCCACCACGCCATAGCCCAGGGCGATCACCGCATTGGCGGCAATCAGAACCCAGACCTCCCGCGGAAGCTTCTCCTCGGCTTCCGACGGACAGTCACCTTCGGCGACAGAACTCACGAGATGACTCTAATAAGGCCGCACCACAGGCCGTGCTTGACCTGCTACTACGAAGGGCCGGATGTGAGCGTCCGCCGTCAACTCGCGCTGTGGGCGCGATAGTTCGCCGCCAGCGGGATTTGGATTGAGTAGTGCACTACTCAGTCCGTGCGGCGGCGCCGGAGGGACCATACGACCTGTGGGTTCAGTCAGATGACCGGCAACACGGTCGAGGGGGAATAGGGCGGATCGGTATGTACCTGTCGCTACGTAAGCGCACCACGTCGGTAATCGCGGCCTTCACGGTCGGAATCGTCACTTTGAGTCTGGTGGGTGTGCCACCCAGGGTCGATGCCGCGATCACCCACCGAGTCCAGGTTCATGCGGTGCACCTCTCAGCTGTGGCCACGTCTGAGGTGACCAACACGCCGGTGAACACCGCCAGCACCGTTGTCCTGGCGTTGCGGGGGGCAAGCACGCCTCGTGGCGCGGCGACCACCCGTCCGTCGGCGCGCGCGCTCATCCACCCGGCGGCGCCACCCATTCACGCAGCGGCCGCCACGACCGCGGCTGCGGGGGTCGACGTATTGGGGTGGCTGCGAGACTTGGTGGTCACTGTCGGGGGGCTTGTTGGAGCTGAGTTATTTGTTTGGGCTTTTGCTGGTGCCTTCGTTGTTTGGGCGGTCGCCGGTCTGATTTGGTGCAGCATCGTCCGAATGGCGAAAGGGTGCGGCACGGCTGACGCCCAGGCCATCACGACGACCGCCTCTGCCGTGGCCGTGCAACCCAAACCCGCTGCCGGTAGCGGCATCCACGGGCGACGCTTCGCGGTCCCGGCCGCGGTTGGCAACGCCAAAACCACTCTCGGCAAGCCGATCTCAGTACCTACGCCGCTCCCGACCAAGAAGCTCCTCACAATCGCAGCGGCCGCCAGCGCAAAGCCCCTCGCCAATCGCGACAGACTTCGATCCGACAGTCATCTACACCGAGGTACCGGGCACTGACCACCCAACGGTGGTGGTGTAGCCAATAGAAGTCGTGGTGTAGCCCGCCACCGCTAACTCACGATATGACTGTATTCACCACTTCACGGGCGGCTTCTTGGACCTCCGCCAGATGCTCGGGGCCCTTGAAGGACTCGGCGTAGATCTTGTAGACGTCTTCGGTGCCCGACGGCCGCGCGGCGAACCAGCCGTCCGCGGTGGTCACCTTCAGCCCACCTAACGAAGCGCCGTTGCCGGGCGCGGTGGTGAGCTTCGCGGTGATCGGCTCGCCGGCCAACTCGGTGGCGGTGACCTGATCCGGGGACAGCTTGGCCAGCCGCGCCTTCTGCTCGCGGTTGGCCGGGGCATCGACCCGGGCGTAGACCGGTGCTCCGTACTTTGCCGCCAGCTCGTCGTAGCGCTGGGACGGCGACGACCCGGTGACCGCGAGGATCTCCGAGGCCAGCAGGGCCAGGATGATGCCGTCCTTGTCGGTGGTCCAGACGGAGCCGTCGCGACGTAGGAACGATGCGCCCGCTGATTCCTCACCGCCGAATCCGATTGTGCCGCTGATCAATCCGTCGACAAACCACTTGAAGCCCACCGGCACCTCGAGGAGTTTGCGGCCCAGGCCGGCCACCACCCGGTCGATGATCGACGAGCTGACGGCGGTCTTGCCGACGGCCACGCTGGCCGGCCAATCCGGCCGGTGCGAGAACAGGTAGTCGATCGCCACGGCGAGATAGTGGTTGGGGTTCATCAGCCCGGCGTCCGGGGTGACGATGCCGTGCCGGTCGGAGTCGGCATCGTTGCCGGTGGCGATCTGATACGACTCCCGGTTTGCGATCAGTGACGCCATGGCGTTGGGCGAGCTGCAGTCCATTCGGATCTTGCCGTCCGTGTCCAACGTCATGAACCGCCACGTCGCGTCGACCAGCGGGTTGACCACCGTGAGGTCAAGGTCGTGCCGCTCGGCGATGGCTGCCCAGTAGTCGACGCTGGCCCCACCCAACGGGTCGGCCCCGATACGGATCTTCTCGGCGCGAATGGCGTGGATGTCGACGACGTTGGGCAGGTCCGAGACGTAGGCGTCGAGGTAGTCGTGGCGCTGGGCGTGCTGCAGGGCACGTGCCAGCGGAACCCGCTTCACGTCCTTGAGGCCACCGCGCAGAATTTCGTTGGCGCGCTTGGCAATCGCACCGGTTGCGTCGGTGTCGGCGGGCCCACCGTTAGGCGGGTTGTACTTGAATCCGCCGTCGCGCGGCGGGTTGTGCGACGGGGTGACGACGATACCGTCGGCCAGGCCGGAGTTCAGCCCGCGGTTGAAGGTCAGGATGGCATGACTGACCGCAGGGGTCGGGGTGTACCGGTCAGCCGAATCAACCATCGCGACAACGTCATTGGCGGCCAGCACCTCAAGCGCCGACACCCAGGCCGGCTCGGACAGCCCGTGGGTGTCGCGGCCGATGAACAGCGGCCCGGTGGTGCCCTGCGCGGCCCGGTACTCCACAATCGCCTGCGTGGTGGCCAGAATGTGCGCCTCGTTGAACGCCCCATCCAGACTGGAGCCGCGATGCCCCGACGTACCGAACACCACCTGCTGGTCGATGTCGTCCGGGTCGGGATTCACCGTGTAGTACGCGGTGACCAGATGAGGCAGATCGACGAGGTCTTCGGGGAGCGCCGGCTTGCCGGCGCGGGGGTTAGCCGCCATGGCGCCAATTCTGCCTTCCTAGGGGCGATACTTGCTCGCGGATTCATTCACGGTTAAGGGGGTTGCCCTTGTTCGGCCATGACAACCGGGAACTGGCCGCCGTATTCGTCGGCGGTGCGGTGGGGACCCTCGCGCGCGCGGTTCTGGCGACGGTGTTCGTCGACGACCCCGCTCGCTGGCCGTGGGCGACGTTCGGAGTCAACATCGTGGGCGCATTCCTGCTGGGCTACTTCACCACCCGACTGCTCGAACGCCTGCCGCTGTCGAGCTATCGCCGTCCGCTGCTGGGCACCGGCCTCTGCGGCGGGCTGACCACGTTCTCCACCATGCAGGTCGAGACTCTAAGAATGATCGAGCACCATCACTTTTGCCTGGCCGCCGCCTATACCGCGGTCAGCATCGCCGCCGGTCTCCTGGCGGTGTACATCGCGACGGCTCTGGTGCGTCGAGTCAGGATCCGCGCATGACCGTCGCGATCTGGGCCGGGGTGATGCTCATCGGTGGGCTGGGTTCGGTGGCCCGCTTCATGGTCGATCGCGCGGTGGCCCGCCGGGCGGCCCGGTCGTTCCCGTTCGGCACCCTCGCGGTCAACATCAGTGGTGCGGTGCTGCTCGGCTTCGTCAGCGGGCTGACGTTGAGCCACCACGCCGCGCTGCTGGCCGGTACCGCCTTCGTCGGGGCGTACACCACATTCTCGACCTGGATGCTGGAAACGCAGCGGCTGACCGAGGAACGCCAGATCTGGCCCGCCGTGGTCAATCTCGTCGTCAGCGTTGTCCTGGGCGTCGCGGCGGCTCTGCTCGGCCAGTGGATTGCGAGCCTGCTGTGAACGACACCTACCTCAAGCTGACCGCCTTCTTCGGCGAACGCCAGCGCGACGGCTCCCGCTTCCTCGCCGACGCAATGCTCGACCTCTACGCCGAACGGGGCGTGGCCGACAGCGTCATGCTGCGCGGTATCGCGAGTTTCGGGCCGCGGCACATCATCCGCAGCGACGAGTCGCTGGCGCTATCCGAGGATCCGCCGATCGCCATCGCCGCCGTCGACACGGCCGAGACGATCGGCGGACTGATCGACGACGTCGTCGCGATCACTCCCCGCGGCCTGATCACCCTGGAACGGGCCCGGCGTTACAGCGGTGCGCTGCCCGAAGGCGACGACGCCGTCAAGCTCACCGTCTACGTCGGACGCCGGCGCCGGATCAACGGCGCCGCCGCATTCTACGCCGTGTGCGATCTGTTGCACCGCCATCACTTCGCCGGTGCGACGGTGTACCTCGGTGTCGACGGCACCACGGACGGTCGACGGCGTCGCGCCCGGTTCTTCAGCGGCAACACCGACGTGCCGATCATGATCATTGCGATCGGCTCCGCCGACCAGGCGCGGCGCGCCCTGCCCGAACTCGAGTCACTGATGAACGAGCCGCTGGTGACGGTGGAGCGTGTTCAAGTGTGCAAGCGCGACGGCCGGCTGCTGGGCCGCCCGCCCGCGCTGCCTGCCGTCGACGCCCGCGGCCGTGAACTCCGCCAGAAGCTGACCATCTACACCGACGCCGCCACCCACCACGACGGGGTACCGATTCACCGGGCACTGGTGCGCCACCTGTGGGAATCGAAGACGGTCGGTGGCGCCACCGTGCTGCGCGGCATCTGGGGCTTTCACGGCGACCATAAACCCCACGGCGACAAGCTGATTCAGTATGGCCGCCAGGTGCCTGTGACGACGATCGTCGTCGACACCGCGGAGGTCATCGCCCAGTGCTTCGACCTCATCGACGACGTGACCGGCAAGCACGGTCTGGTGACCTCTGAGATGGTGCCGGCCCTGCTACTGCTCGACGGCGACGTTCGCAGGGGCGCGACCGATCTGGCCGACTACCGGTATTGACCGATCAGCTATCGGCCAGCACCGTCAGCAGGATCACCGAGTCGTCGATCGCCTGCAGGCCATGCCGCTCTCGCGGAACCACCAGCAGATCACCCGTCTGGCCCTCCCACGCGTCATCGGCGGTGGCCAGTCGTACCTGACCGCGCAGGACATGCAGCGTGGTCTCGCCCGGCGTGTGGTGCTCGCTGAGTTCATGGCCGCTCGCCAGCGCGATCAGCGTCTGCCGCAGCTGATGGCCGTGGCCGCCGTGCACGGTGTGCGCGGCGCGGCCGCTGTTTGACGAGCGGGCCGACGCCAACTGCTCGTCGGCGAGTTGGGTCAGTGAGATCGAATCCATGACATCCTCCATCAAAAGTTGAGCAGCAGAACGCCACTGGAGAGCAGCGCCACCACCTTGACGACTTCGAACACGACGTAGACGTAGTGCGCATGCGACCGTCCGGACTCGGCCTGGCTCGCATCGGCCAACACTGCGTCCGAACGCCGCGTCAGCGCTGGGCGCACCCCGATCACTTGAGCCAACAACGCGGCGATGGCTACCAGCACGGCCAGGACGACGCCCGTGCGAAGGCTACCGGCCGCCAGCAACGCGACGACGATGACCGCCGCCAGGACGGCTTCACAGCTGTTGAGAGCCCGGAAGACAAGCCGGCCGATGCCCAGCCCGAGCGGGATCGTGACGCCAGGAGCACGGAACTTCAGCGGCGCCTCCAGGAAGGAGATGGCCAGCACCATCCCCAGCCAGACGAACACCGCCGCCACCGCGGCTGCAGTCCAGTGGTCCACCGCGCTCCCTCACTGCCAATCTGTGGCCAGATCAGCCACCCAGTGCGCCACCACCGCCGGATCCTGCGGCGGCGAGGCGACCAGAACCAGTTCGTCGACACCCAACTCTGCCAGACGGCCCACCTGCGGTGGCCGAGGTTCGCGCAGCGCGACCGCCAGCCGCAGTTCAGCCGGATCGCGCCCCGCCTGCTCGCAGAGCCCCCGCAGTGTCGTGACCTTCGTCGCGACGTCGTCGACGTCGCGCAGGTTGAACCCGTACCAGCCGTCACCCCACCGCGCGACCCGGCGCAGCGCGGCATCGCTGTTGCCGCCGCACAGTATCGGAATACGGCGCTGTCGCGGTTTGGGGCAGACCCGGATGGCGTCGAATGTGGTGAATTCGCCTGCGTACGAGGCGATATCGTCGCGCCAGACGGTCCGCATCGCGGCAACGTAGTCGGCGGCGCGGGCGGCTCGCCGCTCGAAAGGAATGCCGAGGGCGTCGAATTCCTCGCGCGACCAACCGATTCCGATCCCTAAAGCGAACCGGCCACCACTGAGCCTGTCCATAGTGGCCGCCTGCTTGGCCACGATCACCGGATTGTGTTCGGGCAGCAGCAGGACGCCGGTGGCGAGTCCGATGGTCGTCGTGGCGGACGCGGCAAACGCCAGCCCGATCATCGGGTCGATCCAGTCCGCATCGGCGGGCACCGCAATCTTGCCGTCATCGGAGTACGGGTACGGCGAGTCGGACCGGTCCACCATCACCACATGCTCGCCCGCCCACAATGTGGCAAAACCGCTGCGCTCGGCCGCGACGGCCACTGCCCGGATCACCTCGGGCTCGGCGCCTGCGCCGATACCCAGGGCGTGCAACCCGAGTCGCATACAGCGCATCATCGCACGGGTCATGATGGTGCTCATGAGCGACGACCCGGTTGAGGTGCTACAGCGGTGGGAGGACGCCGGAGCGCATTGGGCCGTGATCGACCGTCACGCGCACTCGGTCACCGTCGGCCTATACCGCTGCGACGGCGGGGAGGAGGTCGACCGGTTCAGCTCAAGCGACCCCGCACTCATGGAGTTCGTGCGGGGCCGCGAGAGCAGTTTCTGAAGTGTGCCTACAGCTGGATGAACCCGCCGTTCCACCAGACGCCCCACGCCGGCAGGTCTGCATTCCAGACCACCGGTAGCCACGGCGCCCACGGGGGCGGTGGCGGCGGGGGCGGAGCCCAAACGGGTATGACGTCGTCGTAGTCGCCGCGATGTCCCGGCGGAGGCAGATAGCCCTGCCCAGGTGGCAGCGGGTTGCCCGGCGCACCAGCGTTTACCCCGGGTCCGTTCGGAGTCCAGGGTGGTCCCGGCGGACCGTGCGGGTCGGCCTGAGCCAGGCCCGCTCCCGCGCTCAAAGTCGTGGCGGCGGCGGCAGCCGCGAGCGCCACCTTGGCAGTCAACTTGGTGATTGTCATGGTGCGAAGCCGTGTACCCGAGTGAAGCGCTCCGGTAAACAGATGGTCATGCGCAGCACCGCGTGGGGCATGGTGATAGGTGTGGCGGTGGTGGCTGCCGCGGGCTGTGGCGGAAGTACGGACACCACACCCACGCTGACTACGACCAGCACGTCGACCTCGACAAACACCACCACCACGGTGGCGGCCGCGCCGCCCGCCCAGCAGGCCCGTTCGGTGAAATGGGTGGACTTGCAGGCCGGCGATTGCCTGGCCGACTCGCCGCCCTCAGATCCCGCCGTGGTGATGGTCAGCGTCGTCGACTGCGCCGGACCCCACCTCGCCGAGGCGTATATTCGTGCCCCGATCCCCGTCAACGCCGCCCTAGACGACGTCGCCATGCGGGAATGCGCGACCGGGTTTGCGCACTACACCGGCGCCACGCCGGCTGCTGGCGCGTACACCACCACCTACCTCATCGACTCCGATCAGGACCGGACCTCGGACAACCCTTACCCCAGCACGGTGATTTGCCTGCTGCAGGCAGCCAACGGCCAAGCGCTGACCGGCTCGGCACACCGCTGACCTGCGCGGTGACCCGTTCGGCTTGGGCGGTCAGGGTCCAGCCGGTAGGGTCTGCATGTTCTCTGGAAAATACCTAGGTCAAAGCGCGGCCGATCTGAACTGAGGATCTGATCTTTCATGCGCGCACCGTATGACCCACAGGTGCTGAATCCTGCCGGGTTCGCCGGTGCCACAAAGCGACCGATTTCGTTGCTGCTGATCGAGGACGATCAAGGCGACGCCATTCTGGTCGAAGAGTTGATCTCCGAAGCCGGCGCCGACATCAGCGTGGAGTGGGCAGCATCGATGGCGATTGCCCAGGAAAAGCTTGCGGTTCGCCGACCCGATTGTGTCCTGCTGGATCTCAATCTCCCTGACGCCAACGGCATCTCCGCCGTCGACCGGGTCACCAAGATCGACGCCACCCTCCCGATCGTCGTGCTCACTGGCCTCAATGACGAACACTTCGGCATGTCGGCGATGGCGTCGGGTGCGCAGGACTACCTCGTCAAAGGCCATGTCGAGCCGGAAACCCTGCACCGCTCGGTGCTGTACGCCATCGAACGCAAGCGCACCGAGCTGACCGCGGTCGATCTCCACACCAGCCAAATGCGGGCCCAGGAGAACGCCCGCCTGGAGCGGGCGCTGCTGCCGATGCCGCTGCTCGGTGACGATCCGGGCGTGGAGATCGTCATGCAGTACCGGCCCAGCCGGGAGAACGCCCTGCTGGGCGGTGACTTCTACGACATGGTGCAGACTCCCGACGGCACCGTGCACGTCATGGTCGGCGACGTCGCCGGGCATGGCCCCGACGAGGCCGCCCTCGGTGCGGCGCTGCGGATCGGCTGGCGCGCACTGACCTTCGCAGGACTACGCGGCAACGACCGAATGCGCCGCCTCGAGCAGGTCCTGCGTGCGGAGCGAGCTGGCACCGGAATCTTTGCGACGGTGCTCAGTGTCGCGATATGGCCGAACTCCGGTGGCTTCACCGCCGTCCGGGCCGGTCACCCCGGAATGCTGCTGCACGGTCCGGGCACCGTCGAGTGGGTCGAGCCGCCCGCCGGGCCGGCGTTGGGACTGGGCGCACAGCAATGGCCGCTCACCGAGTTGGAGCTGCCCGTTGGGCACGGCCTGGTATTGCTCACCGACGGACTGTTCGAGGGCCACTCAGGTATTGGCGAGAAGCGACTGGGCGAAGAAGGGCTGTTGGAACTGGCACGCTCGATCGCGAACTTGCCCGGTCCGGAGTTCGTGAAGGCCCTCATCGAAGGGGCTGAGGCGCTGGCAGCCTCGCACGGCGGGATCACCGACGACATCGCGGTTCTGCGCGTAGAGCGGATCCGCCGATGAAGGAGGTGGCGGGTACCCGGCTGTCGGGAATGACGGTGCGGGGCTGGCTCAACGTTGTGCTGTTGGCGGTCAGCGTCGTGGTGATCGGCGGCGCGCTGCTCGGGGCGGTGCTGCTGAACCGGACCGACGCGACGAGCCAGCAGCTGGTCGACCATATCCAGCCCGCCCGCGTGGCCGCTTACCAGCTTCAGGCGGCACTGCGGGATCAGGAGACCGCCGTCCGAGGGTACCTGATCGCTGCCGACGCACAATTTCTGGCGCCGTACTACGACGGCCAGCGCACCGAACAGACTGCGGCGCAGGCTATTCGACGTCAACTCGCAGGCCGTCCCGAGTTACTCGCCGATCTGGACGCGATCGAACAGGCCGGGGCTGCGTGGCGCGCGGGCTACGCGGACCCCATGATCGCCGCCGTCACACCAGGGGTACCCAGCGTTGTGACGAAGACGAATGCAGAAGCCGGTAAGGCGTCGTTCGATTCCCTGAGAGCGCTTTTCGAAACCCAGAACCAGCATCTGGCGGACGCGCGCGCCGACGCGGTGAAGCAACTCGACACGGCAAAGACGTGGCGCGACCGCGCCTTGGCCGTCGTGATCGCCGCCTTCCTCCTCACCGGCTTCGCGATCGCGATCCTCATCCGCAACGCAGTGACCCGGCCGATGGAGGCGCTCGCGTCGGCCTGCCGGCGAATCACCAAAAACAACTTCGGCGAACGGATCATTCCTCAAGGCCCCAAGGATATTCGTTCGATCGCGGCTGACGTGGAAGACATGCGTCGCCGCATAGTCGAAGAGCTGGAGACTTCCAGTGAGGCCCGGGCACAGCTGGACGAACAAACCGATGAGCTGCGCCGGTCCAACGCCGAGCTCGAGCAGTTCGCCTATGTCGCCTCCCACGATCTCCAGGAGCCGCTGCGCAAGGTGGCGTCGTTCTGCCAGTTGCTCGAGAAGCGCTACGGCGACCAGCTCGACGAACGCGGCCAGCAATACATCGATTTCGCCGTCGACGGCGCCAAGCGAATGCAGGTCCTGATCAACGACCTGCTGACCTTCTCCCGCGTCGGCAGGCTCAACTCCACCCAGGTCAGGGTCAATCTCGACACGGTGCTCGATGCCGCTATCTCCAATGTGGCCACGGCGATCGAAGAGACAGGTGCCGAGATCACCCGCCCGGGCCCCTTGCCCGAAGTGCTCGGTGACCCAACCCTTCTGACGATGCTCTGGCAGAACCTGGTGAGCAACGCGGTCAAGTTCCGTCGTGAGGACGAGGCACCCCGCATCACGATCACAAGCGAGGCAGGTTCCGAAGACTATGACGGACAGTGGCTGTTGACGTTCTCCGACAACGGAATCGGCATCGCCAACGAATTCGTCGACAAAGTGTTCGTGATCTTTCAGCGGTTGCACGGTCGAGATGCCTACGCAGGCACGGGAATCGGCCTGGCCCTGGTCAAGAAGATCGTCGAACACCATGGCGGCACCATCTGGATCGACACCGACTACGACGGCGGGACCCGATTCCGCTTCACCCTGCCCGCCCCGGCCAAACCCGAACCCGAACTCGAGCCGCAATTGGAAGGAACCGCTTCATGACCGACAGCAGTCGTGCGATCGACGTCCTGCTCATCGAGGACGATCCCGGAGACGAACTGATCACGCGTGAGGCGTTCGAGCACAACAAACTCAAGAACACCTTGCACGTCGTGCACGACGGAGAGGAAGGATTGGACTACCTCTACCGGCGCGGACAGTTCGCCGACGCACCACGCCCGGACCTGATTCTGCTCGATCTCAATTTGCCCAAATACGACGGGCGGCAACTGCTCGAGATGATCAAATCCGATGAAAGCCTGAGCACCATTCCGGTGGTGGTGCTGACCACCTCATCGGCCGAAGAGGACATCCTGCGCAGTTATAAGCTGCACGCCAACGCTTATGTCACCAAGCCGGTCGACCTCGACCAGTTCATGAGTGCCGTCCGCCAGATCGACGAGTTCTTCGTCCAGGTGGTTCGACTTCCAGGTGGAGGGCGATAAGCTTCACCGGCCGCCGCACGCATCCGCGAAGCCGCCGACCTCGTTCACCCGCTGTGGGCGGCGAAGAACTGCGCGCTGGCCTGTGACGCGTCGAACGCGGCTGCTGGACTCAGCGGCCAGGTGTGCCCCCACCCGTCGATGGTAACGAACGCGACTTCGGCGCCATCGGCACAACCGAAGGCGGCCAAGCGTTTTCCGCCATCGATCGACGCGGTCGTTGCCGGCGGGCAGCGGTTGAAAGCGAGCCAGCGATCCGCCATCGTCGGTGCCGACACGACACTGCTCGCCCCGCCGCGACCGACCATGCGGCCACCTTTGTAGGGCACGACCTTGTCTGCGGTGCCGTGAATGGCAAGAACTGAGACGGGCTTGGACGGATTGCAGTGCACGTCGCTACCCAACGTCGATGCCACCGGCACGATCGCGGTGACGAGATCCGCCCGGTCGCACGCCAGGCGGGTTGCCATGAAGCCGCCGGCCGACATTCCGGTGACGAAGACCCGTCCAGGCGGGATGCCATAGTCGTGGGTGAGCCGGCCGATCAGTGTCGCGAGGAAGCCGACGTCATCGACCCCCTGCCGGTCCGGGGTCGCCGCACCGCGCCCGTCTGCCCAACTGAAGTCGATGCCGTTGGGATAGGCGACGACCCAGCCGTGCTGGTCGGCGATGGCGTCGTAGTTCGTCTCCGCGGATTGCTTGCGGCCGGTCTGGCTCCCGCCATGCAGGTTGAGCACCAGGCCGTTCGGGTGCTCCAGCCCAGCCGGCACATGCACCACATACGTCCGCTGCACCCCGCCGAACATGAGCGCCCCAGGGGGATCGGGGGCGGCCGGAGCCTGCGTGGCGGGAAAGATGAACAGCAAGAGCAGGGCAGCGACGAATGCTGTCAGGCGGCGGGCCACGGGATTCTTTCTGCCGTCAGGACCGGGACTCGGCTCGGCTCAGCGATCGCCGCGCGTGCAGTTGGGGTTTGCCGGCTTCGCAGGCCACGTGCAGACATCCAGGTAGGTCGTGGTGTTGTACCCACCACCGTCGAATACTCCGTAGGCGCTGCCATTGGTCCCGGTGTAGGTCGCACCCCCACCGCCCGCACCGCCCGACGTGACGATTGTCGTCACCGCCCAACCCTTGGATTCGAGGGCCGACTTGTAGGCGCTCAGCACATCCTGGGGTGCACCATTGACCTGGTAGTGCAGATGAATTCCGTTGTCCGGGATACTGTCCGGGCCCTTGGTCGTCTGATTGCCGGCCGGCGTCGGCACCAGCGAGGGTAGTTTCGCGGTGTCGACCGGCACCCCGGTTGTCGTCGACGCCGACGAGCCCGTCGCCTTGGTTCCAGAGTCAGAACTGCTGCAGGCCGTACCGGTCAGGCTGACCGTCACGGCAAGGGCTGCCGCGGCGCACACATCGAGTCTCATGGATCCCCCGCTTTCGTCATGCGCACATTAGCTCAAACGACACTCGCTCGGTTGCGACACGGTCACGGATGCGTACCTATCCATACAGCGCTGGTCGCAAACGGCCCGTGGGTCCCTATGGTCACAGAGATCCACAGACGTCACAGCGACGTCCCGGCCCGAAAGGTGTGCCGTGTCGCCGCGTCCCCGCATCCCTTCGCTGTCGCTGGCCACGACGCTTGTCGTCGGCCTGTGCGCCGCAACCGGTGTCGCGCCACCTGCGGCCGCCGACCCGTGTGAAGGGGCATCCGCTGCGGCACAACCAGCCGCGAACCAGGCCTTTCAGATTCCGCAGCCATCGGCCATCGCGCCGTTCGATCGCCCGATCGGCCACAAGCCCGTCGGTGCGAATGACCAAGCGCCACTGCCGACTTTGGGTAAGTTGCTCATCAACGCGTTCGTGCCCAAGGCAGGACAGGTGCAGAAGCAGGCCGCGGTTGCGCCATCACCGAAACCCGTACCCGCCCAGCCCCAGCCGGCTCCCGCCGCAGCGCAACCGGCGCCCTCGACCGCACCACCGGGGACGTCGGTCGTCGGCTGGGTGACCGGCCCGGACAGCCCCAACCAAACCATCCAGAAGTTCGCGATCACCGGCACCGATCTCGGGATCATGTGGGACAACGGCGATCCCACTCACCGCCAGGTGTTGCTGGCGTTCGGCGACACCAACGGCTTCTGCATGATCCCCGGCAAGCAGTGGCGCT
The DNA here is from genome assembly GCF_008329565.1 of Mycolicibacterium sp. P1-5. Lineage (GTDB taxonomy): Bacteria > Actinomycetota > Actinomycetes > Mycobacteriales > Mycobacteriaceae > Mycobacterium. The sequence goes on from NZ_NPKT01000008.1 coordinate 47,125, forward strand.
ACAACACCCTGATGCGTAGCACCGACGGTTCGCTGGCCAACACCATCGCGGTGCCCGACGGAGCCGTCGGCAACAAGTACTCCGGGTCGCCGGTGTGGCGGCCCGGCATCGCAAAGCAGGTCATCAACAGCATCAGCGGTGCACCGCAAGAAACGGGCATCATCCCGACCTCCGGTGTCGCAGTCGGGCAAAACCAATTCCTGAACTTCATGTCGATCAGAAGCTGGGATAACTACGGCGCGTGGACCACCAACTACTCGGCGATCGCAACATCGACCGACAACGGCGAGACCTGGGGCGTCTACCCGGGCACAGTCCGGCAGCCATCCGACGGTAACGAAAAGTTCCAGATGGGGGCCTTCCTCAAGCCCGGTCCCGGCGACCCGTACATCTACTCGTTCGGAACACCCAACGGGCGCAACGGATCGGCCTACGTAGCGCGGGTGACGCCGGCGCTGATCCCGGATCTGACGAAGTACGAGTACTGGAATGCCGACAGCAACTCGTGGGTTGCCGGCAGCCCGGCGGCGGCCACCCCGGTGATCCCCGGCCCGGTCGGCGAGATGTCGGCGCAATTCAACAACTATCTGAAGCAATACCTGGTGATGTACGGCAACGGGAACAACGACGTGGTGATGCGGACCGCCCCCGCGCCGCAGGGTCCGTGGGGCCCGGAGCAGATGCTGGTGTCGTCGATGCAGATCCCCGGCGGGATCTACGCGCCGTTCTTGCATCCCTGGTCAACGGGTCGAGAGCTGTACTACAACCTCTCGCTGTGGTCGGCCTACAACGTGATGTTGATGCACACGGTGCTGCCCTAGGTCGGCCCTACAGCAACGACAAGTCCCGAAGGTGGGACACTCAGCCCATGGAGCACAGCGACCCGCGCGTCGAGGACTCCATCCCGGCCGAGCCGCTGGATGGAACCGACGCTGAGCAGGCGGCCGAGATTGTCATCGAGGCCGCCACCCGCAACGCCATGTCGGCGTCCCAGTTGGCCCGCCTACTGCTCGATGCCGGGCGGACCGTCACCGACGAAGATGACCTGCTGACCTTGCTGCAGCGGGTTGCCACGATCGCTGAGGAAGCCATCGACGGTGCCGACTACACCGGGATCACGATCGACCTGGGTGGGCTGACCTATACCGCCGTACACACCGACGACCACACCCTGGTCATCGACAGTGAGCAGTACGACGCCGGCGACGGCCCGTGTCTGCACGCCTCGCGTACCCGCACCGTCGTGCTGCTGGATTCGGACGAGGCGATGGGCGCCTGGCCACGGTTCGCAGCCGCTGCCCGTGACGAGGGCATCAACAGCTTCCTGGCCGCACCGCTGTTCGCTGACGATCAGACGCTCGGGTCGTTCAATTTGTACGGCAGGGCTTTGCACGCCTTCGACAACATCGATGCCGAGATTCTCGAACTGTTGACCAAAGCGGTCTCCCGGGCGATCGGCGACTTCGCCCGGTACAAGTCCGCCCGGGACACCGCCGAGTCGATCCAAAGGGTGCTGCAGAGCCGGGCACCGATCGAGCAGGCCAAGGGTGTGCTCATGGCGATGCACGGCATCGACGCCGACGCCGCCTTCGATGTGTTGCGCAAGCAGAGCCAGCAGACGAATGTTCCCGTTCGGGTCCTCGCTGTCGAGTTCCTGGAGCAGGTGGCCGGAAGCAACGGCAAGGCCGCTACCAAGTAGTCGGCACCCGCGGCCGACGGGGCACGGTAGTACGTCAATTCACCGCGCATGCCCTGCGGGGAGGGCACAATCGACATGGCACTGTCTGCAAGGCCCGCCGTATAGGGGGCAGCCGTGGATTTCTATCAGTTGGTCGACAAATCGGTCGAGCTGCTACAGAGCCGCGGGCGGGTCTCCTATCGGGCGTTGAAGACCATTTCGGTCTGGATGACGACCGACTCGATGTGCTCCGCAACGAGTTGTTGTACGCCCACGCCAACCGGGTCCGAAAGGACGGTCAAGGGTTGGTCTGGATCCTCGAGCATCACGGGGAACGCCGCCAACTGACAGTGACCTTCTGTGACGTCGTCGGGTCCACGACATTGGCCAGCCAGTTCGATCCCGAGGAGTGGCGCACCATCATCGGCGCGTATTACGACGTAGCCGGAAAAGTGACAGCTCGCTTCGAAGGACACATCGCGCAATACCTCGGTGATGGCTTGTTGACTTACTTCGGCTATCCGCTGGCGCACGAAGACGATGCGCAGCGCGCCGCCCGCGCGAGCCTGGGCATCATCGAAGCCGTGGAACGGCTGAACGTCACTCTTGCTGAGCGCTATGACATTTCGCTGGCCGTCCGAGTGGGATGTCATACCGGTTTGGTCGTCATCGGAGATCTCGTGGGCGATACCGGCCAGGGTGACATCATTCTCGGTGACACCCCCAACGTCGCCGCTCGCCTTCAGGGCATCGCGCAGCCGAATACGTTGGTGATCGGCGCAGTAACTCACCAACTACTCGGAGACGACTTTGCCTACCAATCGCTCCGTACGCCATCGTTGAAGGGCATCACCACCCCGCAGGCGGTTTTTCAGGTCCTTTACGAGAACACCGCGCGCACACGGCTCGAGGCACTGGCCAGCGCTGAACTCACCCCCCTCGTAGGCCGGGGAAGTGAGCTCGACGAGCTTCAAACATATTGGGCCGCTGCCGAACATGGACTCGGGCGCGCGACAGCGATTGTGGGCGAAGCGGGTATCGGCAAGTCTCGATTGGTGCGAGAGCTGACTGAACACGCTGCCGCACGAAGTGGCTGGTTCGTCGGCTGCCAGTGTTCGCCCTACCATCAGCACACCGCGCTCTACCCGATGATCGATCTCATCGAGCGAATAGTTCTGCGCCCGGGCTCATCTGACGCGCCCGAGCAGAGGCTGACAAACCTGGAGGGTTTCCTCGTCCAGAGCGGCATACGGCTTGACGAAGCGGTGCCCGTATTGGCGTTATTGCTCTCGATTCCCACCGACGGCAGGTATGAGCCGCTGCAGCTGTCGGCTGAACAGCAGAAGCAACGAACCTTTGAGGTGCTGCTGACCGTGCTGACGCGGAGAACACAACAGCAGCCGGTGCTGTTCGTCGTCGAAGATCTCCAATGGATCGACGCCAGCACGCTCGAGTTCCTGGCGACGATGGCCAGGCAGACGCCGAATCTCCCGATCCTCGCGGTGTTCACCAGCCGACCGGATGCCAAGGTTGTGTGGCCGAAGGATGTGGATATCCCGTCACACACTCTCGAGCGCCTCTCGCCCGACGCTGCCATCGAGGTTGCTTGCCATGTGGCGCAGCAAAAGTCACTACCTACGCGCGTCATCGACGCGGTGATGTCCAAGACCGATGGAGTTCCCCTTTTCATCGAGGAACTCACCAAAATGCTTCTCGAGTCGGAACTTCTCGAAGAACGTGACGACCATTATGAGTTACGCGGCCCGCTGCCACCCCTCGCCATCCCCAACACGTTGCAGGATTCCCTGATGGCACGACTGGATCGCCTCGCGCCCGTCAAGGAAGTGGCACAGCTGGGCGCGGCGCTCGGCCGGGAGTTCGATTACCGATTACTCAAGGCGGTGTGCCCACTCGACGATGCCACCTTGCGGCAGGGGCTCGAACAACTCGTGTCCGCCGGATTCATCCGGGAGAAAGGTTCTCCCCCGCAGGCGACGTATCACTTCAAGCATGCGCTGATACAGGACACGGCGTATCAGTCGCTCTTGAAAAGTACCCGTCAAGCCCATCATCAACGAATAGCGACGACTCTTGAGGCCGAATTCGGTGACCTCGCAAAGTCACAGCCAGAACTGATAGCGCATCACTTCACCGAAGCCGGTTTGAGCGCGCAAGCCCTCCCTCATTGGGAGGCCGCCGGAGTGCGAGCACTTGACCGATACGCCAACCAGGAAGCGGCGAACCATGCAAATCGCGGCCTGGCTCTGCTGGCGGCGCTGCCCGAGAGCCACCAACGCGACCGCTGTGAACTCGCGCTGCAGCTGGTTCTGGCCAGGGCCACTACTCCAGTGGTCGGGCCACACGCGGCCGCACCGATGTACAGCCGGGTGCGCGAACTGGCGCAGGTGACCGGCAGCACCGCCGAGCTGCTTCCCGCACTCTGCGGCTTGGCGTATGCGCACATTGTGCAGGGCCACATGGAGAAGGCGCGTGCCCTGTCGCGCGAGTTCCTCGACTTGGCGACACCACTCGGGGATCCAATTGCATTATCGGCCGCGCATTGGGTGGTTGCGTATACCGCGTGGTGGCAAGGGGATCTCGTGGAGGTGCGGGACCACAGTCGCCGCTGCCTTGCCCTCTATGACGCAGATGACCACCGAGAAGGTATTGCGGTCTACAACAACAACCCCGGAATCGTCTGCGGATATTTGGACGCACTCTCGTCCTGGATGTTGGGGTATCCGGACGAAGCGACAGATGTCATGGAACGGACCCTGGCGCACGCCCATGAACTCGGAGATCCGTACTTGATCTCTGTATGTCAGTTGTTCTCGGCTCAGCTCGCACAGCTGCGACGCGAGTCGGGGCCTGCATTCGCGTACGCGGAGGATGCGCTTCACACCGCGATCACGGACGACCTTCCGGCGGTGGAGCTGTGGTGCTTGCTTCCGCGAGGGTGGGCCCGGGCTCAAGAAGGCGACGCCGCCGGCGGACAGGCAGATATTCAAGAGGCGATGGATCGGCGGCGACGGATGAGGATGGGGGCTGTGTGGCCCTGGTACCTCACGCTGAGCGCTGAGATGTGGGGCGCGCTGGGCCAGATCGAGAACGGATTACGAGCGACCGAAGAAGCCTTGGACTGGGTGGATCGAAACGACGAGCGACTCTACGCGCCCGAGGCACATCGAATCAGAGGTGAACTACTGCTCTTGGACGAGCCCCGGGACACCCGTTCGGCCGAGGAATCCATCCGCCGTGGGTTTGCGATCGCCCAAAGCCAAGGCGCAAAGGCGTTCGAGCTGCGCGCGGCCACCAGCTTGGCGCGGGTCTACCTCAGGCAGAGGAAGTTTCGTGAGGGTTACGAGTTGCTCTCACCCGTATACGGATGGTTCACCGAGGGATTCGGCACCGCGGACCTCATCGAGGCGAAAGCGCTTCTAGAGGAGCTATCCCACCACTTCACGCCGCCGACCATCACACGCTAGAAGGTGTTGACCAGCGTTCGGCGCTCCGACATCTCGCGCGACATCGTGTAGTGGTGATAGTGCGTGGCGCATTTGACCACACTGACGAAAAGTACGCTGGGGTCCGGACGGCTGCGAACCATCTTCCACATCCGGCGGCGGTAGACTTGTCGCAAGTGCGCGTCGGGCACGTTCTTCATCAGCAGTAGAAACAGACCCAATGCCCTTGCGCCGTCGAATAACTGGGCTTGCCTCCGACGCCACGGACGCTTCCGGAGGTACGCGTTGCGCGACCGTCCGAAATCAAACTTACGTGTGACATAAAGGTTTTCGAGACGATCGAAATAGGAATCGGGATCGTAGAGGTCGCGCATCAGGCCGATATAGCCGTCGCGCAATTCATCTCGGCTCATGTTGAGCGGAATCACGTTGGTGCCGAATGTCTGCTGATCGTCGAGATCCAGGCGCCCGTCATCCTTCAGACGCGCGTGCAGGGGGGTCTTGGGGATTGCCGCGAGCATGCCGACCATGGCGTGCATGATGTCGGTGTCATTGATGAATTCGGCTTGCTCCTTGAAGATTCGGGTGTCATCGTTGTCGAAGCCGACGATCATGCCGCACCAGACTTCCAGGCCGGCGTCCTGCACCTTGCGGACGCGATCGACGATCGTGCCGCCCTTCTTCACGTTCTGGTACTTCTTCGCCTCTTTCAACGAATCCTCGTTGGGGCTCTCGATACCGATGAAGACCACCGTCACATTGGCCGCCACCATCAGTTCCATCAGCTCTTCGTCCTCGGCGAGGTTCAGCGATGCTTCGGTGAAGAACTGCAGCGGGTATCCCTCGCGTTCCTGCCACGTGTGGACATCCTGCAGCAGGACCTTCACGGCGGATTTGTTGCCGATCAGGTTGTCGTCGACGATGAAGCCGATTGACAGGTTCGCCTTGCGCATCGCTTCAAGCTCGGCGATCACCTGCGCGCTGGTCTTGAGCCTCGGCTTTCGGCCGAAGGTGACGATGATGTCGCAGAACTCGCACTGGAACGGGCAGCCGCGGCTGAACTGGACGCTGCCGAACACATAGTTCTTGGTCTTCAGCAGGTCGTAGCGAGGCACCGGCACCGTCGTCATGTCCGTACGCTCGGCCTGCTCGTAGCGGTATTCGTGGCGGCCGTGCTTCCAGTCGTCGAGAAACTGCGGCCAAGTGGTCTCGGCTTCGCCGACGAAAATGGCGTCGGCCAGGCCGTCGAAGTAGTCCTCTTGCACGCTGACCCACGGCCCGCCGACGACGACGAAGACGCCGCGCGCTTTGAGTTCGTTGAGGATCTCACGCATGCGCTGGCGCTGAACGATCATGCCGGTGAGCCCGACGATGTCGGCCTGCGCCAGCTTGTCGAAGTCGATGTCCTCCACGTTCTCGTCGACGAGCGTGACGTGATGCTCGGGCGGCGTCAACGCGGCCAATAGCGGCAGGCAGGCGGTCGGAACGTTGCACTTCTTGCCCAGCAGCGGAAGTGCATGTTCCAGGCCCCAGTACGACACCTCGAACCGCGGGTTGACGAGGACGATATTGGCCATAGTCGTCTGCTCCGTTATCGGGCTCGTAGACGTGGACGGCGCTGCTTGCCAAGCGGGAGCCTAGCCAACTCGACCTGGCCGAACGAGCCATTCGCACATAGTCGGGACGGGACTCGGATGCGAGTTCCTAACCAATTGACGGTAACGCTAGGTATTCGGTTCGGTCACGACCTTCGGTCAGCTCTGCTCGTGTGGCACATCCGGTGGTGTGATCGTTCTCGTGGATCCGGTGGGATTGATGATCGTGGTGGTCTTGACCACCGCTGCCCTTGCCGCGGTCTGCGGTTACGTGGCCGCGCTGCGACGGCAAGCCAACCGACGCAGCCGCGGCTACTTCGCGCTCGGTGTACTCACCGGATTTGCGGGGCGCGCGGTCGTACGTCGGCGGCTTCGGCGACTGCCGCTGTTCGACAACCCACTAACAGTCGCGGCGCTGCAGTTGCGACGCGGTATGAGTCGTACCGGCATCACCCGTTAGCAGTGCAATTACTACCAATCGCTGGGCGAGTAATTCTTCACAAAACAACCGTGCAGATCTTCCCCCGACTCGCCCCGGACGATCGGGTCGTACACGCGGGCTGCACCGTCGACGAGGTCGAGCGGCGCATGAAAGCCCTCGTCGGCCAGCCGCAGCTTGGTCGGGTGCGGCCGCTCGTCGGTGATCCAGCCGGTGTCGACGGCAGTCATCAGAATGCCGTCCTGCTCCAGCATTTCGCCGGCGCTGGTGCGAGTGAGCATGTTGAGAGCGGCCTTCGCCATGTTGGTGTGCGGATGCCCGGGGCCCTTGTACGCACGGCTGAACTGCCCCTCCATAGCCGACACGTTCACGACGTACTTCCGGCGAGCGGGTGACGAAGCCAGCGCCGGACGCAGCCGGCTCACCAGAATGAACGGCGCTGTCTGATTGCACAGCTGAACCTCGAGCAGTTCCATCGCGTCGACTTCGTGCACGCGCTGGGTCCAGCTGTTGATCGACGCGGTGTCGGGCAGTAGGCCACCCGCGTCGATGGCGGTGCCTGCGGCAATCCGTTCGGGCGATGCGCTGCGCGCCGTGAGGGCCAATTCTGTCAGCGGAGGGCAGGAGCGAAGCGACCCGGGAATCGATGGAGCATGCGGACTCTGATGGTCGGCGAGACTGCCCGCGAGTGCAGCGGGATGGGCGTCGCTCACCCGGTCGAAGGTAACCACGTCGACCAATTCTGGCGCCGGGGACCGCTCAGCCTCGATGAGTGCCGCGTAGGAGCCGGGGGCTCGGCGCACCGTCTGGGCGGCGTTGTTGATCAGGATGTCCAGCGGGCCCTGAGCGGCCACGGTATCCGCGAGCGCGACGACCTGAGCCGGGTCGCGCAGGTCGATGCCGACGATGCGCAGCCGGTCGAGCCAGTCGGCGCTGTCGGGCATCGCGGCGAAGCGGCGCACGGCGTCGTTGGGAAAACGGGTGGTGATCGTCGTGTGGGCCCCGTCGCGGAGTAGCCGCAACGCGATGTACATGCCGATCTTGGCGCGTCCGCCGGTGAGCAGTGCGGATCGGCCGGTGAGGTCGGTACGGGCGTCGCGCTTGGCGCGGTTGAGTGCCGCGCACTCCGGACAGAGTTGGTGATAGAAGGCGTCGACGACGGTGTGGTGCTTCTTGCAGATGTAGCAGGCCCGCGACCGAAGCAGGGTGCCCGCCGACGCGCCCGCCACCGTCGACACCAGCGGCAAGCCGGCCGTCTCGTCGTCGATCCGGCCGGGCGCACCGGTTGCCGTGGCGGCGATGACGGCCCGGTCGGCGGCCGCGATTTCGTCGCGCTTGGCGTTGCGGCGGGCCTTCCTGACCGACTTGAAGATGCCGGCGGTGGCCCGACGCACGGCAACGGCATCGGGGTGCTCAGGCGGCAACGACTCGACGTCGGCCAACACCTGTAGGCAGGTGCTGAGCTTGTCGGGGTCGATTGCATTCACCAGGGGAGAATACGGTGCCGCAACGACCGCTTACACCAACCCGACGCCGGGCGACGGCGAGGCAGGTGCGACGGTCGACGGGCTCGGCGCAGTCGTCTGCGGAACATAGCTTGGCTTCTCCGCGGGGTATTGCGGCTGCGGCCCGCGTGAGGACGTGTCCGGTCCATACCCGGGCAGCGGCCCGGACATCGAGGAGTCCGGCCCATAGGGATATGCCGGTCCATACCCCGGCGGAGTCCCGTAGCCCGGCAGGTGCTGACTGATACCGGCCAGCAGCTTGGCTGCGACGAACGTCGCCGCCTGGTTGGTGTAGCCGGGCACATAACCCTCGGTGTGCCCGCTCCACTCATTACCCGGACCCGCGTGACAGATCGGGTCGCCGGGGTTGCACAGGTCAATGGCTTTAGCGCCAAGCAGAGCGCTCGTGGTCGGCAGCGCTTGGTTGGTGCGGGTAGCCACATTGCCGAACGTGGCGACGGCCGCGATGTTTTTCACGTACTCCGGCGGCAGTGAGCTACCCCAGGGGATGCCACCCACCGGAACGCCGGCGACGATGTCCATCACGCTGGCGCCTTGTGAGTAACCGCCGAGGACGATCTTGGTGTCCGGGCACGACGACACCGTCTGCTTGATGTGGGAGATGACGTCGTTGGCGCCGTCACCGCCGTGTAGCTGCAGCTTGCTGGCCTTGTAGTTCACCGCGTACGTGTCGATGTTCAGGGTGGGGGCTTGCGTGCGCAGTGCGTCGACGAGGGCGTCGCCGACTCGGCCCATCCCCGCCGGCTCGTCGGTGCCGCGCGCGAAAACGACCTCGGCGTCGGGACAGTCCGCTGCCGACGCAACCGGCGGCACGTGGGGCGCGACAAACAGAACGCTTGCAATCAACAATGGCGAAGCCACCAGCCCGACCCAGCGACCGAACGACCGGCCGCTCCCCATCGGGTGCCCTTGCGCGGAGCAAATAGGCATGCCTCAATCTAACCCCTGTTGGGCAGGAATGAGCTGGGAGGGTGGCAGCTACTGATACGCAGCGAGATATTGACAGCAAAGAAAGCGGCCAGAAGGTGAACTGGCCTGCGCGTCTTCGGTGGACTCGGGCGCCGTGACGCTATTGCGCCAGGTATCCCCCGTCGACGGGTAGCACGGCGCCGGTGATGAAGGAGGCGTCATCGGAGGCGAGGTAGACGATCGCCTTCGCGACTTCGGCCGGTTCGCCGAGTCGGCCCATCGGGTGCATGCGCTCGATCTCCGCCAGATACTCCGAGCCGCCCGGCTCGTCGGGAAGACGCTGAACGCGCTCGGTTCGAATCGTCCCGGGCGCAACGGCGTTGACTCTGATCCCCCGGTCGGCCCACTCGACCGCCAGGTGCTTGGTCAGCCCCGTCGCGACGAACTTGGCGGGTCCGTATGCCGCCTGCCGCTTCTGTCCGGCGAGTCCGGAGATCGAGGACAGGCAGACGATGGCGCCACCCCCGGTCGGCAGCATCGCCTCGATGGCGAACTTGCACGTCAGGAACATGCCGCGTCCGTCGATCGCCATCACCTCGTCCCAGTCGGCGACGGTGACCTCCGACGCATCCCCGAGCGGGATGATGCCTGCGTTGGCGACGAGAACGTCGAGGCGCCCAAATCTTTGCGCCGCGTCGATCATCCGCCGGGCGTCGGCCTCGATCGAGACGTCACCGATCACTGTCTCGACTTCCGCGCCGGCGAGCCGCAGTTCGTCGGCCAAGGCAAGCAGCGGCTCGCTTTGAACGTCGGTCACGACCAACCGCGCGCCCTCCCGCGCGAAGAGCACGGCCGTCGCCCGGCCGATGCCGAACGCCGCCCCGGTGACTACCGCGGACTTTCCGAACAGACGTCCGTGCGGTTGGTTTTCACCTCGGTCGCCCAACGTCTCAGCCCCCTTCGCGCGCCGATCTTGCGGACGCGATCGATGCAAGCACGGCCTTGTGGTCGCGCGATCCTGAATTGAGATCCCCGGGAAGAGTTGCGATACGTGCGGTGCCCTCGGGGCTGAACGCGGACAGCTTAAGTCGGCCGTCAGCAGCCACCCGGCGAATTGGCCGATTGGTAGGCCCAGGTGAGCGCTCCAGATTGGTCGGGCCTAGGCGCCGACGAGTTGGCGCTCGAGTTCCGGGCGGTCCTGGACTGCTGATGGCAGGAACGGGAACGCCAACCAACCGTGGACCTCCCCAGCGCGAAGAATGAACGTAAAGTTCGGCAGCCCCTGCGCTGCCGCGATGTCACGTAAACGAAGCGTTTGCGGCGAAAGGAGGTCTGAGGAGCCGGACCACACATAGGTGATCGGCAGTCCGTGAAGTGAGCCGTTGATCGGGCTCACGCGGGGGTCCGAAGGGTCAAGTTGGCCAGCCCACAACAGGCCGTCCTCGCGCAGTGCGGAAACCGTCAGGAGCTGATCGTGGATCGTGAGTGACGCCGGGTCGGAGACGGTCGCATCCAGCCACGGGGCGACCAGCACCATGCGCCTCGGGGTTGCGGCTCCGGTCAACACCAACTGCTGGACGGCGGCGAGAGCTAGCCCGCCGCCCGCTGACACTCCCAGGACACTCACGTTGGCGGCACCGCGGGTGGCGATTTCTTGCGTGATGAGCGTGGCGATCTTTGGCACCACCTCGACTGCGGTCGAGTCGGGCGCTAGTGGATACACCGGCACCACGACAGTGGCGCCGGTGTCGCGGGCGATGTCGCTGTAGGTAATCCAGTTGATGAGGCCGATCTGCCCGACGTATGCGCCGCCATGGATGGCGATGATCTCCTGGCTCGACGTCGATGCCTGGGGCCGCAGGGTGTAGACCGGCATGCCGTCGACGACGCTGTGGTCCACAGTCAGGTTCCGCGTCACAATGGGTGGTGGTGTGGCCGGATTCAACCCCGGGATTTTGGTGCTGATCTGCCAGATCGTGAGCAGCAGTGCGTCGAGCTGCCGGTTCGGTGAGCGGCCGGTGTAGGGCGATGAGGCTGCCGGCTGAGTACTTATCCGGGTTGGCCGTTTGCTATGTCCAACGCCCATCCGAACCTCGGTTGCGCTCGCTGCCTTCCGGGGCGTTGCGGCTCGAGAATCACTGGTGGCGTGTGGAGCGCTCTTCCCGGTGCCGTCGTCGGCGTGCGCCACACCCCCACCCAGGATGCCCGCGGCGACGCCCAGCATGACTGCGCCGGTAAGTATCCACCCCCGTGCTTTCACTGCGACGACCCCCCGAGTCGCGGTAGCTCCATGCCACGTGGCTTACCCGTTCAGAGGCCGGTTCAGTACAGTCCGATGCTTGGAAGCGGCGGCGGGGAAGTGGGGGCAACCGCCGGGCCAGTCCGGTCGGCGTTCCAAACAAAAAAGTGCCGCCCCGGCCGAGCTAAAAGCTCGGCCGAGACGGCAATCTTGGTGGAGCTAACTGTCATATTCAGAGTGTCTTCCGTGTCATCTGTACTCTGCGCCAGCTGTATCTGCACGAGAGAATGTCTTCCGAAGATCCGAGGTCTTCGGAAGACCCCGCACGTGGGATCTACTGACGAGTGTGCGCCAGTTCAGCATCGAGTGTCACTTCGAGGGTGCTTCGACGCCGGTGGGCGGCGTCGCGTTCAGTCTGACCGTTCCACCGTGACCGTCAGTTCCCCGCCGGCGTCAGCAAGTACCGAGAGATCGCCGTCGAGTCGGCCAATCCTGGCGATGCCGCTCCAGTAGGGCGCATCGGTGTAGTAGAAGACGAGGTCGTTGCCCGGTGCGAAGTAGCCGATGTCGGCCGCTTTCGGTGCATCACCGCTGGGCATTCCGTCCATCGTCAAGGGGGCCGGCAGCGGTCCGGTCTTCTCCTGCCGGTTGTGGTCGCGGACCCGCACCGTCACCGGGAGCTTGCGAAGCAGGTCCGCGCCCGTGGGGTTGTGCCGGATAGTGCCGGCGATGGTGGTGCCGTTCACGCGGACTCGGATCGGGGTTTCCTCGACGGGAACCCCAATGGGGCCCGCGGGGGTGTCGGTAGCCGCGGCGGGGGCGGATTCGTGCCCGTCACGGGAGCATCCGGCGGCCGCCGCGGGCAAAACCGCGGCCAGGATGATCGGAGTGAGAACTGCTGAGCGGAAGTTCATTTCGTTGCCTCTCGATTCGGATCAGGCCAGCGCACGGCGGTAGAACTGGGTCAGCCGGTCGAACGGGATCATCTCGACGCGGTCGTACAGGTCCACGTGGCCGGCGCCGGGAATCAGCACGAACTCCTTGGGCTGCGTGGCGCGGCGGTAGGCGTCCTCGGCGAACTCCCGGGAGTGCGCGGTCTCGCCGGTAACAATCATCATCGGCCGCGGCGAAATTGTCTCGATCTCCTCGAGCGGGAAGTAGTTGAGGAACCGCGCGTTGCTCGTCAACGTGGGGTGCGTGGTGGTCTGGGAGGTGGCTCCGTCCGGTGTGAATGCGCCGCGGGAGGTGCGGTAGAAGTCGTAGAATTCGCGCTCGACGGCGGTCGACTCCGGCGTAATCTCGTGGACAGTGCCGCTGGTGTACTCCGTGGCCCCGCCGGCGAATTCGGCGTCGCGCTGGGCGGCCACCTGATCGAGCATCTCGCGGCGCTGCTCCAGGGTCACGGAGCGGGCGAGTCCGTGCCGGTTGGCCGCGCCCATGTCGTACATGCTGACCGTACCGACCGCTTTGATGCGCGGGTCGATCTTCGCCGCGCTGATCACCCAGCTGCCGCTACCGCAGATGCCGAGCGCACCGATCCGCTCACGATCCACGTAGTCCAGGGTGCGCAGGTAGTCGACGGAGGCGTTGAAGCCTTCGGCGTAGTTGTCCGGCGCCACCAGGTTGCGCGGCTCACCCTCGCTGGAGCCCCAGTACGGCAGGTCGATCGACAAGGTGACGAAGCCCTGCTCGGCCAGCTTCTGGGCGTACAGGTTGGCCGACTGCTCCTTGACCGCGCCCATCGGGTGGCTGACCACGATCGCGGGATTGCGATTCGACCGGTTCATGTCGTTGGGCACGAACAGGTTGCCGGACACCCGGTCGCCGAACTGGTTCCGGAAGGTCACGGCGCGGGCGTCCAGCCGGTCGCTGATGAAGAAGTTGTCGGCGCCGCGGGAGGTGTCCCCCGCCGGGAGGCTGGTGTCGGGGCGGGGCAACGTGGCGGGCTCGGAGGTCGGTTCGCGCGAGGGCGCGCTGGTCGGCGACGGGGACGCCGTGCCGGTGCTGTCGTCGGCTGACGAGCAGGCTGCGGCGACACCCGCGAGGCCGGCCGCGGCGGCGCCGATGCCCGCGATGCGGAGCGCACCGCGGCGGTTCATGCGCACGCCGGGGTCGTGGGCGGGAGCGGCCTGGTGTTCGGGGGTTTGTTGTGCCATGGGATCGGATCTCCTCGGTGTCGCTGGGTTGGGTGTGGATTGCGTCGCTGATGTCATCGGGACCTGCCGGGTAGGCCGTCGGCAAACGCCATGGCGTGGAAGATATGTGCGCCCTGGACGCCGGAGCCGTCGTTGGCGACGATGTACATGTCTCTGGTGCCGGGTCGGATCGCCAAGCTGGTGGATTCCAGGTTCCGGCCGTGTGCCCGATCCGGCAGCAGGACTTGCCCGATGGGAATGCCGTTGCGGTTGAACACCAGAACGCGCCCCTGTCCGTACACCGCGACGTAGACGTTCCCGTCGGTGTCTACCCGCATGGAGTCGGGTGCGGGACCGTTGAACCGGTAGGCGATGGCCGTTCCGATCGGGGCGACGGCCGTGGCGTCGGCGAGTTCGACGCGGTGCAGCAGGTTGCGCGCGAACTCCGTTGCCCACAGCTGTTTCCCGTCCGGGCTGAGCGCCACCCCGTTGGCCTGCGCGAGGTGCGGCAGGATGGGGGTTATGGCCGAGAAATCGGGCGAGGCGTAGTAGATGCCGCCGGCTGGATTGGTGGACGAGCCACGGAAATCGGAGAAGTAGAAGCCCTCCTCGGGGCCGAACACGAGGTCGTTGGGAAGGTAACCGGCATCGGTGGGGATGACCGGACGCAGGCCCGATCCGTCGGTGTTCACTGCCATGACGGCCCCTTGGTGGTAGCCGTCGCCCAGTGCCGCCACGAACAGCCGGCCGTCCGGGCCGAACGCCAGACCGCCGGGAGACAGTCGTTCCAGCCTGACGACCGTGGAGAGTTGCCGCTGCGGTGTCAGCCGCAGTACGCGCCGACCCGATACGTCGCAGAAGTACATGTTGCCGGCGGCATCGAAGGTCACCCCTTCGAGGATCATGCTGGTATCGGAGACGTGAAACCACGGCGTTGCCGAGACACTCTGCAGGTCCCGTTCGGGCGGCGGGATGGGGACCGGGCCCCGGTTGTGCTCGTCGTAGGACAGTTCCGTGGCGGCCGGTCCGGCTGAGGTCGATTCAGCTGAGCACCCGGCGAGAACGAGCGCGACCGATATGACTCCGGCCAGCGCCGCCGTCGGCACTCTGGTAGCCATTTTCTCCTCCCTGCGAATTGGCCGACGCGCCGTGCCGCGGCGGTCTACTGCGCGGTGTAGGCACCGTCGACGGGCAGCGCGACGCCCGTGACGTAGCTGGCGCCGTCGCTGCACAGCCACAGCACCGCGGCGGCGATCTCGTCACCGCGGCCCAGACGGCCCATCGGGATCGCGGAGACCGCGCCGGCGGGATCGAGCTCACCGCCGGCGATCATGCGTGCGACCATCGGCGTCTCGATCGTGCCGGGGCAGACCGCGTTGACCCGCACGCCGCGCCTGCCGTACTGCAGCGCAACGCTCTTGGTCTGGCCGATCACACCGTGCTTGGTCGCGTGGTAGGTGGTGCGGCCGTCGCCGCCGACCAGGCCGCCGAGCGACGAGCAGTTGACGATCGCACCGGAGCCCTGCCGGCCCATCTGCACGAGCTCGTACTTCATCGAGGCCCACACGCCCTTGAGGTTGACCGCGACGATCTTGTCGAAGGCCTCCCCCGTCTCCTCGGCGGAGTCGACCGGCGGGAGCATGATGCCGGCGTTGTTGAAGGCCATGTCGAGGCTGCCGAACTCTTCGACGGTGCGCTCGACGGCGGCCTTGACCTGGGTCTCGTCCGAGACGTCGCAGGCGATCGCGATCGTGCGGTGACCGGCGGCGGTGAGGTCGGCGGCAAGCTTCTCGGCGGTCTCGCCGTCGCGGTCCACGATGGCGACGGCTGCGCCGGCCTCCGCGAACGCGCGGACGGTGGACTCGCCCATGCCGGCGCTGCCGCCGGTGACGAATGCCGTGTTTCCGGTGAAATCGTAGGTGACCATGATGTGTTCTCCCTGTCGTGGTTCAGTGGGGCAAGCATCGAGGGCTTCCTCAATGTTGTTCAGGATCGGGCGGTTTGAGCTGCATCGGGCCGGTCGAGCACCCGCAGTGCGGCGCCGGTCGCCACCGCGAGGACTGTCACGATCGCGGCCATCGGCACCGCCGTCTCGGCGCCGCCGAGCCCGGCCAGTGGAGCGATGACACCTGCCGTGCACCAGTGCAAAAAGCCCAGCATGTACATGTCCGTAGCCAGTGGTGCGATCGCCGTGATCAACACGATGGTGGCGAGCACTGCGGCGCTCAACGCAATCGGCACGCGGCTGTGTGTGTCGCGCGGCTGGTCGGTGGTCGGGGTCATCGGAGGTCCTTCTCGATGTCGGGGCTCGGCATCCATGCAAGCGCGTCGGACAGAGGTGAAGAAGTCTCTGCCGTGAGGTGTACCCGCAGGGCATCCCTGGTTGCCCGATACGCCGGTAGCGTCGGATCGGTGGACCATAAGGCCGAGGTGCGGGAGTTCCTGACCTCCCGCCGAGCGAAACTCATCCCGGCTGATGTCGGCCTCCCCGACGCCGGACAGCGGCGGGTACCCGGGCTGCGCCGCGGTGAGGTCGCCACCCTCGCCGGGGTCAGCATCGAGTACTACGCCAAGCTGGAACGTGGCCAGATCGCCGGTGCATCGTCCTCGGTCCTGGAGGCGATCGCGAATGCGTTGCGGCTCGACGACACCGAACGCGCTCACCTGTTCGACCTCGCCCGCACCGCTGACGGCATCCCCACCTCCGGCCGGTCACGGCGCCGGGCGAGCAAACCGGTCGCGTCCCGACCCAGCCTGCACTGGGCGCTGGAGGCCATCACCAACGGTGTGGCCTTCGTCCGTAACCCGCAGCAGGATCTGGTGGCCACCAACGCTCTCGGACGGATCTTCTACTCACCACTCATCGGCGACGGCGGCCGCACCCCCAACCTGGCGCGGTTCCAGTTCCTCGACCCGGCAGCGCGGGACTTCTATCCGGACTGGGACCTGTTCGCCCACATGTGCGTGGCGATCATGCGCGCCGAAGCAGGACGCAACCCCCATGACCGCGGCCTGCAGGACCTCGTCGGGGAACTGTCCACCCAGAGCGAGACGTTCCGCCGGCTCTGGGGCGCCCACGATGTGCGCACCCACGGCGCCGGAACGAAACGCTTCCACCACCCCGACGTCGGCGAACTGACCCTGGCCTACGAAGAACTCGCGATCACCGCCGAACCCGGCCACGTACTCATCGTCTACACCGCCGAACCGGGCTCCCCCTCCGCGGAGAAGCTGCGACTGCTCGCATCGCTGGCCGCCGCGCTCACCTGACCCACAGCTGACCGACACGTCACCGATGGAAGGAAACGATCAATGGCCGATGAACAGAACACCGGATGGACCGGTGGGCAGAACGCGTTCGGTGACTTCGCACCCGGAATGGTGCACTACACCGACCGGGTGCTCTTCGACGAAGTGTGAGACGGGCCGGCCTGTCCAAACGGGACCGCAGCCTGATCACCGTCGCGGCACTGACCGCCCTGGGCAAGATGGACCAGTTGCAGTTCCATCTCGGTTTCGCCCGCCAGAACGGCGTCACCGACGACGAGTTGAAGGAAGCCCTCCTGCAGCTCGCGTTCTACTCCGGCTGGCCCAACGGCATGGGCGCCACCACGGTGCTGAAGAACATCATCGAGAACGAGGAGTAAGGAACGCCCATGGCAGAGAGGGATTTCGACCAGATCTTCCCGCTCGGGGAGCCCAACGACGCCTACGCCCAGTACTTCATCGGGCAGAGCTACCTGGCCCCGCTCACCGACGGGAGCGTCCCGCTCAGCAACGTGAGCTTCGAGCCGGGCTGCCGCAACAACTGGCACATCCACCACGGCACCAGCGGCGGAGGCGACCAGATCCTGCTGTGCACTGCGGGCAGCGGCTGGTACCAGGCCGACGGTGAGCCACCCGTCAGCATGAAGCCGGGCACCGTGATCCGCGTCCCGGCCGGCACGAAGCACTGGCACGGCGCGAAGGCCGACTCGTGGTTCTCCCACGTCGCCTTCATCACCCCCGGTGAAGACGTCAGCAACGAATGGCTCGAACCCGTCACCGACGAGGTGTACGGCCAGCTGCCGAAGAACGGAGTGAACGCATGAGCATCCTGAACGAGACCTACACCCTGTCCAACGACGTGTCGATCCCCAAGCTGGGTCTGGGCACCTGGTTCATCGACGACGACAAGGCCGCCCAGGCGGTCCGCGACGCCGTGGAGATCGGATACCGCAACATCGACACCGCCCAGGCCTACGGCAATGAACGCGGCGTCGGCGACGGGGTGCGCAGTAGCGGCGTCGCCCGCGAGGACCTGTTCGTGTCCACGAAGCTCGCCGCGGAAATCAAGGACTACGACCGGGCCGTCACTGCCATCGACGGATCCTTGAAGTCGCTTGGCCTGGACTACATCGACCTGATGCTGATCCACAGCCCGCAGCCCTGGGACGACTTCCGCGGCGGCGACTACACCGACGGCAACCGCCAGGCATGGCGGGCGCTGGAGGAGGCCTACCGGGCGGGCAAGCTCCGCTCGATCGGTGTCTCGAACTTCGAGCAGGCGGACCTGGAGAACATCCTCGGCTCGTGCTCGGTCGCCCCGCACGTGAACCAGCTGCTCGTCCACGCCGGCAACACCCCGACCGAGCTGCTCGAGTTCTGCGGGAGCAACGACATCCTCGTGGAGGCATACTCGCCGATCGCGCACGGCGAGATCCTCAACAACGACGACGTGCGTGCCATGGCCGATAAATACGGCGTCGGCGTCCCGCAACTGTGCATCCGCTACACCCTGCAGCTCGCCACCGTGTCACTGCCCAAGACCGCCAACCCTGAGCACATGCGCTCCAACGCGCAGGTCGACTTCGCCATCTCTGACGAGGACATGGACGCCCTGCGCAACCTGCACGCCCAGGACTACGGCGACTCCAGCGCCTTCCCCGTCTACAGCGGCAAATAGCAACCCCGACCAACGACGACAACCGTCGCTTTCGCAATCCGAGGACGTGCACATGATCACCTACGACTTCACCGGCAAGGTCGCCTTCATCACCGGTGCCGCGATCGTCGACCGCGATGCCGACGCCGCGGAACGCGTCGCGAGCGAGCTCACCGGCAAGGGACTCGTGGCTATCGGCATCGGTTGCGACGTCTCCGACGAGCAGCACACCCGAGGCGCACGAATCGTCCGGTTCCGATCGAGGCCGTTCCGATCGAGGTCTGCGGATGGTCACTCCCTTCGCTGTCCCCGCCGGATTCGCGTCACGAGTTCGATTTCGGGCCGCTCGATCTCGGAGTCGAGGTGCCGTGCGAACAGCGCAGTGGCAAAGCGGTCGAGTTGATCGTGTAGGTCGCGGTTCTGCTGGCGCAGTTCGGCGATGGTCTGTCGGTCGTTGCGGACCGCCGCTTCGTTGAGGCTGTCGCCTCTGGTCAAGTTGGCGGTGAGTCGCGCGAAGCGGCTGCTGAGTCGGTAGGGGCTGTTCTCGGTTCGGTCCTGAACGAAGGCGCGGGCGACCGCGTCGTGGCTTCTTCCGGTGAGCGCTTCGATTTGCCGCTTGGTGCGCGGCATGTCAGGACTGTTCTCGATGGTGGTGATGGCGTCGGCGATGGCCTGCATGACGGCATCGCTGACGCGCTTGCGGGTGGGGCTAGGCATGTTCGGTCTCCTGGTCCAGGTCGTCGTAGAGGTCGTCCGCGTCGTCGGAGGTGGTGAGTTCGTGGCGGATGCGGGCGAGGTTGGCGCGGTCTCGGCGGATCTGCTCGATGAGGGCCGGATGGCCGCGCTGTTGGTCGAGGTAGGTGTCGATGCGGTCGATGGCGCTGGTGATCACGCCGACCTGTGCTGGCCGCAGCAGGGCGTTGGTGCAGTCGACTCCGACGCACACGTGGTCGCCGAGTTTGGGGCGGTCACTGCCGCAGCTGCTGGTTGCCGGGTTCCACATGCAGTCGTTGGTGATCCCAAGGTGAAGTCGCTCAGCGAGCGTCACGGTGAGTCGATCAGCGCGGTCGGGGTTGGTGATGATCTGTGCCCGGAATCCGGTGATGTGGTGGGCTGCCGGCCCGGCGACAGGGCTATCGTCCTGCAGCAGTGTGGCTACGTCGTTGTGCAGGACGCGTTTGCGTCCGTCGTCCATGAGGCGCACGGCTTGTTGTTGTCCGTCACTCATGTAGCCGGTGGTCATCCGCCATGCACTGTGTCCCAGTTGGATTCCCAGCCCAAGTTCGGCTCCGGGGCGGGTGGTGGCGAAAACGCTGAACGCACGTCGGAGGGAAGTCGCGTTAACGGCTTGGCCTTTCGGGAGGGCGATGTGTTCCAGGCCGAGTCCTCGTCCCCGTCCGGGGCGGTGGGCGCGGTCGTCGTTGACGAATGCGATGAGCCTGGCGATGTCGCGGTTCGGGTCGTAGGAACCCACGTTGCCGCTGCTCCGGGCAAACAGGTGCGTGTCGTGCTTGGTGAGATTTCCCAGCACCTCTACGGTCCGGATGACGGGTAGGGGTGCCCACCATGTTCGGCGCTCGCCGTCTGGACGCTCGTTGCCCTTGTGCTGGATGCTGCGTAGCGCAGCGAGGCCGTCCCTGGTGGTGTGACTGTCGCGTGTCAGTTCCTGGATCTCGCTGTCGCGCATGCCGGTGAGGCTGGCGATCAGGACGTAACAGGCTGCGCGGAGCACACTTTCGAGGTGTTCTGTTTCGCCGAGGCCTATTTCGTCGACCCACGTGCTGCGGGTCCCGTCGGGGTGGGAGACGACGACGGTCGGGATGTGCAGTCCACCGAAGGTGGTCCGTACTGGGTCGGTTGCCGCTTTCGTAATGAGTGCGACAGCGTCGGGCATATATTGGTGGCTCGCCCGATTGAGAACGTTGGCGTTGATGCCGAGTAACCGTTCCAGGAGTGCGGTATTCGCCTCGCCCCGTTGGTGATTGGTGCGGCCGAATCCGGTGTGCAGGGGCAACAGCCCGCGCTGCTCGGTCCAGTCGAGAAGAGCGTTGTAGGCGTTGGTCCCGGCCGGTCCCCGGGGTGCCTTCGGTAATGCGGCCCGAGTCTCGGTCGCGGCGATGATGTCGGCGCTGAATCGGTCGACGATGGCCCATGACGCAGTGATCAGCGGTGCCCAGGTTTCCCATGGGAGGGGCGGCGTCGTGTTCTCGGTGTGGGTGACTTCGCCGCTGACGTTGGCGGCGCTGCGGCCCGCCCAGGGGAAGAAGGAGAGGGCATCGGGCAGGACTGCGTGGCATTCGCGGAGTAATCGCAGGGTGGCAACGTATCCGCGGACGCCGGTCGCACTGAGTCCGACGCCACCCACCCGGTGTTGGCCGTTGCGGAGGTCATCGAGGAAGCGATCGGCGTCGGCTTGCGTCCAGTCGGCGAAGCGGGCGATTCCGTGGTCCTCGGACCACTTGGCGATGACGACGAGCTTGCAGAAGCAGTCGTATAGCCCTGGTGGTGGTGTTCCATCGCCGCGTCGGACGACGCCCGCCTCTACGACAGGCTCGCGGTCGGGGGCAGCCAAGGTCATGAGGATGTTCTTGATAGTCATGCGGTGCATATCCGGAGCGCTGGCGAAGTGGATGTAGCGCTCTCCCATATTGACTCTGTTTGCAACACGAGCGAGATCCCACGGGTCGTCGCCATATTGCGGGCTTCCAGCAAGGTGGGGCCAGACGCACATCTCCGCGGTGAAGGGATTCCTCCACAATGCTGGGGATTCGCGCGGAGACGTTCCGGCCGTCACTGTGCGGGCGCTTCCGGGACGCCGCGCATGTCGTTGAGAACGCCTGCGTCGATCGGAGTCAGATTCGCTTGCTGGCGGGCTCGCTGGATCTGGTCGGGGGTGAAGGATGGCAGGACTACCTCAGTGATGGTGTCGTAGATGGGTTTCCAGTGCGTCTGCCAGGTTCGTGGGTCGGCGGCGCGATCGGGATGTGTCATGTCCTGGATCGCGAGGGCAGCCGGCAGGTGGTGCAGTGCGATGAGCGCGTTGGGGCACGCGAAGCAGGTGCCGGTGAAGGACTTGGTGCACACGGTGCCTTTCTTCTCGTAGGGGCTGTCGAGAGGGTCGCGACAGCCGGCGTGCGGTCCGTCGAGTTGGCCGGCCACCAAGGCGCTGGCGGTGTCCGGGTCGATACCGGGTGCGGCGGCTCCGGCTCGCATGGCCTGTTCCGCGTCCGGGGTCACGACGGTCGGACCGTTGATGGCGCTGTCGAACATGTCGTTGACGCTGTTGATGAGGATGCGGCCGGCTTCTGCACGGAGAACAGTGCTGTTGGTGTAGTGGCCGAAGAAGGTCTTCGCGGAGTGGCGGCGCCCGTTCGATAGGTAGGACTTGGGGTCGGCGAGCACTTCGCGTGTGGTGGCAACCTTGCGCAGCCGTGCCCAGTGGTTAGCCCCCGAGAAGGGTAGGTTGTTCCGTGCAGCAATTTCAGATAACCGGTAGGCCAGGCGCTGCCAGGGTGGCTGCTTGATCCCGCCGCGAACGCCCTTCATGAGGATCAGTGAGGGCTGCCCGGATTCTGAGCGAGCTGCGGCGTTGAGCATCAGTGCCCAGCGAAACGCGGTGAAGGGTGCGGTGTCTCGGCGGGCGTAGACCTCGTCGTAGGTCTCATGGGCGCGGTTCTTGGTGTATCGGACGCGAATCAATTCGATGAGGTCGTTCTCGGCGAGGTAGGCGAGTCTGTCGATGGGTGACGACCCGGGCAGGGAATCCTCCGCCGCAGGGGTGGCAGTAGCTTCGATGTCGTGAACAGTCAGGGCGCGGAGCACCTCAGGCGGTTCTCCGGTTGCGAGGCTGATTAGTACGTGCGTGGCGGTCTGGACGTCGATGTCGGTGATGCCTCGGTCTGGCTGGGACAGAGCACTTTTCACCGTCTGGTAAGCCCATCGGCGCCACGCGCGGATCTCCTGCTCGTTCAGGGGCGGTAGTCCGTCGTTGCGGTGGTGCCATAGGCGCGGCTGTCGCGCCAACCGATCGGCGATCTGTTCATGAAGCGTGCCGGGGTGGTCATCCTCGTGCCGTCGAAGGAGGGCGAAAACGTGGACTACTTTTCGATAGGCGGTGTCTGACTTAGCTTCTCGGTGGCGCGCCAGCATGTTGAGTTCCCACAGGTCCAAATGTGAACGGCGCAAGTCGCGCAACGCGAATGAGGTCTTCTGATCGTCGGTCAGCGGTAGCGCACCCATCGACCGCAAGAAGCTCAGAAGCCCTGACGTGAGTGAGTACTCCATGCGCCCGAACTCAGTGAGCACCTCGAGCCAAGCCCCTGCGAGTTCGGCTGCAATAACCGGTGTCTCAAACGTCGAGGGGTCAATGGTGTAGGTCAGTATGTCGCTGTACACGGCCCACTCGAAGGTGAACCGGCCATCGTTCGACGCCGGCGGTGTCGCAGAACTCGCGGGCACATCGGGGGTCGAGTAGGAGCCCCTCATTGAACGTCTCCGCCGCCGAGATGGACGTCCGACTCCCAGTCGTCCTCGATGGTCTCGGGGCCGGGGCCGGGGTCGTCATCGGTATGTCCTACGACGTCGGCAGCGGTTCCCGCGAGGGCGGCCGGAACGTCTTCGATCCATGTTTCTGCAGCGTGAAGGTAGTGCATGGTGGTCTGCACGCTGGCGTGGCCGAGCAGTTCCTTGACGGTCAGTACGGGGTTTGCCAGCAGCAGGTAGGGGTCTCCGGCGCGCTGTCGTCCTTCCTTCATGAGCGCGGCCAGCATCCGGACCGCGTAAGAATGTCGCATCGTGTGGGGTGTCACGTGAACGTGGCGTGGCGGCTGGTCTCGGTGGCCGGAGTGGCGGACTCGTTCGTGAGCGTCGGCGAAGAGTTGGTTCCAGCGTTCGAGACCGGGGGGAAGTCCGCTGCGGGAGACGAACAACGCGAGTGGGTCGATGGTGCCGTCATCGAGGACGCGAACGGCTTTGGCGCGGTCCTTGTTGGTGAACCGGACCAGTGGAATGCGCTGGGACCCGACGGCGACGTAGAGCTCTCCCCGCCGCTCGATTAGGTCGTCGACCACCAGCAGAGAGCCGTCGCGGATCTTGGCGCGGAGGCTGCGTTGGGCCGCCTTTACGACCCGGTGCCGTTCAGTCCGGCGGTAGAGGTCGGTGGCGTGTGCTACCTGAGCGGTGACGTAAATGGATCGGACCACCTGCTTCTTGCCGAGCCGATCGAAGACGTGGATGGACTCGGATCCCATCGTTTCGGGAACCGGAACCTCGGCGTCGAGGAGAAGCGCGCACTCCTCGCGTCGGAGGCCGGTAGTTGCCAGTAATAACCCGTACACGTAGTCCCGTTCCGGGTAGGCGGGCGCACCCGCGGGGTCGTAGCCGTCACCGCGCAGGCCGACTTCGAGGAAGTGCTTGGTCTGGGCCGCCTTAAGGAATCGCGCTCGACGCTCGCGATGTTTGTGGGAAATGAGAGTGTTGCGGTTGTTGCGGCCCCAGCGAGGGATCGGGTCTTTCGCCATCCAGCCGATCTGGGCGGCGTAGTAGAAGAACGAGGAGAAGCAGCCGAATTCGGTAGCCAGCGTGGTGTCCTGGACTTCCTGCTGGCGGGCATCCCGGTAAGCGGTCACATCCTCAGTAGTGGTGGCGGTGAGGTCCACCAATTTCCCGCCGCGGCGCTGGCGTACGAACCGCAGCAACCGAGCGAGGTGGTAGGCGTGGAAGCTCCGCAGGCTGTCGAGGTCGTAGGCGCGTTGACGCCATGCGGTCAGCAGGTAGGTGTTGAGTCGGTCGCAGCCGGTCAGTGAGCCGTCGTCGTCGATGATGAACGGCAGTCCGTCCGGGATGTCCTGCCGGTCGAGCGCCTGCACAGCCGACGACCATGGGAGCGTTGTCGCGCCGTCGGGAGCTTGCAGAACTTCGCCCTCGCGAGCGCTTCTCTGGACCATGACTATCCGCATACAGACCTCCTTGCCGCCTGTGCATCCAGTCGTACCGCAGGGGTATGACACTTCTGCTCGTCGGCAAGGAGGTCTCAAATATGAAGTTATCTGTGTGCTATCGGTGGAGCTGCCGGGAATTGAACCCGGGTCCTACGGCATTCCCTCAAGGCTTCTCCGTGCGCAGTTCGCTACGCCTCTACTCGGATCTCCTGATCACGCGAACAAGTCAGGATGACGATCCCAGTCGCTGTTTGATGTCCCCACGGATTCCGCGACCGAACCCGTGGGTTTGTCCCTCTAGATGACGCCAGGGTCCGGGTCGAGGGCACTCCCGGTCTGACGGATTAGCTTCGCTTAGGCAGCGAGAGCGTAATCGCGCTGATTGGAATCGGCGCTTAATTGGTTGCAACGACGCTTACGGTGGTCTCTTGCCTGCACCGGCACGCTTCCCTTGATTCGATGCGCGAAGTCGAAACCGATCAGCCCCTCGCACCCCGGCCGAGGTACGGCCGGACATTCGATGATACGCGAGTTGCAACCGCGAACTGAAGTGCATTAATCCCGCGTCGAGGTCGACGTTTCGTCGCGATCTACTCGCACTTCCCCTGCGGTTCGTTGGTTTGGGCGCGGAGAAAATGAGACTCTGTCTACAGTGAGACGATGTCTGAAAGTTTGCGGGTACGAAAACGTCAGCGCACCCGCGAACGCATTGCCACTGCGGCAGCCCAACTGGTGTCGGCGAACGGCCTGAGCGCGACCACCGTTGAGCAGATCGCCGCCGAGGCCGACGTGGCCCGCGCGACATTCTTCCGGTACTTCGAGTCCAAGGAATACGCCGTCGCGGAGGGGTTCACCTCGACCTGGATCGCCGCCATCACCGACGCGCTACGCCGCCAACCCGCAGAGCTTGCCGTCAACGAGGCGCTGCACGCCGCGTTCGCAGAACTCACCCCAGGCTTCGGCGTTGTCGAGAACAACATCGCCGAGATCGAACGCCAGACCCGGGAATCGCTGACGCTGCGGGCCTGGACGCTGCTCTGCTACCTCAACTTCGAGACGGCCATCGCCGAGGCGATCGCACCCCGGCTTGCCGATCTGACCGTCGACGACCCGCGCCCGCGCCTTATCGGCGCAGTGACGATGGCGTCCGTCCGGATCTCCATCGACGACTGGCTCCGCGACGGCGGATCGCTGTCCGACCGAATCTCCCGCGCGGTCAACTCCATGGCCCCGTGCCCGATCAAGGAATGAGAAGCAGATGAGTGGCGAAAAGTCGTTGGAAGCATGGGGATTCGTCCGCAAAGTCCTCGATGACCTGACGGTCCAGATCACCGAGGACGCGCGCGACGAACGCGAGCTGGTCGAGGGACTGCGCGTGCTCAACCGCGTGATCGCGCTCTGCACCGAACTGTCGGTGGACACCGACCCGGACCATCCGCATTTCGTCGACATGTGCACCCCGTCCCGCTTCGTCGGCGGCCCGAACCCGCACGGCGCCTACCCACTCGCGATGATCAGCGGCGATCGGGCCTACCGCGTCACCGGCACCCGCGGCACGTCGACCTACCTCGGGTTGCAGGTTCTTGCCGGCACCGGCATGAGTCCGCGACGCATGAGCAACTACCTGTCCGACCGCGACCTGGTCCTCGACGAGGGCGGTCGGTTCAACGTCGTGTTCGCCGCCGCCCGCCCGGACGACAGCGAGTTGGCCGGCGCACAGTGGATCGCTATTCCAAACGACGCCACCTCGGTTGTCGTCCGCGACTACATCGCCGATCCGGACACGGAAATACCTGTGCAGTTGGACATTTCACTGCTCGGCGAGGCACCTCCGCCGGTCCCGTTGTCCGATGAGGCACTGGCCGCACAGCTCACCGCGATGGGCTGGACGATCGTCAAGCTCACCACCCTGCACCGTACGGTGCGCCCCGACCTGCTCGAAACCCCCAACATCCTGATCACCTCGGGCGCCGAGAACCTGGGCGGCGAGAACACCACACCCGACAACCTCTATATGCTCGGCATGTTCGAGCTGGAGCCTCACCAGAACCTGCACTTGTCCTTCATCCCACCCGAAACCCGTTACTGGTCAGTGACTTTGGAAAGCATTTGGCATGAATGCCTGGAGCCGCTGCTACGCTCCAGCTCGGTGACCAACAAGGGCGTTGCCCCCGATTCCGACGGATACGTCCGGCTCACGATCGGCGCCGAAGACTCCGGCGGGGGGCATTGGCTGGACACCGGCGGACGCCGACGAGGTTTCATCGTCGTGCGCTGGCTGGACAACCCCAACGCGCCGGACGTGACGGTACGTCTGCGAGACAAGGAGGTTCAGGAATGACGAGTGCGGCCGCAGCACGCCTCGACCCGGCCAAGCTCATCGAGCAGGCCTGCGAGCTCGCCGGAAGCGACGACTTCGGTACCGACGACGGCTGGCGGCAGAACCTGTCCCGTCTGGTCGACGGCTTGGCCACCGAAGCCGACCTGTCCCCGCTGGGCGTGGAGATCGCCGCCGCCGATGTGGTTGTGCCGCTGCGTAACCGGTTGCAGATCACCGCATGGCGCAACGATCACCCCGAGCTCGCCGACGAACGGATCGCACAGCCGATCTTCATCCTCGGCCAACCTCGTACCGGCACCACCATCCTCTATGACCTGCTCAGCCAAGATCCGGACCTGCGGGCACCGTTGACCTGGGAGGTCGACCACCCCTTCCCGGTCCCCCAGTCCGAAACATACGAGACCGACCCGCGGATAGCCGAGACCCAGGCCCAGCTGGAGATGACCGAGCAGCTGATGCCCGGCTTCATGAAATTTCATCCGATGAGCGCACGCGGCGGCCAGGAATGCGTGCGGATGACCGCCGGCACATTCTGCAGCATGATCTTTCCCACGCAGTACCGCCTGCCGAGCTACCAGCACTGGCTGATGTACGACGCCGACCACGCGGCCGCCTACCGCTACCACCGCCAGTATCTGCAACACCTGCAGTCCGGCGTGCCCGGACAGTGGCTGCTGAAGAGCCCGGCTCATTTATGGACGCTGGACACGCTGCTGGCCGAATACCCCGACGCGATCCTCGTCCAGACACATCGCGACCCGCTGGTGGTGATCTCCTCGATCAGTGCGCTGATCGCTCACCTGCAGAAGCTCGCCAGCGACAACGCCACCGTTGCACGCGCGGCCGGGCAATGCGCAGCCGAGAACATCCTCGGGCTCAACCGTCTGATGAAGTGGGTCGACGACGGCGTGATCGGCCAGGATCGCATCGTCAATGTGCGGTTCGCCGACTTCATGCAGGACCCGTTCGCCACTATCGGCGCGATCTACGCCCGCCTGGGCCGCGAGCTCACCCCAGTCGCCGAACAGCGCATGCGCGAACATCTTTCGGCCAACCCCGGCGACGGCGGGGGCAGCCGCTACACCTGGGCGGACACCGGACTCGATGCCGGCGAATTGCGCGAGCAGGTCCGCGCCTACCAGGAGCGCTACGACGTGCCGAGCGAACCGCTGCGATAGCAGGTGGCTCGGTCCCACAGCTACCCGCGGACGATATTCGTGGTGTTTGCCAACCTGGCTACATGGTGTAACGCGGCTGGCCCAGCACGCGATTTCCTTATCAGAAGCTCATTTGCCGAAATGAGTGGAATTGACGTCGAGGCAAACGCCTTGGCGTAGGGGCGGCCATAGGGACCTACATGTCGGGAAAGCACCGCACGTCTCGTTGTAGGAGCGCGCAGCGCACAGAAGCACGGCGGCTGACAGCCGTCGCTTTGGGAGTCAGCGGCCTGACCACCGCAGTGGTCGCGGGTCAGACCGCTGTCAGCGAGTCGATGACCGTTGATCTGATGGCGCTGATTACTCCCGCCAATTCGACGGCGCAAATCTTCGCCAGTTCCGACTACTACAACCGTGACTGGAGCGGATACGGCCCGCCTCAGGTGGTCCCGTTCTTTCTCGGACCGCAGGGCATCGCCGACGCGATTGATGCCAACAGCGCCGACCCGCGCGGGGTGGTGGTCTTGGCGTCCGGATGGGGCGCCGGCCAGACCGGAACGGCGCTTGGCGACATGCAAAGCAAGGGTGATCCGGCACTGAACAATGTCCGACTGGTTGTGTTGGACAACAACACCAACCGCGCCGGTGGCGGCTTCTGGACGACCTATTGGATGTTCGCGCCACTCTTGGCCACCTCGGCGGCACCGACGCCCAACGATCTCAGCGTTCCGGTCGTTGACACCGCCTACGAGTACAACATCAACTCCGATGCGCCGACCTACCCCATCAACGTGCTCTCCGACGCCAATAGCTTGATGGCCTACGCCTACGACTACGGCGCACAGGCGACCGCGCCGATGCCGCAGGAGGCGCTCACTCCGGTACCGGCAGGCGACCAGCACTACCACTACATCGTCGATCCGCAAGGCAACGTCGTCGACAAGATCCCGGTCGACGGAAACATCACCTACGTCACCTTCCAGTCGGACGGACTGCCACTGGTGCGCCCGCTGCGGATGGTGCCCGGCGGCAACATCGTTGCCGATGCGGTAGAGCCCGCCGCGACGGTCTTGGTCAACGCCGGCTACCAGGACAACAAGCCGATCCCGGATGACCCTGGTGTGCAGCGTCCGGTCGGGGTGCTGCCCCCCGCATCCAACAGCGAGACAGTTGCGAACCAACTACCGGTAGCGGTGCAACAGGGCACGAACAAGGCCCAAAGCGACCTGCCTTCGCAGGTCCCCGCGCTTCCGAATCTCCGCACCGGCGCCACGGCGCCACCCACAGCGATCACCGCAAGCAGCGTAGCGCCGGCGAAGAAAGTCACCGGCACCCTGAGTTCCACCGCCAAAGGGATAGCTGATGGCTTGAAAAGCCTTGCCCCGCACCGCAGCTCGACAAGCTCGAATAAGAGCTAGCGGACTGCGATCATCCCGACGGCGACCAACGCCATCACCATGCCCAGCACCTGCCAGCGGGTGACCCGCTCGCGCAGCACCACGATCGCGAGTAGCACCGTCGCCGCCGGATAGAGCGACATCAGCACACTCGCCAGCGACAGCATCGAAGCCTGCAACGCCAGTAGTGTCGCGACATTCGCGGCGGTGTCCAACAGCGCGGCCAACATGGCCATCTTCAGCGGAAACCCGCGGGGCGCATGGAAATTACCACTGACTGCGGCCGCCAGGAACACAATCGCCGTCGCCGACACCCGCGCGAAGAACAGCGGCCACAGGTGGGCATCGGCCGGCGCTTGGTGCAGCAGAACGAAATTCAGCCCGAACGCCAGACCCGAGCCGACCGTCAGCCACGCCACGGTCGCGGTGAACTTGTGTGGACGCACGTCCTCGTCGGTGGCCTGTCGGCTGACCAGGACGACCGCGATCAGCGCCAGCACCGTGCCCACCCCGGCGATCGCGCCGGGCCGCTCCCCCAGCGCAAGGCCCACGCTGACCGGCACCGCGGCCACCAGAACCGCAGTCAGCGGAGACACCACCGAGATCGGGCCCGCACCCAGCGCGGCGTAGAACCACCACACGCCGAACGCCTGGCTCACCCCGCACAGCAGACCCCAGACCACTGCCGCCGTCGACACCGTGCCACCGAAGACCAGCGCCAAGCCCGCAAGCAGGACCATCGCCAGCGGATACGACACCAACACGACCCGTAGCGCGGCCACCCGTCGCGCCGCGATACCGCCGACGAAATCGCTGACGCCGTAACTGACTGCCGATGCCAGCGCGAGCAGGATTCCTATCAGAGCTTGCCCTTGGCGCGGCGGCCGAGCTCCCGGATGACCTCTCGCTCGGCGTCGCGCTTGGCCAGATCCTGCCGTTTGTCGTGGGCCTGCTTACCGCGAGCCAACGCCAACTCGACCTTGACCTTGCCGTCGGAGAAGTACAGCGACAGCGGCACCAACGTCAGGTTGCCGTCGCGGATCTTGCCCACCAACGTGTCGATCTGGCTGCGGTGCAGCAGCAGCTTGCGATTACGCCGCGGCGCGTGATTGGTCCAGGTGCCGTGGTGATACTCGGGGATGTGCAGGTTGCGCAACCAGATCTCGCCGTCGTCGACGGTCGCGAACGCGTCGGCCAGCGATGCGTGGCCTTCCCGCAAGCTCTTGACCTCCGTGCCCTGCAACACGACGCCCGCCTCGTAGGTGTCGAGGATCGAATAGTTGTGGCGGGCCTTGCGATTGCTGGCGACAATCTTGTGGTCAGGCTTCTTGTCGGGATTCTTGGCCACCGCTACCGCCGCACGTAGAGGCGCAGCGTGACGTAGCCCGTGAGACCGGCCATCAACACGCCGACGCCGAACATGAAGGGAGATATGTAGAGGATGTCGGCGTAGTCGATCCTGGCGATCAGATTGGCTTGGTAGAACTGGTTGAGCGCGTTCTCCAGGAACGCCGCCCGCACCACGATCAGGCCGGCGATCGCGATCACGACACCGATGGTCGCGGCCAGCACCGCCTCCAGGAGGAATGGCAGCTGGGTGTACCACCGCGTGGCGCCCACCATTCGCATGATCCCGATCTCGGTGCGTCTGGTGTAGGCCGCCACTTGAACCATGTTGGCGATCAACAGGATTGCCCCGACTGCCTGGACCACCGCGACAGCGAACGCCGCAGCAGACAGCCCATCGAGCACCGCGAAGAGCCGGTCGATCAGCTCCTTCTGGTTCAGCACGTTGAGCACACCGGGCTGGCCCTGCATCGCGGCGTCGAAATCCTTGTGCTGCTCGGGATTGTCCAACTTGACGATGAACGACGCCGGGAACGAATCCTTACTCGCTACGTCCTTGTACTGCGGGAACTTACGGGTGGCGTCGTTGTAGGCGTCGTCGCGGTTCAGGAACCGGACCGAACGGACGTCGTTGCGAGCTTCGATCTTGGCGCGCAACGCCTTACACGGGTCGGCGTCGCAGGTGGGATCATTGGCCGACACGTCGTTGGTCAAGAACACCTGGGTCTCGACCCGGTCGAGGTAGATGTTGCGCGAGTGGTCGGCCAGCCGCACCACCAGCAGACCACCACCGAACAAACCGATCGAGATGGCCGTGGTCAAAATCATGGCCACCGTCATGGTGACGTTGCGGCGAAGCCCGGTGAAGACCTCGTTGACTAGGAAGCCGAAGCGCACTTAACGATCCATTCCGTAGACGCCACGCTGCTCATCGCGGACGAGCCGGCCCAAGGACAGCTCCACCACGCGCTGACGCATGGAGTCGACGATGTGGTGGTCGTGGGTGGCCATCAACACGGTGGTGCCCGTGCGGTTGATCCGCTCGAGCAGATCCATGATGTCTTTACTGGTCTCAGGGTCCAGGTTGCCGGTGGGCTCGTCGGCCAGCAGCACCAGCGGGCGGTTGACGAACGCTCGCGCGATCGCGACGCGCTGTTGCTCACCACCGGACAGTTCGGCAGGCAGCCGGTTGGCCTTGCCGGACAGGCCCACCATTTCGAGGACCTCGGGCACCACGCGATTGATGGTGTCGGGCTTCTTGCCGATCACCTCCAGCGCGAAGGCGACATTCTCGAACACCGATTTCTGCTGCAGCAGTCGGAAGTCCTGGAACACGCAGCCGATCACCTGACGCAGCTTGGGTACGTGCCGGCCCGACAGCTTGTTGACGTGGAACTTCGAGACCTGCAGATCACCGGACGTGGGCGTTTCCTCGGCCAGCAACAGCCGCATGAACGTGGACTTGCCGGAGCCGGACGGGCCGATGAGGAAGACGAACTCACCCTTGTCGATCTTGACGCTGACATTGTCGAGGGCTGGCCGTGCCGACGACTTGTACTGCTTACTGACATGGTCGAGGGTGATCATCACGGCACGCCAGTGTAGCCGTCCGACGCCCGGACCCCGGTTACTGCGTCGGAGGCCCGGGGATCACCAATGGTCCCGGGGCAGGTCCTGGCGACGGAACCGGCGCAGGTGACGGCGCCGGAGGGGGCAGGCCGGGGATCTGGAACGGCGCCGGGGAGGGCGAGGTGGTGGACGTCGGCGAGGTTTCCGAAGTCGACGGCGTCGTCGTGGTCGTCGTGGGCGTGGTCGTGGTCGTCCTGGTGGTCGTGGTGCGGTCCCGAACGTCGGTGCGCGGCACCCAGGTGTAGGACGGGTCCGGCACGAAGCCCGGCGGCACCACCTGCGTGTTCGGTGCCACCGGCGCGGCGGACTGCGGCTGATACGTCGCGTAGAGCCACCACACGGCGATGAACGCCGCCAGCAGCGCGGCGGTGGACGTCCGCACGCGGCCCCAGAAGATGTAGTGGGGCCAGCCGCGACCTTCGCGTGGTGTCGGCCTCAACTTCATTTCGGCGTCACCGGACCCTGGGTTCCCGCGGCGTCATCAGCGGTCGCCGGGTGCACCAGCGCCTCAACCACCGGCGAGCTGTCCGCCGGGCTGGCGATGCCGGCGCGCATCAGCGCCGCGATCACCAGCACCCGAAGCTTGCGGCCGACGTCGAACTGTTTACCGGGCAGCGTGCGCGCCACCATGCGCAGGTTAACGGTGTCGAGTTCGATGCTTTCCACTCCCATCAGCTGTGGGGCATCCAGAAGCAGGTCCTTCAGCCCGGGATCCTTGATCGCCTTCTCGGATACCCCATGCAGCACGTCATTGACCCGATTGAGGTCGGATGTCGTCGGCACCGGGATGTCGATGACGGCGCGCGCCCAGTCCTTGGACAAGTTCTGGGTCTTGACGATCTGCCCGTTGGGGATCGTGAGCACCTCCCCCTCCGGAGAGCGCAACTTGGTGATGCGCAGGGTGACGTCCTCGACGGTGCCGGTCGCCTCCTTAGCGATACCGGACACCGTCAGCGACACCAGGTCGCCGAATCCGTACTGCTTTTCAGTGATGATGAAGAACCCGGACAACAGGTCCTGCACGATGCGCTGCGCGCCGAAGCCCAGCGCCGCGCCGAGCACCGCCGCGGGCGCTACCAGCGAACTGACCGGAACCGCAAGCACATCGGTGACCTCGACGACCACCATCACCGCCAGCAGGGCGATCGCCACATAGGAGCTGACGGAGGCCACGGCCTGTCGGTGCTTGGCGCTTTCCGAGCGGACCAGTGCGTCGCTCTCGCGGAAGCTGGCGTCGATGCGCCGGGAAATCTTCTGGGTGCCCCACTGGATGAATCGGGCCGCGAGGAGACCACCGATGAGCAGCAGCGCAATACGCAGTCCGCGGGTCAGGATCCACTCGCCGATGTTGCCGTGCCAGAAGTCATGCCAACGCGCGGAAAACGGGAACGCCAGGTAGGCGGTGCCCGTGGCGGAGGCCAAAAAATCAGGCCCTGCGGCGGAGGCCGCGACGTCAGTCGTCGTCATCTCGTCGGTTACGCCACCGGATCCCGGCTTCGAGGAATCCGTCGATGTCCCCATCCAGTACCGCCGCAGGATTGCCGACCTCGTACTCGGTGCGCAGATCCTTGACCATTTGGTAGGGGTGCAGAACGTAGGACCGCATCTGGTTGCCCCAGGAACTCCCGCCGTCGCCCTTGAGCGCGTCCATCTCGGCGCGCTCCTCATGCCGCTTGCGTTCCAGGAGCTTGGCCTGCAGCACGCGCATCGCCGACACCTTGTTCTGCAGCTGCGACTTCTCGTTCTGGCAGGTGACGACGATGCCGGTGGGGATGTGCGTCAGTCGAACCGCCGAGTCGGTGGTGTTGACCGACTGGCCGCCCGGTCCGCTGGAGCGGTACACGTCGACACGCACGTCGGTTTCCGGGATGTCGACGCTGTCGGTGGTTTCCACGACGGGCAGGACCTCGACGTCGGCGAACGACGTCTGCCGCCGGTTCTGGTTGTCGAACGGGCTGATCCGCACCAGCCGGTGGGTGCCCTGCTCGACCGACAGCGTGCCGTATGCATAAGGGGCGTGCACCGCGAACGTCGCGCTCTTGATGCCCGCCTCTTCGGCGTACGACGTGTCGAAGACTTCGACGCCGTAGTTGTGCTGCTCGGCCCAGCGGATGTACATCCGCATCAGCATCTCGGCCCAGTCGGCGGCGTCCACCCCACCGGCGCCGGAGCGGATGGTCACCAGCGCCTCGCGCTCGTCGTACTCGCCGGACAGCAGAGTCCGGACCTCCAGCTGTTCGACGTCAGCCTGCAACGACTTCAGTTCGGCGTCAGCCTCGGATAGAGCTTCGGCCCCGCCTACTCCGTCTTCTTCGTCGGCCAGCTCATAGAGCACCGGCAAATCGTCGAGGCGGCTCCGCAAGCCTTCAACGCGCCGCAACTCACCCTGGGCGTGGGACAGCTCGCTGGTGACGCGCTGGGCGTGGCTCTGGTCGTTCCACAGGTTCGGGTCGGCGGCTTCGTGTTCGAGCTTCTCGATTTTCGCTCGCAGCCCATCGACGTCGAGCACTCGCTCCACCGTTGTGAGGGTGGTGTCGAGGGCGGCGATATCTGACTGACGATCGAGGTCCACGGCTCCTCAGGGTACCGGCGCCACGACACGCTGTGGTCCACGGCAGCTCCTGAGACTTCTGGGGTTGCCCCGCCGGTCGCGCGACTAGCATCACATTTGGTAACCAGGATGTAGCGCCGCTCAGCCCAATGGCGGTGCTTCTCGACTGCGACGCGACAGCCCCTTGCGTGCAGCCGGGTCCGGACAGAAAGCGCGAGGATGCGTCCGTACTTTGTCGCAATTGTTGGTGCAGGCCCCTCCGGATACTTCGCGGCGGCGTCGCTGCTGAAGTTCGGGGGCAGTTCGGTCGCCGCCGGCGGACCCGATGTCTGTGTCGACATGCTCGAGATGTTGCCCACCCCATGGGGTTTGGTGCGCTCCGGCGTGGCTCCGGACCATCCCAAGATCAAATCCATCAGCGCTCAGTTCGAGAAGACCTCCCTCGACGAACGGTTCCGGTTCTTCGGCAACATCCGCGTCGGCGAGCACGTGCAGGCCGAGGAGCTCGCGCAGAAGTACGACGCGGTCGTGTACGCGATCGGGGCGCAGTCGGACCGTCCCCTCGGCATCGCCGGCGAGGAACTGCCGGGCAGCATCGCCGCCGTCGACTTCGTCGGTTGGTACAACGCGCACCCGCACTTCGAGGGGATGACGCCGGACCTCTCGACCGGGCGCGCCATCGTTGTGGGCAACGGCAACGTGGCGCTCGACGTCGCGCGCATCCTCGTCAGCGATCCCCGCGAGCTCGCGAAGTCCGACATCGCCGACCACGCGCTCGACCTGCTGCACGCAGAGGGCGTCGAGGAGGTCGTGGTGATCGGGCGCCGCGGTCCGCTGCAGGCCACTTTCACCACCCTCGAGCTGCGCGAGCTGGGCGACCTGGAGGCCATGGCCGACGTGGACGTTATCGTCGACCCCGCGGACTTCGACTCGATCACCGACGAACAGCTCGAGGCGGCTGGTAAAACCGTCAAGCTGAACATCAAGGTGCTGCGCGGGTATGCAGAGCGGGTACCACGAGGAGCCAAGCGCCGCATCGTCTTCCGCTTTCAGACGTCGCCCATCGAGATCAAGGGTGACGGCCGTGTCGAGTCGGTGGTGCTGGGCCACAACGCGCTCGTCGACGAGGGCGGCCGCATCGTCGCCAAGGACACCGGGGTGCGCGAGGAACTGCCCGCTCAGCTCGTGGTGCGCGCGGTCGGCTACCGCGGCATCGAGACGCCCGGCCTGCCGTTCGACGACCGCTCGGGCACCATCCCGCACACCGACGGCCGCGTCGACGGCAGCGCCAACGAGTATGTCGTCGGCTGGATCAAGCGCGGCCCGTCCGGAGTCATCGGCAGCAACAAAAAAGACTCGGCGGACACCGTCGCGACACTGCTCGCCGACCTCGAGGGCCGCGAGCTCGGCGACCTGGGCGACGACCACGGCGAGATACTCGTCGAGTGGCTGCTGTCGCGTCAGCCCAAGCTCGTCACCGACGACCACTGGAAGCTGATCGACGCGCACGAGCGTGGCGCGGGCGAGCCGCATGGCCGACCTCGGGTGAAGCTCACCAGCGTCGCCGAGCTACTGCGCATCGGCCACGGCTAGGCGTTCGCATCACAGGTTGTGGGTTCGCGGGATAACCCGCCGACCGGTCCTGCGGTGCGCGCCACCAACGGTGTGCACGCCGCGACCATCGCCAGTGCGGCGGAGACCATGATCACTGCAAACGGGCCGTAACTGTCGACAACGACACCACCGATCGCGGTGCCCATGGCTCCCCCGACCAGGGCGCCGCTGTTGAGCCAGCCGAACGCCTCGGCAGACGAGTCCTCGGCGATCTCGCGCGACACCATCACATAGAGCGCGGCCAGTGCCGGTGCGAAGCCGAGTCCGGAAGCGAAGAGGGCGACGAGTTGGAAAGCCCACCCGTCGACCAGACCGAACACCGCCGTGCCGACGGCGACGACTGTCATCGATGTGGCGAGGCCGCGCACGCCGAGGTGGCGGTGCCCGAACACGACGCCGCCGATCAGCGAGCCCAAGCTGGCCACGGCCAGCGCGACGCCGGCCGAGAGGTTGTGGTTGCCGAACAGGGCGAGCACACCGACTTCCAGCGCCATGAACGATGCGACCAGCGCCAGGCTCGCGAGCATCGCCAGAATGACCGCGGGGTTGGCCAGCACTCGTCCGAAGGCGGCGACGCTGCGATCGATGCGCGGCCGCAGCAGGCGCGCACTCAGCAGAAACCAGGCGGTGCCGACGATCGTGATGCCAGCCGAGAGCAGCAGCGGGATCGCGGTCGAGACGGCTGATGCGAGGAACGTGGCGGCGACCGGACCGATCACCCAAATCAATTCCTGCGCAGTGGTATCCAACGCGAACAGCGCTCGCAGTCCGTCACCGGGAACCATCTGCGGGTACAGCGCCCGCACCGCGGGCAACAGCGGCGGCACCGAGGCGCCGATCAGGAAGCCCAGCCCCATGAAAAATGACACCGACACGTGAACAACGGCCATCCCGAGCATGCAGATCCCGTTGACCACGGCGGCCGACACCAGCGTCGCCACCATGCCGATCCGCCCGAGCAGCCTGGACGTCATCGGCATCGCGACGGCTTCGCCGATACTGGTGCACGCCACCACGGCGCCCGCCGCCGCGTAGGAGCCGGTCCGCGCCTGCACATGCAGCAGGATCGCCAGCGACAGCATGCCAAGCGGCAGCCGCGCAAAAAGCTGTGAAGCGGTCACATTGACCACCCCGGGAATCCGCACGAGCGCAACGTAGGCACGCACGGTTATCACGTCCTCAACTAGTTCTCATTCCGCAAATGCGCCTAACTGTACCGTCCAGACGGTACAGTTCGAAAGTCGATAAGCTCGGCGGATGGCGACCTCGCGTGAGCGCATCCTCGATGCCTACGCCGACGCGTTGGCCGTCGACGGTGAGCGCCACGCAACGCTGGATGCGGTGGCCGCCAAGGCCGGGGTCTCGAAGGGCGGTCTGCTCTACCACTTCCCGTCCAAGGACCAGCTCGCCGAAGCGCTCTGTGAGCGGTTGATCGCGCTGGCGGCCGACGACGTCGACCAGATGCGCAGCGCCATCGACGGCCCGGCGCGGCACTACATCCGCACCTCGCACTACGCGGACACGCCTTTGGATCGAACCCTGGTCGCGGTGGCGCGACTGCAGCAGGCCGGCGATGAGCGGGCGCGTGCGGCCATCGAACAGGTCTCCGACCAGTGGCTGACAGTGCTCACCGAGGCGCTCGGCGACCGTGACGTCGCGCGTACGGTCAAACTCGTCGGCGACGGCCTCTACCACCACGCGCTGTCCAGCGCCCTCGGCGGTCAGCCGCGCACGGAACTCGACGAGGGGCTGCTCGCGGTGATCGACCGCCTCATCGACCAGAGCCTGGACGCGCCCCGGGCTTGAGTCCGGGGACCGCCGCGTCAGGCTCGAATCGAGATCGACGCGAGCGCGTCAAAGGTCGAGTGGCACGCCCGCTGGCGTCGATCTCGACGTGCAGAGGCGATTTTTGAGCCCCGCGCTCCAGCTCTTGTCGCTCAGAGGCGGGCAACGACCCTGTTACTCCCCCGGGCTTAAATCTGCTCAGGGCGGTGCGAAGAACCACTTGTCCGGATTCTTCGGCGAGTACACCACCGGAATCAGTTGGCCCATGGTCGGCCAGCTGTTCACATCGACCGCCATCCGCTGATAGACCACATGCTCGTTGACCGTCGGACCGTTGATGACACCGCTGATCGTGACGAACTGCTCGCCGTCGACGTCAGGGCGGGGGCTCACCCCAGTCACGAGCAGCGTCCCGTGCACCACCTCGCCGCGCGGGCCGCGGCGCATGAAGCGCGGGGCCAAAACGAGGACCAGTGCACCGACGATGAGCAATATCACCGCGAATTCCCACATGCGGCCATGGTAGGACTGCAGCCATGAGCGGCCACGACGTACGGGCAGACCTTTCGGTGGCGTTGCAGCTCGCCGACCGGGCCGACGCGATCACCCTCGACCGGTTCGGGGCGCTGGATCTGCGCGTCGACACCAAACCCGACCTCACCCCCGTCACCGACGCCGACGAGGCGGTGGAGGCTGACGTGCGTGCGGTCCTGTCCCGCGAGCGGCCGGACGACGCGGTGCTCGGTGAGGAGTACGGCGGTACAGCCAAGTTCCATGGCAGGCAATGGGTGGTCGACCCGATCGACGGCACCAAGAACTTTGTCCGCGGCGTGCCGGTGTGGGCCAGCCTGATCGCGCTTCTCTCCGACGGCATTCCGATCGTCGGTGCGGTCAGTGCCCCGGCACTGAACCGGCGATGGTGGGCCGGCCGCGGCCTGGGCGCCTTCGCGACGACCGGCGACGGGCCGGCCCGCGCGCTGTCGGTATCTCGGGTCGCGGACCTGGGATCGGCCAGCTTGTCCTTCTCCAGCCTGTCCGGGTGGACCGACCTCGGGCTGCGCGAGCAGTTCCTCGGGTTGACCGACAACGTATGGCGAGTCCGTGCCTACGGCGACTTCTTCTCCTACTGCCTGGTCGCCGAGGGCGCCGTCGACATCGCCGCCGAACCCGAGGTAAAGCTATGGGACCTGGCACCGCTGGACATCTTGATCCGCGAAGCCGGTGGCACTTTCACCAACCTCGACGGGCAGCCCGGCCCGCACGGCGGGCACGCCGTCGCCACCAATGGGCTGCTGCACGACGCCACCCTGGCGAGCTTGACCAGGGGCTAGTGGCTCGGGTCGAATTCGACGGGCAGCGTCGCGGGCCCACTCAGCCCGCTCAGCGGCTTCCATGGCGCGGGGCCGGAGCGGCGGATGTTGGGCATGCGTCGCGCCATGACCGTCAGCGCCTCGGTCAGCTCGAGACGAGCCAGGTTGGCGCCGAGACAGTAGTGCACGCCGCCACCGAACGTATGCATCGGCATTGCAGTGGTGCGAGTGATGTCCAGGCGGTCCGGTTCCTCGCAGACACCCGAATCACGGTTAGCAGCAGCCGAATTGAGAACTACCAGGGTGCCCGCCGGAATGAGGTATCCCGCGACCTCGACATCCTCGACCACGGTGCGCAGCGTGCCGAACACGATCGGTGAATGGCGCATCGTCTCCTCCACCGCGCGGGCGGCGAGGTCGGGTTGCCGAGCCAATAACGCCCACTGGTCGGGATGCTCGGACAGCACCGAGACCGACGCGGCAAGCTGGTTTCTGGTGGTATCGGTGCCGGCCATCAGCAGCCCGGCCACCAGCATGCGCAGTTCGGAAATGGTCAGGCGGTCACCTTCGTCTTCGGCCCGGATCAGATCCGAGACCAGGTCGTCGGTGAGGGTGTGCCGCCGCTGGGCGATCATCTCGTCGACGTAGTCGTCCAGTTC
Source organism: Mycolicibacterium sp. P1-5 (assembly GCF_008329565.1). GTDB lineage: Bacteria > Actinomycetota > Actinomycetes > Mycobacteriales > Mycobacteriaceae > Mycobacterium. The sequence continues at coordinate 87,763 of NZ_NPKT01000008.1, forward strand.
GTCCCACGCGGCCAGGATCGACGGCACGTTCTCGGCGACGTTCCAGCTGAAGGCCTTGAAAAACTCGTCGGTCCAGCGCGCGAACTGCTCCCAGTCCCGGCCCGGAACACCCAGCAGGGCACAGATGATTGGGATCGGGTAGTGCCGCGCGATGTCGGAGACGACGTCGCACCGGCCGTCGGCAGCACACTTGTCGACCAGGCCGTTGATGACCTCGGTGACCGTGGTGCGCAGACGCTCCGTCGCCCTGGGCGTGAACGCCTTGCACACCAGGCGGCGCAGCCGATGGTGCTCGTCACCGTCGATGTTGAGAAGGGTGGCGACCACCCGATCCCACAGCGGGCCGGACGTGATGCCCTGGGAAGCCAGAAACATCCCTTGTGGCACAACGAATCTCCGGTCACGTGACGCGTCGTGAACGATGTCATATGCCAGGAATTCCGGGCCGTGCGGGCCCAGCGCGATCGGCGCCTGCTCGCGCGCCCGTCGCAACGCCGCCAGAGCTTCGTAGGGATCGGTCTCGTTGTCATAGTCGACGCGGGGCAACCCTGCGTCGAACACATTCGGCATCCGCGGCGCGTCGATGGTGATGGTCATTTCGATCCCCAGATCTGCTCGACGATCTCTCAGTCCGAGTCTCGAACGTCGCCGAGCCGGGTATGCGAGTAGAGCGCTACCCCATATCCGGGCTTATGTGACCGAGTCAACACAAACGGCCGGTCGCCAGGGGTTCCGGGATCTACCTTACTTTGGAGTAAGATAGGCTCAAGCGAGAGCTGACCAGCACGCCCACCATCAACGAGGCTGCCACCATGACCAACACACTTCCCCCGAAATCCACCAGCGCCCGGGCCCGCGACAGCGCGGTAGGGCAGTACAAGCACAAGCGCTCCCTGATCGACATCGGTCTGGCGCTCGTCACACCCCTGGTAGGCCAGGAGTTGCTGGATCGCTATCACCTGCGCGACCCGTTCAACCGCGGCCTGAAGTACGGCGTCAAGCAGGTGTTCTCCACCGCAGGGGCGGCCACCAGGCAGTTCAAGCGGGTTCAAGGTGCCGGCAAGGCGCCGACCCGGCTCCGGGCAGGCGGCACCGATTATTTCGACCTCACCCCCGACGACGACCAGAAGTTGATCGTCGCCACGGTCGACGAGTTCGCCGAGGAGATACTGCGTCCCGCCGCTCATGACGCCGACGCCGACGCCGCGTATCCCGCCGATCTGATAACCAAGGCCGCCGAGCTCGGCATTACCGCGATCAACATTCCAGAGGACTTCGACGGCATCGCCGAGCAGCGCACCACCGTCACCAACGCGCTGGTGGCGGAGGCCCTCGCCTACGGCGACATGGGTCTCGCGCTGCCGATCCTGGCCCCCGGCGGGGTCGCCTCGGCGCTGACGCATTGGGGCAGTGCCGATCAGCAGGCCACTTATCTCAGCGAATTCGCCGGCGAGAACGTGCCGCAGGCATGCGTGGCGATCGCCGAACCGCACGCTCTGTTCGACCCGACCGCGCTCAAGACCACCGCGGTGCGCACCCCCAGCGGCTATCGCCTCGACGGGGTCAAGTCGCTGGTCCCGGCCGCCGCAGATGCCGAATTGTTCATTGTGGCAGCACAACTCGACGGCAAGCCGACACTGTTCATCGTCGAGGCGTCCACCACCGGTCTGGGGATCAAGGCCGATCCCAGCATGGGCATCCGCGCCGCCGCCCTGGGCCGGGTGGAGCTGAACAACGTGTCGGTGCCACTGTCCGCCCGCCTTGGCGAGGACGGCGCCACCGACGCCGACTATTCCGAAGCAATTGCATTGTCGCGCTTGGGCTGGGCTGCGCTGGCGGTCGGCACCTCGCATGCGGTGCTCGACTACGTGATCCCCTACGTCAAGGAACGAGAGGCGTTCGGCGAGCCCATCGCGCGTCGTCAGGCCGTCGCGTTCATGTGCGCCAACATCGCCATCGAGCTCGATGGCCTGCGGTTGATCACCTGGCGTGGCGCTGCCCGTGCCGAACGAGGTCTGCCGTTCGCCCGTGAAGCCGTGCTGGCCAAGAGGCTGGGCACCGACAAGGGCATGCAAATCGGACTTGACGGTGTGCAGCTGCTCGGCGGCCACGGCTATACCAAGGAACATCCGGTGGAGCGCTGGTACCGCGATCTGCGGGCCATCGGCGTCGCCGAGGGTGTTGTCGTCCTGTAACCGTCATCGGACAACGAACGGAAAAGACTGACATGGCAATCAATCTCGAACTGCCGCGCAAGCTGGAAGCCGTGATCGAAAAGGCGCACCAGGGTGCCGCGGAGATGCTGCGCCCGATCTCGCGCAAGTACGATGTCGCCGAGCACGCCTACCCTGTCGAACTGGACACCCTGGCAATCCTCTTCGAGGGCATCTCTGAGGCCAACACCATCTCGTTCGCCGGCACCGAGGCCTTCCGCGACAGCGACGATGGGCCCAAGGGAAACATCAACGGCGGCAACATGTCCGCATTGCTGAATGCACTGGAGATCTCCTGGGGCGACATCGCACTGCTGCTGTCCGTCCCCCGTCAGGGCCTGGGCAACGCCGCCATCTCGGGGGTCGCCACCGACGAGCAGCTGGAGCGGCTGGGCAAAAACGTCTGGGCCGCAATGGCGATCACCGAACCGTCGTTCGGCTCCGATTCCGCGGCGGTGTCGACGACCGCAGTGCTCGACGGTGACGAGTACGTGATCAACGGCGAGAAGATCTTCGTCACTGCGGGATCGCGCGCCACCCACATCGTGGTCTGGGCAACGCTCGACAAGTCCCTGGGCCGGGCGGCGATCAAGTCGTTCATCGTCCCACGCGAACATCCTGGAGTCACCGTCGAGCGTCTCGAGCACAAGCTCGGTATCAAGGCCTCTGACACCGCGGTGATCCGCTTCGACAACGCCCGCATTCCCAAGGAGAACCTGCTCGGCGACCCGGAGATCCACGTGGAAAAGGGTTTCGCCGGGGTCATGGAGACCTTCGACAACACCCGGCCGATCGTGGCCGCGATGGCTGTCGGGGTGGCGCGTGCGGCTCTCGAGGAACTCCGCGCGGTTCTGACCGAGGCGGGCGTGGAGATCTCTTATGACAAGCCCGCCCATGCCCAGAGCGCGGCGGCCGCGGAATTCCTTCGCATGGAGGCGGACTGGGAAGCCGGCTACCTGCTGACCGTGCGGTCGGCGTGGCAGGCCGACAACGCGATCCCGAACTCCAAGGAAGCCTCGATGGGCAAGGCCAAGGCCGCCCGGGTCGCCAGCGACATCACCCTCAAGGCGGTCGAATTAGCCGGAACGGCAGGCTATTCCGAGCAGACGCTGCTGGAGAAGTGGGCGCGCGACTCGAAGATCCTGGACATCTTCGAGGGCACGCAGCAGATCCAGCAGCTCGTGGTGGCACGTCGCCTGCTCGGACTGTCCTCGACCGAGCTCAAGTAGTCACGCGACCGCGGTCAGCTCGAGCCGCGTCTCCTCGTCGAGTTCGATGTCGGCGACAGCGAGGTTCTCCTCAAGGTGGCCCAGTGATGAGGTGCCCGGAATGAGCAGCACGTTGTCGGCGACGCCCAGCGTCCACGCCAGTGCGATCTGCGCAGGAGTGTGACCGAGGCGTTCGGCAGCAGCGTTGACGAGGTGATGTGAGAGCACCGGATTCACCTCGTGGAACGCCGATCCGAGCGGGAAGAACGGAACGAAGGCGATGTCGCGCGCGGTGCATTCATCGAGCACCGGTTGCGATGACCGGTCCACCAGGTTGAACGGGTTCTGCACGCACACAATGTCGGTGAGCTCCAGCGCATGCAGTAACTGCTGGTGGCTCACATTGCTCAGCCCGATACCGGCGATCAGGCCCTCGTCACGGGCGGTGATCATCGCGCGGAGTTGATCGGTGAACAGCGCGTCGTCCTCGTTGTCCATCACCCGCAGGTTGACCGCGGCCATCCGGTCGACACCGAGGGTCTCCAGGTTCTCCTCGATCGCGGATCGCAATTGATCCGGTTCGTTGTAGGGCAGCCACGCTCCCTGGTCGTCGCGACGGGCACCGACCTTGCTGACCAAAGCCAAACTGTCGGGATAGGGGTGCAACGCCTCGCGGATCAGTTCGTTGGCCACCTTAGGGCCATAGAACTGCGAGGTGTCGATGTGGTCGACGCCGGCCTCGACCGCCCGGCGCAGCACCGCCAATGCCTGGTCATGGTCGCGTGGCGGGCCGAACACTCCTGGACCGGGAAGCTGCATGGCGCCGAATCCGACGCGGTGGACGTTGTGGCCGGCCAACGGAAAACGTGTCATGAAGAAATCCTCCACTCGCGGTGAACTAGATTGATACCAAATTGTTTGATGTCAAACTATCTTGCGGGCGCGCTACGCTTCCTGTCAACCCAGGGAGGTGAAGCCACATTCCAAGCTCAGCACACAATGCCGAGTCCCGTCAGCGGGCCGTCGCACTCGCCGACGCATTCGGCCGCGCCGGCAAGACCCTCGTTCGCGCCCTCGACGAGCGGCTCGGTGACCACGGAGTGTCCACCCCGCGCTCGAAGGTGCTCTTCGAGGTGAACCGCTGCGGCCCCGTGCGGCTCACCGACCTGGCCAAGACGGTCGGCATCACCCAGGGCACCGCCTCCACCCTGACCGACGCGCTGGTCCGCGAAGGCTTGATCGAACGATGCGCCGACGACTCCGACCGCCGGGTAACGCTGCTGCAGACCACCGCGACCGGCCGGCGCCAAGCCGAAACCTGGGCGAGCGCCTACACGGCGGCGGCCGACGAGTTGTTCGGCATCTTGTCGGGCAAGGAGCAACTGGTGCTCACCGAATTACTCCAGCGCCTCGCCGACTCGATCAACGACTGAGGGTCCTAGCCGGCCGCGCGCACCTGGCACGGCACTCCATTGACCACCTGAGTGTTGCTGGGCACGTCCAGCAGATCGGGCGGGTTCAGCAAGTTGGAGTTCACGCCGGGGTGTTCGTTGGCGACGCCGAGCCGGCTGCCCGGCACACCGTGCCCCCAGCCGTGCGGCAGAGAGACCACGCCGGGCATCATGTCCTCGCTGACCTCAACGGGCACAGCCACTTTTCCCTCCGAGGTGCTGACTTCGGCCAGCTCGCCGTCCCCCACTCCGATCCGCAGCGCATCGCCGGGATGGATCAGCAGCGTGCAGCGGTCCCGCCCACGCATCAACGACGGCACATTGTGCAGCCACGAGTTGTTCGACCGCAGGTGTCGCCGACTCGTCAGCAGCATGGAATCTTCACGCCGATCCAGACGCCAGCGCAGCCGAGGCACGTCATCGAGGAACAGATCGTGCACCAGCTCGATGGCCCCCGACGGCGTGGTGACCACCGAATCCAGTCGGCCGCCTTCCAGTTCTGCGAGCCGCATCCCGTCGGGGTGCTTGCGGACCTCGTCGAGCGTAAGGCCGTTCGGGTTCGCGCCAAGGCCATCTCCCCAGGGGCCGAGGCGGACGTAGAGGTCGTAGATGCGCTCCGGCCCTTGACCTTTGAGCCGATCCATCACCTCGTTGGGGTCGCGTCCGGTCAGTGGAGTTCCCGACTGCGCGCACATGGTGGCCACAAGGCCGCCGGTGTACAGGTCGTCCATCGCGGTGACGTCGACATCCGGCACCGGCGTGCCCAGCAGGGCGCCCGAAAGACGAAGGAGCACTTCCCATTCGGTCGGACGTGCCGGGTCCGCCGCGAAGAGCGGCTCCGACCACTTCAAGCAGGAGGCGATGGCGTAGATCCAGTACAGGTCGTCGGCGTGTGGGCGTTCGAGCGGCGAGAGACCGGGGAAGATGACGTCGGCGTGCCGGGTGGTCTCATTGAGCCAATTATCCACGCAGATCAAAGCATCCAATGATGCCAACGCCTCGTCGAGTCGGCCCGCCGCCGGCGCCGAGATCGCCGGATTGCCCGCAACCGAGATCATCGCGCGGATGCGTCCCTCACCGGGAGTCAGGATCTCCTCGGCCAGGCAGCTGACCGGGAATTGGCCAAGCACCTCTCCGACCCCGCGCACGCGCGACGTGAAGCGGCCGAACTCCCAGCGCGGGCCGGGCTGATCCGGCGGCTTCATGAACATCGGCGAGTACACCGCCGGGGTGGGAAACACCGCTCCCCCGCGCCGGTCGACTGCGCCCAGCGCGGTGTTCAACACGAACACCAACCAGGTGGCCAGAGTGCCGAACTCTTGGGTACAGGCGCCGATTCGGCTGTACAGCACGGGATTCGACGCCGAGGCTAGGCCGTGCGCGAGCCTGCGGATCGTTGCGGCCGGGATGCCGCTGGGCCCTTCGACGGCCTCCGGGGTGAATGGTTCGGCCAGGGCGATCACCTCGTCGAGCCCCTGGACGCGGCCGTCGAGGTGCGGATGGGCACGCAGTAGCCCGTCGGCAGCCAGGGTCCTCAGCATTGCGAACAACACCAACGCGTCGGTGCCCGGCCGGATCGGCACCCACTCGGTGGCGCGCCGGGCGGTCTCGGTGCGGCGAGGGTCGATGACCACCACCTGGCCGCCGCGCTTGCGGATCGCGGCGAGATGACCCGTGACGTCGGGCGCGGACAGCATCGATCCCTGCGAGGCCGCCGGGTTGGCACCGATCACGACGAGATGATCGGTGCGGGCCAAGTCCGGGATCGGCGCGTTCCACATGCCACCGAACAGCAAGGTGCTGACGACATTGAGCGGCCACTGGTCGACCGTGCCCGGCGAGTAGTACGCACCCATACCGGCCGCCGCACCCATACCGACCAGGGCGCCAATATAGGAACTCAGTCCCAGATTGTGTGCCACCGGGTTGCCGACGTACACCGTGACCGCCCGGGCGCCATCGCTCATCAGTACCGGCCGCAGCACCCGCTCCGCTTCGGCGAATGCCTCATCCCACGAGACGGCGACGTGAGTGCCGTTGGGCTGCTTGATCATCGGTGATCGCAGGCGGTCGGGGTCGTCGTGTAGTTGCCCGAGAACTGTGCCTTTGGGGCAGATATGCCCGGCCGACCACACGTCGTCGGTGTTGCCGCGGATGTCGGTAACCCGGTCGCCGTCGACCGTGACCCGAAGCCCGCACATGGCCTCGCACAGCGGGCACGTCACTCGGTGGACGCCGCCCTCAGCCTGATCCGACCACTGTCTGGACACCTGTCCAAGTTAAGCAGGCCGCAACGGTGAACACAATGGTCAGGCTACGGGCGCAAAGGTGAGGTGCAGTTCGCTCAGGCCGCGCAGCAGGAACGTCGGCTCGTAGCTGTAGCGACGGCCGCCGGCGGTCCCGTGCTGTGTCTCGTCGATCGCGATGTCGGACATACGGTCCAGGAAGCGATTCAGCGTGACCTTGGCTTCGACGCGGGCCAGCGGCGCGCCGGCGCAGGTGTGAATACCGCGCCCGAACGTGATGTGCTCGCGGACGTTCTTGCGGTCGAGATGGAATTCGTTGGGATCCTCGAACTTGCGTGGATCGCGGTTGGCCGCACCCAGGCAGAGCATCAGCACGGTGCCGGCCTTGATGTCCACGCCGCCGAGGCTGGTGGTCTTGCGGGCCAGCCGGAAGTCGACTTTGGTGGGACTCTCGATGCGCAGCGATTCCTCGATGAAGTTGCCGATCAGACTGCGGTCAGCGCGCAACTTGTCCTGCAGGTCGCGGCGCTCGGCCAGCACCCGCGTCGACGCGCTGAGCAGCTTGACGACGGTCTCCTGCCCGGCGGCGAACAGGAACGTCGCAGCGCGGACGACGTCGACGACATCCGGCGTCGTGCCATCGGGGTATGTCGCCGCGGCAAGGGAATTCAGCACATCCTCGCGAGGCTGGGTGCGACGCTCGTTGATGTAGCCGGTGAACCTCCCGTCCAGCCACTCCAGCGGGTTGACCGCGACGGGTGTGTGATCCAGTGCGCCAACCGCACTTCCGGGCTCTTTGGCCGCCCCGAGGCTGGCCCGGAACTCCGCACGGTCATCGTCCGGCACCCCCAGCAGGTCGGCGATCACCAGTGTGGCGAAGGGCTTGCCGTACTCGGCCAGCAGCTCGCACTTCCCGTTGCCGATGAATTCGTCGAGCTGGCGATCGGCCAGCTCCCACATGAAGTCTTCGTTCTCCTTCAGTCGCGCAGGTGTGAGCAGCCGGCTGAGCAGCGAGCGGGCCCGGGTGTGCTCCGGAGGATCCATCACCACCATCATCTCGTTGATGGGGAACAGGTGACGGTGCGCGTCGATCTGGGCGGAGATGTCATCGCCCTCGGGCTCGAACGGCAACGGCGGGAATGGTCCGCCGATGGCATTCACCGCCGAGAACGTCTCGTAGTCCTTGAATGCCGCGACCACCTCGTCGTATCCGGTGACGGCCACGACTCCGTAGTTGGGTTCGCGAAAGACCGGGTTCTGCATACGGATGTAGTCCAGGTACTCGTACGGGTCCTGGGTGATGTCCTGGTCGGAGAAGTAGTCCACAGAGGCGAAATCGGTCATTCTTGGCTGCCTTTCACGATGCGGATGGCCTGGCGAGGACACGCGGCCACCGCGGCCTCGACCTGCTCGTGCAGCTCGTCGGCGGGTGAGTCGAGGCAACTGGCCAAATCGCTGGAATCGACGTCGAAGGCTTCGGCGGCCAGCTCGACACACAGCGCATGCCCCTCGCACAGATGACGGTCTACCTGCACGCGCCACCGAGCCGCGGTCATCGCGCCCTCCCCGAATCCTGATGCATTTTTTGATCGATCGATCAACTTTTTCAAGACATTACTTACCATGGCTGGAAATCGCCGGTCAAGGGCCGCGCGAATGGGCCGTCTAGCCAACCGAGGAACACTCCTGAGAGGATGGCCGCTATGGCGGCGCCACCGAAAAGCAAAGACAAAGACGCCGGTGCGCGCGAACGCCTGATGGAGGCGACCGCTCAAATCATGCGCGAGGAGGGGTACGCCGCAGCCACGTCCCGGCGCGTGGCAGCGTGCGCTGGCGTCAGATCGGCGCTGGTGTATTACTACTTTCCGACGATGGACGACCTGTTCGTCGCCGTGCTGCAAGCGGGTTCGGAAGCCTCGCTGGCGAGGATGCGCCAGGCGATCACCGCCGACGAACCGTTACGCACGCTATGGTCCATCAACACCGACCCGCGCTGGACCGGTCTGTACGCGGAGTTCGTCGCGCTGGCCAACCATCGGAAGGTCATCAGCGCGGAACTCAAGTCCTACGCCGAACGCGTCCGCGATATCGAAACCGCGGCTGCGACAGTCGCTTTACGCGCGCGTGGCTTCGACCTCACGGAGTTCCCCCCCGTCGCGATCTCGATGCTCGTTGCACAGACCGCACGCAGCCTGTGCAATGAGAACGCGATCGGGATGACGGAGGGTCACGAGGAGCTACGCGAACTGGTGGACCGCTTCCTGAACCGGGTCGCCTCCACCAAAGAGGCGCAGGCTACTTGAGCATGCTTCCGCCGTCGACCGTCATCGGTAGGCCGGTCACGAAGCGGGACTCGTCAGAAGCCAAGAACAGCACCGCATTACTGATGCCGACCGGCTCCACCCAGCCGATCGGCAGCACGTGCAGCATCTGAGCCACCACCGCCATTTGGCGGCGATGTAATGACCGGTGTGCGGGTAGGCCTTGAGGCCGCCGACTGAACTCGTGAGAATGATCGAACCGCCGCGTCTTCCAGAGATCATATGCGGGACAGCTGCTTTCACGCTCTTCCATACGCCGGACAGGTTGACGTCGATCATGTCGTTCCAGTCCGCTTCGTTGGTGTGATCGAGCGTCTGACCGCCGTTTCCGATACCGGCGTTGGCCACAATGACGTCCGGCCTGCCTAGTTGTTCGACGCCGCTGTCGACAGCGGCCTTGACGGCGGCGTAGTCGCGGACATCGACCTCGGCGGTCTCGGCCAGGTCATCCGGCGTGGGCGCCGGGATGTCCTCGTCTTCCCAAAGTTGATCGATCGATCAAAACTGTGGTAGGCCGCCTGCGCAGTGTCAAGGACTGTCGTCGCTGCGCCACTCGTCGAGGACGCGCTGCTTCTGATCGTGGATGGCCTGGTTGAGATGTGACGCCTTGGGCCAGCCGTAGTAGGCGGCGAAGTGCAGTGCCAGTTCGTCCATTTCGTCGAACGAGACGTCGCGACTCTTCAGTGCGGCATACACGTGGCTGATGATCGGTATCACCGCATCCTGGAAGGCCACACATGCCACCGTGATCAGCCGACGTTCCTTCATGCCGAGGCCCGGACGCAGCCACATCTCACCGAAGACGAAGTTCAAGATTCCCCCACCGGAGTATGGGTTGTCGCGAACCGGTGCGAATGGAATGCAGTTGATCTCCTTGAAGGATTGCTCGCCGACCTGCAGCCGGATCTCGGGATCGCTGGGGGTTGTCAACGGAAGTAGTGGGTCTGGTGGTGGCGGAGTCTGACCGCGGTCACGGTGGATGCGCTCCCACTGCTCGTCGACCACCATGTTGAACCATGACGCTTTGGGCCAGCCGGCATATACCGCGAAATGCAATACCGCTTCCCGCATCTCGGTGATCGACACATCGTCGCTGTTGAGTGCGGCATAAACGTGGTCACGCAACGGGGCGTCGGCATCGGCCGCGGCCACACACGCCAGCGTGACAAACCGCCGGTCGCGGCGGCTCAACACAGGGCGTGACCAGACCTCCCCGTAGACGAAATCGATCAGCCCGGCAGCTGCAGGCGTGTCATCCTGCGGCGCAGCGAAAGTCATCACTTCGGCAAAGGCCCGCCGGCCACGTTCGCGTCGATCGGTGTCGATCATCGAATCGTCACACCAGCATCGACTTTGAGCTCGGTCCCCGTCACGTACCGGGATTCGTCGGAGACCAGGTAGAGCACCGCATTGCTGATATCGATCGCTTCGACCATCACCACGGGCAGCGCATTCAGGAAGATCGGAACCAGGTCAGGCCGCCCTTCGCCGAGAACTTGGTGGAGCGACTCTGGCCGCATACCGGTCTCGACGCCGGTCGGATGCACAGTGTTGACCCGAACACTCACCGCGGCAAGCTCATTGGCCAGCGCGCGACTCAGCCCGACGACACCGTGCTTGGCCGCCGTGTACGGCAGGTGCAACGGCGTCCCCTTCAGCCCGGCCGCCGAACTGATGTTGACCAAGCTGCCACCATGGGTGACCAGGTGCGGTAGTGCTGCGGCACAGGTGTTCCAGGTGCCGATGAGGTTGACGTCCAATACCGTTCGCCATTGTTGCGGGGTGGTGGCATCCCAGGCTCCCACCGTGAGCACGCCCGCGTTGGACACCGCCGCATCGAGCCCACCGAGTTGCGCCACACCGTCGTCGACCGCAGCGGCCAGCGCCGCGGCGTCGCGAACATCGACGACGTGGCTCACCGCGCGGCGGTTGTGCGCCTCGACCAGTGCGGCGGTCTCCGCCAGTTCCTCGCGGGTCGCCAGCGGATACTCCACCTCCGGCAATGATTCGCAGATGTCCACCAGAATCAGGTCGGCGCCTTCTTCGGCCAGCCGCACCGCGTGGCTGCGGCCCATTCCGCGGGCGGCCCCGGTGACCAGGACGCGCTTACCGGCGACCCGTCCAGTTGTGGATGTCACGATGTTCCTAGAGTTTGTTGGTGAAGCCGGCGTCGACGGGGAAGGTCACCCCGGTGACGTACTTGGCCTCATCGCTGACCAGATAGGCGATCGCCGCGCTGATGTCCTCGGGTTCGAGGAGTTCCACCGGCATCGGATTTTGTAGATGCGGGCCACCGTCGGGGTAATTCTCCAGAAAGGCCGTCATCGCGGGATTGACGGCCATCATGGTGCGCACCGCCGTCGGATGCACCGTGTTGACCCGGATGCTCTGCGGTGCAAGCGCATTGGACAGTGTGCGCATCAGGCCGACGAGCCCGTGCTTGGAGGCCGCATAACCGAGCCCACCGCCTTGCAGTCCGCCGAAACCGCGCAGTCCGGCCGTCGAACTGGTGAACACGATCGACCCGCCCCGCTGTCCGGCGATCAGATGCGGGATCGCCGCCTTGGCGGTGTGAAATGCACCGACCAGGTTCACGTTGAGCACATCGGTCCACTGCTCGAGCTCTTCGTCGATCGTCAGCTCGCGAAACGCCATGCTGGCGATACCGGCGTTGGCACAGACGATGTCGAGGCGGCCGAACTGCTCGACGCCGCCGTCCAGCGCGGCTCTCAAGGTGTGGAAGTCGCGGACATCGGCCACCGCGGCAATCATCTTGCCGCCCTTGGCTTCCACCAGCTCGATGGTTTCGTCGAGCTCGGCGCGGCTGGCCATCGGGTAGCCGTTGGAGGCGATATCGGCGCAGATGTCGACACCGATGATGTTGGCACCCTCGGCGGCCAGCCGAATCGCGTGGCTGCGTCCTTGCCCCCGGGCAACACCGGTGATGAAAGCAACCTTGCCGTCCAAAGATCCCATCTATCCCGCCTCCACTCAGTAACCGTGTTACTGCGGTACGGTAACCAGGTTACTCGCCAACTGGCAAGGGTTTTCGTGGACAGGGCTGAGAAGGTGGTCGGCAGTCACGACCGGATCATCGACATCGTCGTCGAGATTCTCGAGACCGAGGGTTACGACGCGGTGCAGTTGCGCGAGGTCGCGCGACGCTCGCACACGTCGCTTGCCACGATCTACAAGCGCTACCCCACCCGCGACCATCTGATCTTGGCCGCGCTCGAGTCGTGGATGGATGAGTACCGCTACGCCGGCCTGACCCGTCAGCACCACGATCCTGCCGACTCGGTTTACGACGGGATGATGCGCGTGCTGGGCACGATCTTCGAGCCCTGGGAGCGGCATCCCGAGATGCTCAAGGCCTACTACCGATCGCGGTCGGCCACCGGACGCGAGCTCCTGCTGCACCGCGGGCTCGACAACGTCATCCCGGCCGCGATGGAGGTACTCGACGGCGTCGACGAGGACTTCGTCGCCGATCTCGATACCGTGTTGGCCACCTTGGTATTCGGCTTGTCCGGACGCTTCGCCGCCGGCGAGATCGCCATCACGGACATCCTGCCCACCATCGAGCGCACGGTCCGGTGGTTCACCGCCGGCTACGAGGCGACCCGCGGGTAGTCCGGTCCTGGACGCTACCGTCTTGGCTATGGATTCCTACAAGGCACTGCTGGCCCGCCAGGACGGCGATCGGATCACCGCGTCCGTCGAGACGCTGGCCGCCTCCGAACTCCCGCCCGGTGACATCACGATCCGGGTCGCCTATTCCAGCGTCAACTACAAGGACGCACTCGCGCTCACCCAGCGGGGCGGGGTGGTCCGGGACTATCCGATCGTGCCCGGTATCGACCTCACCGGTGAGGTCGTGGAGTCGGGCTCCCCCGACTTCGCCGTCGGTGACCAGGTGCTGGCACACGGCTATGCGATCGGTACCGGCCACCACGGCGGCTACGCCGAGTATGTCCGGTTGCCCGCCGACCAGGTTGTCGCATTGGGTCCGCTGACACCGCGGGAAGGCGCGGCGATCGGAACGGCGGGCTTCACCGCCGCGTTGAGCGTCGAAGCTCTGATCTCGCACGGCATCACACCCCAGGACGGACCGATCGTCGTCACCGGCGCGACCGGCGGTGTCGGCTCGGTGAGCGTGGACATCCTCGCGGCGGCCGGGTATCACGTGGTTGCCTCCACCGGAAAGGCCGAGGCGGCCGAGTATCTCAAGGCGCTCGGCGCCGCGGAGGTCATCGGCCGCCTGCCCGAGGACCCCGACGCCAAACCCCGCGCGCTGGGCAGGTCGCGCTGGGCCGGTGCGGTCGACTGTGTCGGCGGGGCCACCCTGGCCGACGTCATCAGCACACTGGAATACGGCGGCGCCGTGGCAGCCAGCGGCCTCACCGGTGGCCCGGCGCTCAACACGACGGTGATGCCGTTCATCCTGCGCGGGGTCTCACTGCTGGGCATCGACTCGGTGCAGTTGCCCATCGGCCCGCGCCGCGCGCTCTGGGAGCGCCTGGGCGGCGAGCTGAAGCCACGGCACCTCGAGGACGTCACCCACGAGGTCGACGTCAAGGACGTCATCGCCGTCATCGACCAGGTGCGGGCCGGCAAGTACTCCGGCCGTGCGGTGGTGCGGGTCGCCGACAGCTTCTGACCTCAACGACAAAGCGGGCCATCGGTTTTCACCGATGGCCCGCTTTGTTGAATTACTACCGCGTCACGCAGCGCCCAGGGTCTTCTGCAGGTCGGGCTTCATCGCCTGAAGCTCGCGACCCCAGTAGGCCCAGTTGTGGGTGCCGTTGTCGGGGAAGTTGAACACACCGTTCGTGCCGCCCGCCGCCAGGTAGTTGTCGCGGAAGGTGACGTTGGTGCGGATGGTCAAGCCTTCGAGGAAGGTGGCCGGCAGGTCGCCGCCGCCCAGCTCGTTGGGCTTGCCGTTACCGCAGTAGATCCAGATACGGGTGCCGTTGGCCACGATCGCGGGGATCTGCACCATCGGGTCGTTGCGCTTCCAGCCGCTGTTCGGGTCCTGCGTCGGGCCCCACATGTCGTTGGCCTTGAAGCCACCGGCGTCGCCCATCGACAGGTTGATCAGGAACGGCCACGAACCCTCAGACGGGTTCAGGAAGCCCGACATCGACGCCGCATAAACGAACTGCTGCGGGTGGTAGACCGACAGGATCAGCGACGCCGAGCCGGCCATCGACAGGCCGACGGCGGCGCTACCGGTCGACTTGACCTGACGGTTTGCCGCGAGCCACTGCGGAAGCTCCTGCGTCAGGAAGGTCTCCCACTTGTACGTCTGGCAACCGGTCTTGCTGCACGCCGGCGAGTACCAGTCGGCGTAGAAGCTGGACTGCCCACCAACGGGCATGACGATCGACAGACCGGACTGGTAGTACCACTCGAACGCCTGGGTGTTGATGTCCCAGCCGTTGAAGTCGTCCTGCGCACGCAGCCCGTCGAGCAGGTAGACCGCAGGAGAGTTCGGGCCGCCACTCTGGAACTGGATCTTGATGTCGTGACCCATCGAGGGCGACGGAACCATCAGGTATTCCACCGGGAGCCCCGGACGGGAGAACGCGCTCGCCGTTGCCGATTCACCGACCAGGCCGATCAGGCCAGGAAGGGCCGCCGCCGCAACCGCCGCGACTGCCAATCGACGCGGCCAGCCGCGCACCTTGTCAAACAAGGACTTCACAAATCCACCCCAGCTTTCTATTACCCCGGTTCTCGGATTGCAGAGTTGAGTAAAACACGTCGCCGTAAACCTGTGAAAGTCCGCCACGTTACCCAGCCGTTGGTTGGGGCTTGTCAGCCGGTCAAAGGAAAACTAATGTCACTTTTAGTTTTCGCCCGCGCGCCCTCGACGCCGAAACCAGGGAGAGCCCATGGAATCCTTCACTCACCTGCGCAAAGGCACGACGCCCCGGCGCATTCACGCCGATCTCAACGGCCTCAAGGACGACGAGTTGGGCAGGGGCGGATTCACCGGCCGCACCGCCAACCTCTACCGCCGTAACGATCCCACCACATTTCGCGCCAGCGGCCCGTTGCGACCGCTCGATGTGCTCTCCAGTGAGCTCAAACCGGGCGATTTGACCGATCCCGCCGGCGCTCCGCTGCTGCTGTTCACCAACGACGACTGCCGCATCTCGCTGAGCCGGCGCGAGGCGGCCATGCCGTTCTATGTGCGCTACGTCGACGGTGACCTACTGTGCTTCGTCCACCAGGGCTCCGGAAGCCTGGAAACCGAGTTCGGACCACTCTCCTACCGAACCGGGGACTGGATCTACATCCCGAAGGCCTGTACGTGGCGCCAGCTGCCCGGTTCAGGGGAAAGCACCTGGCTGGTCATCGAGGCCACCGATGAGTTCCGGGTGCCGCCTGCGGGCCCCCTGGGGCGGCACTGGCCCTTCGACCCGTCTCAGGCCGTCGTACCCGACCCGGCGCCCATCGACGACGGCGACGGCCCACACACCGGCGGCGAGTACGAGGTACGGCTCTACCACCGCCCGATCGACGGCGTCGAGACCACGACCCTGCGATATCCGCACAACCCGATCGACGTCGAAGGCTGGCGCGGTGACAACTACGCCTTCACCTTCAATATCGACGACTACAACGTGGTCACCTCCGACAGCGTGCACCTGCCGCCGATGGTTCACCTGTTCATGGAGGCGACGGGCGTCTACGTCTGCAACTTCCTGCCGAAGCCGGCCGAATCGGTGCCCGGCACCGAGCGCACGCCCTGGTATCACCGCAACGTCGACTTCGACGAGATCGCCTTCTTCCACGGCGGCTCGCTCTACGGCATCCCGATGCCGCCGGGGCTGATCAGTCACGCCCCGCAGGGTGTGCACCACGGGGCGCCGGAGAAGGCCCGCGAGCGCGCGCGGCGAAAGTTCGACGACTTCGACCGGGTCGACTGGAAGGTCATCGCGATCGACACCCGCCGGCGATTGGTCCCGTCGCCCGAAGTATTGGCCAACGATCTGGAGCAGCACTGATGGTTACCCCGGTCAAGCGCGCCTACGAGCGCATCCCGTATCTCATTGCTTACCAGAACACTTCGGCTGTCCGCGACGTCTACGGCGGTGTGGCCGAACTGGTTGTGCTGGAAAGTTACCTGCTGAAGCCCACCACGCCATCGGACACCGTGCTGGTGTTCATGCACCCGATCGGCGGCGGTGCCTACCTGCCGATGATCAACGCGCTGGCGCGGGCAGGGCATCACGTCATCTACTGCAACAGCCGATTTCGCGGCACCGACTCCGGGCTGCTGATGGAGAAGGTGGTCGAGGATCTCGGCGAATGCATCAAAGACGCCAAGGGTCGACTGGGCTACGCCAAGGTCGTCCTGGCCGGGTGGAGTGGCGGCGGGTCGCTGTCGGTGTTCTATCAGCAGCAGGCCCAGAACCCGACGATCACGGCGAGCCCGTCCGGCGACGGCCCGGACCTGACCAAGCTGGGCTTGCTGCCCGCTGACGGCATCATGCTGCTGGCCGCGCACATCAGTAGGCACGGCACGATGACGGAGTGGATGGACGCCTCCATCCTCGACGAGAACGATCCGACCAAGCGGGATCCGGAACTCGACCTGTACAACCCGGACAACCCCAACCAGCCGCCGTACACGCAGAAGTTCCTGCAGCGCTATCACGAAGCGCAGATCGCTCGTAACCGGCGAATCACCAAGTGGGTCAAAGCGAAACTGGCTGAACTCAAAGCCGAGGGCCGGCCCGATGACGAATTCTGTTTCGTCGTGCACGGCACCATGGCCGACCCGCGCTGGCTCGACCCAGCCGTCGACCCCAACGAACGCGCACCGGGCACGTGTTACCTGGGTGACCCGCAGGTGGTCAACATGAGCCCGGTCGGGCTGGCGCGGTTCTGCACCCTGCGCAGCTGGCTGTCACAGTGGAGCTATGACGACGCCAATGGTGACGCCGTGAAGGCCGGTCCCGACATCGCCGTGCCGGCACTGGTGATCGGCAACCTTGCCGACGACGCCTGCACGCCAAGTCACACCCGCCGGCTGTACGCGGCGATCGGGCATCCCGACAAGGAGATGCACGAGATCCCCGGGGCCAACCACTACTACTCCGGACCCGATCAGCGTGAGACCCTGCACCAGGCTGTCGGGATCGTCACCGACTGGCTGGTCCGGCACGACTTCGCGAAGGCCGACTAATGGCGCGAGCAGACGCGAAAACCCCCCTTTTCCGCCAATTTCAGGGGAGTTGGCGTCTGCTCGCGGTGGAGAGGGGCGCATTGTGACCACAGGTCCTTTGGACGGCATCCGCGTCATCGAGGTCGGCACGCTGATCTCGGGGCCGTTCGCCGGTCGGCTGCTCGGCGACATGGGCGCCGAGGTGATCAAGGTGGAGCCGCCGGGAGCTCCCGACCCGTTGCGGACCTGGGGGCAGGCCGAACTGGACGGCCACCACTTCTTCTGGACGGTGCACGCCCGCAACAAAAAGGCCGTCACCCTCAACCTGCGGGAACCGCGCGGCCGCGACCTCTTCCTTGACCTGGTCGACAAGTCGGACATCATCGTCGAGAACTTCCGGCCTGGAACGCTGGAGAAATGGGGACTCGGCTACGACGTTCTGCGCGAACGCAATCGGGGCATCATCCTGGTTCGGGTGTCCGGCTACGGGCAGACCGGGCCGGAGGCGAAGAAGGCCGGTTACGCCTCGGTGGCCGAAGCCGCCAGCGGCTTGCGCCATATGAACGGCTTTCCCGGCGGACCGCCGCCGCGGTTGGCGCTGTCCCTCGGCGACAGCCTGGCCGGCATGTTCGCCGCGCAGGGCGCGTTGGCGGCGTTGTATCGGCGCACGGTGACCGGTGAGGGGCAGATCGTCGACGCGGCGCTGACCGAATCCTGTCTGGCGGTGCAGGAGTCGACGATCCCCGACTACGACATCGGCGGTGTCGTCCGTGGGCCGTCGGGCACCCGGCTGGAAGGAATCGCCCCGTCGAACATCTACCGCAGCGCCGACGGCAGTTGGGTGGTGATCGCCGCCAACCAGGACACCGTCTTCCGCCGCTTGTGCGCGGCGATGGGGCAGCCCGAGCTTGCCGATGACGACCGGTTTGTCAATCATGTTGCCCGCGGCCGCAATCAAGACGAGATCGACAAGATCATCGGCGACTGGGCCGCGGCCCGTCAGCCCACCGACATCATCGAGACCCTCAGCGCGGCGGGCGTGATCAGTGGTCCGATCAACACTGTCGCCGACGTCGTCACCGATCCACAACTGCTGTCGCGCGGCATGATCGCCGATCACTGGGATGAGCGCATCGGCCGCAATGTCAAAGGGCCGGGCGTGGTGCCGGTGCTGTCGGAGTCCCCCGGCACCATCCGGTCGGCCGGATCGTCGCGGCCCGGGCAGCACAACGGCGAGGTGTACGGTGAACTTCTGGGTCTGCAGTCCGAGGAGATCGCCGACCTGGAGTCCCAGGGAGTGTTATGAGCGACCTACCCCGACACGTCACGATCCGCGAGGTCGCGCTGCGCGACGGTCTGCAGATCGAAGACCCGATTCCGTTGTCCGCCAAGCTCGAACTGCTCGCGGCGATCGCCGCCACCGGAGTCCGCGAGGTCGAGGCGACGGCCTTCGTCTCACCGTCGAAGGTGCCCGCACTGGCCGACGCGCCGGAATTCGCGGCCCACCTGGGCGACTATCCCGATATCGAGTTCTCTGCGCTGGTGGCAAGCCCGAACGGCGCCAAGCGTGCGATCGCGGCCGGTCTGCGGTCGGTCGAGTACGTGGTGTCTGCCGCCGACGCCCACAGCCACGCCAACGTCGGGCGCAGCAGCGCAGAGGCCACCACGCAGATCGCCGACATCGTCGCGATCGCCCACGACTCCGGTGTGAGCGTCGAGGTCATCATCGCCACCGCGTGGGACTGCCCGTTCGACGGGCCCACCCCGGCGCAGCGTGTACTCGACATCGTCGACGCCGCATGCGGATTCGGTGCAGACCGACTGGCCATCGCCGACACGATCGGCACCACGACGCCGGGACGCGTCACCGCACTGATGACTCAGGTCAAACCACGCATCGGCGACCGGCCACTGGGCGCGCACTTCCACAACACCCGCGGCGCCGGGTTGGCCAGCGCCTACGCGGCGGTCGCCGCCGGTGTGACACGGCTTGATTCGTCGGTCGGCGGCCTGGGCGGTTGCCCCTTCGCGCCCGGAGCCAGCGGCAATATCGCCACCGAGGACCTCGCTTATCTGTTGCGCGACAGCGGAATTGGCGTCGACGTCGACCTTCCGGCCGCGATCAGCGCGGCGGCCGTGGCGAAATCGGTAGTCGGTCACGATCTGCCCAGCGCGCTTTTGCGCGCCGGCGACCGGATCTTGAACTGAATTGACTTTGTATGGAGTCGACGCGGGTGGATCGGTGGTTATGGGCGGTCCGGCTGACCAAGACGCGGCCGGATGCCGCCGCGGCCTGCCGAGGTGGGCACGTACGGGTCAACGACCGGTTGGCCAAGCCCTCGACGGTGGTGTCACCCGGTGACGAAGTGCGCGCGCGGTTGGGTGACACGACCCGAATCGTCGAGGTCACGCGGGTGATCGCAAAGCGGGTAGGCGCAACCGACGCCGTCACCTGCTACCGGGACCGCACGCCGAAGCCGCCCTCAGTGCCGGTCGTGCCGGTGGCAGCCCGCGATCGTGGCGCGGGCCGACCGACCAAACGTGAGCGCCGAGCGTTGGACAAGTGGCGAGCCGCCCAGTGATGAGCTGATCGCCGACCCTACTTTTTCAGCGTGAACTGACAGACGTCGGTGTAGCGGTTGCGGAACAGGTCCGCGCACCCCGTCAGGTACTTCATGTAGCGGTCGTAGACCTCTTCCGACTGGATCGCGATCGCCTCATCCCGGCGTGACTCGAGTGCGACCGCCCAGAGGTCCAGGGTCTTGGCATAGTGCTGTTCCAGAGATTGGATGCGCTCGGTGGTGAAGCCGACCTTCCCGGACAGCTCACCAACGAGCTCACGTGTCGGCAGACGACCGCCGGGGAAGATCTCGACCGAGATGAATTTGAAGAACCGCAACAGGCTCATCGTGATGGGCAGCCCCCGCGCCTCCATCTCGGCCCGCGGGATTTGCATGATGGAGTGCAGCATCATCACACCGTCGTCGGGCAGCACGCCATAGGCGAAATCGAAGAACGCGTTGTAGCGGTCTGCCCCGAAGTGTTCGAAAGCGCCGATCGACACGATCCGA
This sequence comes from Mycolicibacterium sp. P1-5, assembly GCF_008329565.1. Lineage (GTDB taxonomy): Bacteria > Actinomycetota > Actinomycetes > Mycobacteriales > Mycobacteriaceae > Mycobacterium. The sequence continues at coordinate 108,452 of NZ_NPKT01000008.1, forward strand.
TCCACTGGTTCGTTGAACTGCTCCCAGCCCTGCAGCAGGACGCGGCGGCTGCGCTTCGTGTCCATCGCGGCGAAGGCCTGGTCTGCATGAGCCTGCTGATTGCGGCTCAGGGTCAGCCCGATGACATTGACGTCATACTTCTCGATCGCTCGGCGCATGGTGGCGCCCCAACCGCAGCCGACGTCGAGCAGCGTCATCCCTGGCTCCAAGCCCAGCTTGCCCAGCGACAGATCGATCTTGGCGAGCTGTGCCTCCTGCAGCGTCATGTCATCGCGCTCGAAGTACGCACAGCTGTAGGTCTGGGTCGGGTCGAGGAAAAGCCGGAAGAAGTCGTCGGAAAGGTCGTAGTGCGACTGGACGTCTTCGAAGTGCGGCTTTAGGCCGGATGTGGCGCTCAATGCATGTGACAACGAAAAGCCTTTGACTCTTGGGCTGAAATTGCGTAGCTCCAATTGCTCAAGAGCCTCCCTGACCTGTCACAAGCCTACGCAACCGTGTCAAGGAGCACTCACAGGAACAGCGTCGGGGCAGGTCAAGTCGGAAATTCCGCGCCGCGGCGGTCTTGCCAAGCACCATAACAAAAAGTAACGTCAGCTTTAGTTTCTCACTAGCGAGCACGGGGGCCAGCCATGGATCCGTCCAGCCGTTCGCGCAAAGCGGACGGGGCCGGCGACGGCCCGCGCGTACTGAGCTCCAAGGGCCGCCAGACCCGCCAGGCCATCGAAGACTCCGCCCGAAAATTATTCGCCGAGCGGGGCTTCCACGGCACCACCTTGGTCGACATCACCTCGGCGGCCGGCCGGTCCCCCGCGGTGTTCTACCGCTACTACGACGACAAAGAGGACCTGCTGGCCGCGCTGGCAGACTCATTCCTGCACGACGTCGTCCTTCCGTCCGGCCTGCGGCTGCACCTTCCCGAATCCGCGGACGACACTCGCTTTTTCGTCACCGTCGTGACCGCCTACTGGGACATGTTCAAACAGAGTATCGGCGTCATGGTGGCCGTCGATCAGCTCGCCGCGACCCAGCCTCGCTTCGCCGGCCTGCAGAACCAGTTCCGTCAGTTCGGCATCGATATCGTCGCCGCGTCGGTGCTGCGCGCCCAGGAGCAGGGCTACGCGACCGGTCTGCAACCCGAGCACACCGCGCTCGCGATCGCGTTGCTATTCGAACAGTTCACCACGGTGTGCCTGCGCCCCGACAGTTCGGGACTGGGTCTGCGTCTCTCGGACAGCGACGCCATCACGACGTTGTCCGCCATTTGGAAGAAAACACTCTACGGATATTGACTGATAGGAGATCAGCGTGGATTTCTCTCTGCCCGAACACCTTACGACCCTGCTGGCCGAGATGGACGGGTTCATCGAGGCCGAGATCAAACCACTCGAACGTGAGCACATTCAGTATTTCGACCAGCGCCGCGAGTTCGCCCGCACCGACGTCGAAAACGGGGGTATCCCGCGCCGCGAGTGGGAGGATCTGCTCGACGAGATGCGCCGGCGTGCCGACAAGGCGGGCTGGCTGCGCTACGGGCTGCCCTCGAAGTTCGGCGGTCGCGACGGCTCCAATCTCGACATGGCGGTGATCCGAGAGCATCTGGCGCACAAAGGGCTTGGCCTGCACAACGATCTTCAGGATGAGTCCTCGATAGTCGGAAACTTCCCCCAGGTGATCATGATGGACCGGTTCGGTACCGACGATCAGAAGAGCGAGTGGATCGAGGCGATGCTGACCGGCAAGCGCTCGATGGCCTTCGGGTTGACCGAACCGGACCACGGCTCGGATGCCACCTGGCTGGAGACTCGCGCCGTCCGCGACGGCGACGACTGGGTGATCAACGGAAACAAGCGCTGGAACACCGGGGTCCACCGAGCCACCCACGACCTGGTGTTCGCCCGCACCTCGGGCGAGGACGGTCAGGCGCGCGGGATCACCGCGTTCCTGGTTCCGTGCGACGCCGAGGGCTTCGAGGTGCCCTACTACTGGTGGACGTTCAACATGCCTACCGACCATGGCGAGGTCGTCCTGCGCGACGTGCGCATCCCCGCCGACGCCGTGCTCGGCGAAGTGGACCACGGCCTGGAGGTTGCGCAAACCTTCCTGCACGAGAACCGCATTCGGCAGGCGGCAAGCAGCCTGGGCGCCGGCCAGTACTGTATCGACCGCGCGGTGGACTACGCCGGCAAGCGGGTGACGTTCGGCAAGCCGTTGGCCGTCAACCAGGCGGTGCAGTGGCCGCTGGTCGAGCTGCAGACCGAGGCACAGATGGTGCGGCTGCTGGTGCGTTATGCGGCCACCGAACTCGACCGCAACCATCACCTCGAGGTGTCCGACAAGGTGTCGATGGCCAACTACCGCGCCAACCGGCTGGTGTGCGAGGCGGCCGACCGGGCCATGCAGGTCCACGGCGGCATCGGCTACAGCCGTCACGAACCGTTCGAGCACATCTACCGGCACCACCGCCGTTACCGCATCACCGAGGGGGCCGAGGAAATCCAGATGCGCCGGGTGGCTCAACGGATGTTCAAGTTCGGCAAGCCGGCTCGCTGACGTGGCCTCCGAAACACTGTCTGCTGATCTGACCGGTGTCCTGCGCCCGTTGCTCGGTCCCGACACCGAAGTCGACAACCTGCGCGCGCTGACCGGCGGGGCCAGCCGCACCACGTGGGCATTCGACGCGGTGACCGGATCTGGGCGGCGCGCCTTGATCCTGCGCACCGGGCCGCCCGACGATGTACACGCCGGAATGGAACTGGAAGCCGCCGTCCAGGCCGCAGCGGCCGCGGCCGGGGCGCCGGTGCCTGACATCCTGGTCGCCTCCGATTCGCTTGAGACGCTGGGTAATCCGTTTCTCATCTGCGGTGAGATCGCCGGGGAGACGATTGTGCGGCGGATTCAACGACAACTCGACGATGACGGCCGGGCGAACCTGCTGCGGCAGTGCGCGCGGGCGCTGGCGGCGATTCATCGCGGCACGATCGATGCGCCGGGCCTGGCCGAACAGGACCAGATGGACCAGTGGCACCAGCGCCTTGATGAAATGGGCGACACCACAGCGACATTCGAGTGGTCCTTCCGGTGGCTGGCCGCGCACCGGCCGCCGCCATCTCCCCTACGGTTGGTGCACGGCGATTTCCGGATGGGCAACCTGATTGTCGAGGGCTCCGACCTGGCGGCCGTACTGGACTGGGAACTCGTCCACGTCGGCGAGATCTACGAAGACCTCGCCTGGTTCTGCATTCGCGCCTGGCGTTTCGGTGCCCCGCCCAGCATGGCCGCCGGTGGGCTGGGCAGCATCGACGATTTCGTCGTGGCCTACCAGGACGCCGGTGGCGCGATGGTCGACCGGGCGACCCTGCGGTGGTGGCTGGTGCTGGCCACGCTCCGCTGGGGGGTGATCTGCCGTTTCCAGGCCGAACGGCATCTGAGCGGCCAGACCCGGTCGGTCGAACTCGCCGCGATCGGGAGGCGGGTCTGCGAAACCGAATGGGATGTGCTCGACCTGCTGGAGGGTGCGTCATGACCGGACTCAACGGGCGTCCCACCGCCGCCGAACTCGTCGCCGCCGTCGCCGAATTCCTGGAGGGTGACGTCCGGGCCAACACCACCGGGTCGGTCAACTTCCACGCGCTCGTCGCCGCCAACGTCTTGCGCACCGTCGAGCGCGAGCTGCTCGACGAGACCGCGGCCGAACCTCTGGCCGCACTCGAACGGCTCGGCTATCCCGACGAAAGCGCCCTGGCCGCCGCCATCCGCGCCGGTGAGCTCGATGACCGCGGTGACGAGTTGGTGGGTTGCCTGCGCGCGTTGGTCCGCCACCGGCTGGCCATTTCCCATCCTGGATATGACTCGCCCGACGGAGGTACACGGTAATGACCACCGAGACGCAGGTTCGGCAGGCCGCCGACCGGCTTTTCGCCGCGATCACCGAAGGTGACGTCGAAGCGGTAGCGGACCTCTGGTCCGACGATGTCACCGTGTGGCACCAAGGCGATGAGCGCGACAGCGACAAGGCGCGGGCCCTGAAGGTGATCCGGTGGTACGTCGGCGCCACCACACACCGGCACTACGAAGTGCTCGACCGACAGGTGTTCGACGGCGGCTTCGTGCAGCAGCACGTTCTGCACTGCACCAGCGCCCGCGGTGAAGAAGTGGCCCTGCGGGTATGCCTGGTGGTGAAAATCGGAGGCGACGGCCTCATCCGGCGGATCGACGAATACCTAGACCCCGCCGACCTGGCGCCGCTGCTGTCTCAAAGGTGAAGAAGGGAGACCGGATGTCCGCGTTGCAAGCGTTGCTCAACGACCCCGGCGCCGTCGGGACGTGGCAGCTGGTCCCCGAGCGGTCCACGCTGCGTTTCAAAAACAAGACGTTCTGGGGGCTGGCCACCGTCACGGGCACATTCGGTGGTGTGAGCAGCACCGGGCAGGTCGGTGCGAACGGCGTAGTGTCGGGCCGGCTCGACATCCACGCGTCGTCGGTGAAGACCGGCATCGGGAAACGCGACGAGCACCTGCGCTCAGCCGACTTCTTCGACGTCGAGAAGCATCCCGAGATCAGCGTCGAGGTCGCTGCACTGAAGCCGACCGGCACCGACACCGCCGATCTCACCGCTACCCTCACCATTCGCGGCGTCACCCAGCCGCTGCCACTGGCGGCAACGATCACCCCGCTCGGCGACGGCGCAGTACAGCTGACCACCGAGGCGGCAGTCGATCGCACGAAATGGGGTGTCAGCGGCAACATGATCGGCATGATGCCGGCGACTACTACGCTGCTGGCCGACGTGGTGTTCGCCAAGGCGTGATCTCGGCGCGCTTTCGTGCGCCGAGCGCACGTTTCCGCGCCGAAATCGCAGACGCGGCAGTAGCATCGGCTCCGTGTCTCGCCCGGGTATGCAGCCCCTTCACCTGCTGGTCTACAGCAGCAATGCCCGCACCCGCGAGCAGGTACGCCTGGCCCTCGGCAATCGCGTGCACCCCGAACTACCGGATCTCACCTACACCGAAGTAGCCACCGGCTCGATGGTGATCCAGTTGATGGACGCCGGCGGGTTCGATCTGGTGATCCTCGACGGCGAGGCCTCCCCGGTCGGCGGCATGGGCATTGCCAAACAACTCAAGGACGAGATCGACGAGTGTCCGCCGGTGCTGGTGCTCACGGGCCGTGCCGACGATGCATGGCTGGCCAACTGGTCGCGTGCGGAGGCTGCCGTACCGCATCCGATCGACCCGGTGCGGCTGGGCGAAGCGGTTGTAGGTTTGCTGCGCACATCAGCGCGCTGACCGAGACGCCAATTACGCTGTCGCCCTTGCCATCCCGGATCGGGAGTGGCGGCGCTCAGCTATTGAAGACATCCTAACGAAAACGCGGCAACCCACGTCTCAAGATCGGTAGGCTGTGTCTCAGCTCACATCTCCAGCCCAAGCGAGGAGTGACACAGCCATATGAATTTGTATCTGCCCATCCTGGTGTTGGGTGTCATCGCGGCTGCGTTCGCAGTGGTCTCGGTGGTGATCGCGCTGGTGATCGGGCCTCGGCGGTTCAACCGGGCCAAGCTGGAAGCCTACGAATGCGGCATCGAACCGGTCGCCGGAGAGCCGGCCGGTCAGCGGTTCCCGATCAAGTACTACCTGACGGCGATGTTGTTCATCGTGTTCGACATCGAGATCGTGTTCCTCTATCCGTGGGCGGTCTCGTTCGATTCGTTGGGGACTTTCGCGCTGGTGGAGATGCTGATCTTCATGGCCACCGTGTTCGTCGCGTACGGGTACGTGTGGCGCCGGGGCGGCCTGGAATGGGATTAGAGGAGCAGCTGCCGGGCGGCATTCTGCTGTCGACGGTGGAGAAGGTTGCCGGGTTCGTGCGCAAGGGGTCGCTGTGGCCGGCGACCTTTGGGCTGGCCTGTTGTGCCATCGAGATGATGGCTACGGCGTCGCCCCGTTTCGACATCGCCCGGTTTGGGATGGAGCGGTTTTCGGCAACACCGCGCCAAGCCGATCTGATGATCGTGGCCGGTCGGGTCAGTCAGAAGATGGCTCCGGTCTTGCGCCAGGTGTATGACCAGATGGCCGAACCGAAGTGGGTGCTGGCCATGGGGGTGTGCGCGTCCAGCGGCGGCATGTTCAACAACTACGCGGTGGTTCAGGGCGTCGATCACGTGGTGCCGGTGGACATCTATCTGCCGGGGTGTCCGCCGCGCCCGGAAATGTTGCTGAATGCGATTCTGGCCCTGCACGCCAAGATCGCTGAGATGCCGTTAGGGGTACACCGCGCCGAAGCCGTCGCCGCAGCCGAGAAGGCCGCACTGGCCGCGCCAACCACCCTCGAACTCAAGGGGCTGCTGCGGTGAGCGACCAGGAGCGCAGCGACCCGGGAACCGGTGAGGTCATCGGTGTGCGCCATGGGATGTTCGGCATCGACGGCAGTGGCGACACCTCCGGCTACGGGCGCCTGGTCCGCGAAGTTGCCCTGCCCGGCAGCACACCACGGCCGTACGGTGGCTATTTCGACGAGGTCGTCGACCGATTGGCCGAGGTGCTGGGCGATGATGGATTCGCCGCGGCCGTCGAACGCGTCGTTGTCTTCCGTAACCAGTTGACCCTCGAGGTCCGTCGCGAACAGCTGGTCACCGTCGCCAGGGCGTTGCGCGATGACGAGCGGTTGCGCTTCGAATTCTGTTGCGGTGTCTCCGGTGTGCACTATCCACAGGACGCAGGCCGGGAGTTGCACGCGTACTACCCGCTGCTGTCGATCACCCACAACCGGCGGGTGCAGGTCGAGGTGGCGTGCCCGGACGCCGATCCGCATGTGCCGTCGCTGTTTTCGGTGTACCCGACGGTGGACTGGCATGAGCGCGAGACCTACGACTTCTTCGGCATCATCTTCGACGGTCACCCCGGGCTGACCCGCATCGAGATGCCCGACGACTGGGTGGGCCACCCGCAGCGCAAGGACTACCCGCTGGGCGGCGTGCCGGTCGAATACCACGGCGCCCAGATTCCCCCGCCCGACGAGCGCAGGTCGTATCACTGATGAGCACCGATGAGAATGTGATCGTCCTGGGCGGCCAGGATTGGGAGGAAATCGTCGCCGCCGCCCGCCAGGGCGAAGCCGGCGAGCGCATCGTGGTGAACATGGGTCCGCAGCATCCCTCCACGCACGGGGTGTTGCGGCTGATCCTGGAGATCGAGGGCGAGACGGTCACCGAGGCTCGGTGCGGAATCGGCTACCTGCACACCGGGATCGAGAAGAACCTGGAGTACCGCAACTGGATTCAGGGCGTCACGTTCGTGACCCGGATGGATTATCTTTCACCATTTTTCAACGAGACCGCCTATTGCCTGGGCGTGGAGCAGCTGCTGGACATCACCGACGACATCCCCGCCCGCGCCAGCGTCGTGCGAGTGATGATGATGGAACTCAACCGCATCTCAAGCCATTTGGTGGCGTTGGCCACCGGGGGTATGGAGTTGGGGGCGATGACCCCGATGTTCTTCGGCTTTCGCGAACGCGAGCTGATTCTCTCGGTGTTCGAGGCGATCACCGGACTGCGGATGAACAACTCCTACATCCGGCCCGGCGGGCTGGCCACCGACCTTCCCGACGACGGACCCGACCGGGTGCGTGAACTGCTCAAAATTCTGCCGGGTCGCTTGCGCGAACTCGAAGACCTGTTGACCGAGAACTACATCTGGAAGGCCCGCACCCAGGGCGTCGGCTACCTCGACCTGACCGGCTGCATGGCCCTGGGCATGTCCGGACCGGTGTTGCGCTCCACCGGACTTCCGCACGACCTGCGCAAAACCCAACCGTATTGCGGCTACGAAAATTACGACTTCGACGTCATCACCGACGACGGCGCGGACTGTTATGGCCGGTATCTGATCCGGATCGGCGAAATGCACGAGTCGCTGAAGATCGCGGCTCAGTGCCTTGACCGCCTCGAGCCGGGCCCGGTGATGATCAGCGACAAGAAGCTGGCGTGGCCCGCCGATCTGCAGCTCGGGCCCGACGGTCTGGGCAACTCCCCCGCTCATATCGCCAAGATCATGGGCACCTCCATGGAAGGGCTGATCCACCACTTCAAATTGGTCACCGAAGGTATCCGGGTGCCGGCCGGCCAGGTGTACATCGCCGTCGAATCCCCCCGCGGAGAGCTCGGCGTGCATATGGTCTCCGACGGTGGCTCCCGCCCCTACCGGGTGCACTACCGCGACCCGTCCTTCACCAATCTTCAAGCGGTAGCGGCGATGTGCGAGGGCGGTATGGTCGCCGACGTCATCGCCTCCGTCGCGTCGATCGACCCGGTAATGGGAGGTGTGGATAGATGACGATCGACCTCGTGTTGGGTCCCCGCCCCGACGAGCCCGGGCCACCCATCAGCGGGCCCGCCACCTACCCCACCGATGTGGCACAGCGCCTGTCGGCCGATGCGGCCACCATCATCGCCCGTTACCCCCAGGCCCGCTCCGCACTACTGCCGCTGCTGCACCTGACGCAAGCCGAAGACGGGTACCTCACCACCGCTGGAATCGCATTCTGCGCCAAAGAACTCGGCCTCACCGACGCCGAGGTCGCAGCCGTCGCGACGTTCTACTCGATGTACCGCCGCACCCCCACCGGTGACTATCTGGTCGGGGTGTGCACCAACACGCTATGCGCGGTCATGGGCGGTGACGCCATCCTGGACACCCTGGAGACCGAGCTCGGCATTCATGCCGGCGACACCACTCGCGACGGCCGCATCACCTTGGAGCACATCGAATGCAACGCAGCCTGTGACTACGCACCCGTCATCATGGTGAACTGGGAGTTCTTCGACAACCAAACTCCCACCAGCGCAAGCCAACTCGTCGAGAGCATCCGCACGGGCGAACAGCCGCAGGCCAGCCGTGGGTCGCGGGTGTGCCCGTTCCGGGAAACCGCACGAACCCTCGCCGGCCTGTCGAGTGACGACGGCTCGGACGGTGGCGCGCCGGGCGACGCGACACTGGCCGGCCTTCGGGTGGCCCACGAGTTGAACATGTCGGCGCCCGCCGTTCCCGATAGTGAGGTGCAATGACGCCTGCCACGCCGCTGACGCCGGTTCTCAGTCGATTCTGGGACGAGCCCGAACCGTGGACGCTGGAAACGTATCTGCGCCACGATGGATACCAGGGCCTGCGAACGGCGCTGGGCATGAAGCCCGACGACGTGATCGCCACGGTCAAGGAGTCCGGGTTGCGCGGCCGCGGCGGTGCGGGATTTCCGACCGGCACCAAATGGTCGTTCATCCCGCAGGATGCCACCGGAGCCGGAGCCAAGCCGAAGTACCTTGTGGTCAACGCCGATGAGTCGGAACCCGGGACCTGCAAAGACATTCCGCTGATGCTGACCACGCCGCACTTCCTGATCGAAGGTGCGATCATTGCCGCGTACGCCATCCGCGCCCGGCACGCCTTCATCTATGTGCGCGGTGAGGTGGTGCCGGTGCTGCGCCGGTTGCATGCCGCGGTGGCGGAGGCGTACCAGGCGGGCTACCTCGGCGCCGACATCCAAGGGTCCGGTTTCGATCTGGACCTCATCGTCCATGCCGGCGCGGGTGCCTACATCTGTGGTGAGGAAACGGCACTGCTGGACTCGCTCGAAGGCCGGCGGGGCCAACCCCGCCTGCGTCCGCCGTTTCCGGCGGTCGCGGGGTTGTATGCCTCCCCCACGGTGGTCAACAACGTCGAATCCATCGCCAGTGTGCCACCCATCCTGCTCAACGGCGTGGACTGGTTCAAGGAGATGGGTTCGGAGAAATCGCCTGGCTTCACGCTGTATTCGTTGTCGGGACATGTCACCAACCCCGGTCAGTACGAAGCCCCACTGGGGATCACGCTGCGTGAATTGCTCGAGTACGCCGGCGGCGTGCGAGCCGGCCACGAGCTGAAGTTCTGGACCCCCGGCGGATCGTCGACCCCGCTGCTCACTGCCGAACACCTCGACGTGCCACTGGATTACGAAGGCATGGCCTCGGTCGGTTCGATGCTGGGCACCAAGGCACTCCAGATCTTCGACGAAACGACGTGTGTCGTGCGGGCGGTGCGGCGCTGGACCCAGTTCTACGCCCACGAGTCATGCGGCAAATGCACGCCCTGCCGGGAGGGCACCTACTGGCTCAGCCAGATCTATGACCGACTCGAGACCGGCCGCGGCACCGAGGAGGACATCGGCAAGCTGCTCGACATCTCCGACACCGTCTTCGGAAAATCGTTCTGCGCGTTGGGTGACGGCGCCGCGACGCCGATCATGTCCTCGATCAAGCATTTTCGCGCCGAGTACGAGGCACATCTGGGCGGCAGCTGCCCCTTCGACCCATATGCCTCGATGTTGGCCGCACCGGAAGGGGTGGGAGCGTGACGGTTCCTTGCGCGAGCAGACGCAAACCCCCCCAAAACGCCTACCAAAAGGGCGGGTTCGCGTCTGCTCGCGGGGAGAAGGGGGTGGGCGCCTGATGACGCAAACTTCGGATACCGGCACCGGCGCCCACGAGGCCCCGCCCGTGGAGATGGTCACGCTCGTCATCGACGACGTCGAGGTAAGCGTACCCAAGGGCACCTTGGTGATCCGGGCCGCAGAGCTGATGGGCGTGCAGATCCCCCGGTTCTGCGACCATCCGCTGCTGGATCCGGTCGGGGCGTGCCGGCAGTGCCTGGTCGAGGTCGAAGGTCAGCGCAAGCCGATGGCCAGCTGCACCGTCACCGTGACCGACGGCATGGTGGTGCGCACGCAATTCACCTCCGAGGCCGCTGACAAGGCGCAGCACGGGGTGATGGAGCTGCTGCTGATCAACCACCCGCTGGACTGCCCGGTCTGTGACAAGGGCGGCGAATGCCCACTGCAAAACCAGGCGATGTCCAACGGCAGGGCGGAGACCCGCTTCGAAGACATCAAGCGCACCTTCCCCAAACCGATCAGCCTGTCCAGCCAGGTGCTGCTCGACCGGGAGCGGTGTGTGTTGTGTGCGCGCTGCACCAGGTTTTCCGAGCAGATCGCCGGGGACCCCCTCATCTCGATGCTGGAACGCGGTGCCCTGCAGCAGGTGGGAATCGGAACGGGCGAGCCATTCGATTCCTACTTCAGCGGCAACACGGTGCAGATCTGCCCCGTCGGGGCGTTGACCGGGACCGCGTACCGGTTCCGGGCCCGGCCGTTCGATCTGGTGTCCAGTCCGAGCGTCTGCGAGCACTGCGCGTCGGGGTGCGCACAGCGCACCGATCACCGCCGCGGCGTGGTGCTGCGCCGGCTGGCCGGCGACGACCCGGAAGTCAACGAGGAATGGAACTGCGACAAGGGCCGTTGGGCTTTCACCTATGCCCGTGTCGGTGACCGCTTGACCACCCCCCAGGTGCGCGACGAGAACGGTGCGCTGCGTTCGGCGTCCTGGGCGGAAGCCATCGCGGTGGCCGCGGCCGGATTGCGATCGGGACGCGCCGGGGTCCTGGTAGGTGGCCGGGCCACCGTCGAGGACGCTTACGCATACGCCAAGTTCGCGCGAATAGGCCTGGACACCAACGACATCGACTTCCGCGCCCGCCCGCACTCAGTGGAGGAACAGGAGTTCCTCGCCGCCCACGTGGCGGGCCGCCGCGACGTCAGCTACGCGGACCTGGAGGCCGCACCCATGGTGGTGCTGGCCGGCTTTGAGCCCGAGGACGAGTCCCCGATCGTGTTCCTGCGGCTGCGCAAGGCGGTGCGCAAGCACGGCCTACGGGTCCTGACCGTCGCGCCGTTGGTGTCCCGCGGATCGGAGAAGCTCTCGGCACAGGTCGTGCTGACTGCACCCGGTCGAGAAGCGGCCGCCCTCGATGCACTGGCCGATGAAGTACCGGCGGAAGCGATCATCCTGGTGGGGGAACGGCTGGCCACCAGTGCCGGTGCGCTATCGGCGGCGACCCACCTCTCCGACCGCACCGGAGCGCGCCTGGCCTGGATCCCCCGGCGGGCCGGTGACCGCGGCGCCGTGGACAGCGGTTGCCTGCCGAACCTGCTACCCGGGGCCCGACCGGTCACCGAAACCGTTGCGCGCCAACAGCTGGTCAACGCGTGGCATGTCGACGAGCTTCCGGCGGAGCCGGGCCGCGACACTGCCGACATCCTCATCGCCGCAGCCGGTGGTGAACTCGACGCACTGCTGATCGGCGGCGTGGACGCCGTTGACCTGGCGGACCCGCCCGCCGCACTGGGGGCCATCGAATCGGCGGGCTTCGTCGTTAGCCTCGAACTGCGGGAGTCGGCTATCACCGCGCTGGCCGATGTGGTCTTCCCGATCGCCCCCGTCGCTGAGAAGGCCGGTTCATTCCTGAACTGGGAGGGCCGGGTTCGGCCGTTCGATCCGGCGCTGACCTCCAACGCCTTTCCGGACCTTAGAGTGCTGCAGATCCTCGCCGACGAACTGGGCGTGGACCTCGGATTCCGCACCGCCCAGGAGGCCCGCAGCGAGCTCGCCGCGCTGGGTCGGTGGGACGGTCAGCGGCCCGCTCCCCCGTCTGTGGCGCAGAAAGAGCTGCCGCAGTTGGACTCTGGCGAGGCTGTATTGGCCGGCTGGCGGCTGTTGCTCGACGATGGCCGGTTACAGGACGGGGAACCGTATCTGGCGGGTACCGCGCGGCCGGCGGTGGTGCGCCTGTCGCCGGCGACGGCCGCCGGGATCGGCGCGGCCGACGGCGATGTCGTCAATGTGTCGACGGGACGCGGCGATATCGCGCTGCCGCTGGCCGTCACTGAGATGGCCGACGGTGTGGTGTGGCTGCCGCTGAACTCGCCGGGTAGCGCGGTGTACCGGCAGCTCGGGGTGACCACGGGTGCCGTCGTCCGCATCGAGCGGGAGGCGGGCGCATGATCCCACCTGATCTGAGCGTGTTCGGGCGCGACCCGTGGTGGCTGATCCTGATCAAGGCGGTCGCGGTCTTCGCCTTCCTGCTGCTGACGGTGCTGGTGGCGATCCTCCTGGAGCGAAAAATCCTAGGCCGCATGCAGATGCGGTACGGGCCCAACCGGGTTGGACCGTTCGGGATTCTGCAGTCCCTGGCCGACGGAATCAAGTTGGCCCTCAAGGAGGGGCTCACGCCGGCCGGGGTGGAGAAGCCCATTTACCTGATGGCCCCGGCGATTTCGGTGATCCCGGCGATCATGGCTTTCGCGGTGATCCCGATGGGCCCGGTGGTGTCGGTGTTCGACCACCACACGCCGCTGCAGCTGACCGATCTGCCGGTGGCGGTGCTCTACATCCTGGCGGTCACCTCGATCGGGGTGTACGGCATCGTGCTGGCCGGCTGGTCCTCGGGCTCTACCTATCCGCTGCTGGGTGGTCTGCGGTCCACTGCGCAGGTCATCTCATACGAGATCGCCATGGCACTGTCGTTCGCAGCGGTGTTCCTTTACGCAGGCACCATGTCCACCTCCGGGATCGTCGCCGCCCAAGAGCACACCTGGTACGTATTCCTGCTACTGCCCAGCTTCGCGGTGTATGTGACGTCGATGGTCGGCGAGACCAACCGGGCGCCGTTCGACCTGCCCGAGGCCGAAGGCGAACTGGTGGGCGGGTTTCACACCGAATACTCGTCACTGAAGTTCGCGATGTTCATGCTCGCCGAATACGTCAACATGACGACCGTCTCGGCCCTGGCCACCACTCTGTTCCTCGGCGGCTGGCACGCTCCGTGGCCGATCAGTCTGATCGACGGCGCCAACACCGGCTGGTGGCCGCTGATCTGGTTCGTGGCCAAGGTGTGGACCTTCCTTTTCGTGTTCATGTGGCTGCGCGCCACCCTGCCCAGGCTGCGCTACGACCAGTTCATGGCGCTCGGCTGGAAGCTGCTCATCCCGGTCTCGCTGTTGTGGATCATGATCGTCGCGGTTCTGCACGCCGTCGGCCACAGCGGCATCATCGTCAACCTCATCGCGGCCGCGATCCTGCTGCTCGCTCTGCTGGCCGCGAATTCGCTGCGGCGCAGGATTTCCCGGCGCAACTCCGCGACACCCACGCCCGCCGCGGATGCCAGAGCGTTCCCCATACCTCCGATGCCCGGTTCGCCGGCGCCGAGCAAGGAGAAAGCAGATGCCTAAGTTCCTCGATGCGGTCAAGGGTTTCGGCGTGACGTTTTCGACGATGTTCAAACGCCCCATCACCGAGGAGTATCCGGAAAAACCCGGGCCTGTTGCGCCGCGCTATCACGGCCGCCACCAACTAAACCGCTACTCCGACGGGCTGGAAAAGTGCATCGGCTGCGAGCTGTGCGCCTGGGCGTGCCCTGCCGATGCCATCTACGTCGAGGGCGCAGACAACACCGAAGAGGAACGCTTCTCTCCCGGCGAGCGCTACGGGCGGGTCTACCAGATCAACTATCTGCGCTGCATCGGCTGTGGATTGTGCATCGAGGCCTGCCCGACCCGCGCGCTGACCATGACCAACGTTTACGAGATGGCCGACGACAACCGCTCCGACCTCATCTACGGCAAGGACAAACTGCTGGCCCCGCTTCAGCCCGGGATGCAGCCACCACCACATGCGATGGCGCCCGGGACTACGGACGACGATTACTACCTGGGACGCATAACAGGAAATCAGGAGGCTCGGTGACGATCACGCTGCTGGCCGCCGAAACCCTCACCCGCACTTCGACACCCGAAGCCGTCGCATTCTGGATCCTCGCCGTGATCGCGGTCGCCGGCGCGATCGGAGTAGTCGCCGCACCCAAGGCGGTCTACTCGGCAATTTTCCTCGCGACCACGATGATCGCGCTGGCCATGGTCTACGTTGCGCAGGACGCGTTGTTCCTCGGCGTGGTACAGGTGGTGGTGTACACCGGCGCGGTGATGATGCTGTTCCTGTTCGTGCTCATGCTGGTGGGGGTGGACTCCTCGGAGTCGCTGGTGGAAACCATTCGCGGGCAACGTGTCGCCGCGATCGTCGCGGGCCTGGGCTTCGGCATCCTGCTCATCGCCGGAATCGGCAATATCGCCACCACCGGATTCGTCGGCCTGACCCAGGCGAACGCGGGCGGCAATGTGCAGGGTCTCGCGACTCTGATCTTCACTCGTGATCTGTGGGCCTTCGAACTGACCAGCGCACTGCTGATCACCGCGGCGCTCGGGGCGATGGTGCTGGCCCACCGGGAACGCTTCGAGCGACGAAAGACTCAGCGCGAGTTGGTGATCGAACGCTTCCAAACCGGCGCGCGAGCCACCCCGTTGCCCAACCCGGGGGTCTACGCCCGCCACAACGCCGTCAACACACTCGCTCGACTCCCCGACGGCACCGACGAGGAATCCTCGGTCAGCACGATCCTTCGTACCAACGGCAACGGAGACGGGCAGCGATGAACCCGGCCAACTACCTGTATCTGTCGGCGTTGCTATTCACGATCGGCGCCGCGGGAGTGTTATTGCGCCGCAACGCGATCATCATGTTCATGTGTGTGGAGCTGATGCTCAACGCCGCGAATCTCGCGTTCGTCACGTTCTCCCGCATGCATGGCCAGCTGGACGGGCAGGTGGTGGCCTTCTTCACGATGGTGGTCGCCGCCTGCGAAGTGGTGGTCGGCCTGGCCATCATCATGACCATCTTCCGCACCCGGCGCAGCGCCAACGTCGACGACGCCCACCTGTTGCGGCACTGATATGCAGACACTGGTGTGGTTGACCATCGCGCTGCCGTTGGCCGGAGCCGTCATTTTGCTCTTGGGGGGCAAAGCCACCAACGCGTGGGGTCATCTGCTGGGCTGCGCCGCGGTGATCGGCGCGTTCGCCTGCGGTGCAGTGCTGTTCACACATCTGCTGGGTCTGCCCGGCGATGACCGCATGGTGCACGAGGTCCTCTTCTCCTGGGTCCCGGTCGGCGTGCTGCGGGTGGACTTCGGCCTGCAACTCGATGCGCTGTCGATCTGCTTCGTGCTGCTGATCACCGGTGTGGGCGCGCTCATCCACATCTATTCGATCGGCTACATGAAGACCGACCCCGGCCGAAGGCGATTTTTCGCTTACCTCAACCTGTTCGTCGCGGCGATGCTGCTGTTGGTTCTCGCCGATAACTACCTCGGCCTCTACATGGGCTGGGAGGGTGTGGGGCTGGCGTCGTATCTGCTGATCGGCTTCTGGTCGCACAAACCGAGTGCGGCGACCGCGGCGAAGAAGGCTTTCGTCGTGAACCGGGTCGGCGACATGGGTTTGGTCATCGCATTGATGGTGCTGTTCGCCAGCCTTGGCTCGGTCACCTTCAGTACGGTGTTCGGTGCGGTACCTCAGATGACGTCGGGCGCCCTGACCGTCGTCGGCCTGCTGCTGCTACTCGGAGCCTGCGGCAAGAGCGCGCAGGTGCCGCTGCAATCCTGGCTCGGCGACGCCATGGAAGGCCCCACCCCGGTCAGCGCCCTGATCCACGCCGCCACCATGGTCACCGCCGGCGTCTACCTGATCGTCCGCTCGGGTCCGATTTACAACGCCGCGCCTGCCGCCCAAACCGCTGTGGTCACGGTCGGCGCCGTCACATTGCTGTTCGGCGCGATCATCGGCTGCGCGAAGGACGATATCAAGAAAGCCCTTGCCGCCTCGACGATGTCGCAGATCGGCTACATGGTGCTGGCCGCCGGTCTCGGACCTGCCGGGTACGCGGTGGCGATCATGCATCTGCTCACCCACGGGTTCTTCAAGGCCGGGCTCTTCCTTGGTGCCGGTTCGGTCATGCACGCCATGGACGACGAGACCGATATGCGTCGTTACGGCGGCCTGCGGACGCTGCTGCCCATCACGTTCGTCACCTTTGGGTTGGGTTATCTGGCCATCATCGGCGTCCCGCCGTTCGCCGGCTACTTCTCCAAGGACGCGATCATCGAATCCGCCTTCAACAGAGGCGGACTCGAAGGCTGGCTGCTCGGCGGCGCTGCCCTACTCGGCGCCGGGATCACCGCGTTCTACATGACCCGCGTCATGCTGCTGACCTTCTTCGGCCGGCGGCGCTGGAACCCCGAGACGCACCCGCACGAAGCGCCGGCATCGATGACCGCACCGATGATCATTCTGGCGATCGGCTCAGTCGGAGCCGGCGCCCTGCTGGCAATCGGCAAGACGCTGCAGCATTGGCTCGAACCGGTCGTCGGCAGCCACGAAGCCGAACATGTGATCCCGGCGTGGATGATCACCGTGACCGCGCTGGGCGTCGTCGCCATCGGCATCGCGGTGGCCTACCGCCAGTACGCCAACCACAAGGTCCCCCAGACCGCGCCACTGGACGTGTCGGCGCTGACCGTCGCGGCGCGCAACGACCTATACGGTGACGCCTTCAATGAGGCGGCGTTCATGCGCACCGGCCAGGGACTGACGAAAGGCCTTGTCGCCATTGACGAGAAGGGCATCGACGGCGTGGCCCAGGGCCTGGCCGTCATGGTCGGCCGGATCTCGGACCGGTTGCGCCAGGTGCAAACCGGGTTTGCCCGCTCCTATGCGCTGTCCATGCTGGCCGGTGCGACGCTGGTAATCGCCGCAGTCCTGTTGACGGGGTGGAGGTGAGCGGCATGACCAACATCCCCTGGCTGACGATCCTGTGGGCGATCCCGGTCATCGGCGGCGCGTTGATCATTGCGCTCCCGGCTTCACTGCGTCAGTTCGCCAAATACGCCGGTGTGGTGGTCTCGCTGACGGTGCTGGCGCTGTCGCTATTGCTGGCCGTGCGATTCGATCCGGCCGGCAAGCAGTTCCAGTTCGTCGAAAACCACCCGTGGATCCCGTCGTTCGGCACCGGCTACATCCTCGGAATCGACGGCATCGCGCTGGCCCTGGTGGTGCTCACCGCCGTACTGGTGCCGCTCCTGCTGATCGCCGGCTGGAACGACGCCGACGACCGGCCCGGGCTGTCCGGACGAGGGACGCACGGCTACATCGCGTTGATCCTGGCCGTCGAGGGCATGGTGATGATGTCCCTGGTCGCCCTCGACATCCTGCTGTTCTACGTGTTCTTCGAAGCCATGCTGATCCCGATGTACTTCCTCATCGGCGGCTTCGGCGGCGCGGATCGAGCTCAATCCGATGTCGCCGCGGGAGCGGCTCCGAAGGCCGCAGTGAAGTTCCTGCTGTACAACCTGTTCGGCGGGTTGATCATGCTGGCCGCCGTCATCGGACTCTACGTCGTGACCTCGGGAAGCACAGCGTTCGACGGCGGCACGTTCGACTTCCGGGCGATCGCCGACGCCGTGGCCACCGGGAAGTTCACGATGAACCCCGGCGTTGCCAACGCACTCTTCGCAGGGTTCATGTTCGCCTTCGCGGTGAAAGCACCGCTGTGGCCGTTCCATCGGTGGCTGCCGGACGCTGCCGTTCAGGCCACGCCCGCGTCGGCGGTGTTGATGATGGCGGTGATGGACAAGGTCGGCACGTTCGGGATGCTGCGCTACTGCCTGCCGTTGTTCCCCGACTCCGCAACACTGTTCCGGCCCGTCATCATTGCGCTGGCCGTCATCGGCGTCGTCTATGGCGCGATCCTCGCGATCGGCCAGACCGACGTCATGCGGCTGATCGCCTACACCTCGATCAGCCACTTCGGCTTCATCATCCTGGGCATCTTCGCCATGACCAGCCAAGGCCAAGCCGGCTCCACCCTCTACATGGTCAATCACGGGATTTCCACCGCCGCACTGTTCTTGATTGCCGGATTCCTGGTCAGCCGCCGTGGCAGCCGGGTAATCGCCGACTACGGCGGAGTCCAGAAGGTTGCGCCCATCCTGGCCGGGACCTTCCTGGTGGCTGGCCTGGCGACGCTGTCGCTGCCCGGGCTGGCGCCCTTCATCAGTGAATTCCTGGTCCTCATCGGCACATTCACCCGCTACCCGGCCTTCGCCGTCATCGCATCCGTGGCACTGGTGCTCTCGGCGGTCTATATCCTCTGGCTCTATCAACGGATGATGACCGGTCCCGTCGCCCACGGCACCGACGGGGTGCGGGATCTACGGCCACGGGAACTGCTCGTGGTTGTGCCGCTGATCGCTTTGCTGATCGGCCTCGGGATCTACCCCAAGGTCGCGTTGGATGTCATCAATCCCGCCGTCACCGCCACCCTCACGTCGATCCATCAACCAGACCCGGCGCCTACGGAGGCCGCATCGTCTTCGCGCGAGCGCTCATCCCCAGCGCAGGGGGCACGCCCATGACCGCTCCCAGCATCGAATACGGCCAAGTCTCACCGATGTTGATCGTCCTCGGTGTCGCCCTGGTTGGGGTGCTCGTCGAGGCGTTCGCGCCCCGCAAGAGCCGCTACCCCACCCAGGTCGCATTGAGTCTGGCCGGCCTGACGTGCGCGTTCGTCGCCGTGGTGCTGCTGGCCCGTGATCTACGCGGCGGTGTCGGCAATTCCGTGGTGGTCGGTGCGGTCGCCGTCGACGCACCGGCGCTGTTCCTGCAGGGCACCATACTGCTGATCGGCGTGTTCAGCGTGTTGATGATCGCAGAACGCCGCGCCCCGGCGGAATCCGACGACAGTTCAGCAACTTTGGACGCCTTTACCCCAGACGCGTCGGCGGTGCCGGGCAGCGTCGCGGAGAAGCTCGCCACCAAGGCCGCGCTGGTGCAGACCGAAGTGTTCCCGCTGACCATGTTCGCCGTTGCCGGCATGATGCTGTTTCCGGCCGCCAACGACCTGCTGACGATGTTCGTGGCGCTGGAAGTGTTCTCGCTACCGCTGTACCTGATGTGCGGGCTGGCTCGCCGCCGACGGTTGCTGTCCCAGGAAGCTGCGCTGAAATACTTTCTGCTGGGCGCGTTCTCGTCGGGTTTCTTCCTGTACGGTATCGCGCTGCTGTACGGCTACTCCGGCACACTGAGCCTGCCGGGCATCGCCCGCGCCATCGGCACCGGTAACGACAACTCCACCCTGGCCCTCATCGGCGCCGCGTTGGTCGCCGTCGGCGTGCTGTTCAAGGTCGGCGCGGTGCCCTTCCACTCCTGGATCCCCGACGTCTACCAGGGCGCCCCCACCCCTATCACCGCATTCATGGCCGCGGCCACCAAGGTCGCCGCATTCGGTGCCATGCTGCGCATCTTCTATGTTGCGTTGCCTGGCCTCAACCACGAGTGGCGGCCCGCCCTGTGGGCGGTGGCGATCCTCACGATGGTGGTCGGAACGGTCACCGCGGTGACCCAGACCGATGTCAAGCGGATGCTCGCGTATTCGGCTGTGTCGCATGCCGGTTTCATCCTCACCGGGGTGATCGCCGCAAACCCGCAGGGGTTGTCGGCCACGCTGTTCTATCTGTTCGTCTACGGATTGTCGACCCTCGGTGCGTTCGCGGTGGTGAGCGTGGTGCGTGACGCGACCGGGGCCGAGGAGCCTGACATGTCTCGATGGGCGGGGCTGGGCCGTCGCTATCCGCTTGTGGGCGTGGTGTTCTCGCTGTTCCTGCTGGCTTTCGCCGGCATTCCGCTCACCAGTGGGTTCGTCAGCAAGTTCGCGGTGTTCAAGGCGGCCGCGGAGGGTGGTGCCATCCCCTTGGTGGTGGTGGGCGTGATCGCCTCGGCGATCGCCGCCTACTTCTACGTGCGAGTGATCGTGCTCATGTTCTTCACCGACCCACCCGAGGACGCTCCCGAGGTCATCACACCCAGCCCGTTGAGCGTCGCGACCATCACGCTGACCGCGGCGATCACGTTCGCGCTGGGAGCATTGCCCCAGCCGCTTCTCGACCTTGTCGACCATGCGGCTAGATTCCTGAACTGATGATCCTGCTCAGTGATGACCACGGTGCTGTCCGGGTCTTGACGATGAACCGGCCCGCGGTGCGTAACGCATTGAGCACCGAGCTCTTCGAGGCGCTCTACGCTGCACTCGGTGAAGCCGACGCCGACGAGTCGGTGCGCGCGGTGGTGCTCACCGGTACCGATCCGGCGTTCTGCGCCGGAGTCGACCTCAAGCAGGCGCAGGACCTCGGCATGGATTACTTCGGCCGGTTCGACGAGATGAACTGCATGAACGCGATCGTCGAACTGAGCAAGCCGGTCGTCGGGGCGGTCAACGGTGCGACATTCACCGGCGGCCTGGAGATCGCTCTGGCATGTGACTTCCTCATCGCCTCGGAGCGGGCATTTTTCGCCGACACCCACGCCCGCGTCGGGATCCTGCCCGGCGGCGGGATGACGGCGCGACTGCCCCGACTGGTCGGTTCGGCAATGGCGCGACGGCTGTCGATGACCGGTGAGGTGGTCGACGCGCAGCGCGCAGAGCGGATCGGTTTGGTCACCGAAGTGGTTGCCCACGAACAACTTCTGCCGCACGCACTCGAACTCGCGGGACAGATCGCGGAGGTGCCCGCCCCGACCATGGCCGGCCTCAAGGAGATCTACCGCACCGGGACCGCGGCGGTCACCGGTCCCGCGTTGAAAGCCGAGCGTGCCGTGGCCGGTGCGGCATCGGTGGACACCGCGCAGCTTGCTGCCCGCCAGCGCGAGGTCGCCGAGCGCAACAAGCGGCAAATTCTCTAGCGCCCAAACCGACGATTCGCCGCGAAAGTACGAGTAGATCGCGACATTACGTCGATCTCGGCGCTTACGTTCCCTGTGCCAACCGAGTCGGCAAGTGATTCAATATTGTCTTGTGACAGACTGCGTTCGCGCCGGTGCGGCTCTCATCGGTCTGGTGGTACTGGTCAGCGCGTGCGGCAACGCGGGAACGCATCCCGATCAGCTTCCCGAGTCCGCCGTCAGTCCTTCGACGGCGGAGGCGAGCCCGGCGCAGTCGGCCCACCCTGCCGAGCCATCCGGGACCGGCAAGGACGATGGGCCGGGCTCGATGATTCCCAGGTATGACGACGCCACCTCGCCCGAGGCTAAGACGGGCCGCGATATCCAACAGCAGGCCGGCCTCCTGAACCATCTCTCGGACAGCGTCAACAACACACTCAAATTGCCGCACGACATCCAGTTGGTCGGTAAGCAGTGCGATACGGCCAACGCGTGGTGGGATCCGGGCGACAACTCGGTGACGCTCTGCTACGAAGAAGCGACGGAGGGTCTGGGGATCTACACCAAAGCCGGTGACGCCGATCCGAGGGCGTCCACCGTCAACGGCGAGATCGCCACCTTCTATCACGAGCTCGGTCATATGGTGATCAGCCTGTACGACCTGCCCATCACCGGCCGCGAAGAGGATGTCGCCGACCAGCTTTCGGCCTACATCCTGTTGACGCCGGGGCCGGACGGCAAGGTAGACCCGGCCAATGTGCAGGCCATCAAAGACTCGGCACGCGAATTCCAGGGTTACGCCGAGGCCGCCGGTGAACTCGAAGACACCGACCTCGCCGGCGGCCATTCGCCGAACAAGGTCAGGGCCTTCAACATGGAATGCTGGCTCTACGGGTCAGACCCGGCTGCCAACGGCGACCTGGTCGGCGACGGCCATCTTCCCCAGAGCCGGGCCGAGCTCTGCGAGGACGAATGGGACAAGCTGAGCCACGCGTGGAGTCAGTTGCTGGGCCCGCACTTGAAGTAGCCGCGGCACCAGCGTTGTTCACTCAACGCGATCCGGGTTCGGCAATGGGCGCTACCGTCGGCCCAGCGCGGACTTGGTATTCGTGAACGGGGCGAAGCTGCCGTCGAGCGCTTCGAGGTGGCCGATCGTACGGCCCGTCACGATGTCGGCGTCGACAAGCGCCAGTTCGACTGCTGCCCGGGCGAATTCGTCGTCCGGTGACACGCTGGCGAAATCGTTGCGGTAATACGACAACCCGGGAGTCGGAATGGGCCGCGACGGCGCCAGCGCGTTGACCGCGATGTTGTGCCGCTGCAGGTCGTAAGCCGCACACCACGTCAGGTGTTCCAGCGCAGCCTTGGACCCGCCGTAGCCCGGCAGCACACCGGCGGAGAAGTCCTCATACGGTCCGTCGCCGGGCACCCGAGACGCCACGGACGTCACGTTGATGATGGATCCGACGCCCGCCGCGAACATGTCCGGACACACCAGCTGGATGAGCTCGTAGGAGGCGAACACCCCGATCTCGAAATGCCGGCGATAGGCGTTGGGCGGGATGGCGAGGAAGCCGGGCCAGTCGGTGTTGCTTGCCCCGGGTGAGCTCTTGGGCTTGGCGGCCGTCGGTGCGGCATTCGACTTGGGCGGGCGGCCCGGAGCGGTGAACGCGGCGTTGTTGACCAGGATCGTGACCGGTCCAAGGGCCGCACGGGCCTCGTCGACCAGCCGAGGCAGATCGTCGCGCTCGAGCAGGTCGGCCTGGATAGCGGTGGCCCGCCCACCCACGGATTCGATGGCCGCGACGGTTTCGCCGATGGTGCCCGGCAATCGGTCATCCCACTGCTGCTCGGTCCGGGCCACCACTGCCACCGCGGCACCCTCGGCGGCCAGCGCCAGCGCGGTCGCGCGGCCGAGCCCACGGCTGGCGCCGGTGACGATGGCGGTTCGGCCGGCAAGTCGTCCGGTCATCGCACTCCTCGAAGTCATAGCGCCACCCCGTGAACGAGGATCGCCGCCGTCTGGTCGACCCAGCTCCCGTCGAGAACGTCGTCGGGCCGCAGGAGCAACCGCATCATCGTCGCACCACCGATCAGTTCGATCAGGCGTTCCGGGTCGACGTCGGCGTGAACTTCGCGGCAGTGCACCGCTTCCGCCAGTCGATCCCGCACGGCGGCAAACAGTTCGGTGAACCGGGACATCACCCGGGCATTCAACGTCGCGTCGGCGCTCATGTCGGCGATCAGTCCGGGCAGCGCGGCCCGCACCACCGGGCTGGTGAACACGTCCCGGGTGGCTCTTAGCATCGCGCGCACGTCGGCGGCAATATCACCGGCAGGCGTCGTCAGCGCGGTGGGCGCGACCGGGAAGGCCGCTTCATGCACCAGTTCGGCCTTGGAAGACCAGCGCCGGTACAAAGCCGTCTTTGTCGTTTCTGCGCGCTCGGCCACCGCAGCCAAAGTCAGATTCGGATAACCGATTTCAACAAGCAGCTCCGCGGTCGCACGCAGTATGGCAGCGTCGATACGCGGATCGCGCGGCCGACCCGGGACCGCGGTCTTGTCAAGCGAAGACGCGTCTGCTTTCATATCGCTACCCACCGTATCGTAATAGGGTTGGAGGACAAAGGTGACCAACCAACCGGCCGTAGAAACCGACGTCGAGCGGTTACAACGTTCTGGTCGTGACGTCAGCACCGTTCCGGCTGCGCTGTCGGACTGGCTGTCGACCGTCATGCCCGGCAGCGTGAAGCCAGAGGTGACCGTCGAAAGCGGCATCGAATCCAACGGCATGTCGTCTGAGACGATCATCCTGACCGGCCGCTGGGAAGAAGACGGCACGAAGGTCGAGCAGAAGTGGGTGGCCCGGGTGGCGCCCACCGAAGAAGACGTTCCGGTGTTCATCACCTATCGGATGGACCATCAGTTCGAGGTCATCCGTTTGGTCGAGGAACTGACCGACGTACCGGTGCCGAAGGTGCGCTGGATCGATACCAGCGGCAAGGTCCTCGGTGCGCCGTTCTTCCTGATGAACCATGTCGAGGGCATCGTTCCGCCCGACGTGATGCCGTACACCTTCGGCGGCAACTGGTTCGCCGACGCCCCCGCCGAACAGCAGCGCGCACTGCAGGACGCGACCATCGAGGTCTTGGCGAAGCTGCACTCGATTCCCGACGCGGCCGACACATTCGGCTTCCTCGCCGAAGCCGTGCCAGACGGTGACACCCCGCTGCGCCGCCAGTTGAACTGGCTGAAGGGGTGGTACGAGTTCGCCGTTCCCGATATCGGCCGTTCACCGCTGGTCGAAACCGCCCTCACGTGGCTGGAGGACAACTTCCCCGCCGACGTCGCCGCAGGAGAGCCGGTTCTGGCGTGGGGTGACTCGCGGGTCGGCAACGTACTCTACGAGGACTTCCGCCCGGTCGCCGTGCTGGACTGGGAGATGGCGACGCTGGGTCCACGCGAATTGGACGTGGCGTGGATCATCTTCGCGCACATGGTTTTCCAGGAGCTCGCCGGGCTGGCTGGAATGCCTGGACTGCCGGACGTGATGCGTGAAGCGGACGTGCGCGCCACCTACGAGAAGCTGACCGGCGTCGAACTGGGTGACCTGAACTGGTTCTACGTGTATTCCGGGGTGATCTGGTGCTGCGTGTTCATGCGCACCGGCGCACGCCGCGTGCACTTCGGAGAGATCGAGAAGCCAGAGGATGTCGAGTCGATGTTCTACCACGCCGGGCTGCTGCGCCGGCTGATTGAGGAGGCCTAGCCCGAATGCTCGGACCGCTCGACGAATACCCCGTCCACCAGGCGCCGTTGCCGATAGCCTGGCCGAACTCCTCGGACCGAAACTTCTACGACCGCAGCTATTTCAACGCCCATGACCGTACCGGCGACATCTTCCTGATCACTGGCATCGGCTACTACCCCAACCTCGGGGTCAAAGACGCTTACGTGTTGGTGCGCCGAGGCGATACACAGACCGCGGTCCACGTTTCCGACGCGATCGATCAGGACCGGCTCAACCAGCGTGTGAACAGCTACCGCCTCGAGGTCGTCGAGCCGCTGCAGAAGATCCGGATCGTGATGGACGAGACCGAAGGCATGGCCCTCGATCTCACCTGGGAAGGCCTGTTCCCGGTCGTCCAGGAGCAGCCGCACATCATGCGCCAGGGCAACCGGGTGACACTCGATGCGCAGCGGTTCGCCCAATTGGGTTCGTGGGCAGGGCATATCGTGATCGATGGCGAGGAGATCAACGTCGACCCTTCGGTGTGGATCGGTAGCCGCGACCGGTCATGGGGCATCCGTCCGATCGGTGAGGCCGAGCCCGCAGGCCGCCCGGCCGACCCGCCGTTCGAGGGCATGTGGTGGCTGTACGTCCCGATGGCCTTCGATGACTACGCGATCGTGGTGATCATCCAGGAGGCGCCCGACGGTTTCCGCTCGCTCAACGACTGCACGCGAATCTGGCGTGACGGACGGGTCGAGCAGCTGGGCTGGCCGCGAGTCAAGATCCACTACCGCTCCGGTACCCGCATCCCCACCGGGGCGACCATCGAGGCGACCGATTCCAAGGGTGCGACGCTCCGGTTCGACGTGGAGTCCAAATTGCCGGTTCCGATTCACGTCGGCGGCGGCTACGGCGGCGATTCGGACTGGATCCACGGTGTATGGAAAGGTGAGAAATTCGCCGAGCGGCTCACCTACGACATGAACGATCCCGCGATCATCGGGCGCTCCGCGTTCGGTGTGATCGACCACGTCGGGCGGGCGGTCTGCCACGACGGTGACTCCACCGCCGAAGGCTGGGGCCTGTTCGAGCATGGCGCGCTGGGTCGCCACGACCCGTCGGGCTTCGCCGACTGGCTGACGGTCGCGCCCTAGCACTTCCACCTTCCGCCCAAACCAACATTTGGCCGGGAAAGCCCGAGTAAAGCCCTGAAAAACGTCGATCTCGAACGCTAGGTGAGTACGCCGTGAAAGTCATGACGGCCCTGTTCGGGCCCACCGATGCGGTCGAGCGCGCGCGAGAATTGCGTGAGGCCGGCGCCAGTGGCGTCTTCACGTTCGAAGGCCCGCACGACGTATTCGCGCCGCTGACGCTGGCCGCCGGTGTCGGCGGGCTGGACCTGCTGACCAACGTGGCAATCGCGTTCCCGCGCAATGCGATTCAGCTGGCCCACCAAGCCTACGATCATCAACTGCTCGCGCATGGCCGATTCACCCTCGGGCTGGGCACCCAGGTGCGCGCTCAGGTCGAGAAGCGTTACGGTGCCGCATTCGACAAGCCCGTCGCCCGGATGAGCGAGTTGGTCCGGGCGCTGCGAGCGATCTTCAACACCTGGGAGACCGGCGAGCGACTCGACTTTCGCGGCGAGTACTACCGACACACCCTGATGACGCCGACGTTCAATCCTGGCCCGAATCCCTTTGGCCCACCGCCGATTTACGTCGGCGCCCTGGGGCCTCGGCTGACCAGGGCCACCGCCGAGGTGGCCGACGGGTTACTGGTGATGCCGTTCGGCTCGACGAAGTTCTTGCGCGAGTCGACAATGCCCGCGGTGCGCGACGGGCTCGCCGCCGCGGGGCGAACAGACGAATCGTTCGCGGTGGTTCCCGAGATCATCCTCTCGGCGGGCGAGGATCACGACGCGACCCGACGGCTGCTCGCGTTCTACGGGTCCACTCCGGCATATCGTCCGGTGCTCGACATTCACGGGTGGGGCGATCTGCAGCCGGAGCTGAATTCCATGTCCAAACAAGGCAAGTGGCAAGAAATGGCCGGTCTCATCAGCGATGAGGTGCTGCATACCATCGCGGCGTGCGGCACGACCAAGCAAATCGCCGCGCACATTCGTGAGCGTGTCGATGGCGTCGGCGATACCGTCTGCCTCTACCAGCCCGGACCGATCGCCACCGGCACCCTGGCCGAGATCGTCGACGAGCTGGCCCACTAGCCGCGCCGAGATCGACGTTTTGCAGGTCCGCACTCGGACTTTCGCGGCCAAACGTCGGTTTCGGCGAGAGGGAGCGGCAACACTGGTGGGGTGGTGGGTTACGACGTAGTGGTCATCGGCGCCGGCTTCGCAGGCCTGGCAGCTGCTCGTGAACTGGTTAAACACGGGCACAAGGTGGTGGTGTTGGAGGGTCGCGATCGCGTCGGCGGGCGGTCGAGCACCGCAATGCTGGCCGGTGTGCCGGTTGACCTCGGCGGCACCTTCGTCGGGCCCACTCAGGACGCGGTGATCGCGCTGGCCGAGGAGCTCGGCTGCCCCACCTCCCCGACCTACCACCAAGGTGCCAACCTCATCAGGTGGCGTGGCAAGGTGCGGTCCTACCGCGGCACGATTCCGAAGTTGTCGCTTCTCGGACTTCTCGACATCGGCCGAATCCGATGGCAGGTCGAGCGGTTGACGAAAAGTGTCGACGTCGCGCAGCCCTGGACGTCACCCAAGGCCAAGCAGCTCGACGGGACATCGCTCGGCGGTTGGTTGCGCTCGGTGGGCGCGAGTTCGTCGTCGCGGGATCTGATGGCCATCGTGTCTCGGG
Organism: Mycolicibacterium sp. P1-5; assembly: GCF_008329565.1. Lineage (GTDB taxonomy): Bacteria > Actinomycetota > Actinomycetes > Mycobacteriales > Mycobacteriaceae > Mycobacterium. The sequence continues at coordinate 136,472 of NZ_NPKT01000008.1, forward strand.
TGACCTGGGGCGCCGAGCCCGACGAGGTGTCGATGCTGCACGCGGTGCGCTACGTCAAAGCGGCCGGCGGCCTGGATCGCATGCTCGACGTGGTCGGCGGCGCCCAGCAGGACCATTTCCCCGGTGGCACCCAGCAGATCGCCCGCACGATGGCCGCCGAGTTGGGTGATCTGGTCCAGCTCAATTGCGTCGTCACCCGGATCGAGTGGTCCGATGACGCGGTGGCGGTGGCGTCCTCGGGCGGCGTTGTCGAGGCCCGACGGGCGATTCTGGCGATCCCGCCGGCGCACCGGCTGAACATCGATATCGCACCGCCGCCGCCGATCGGGTACCAGCAGCTCGCCCAACGCTGGCCGCAGGGCGCCTTGAGCAAGGCCTATGCCGCTTATTCACGGCCGTTCTGGCGCGAGAAGGGCTTGTCCGGGCAGGCACTGTCGGATCAGGGACCGGTGTTCATCACCTTCGACGTCAGCCCCAGCGACGACGGTCCGGGGGTCCTGCTCGGGTTCGTCGACTCCCGCGCCTTCGATGCACTCGGCGCCGACGAGCGCCGACGGCAGGCAACCGCAGGTTTCGCGGCGTTGTTCGGCCCCGATGCCGAGAATCCCATCGAATATCTCGACCATTGCTGGGGCGCAGAGACTTTCGCGCCCGGTGGCCCGACCGCTGCGGTCCCGCCCGGGGTGTGGACGGAGTTCGGCCACCTGCTGCACGAACCAGTCGGGCCGTTGCATTGGGCCGGCACCGAAACCGCCGACGAATGGACCGGCTTCCTGGACGGCGCGGTGCGCTCCGGATGCCGCGCGGCCGCCGAAGTCGCCGCGACGCTTTAGGAGCTGATGCGCTGCTCGGTCACCGATGAGACCAGCGCCCGTAGATGCTCGTTGACGACGTCGGGGTGTTCCACAATCGCGCAGTGGCCGCCCGGTATCTCCACCAGGTCGACCAGGTTGGGAACGGCCTCGGCGATCTTGCGCGATTGACACATGGGGAGCAGCCGGTCCTGGGTACTGCCGATCACCAACGCGGGCACCGTCAGACCGGTGAGGTCGATGTGGCGCGGCCCCAACTCGTCGACGAGAACGCGCGCCCACGCACCTCGCCCGCCGGCCGGGGTCGCGGCGAACAGGTCGTGGATCAGCTTGCTGACCGCCGGATCCGCCCCGGCGCCGACGGCCATCAACGAGACGAACCAGCGGCTGCCTGGCTGGGCGCCCCAGATCAGCGGCGCGCCGCCGAATGTCCTGATCAGATGGCGTGCTGCGAGCGACCTACCAACCGCAAGCAGCGCGGGCACACGCAGCAGATTGATCTCTTTCAGGAGGTCGCCGGTGGTGGTGTTGATCAGCGCGACGGCGTCGGCGCGCTGGGCCACCCGATGCCGGTAGCGGTCCGCCCAGGCGCTGATCGCGATGCCGCCCATCGAGTGTCCGGCGATCACCGCGCGCTCGCCCGGCCGCAGGGTCGCGGTCAGTACCGCGTCGAGGTCGCCGGCCAGGTGGCCGAGGCTGTATCCGGACCGCCGCGGGACACCGCTTCGGCCGTGTCCGCGGTGGTCGTAGGCGATCACCCGGAAGTCGCGGGACAAGTCCTTGATCTGTTCGTGCCAGACCCGGAGGGCGCAGGTGATGCCGTGTGCCAGCACGATCGGATAGCCACCTTCAGGTCCGAAGACCTCGGTGTGCAGGCGGGTGCCGTCGGCGGCCTTCACCTCAACGGTTCGGCTGGGCGGCAGTTCGAGGCTGTTTCTCACGGCCGCACGGGACGCGGACATTGTGCCCCTCCTCGCTCGGTGCGGCGCCAATGCCGCTCCGGGATCCCTAGAGTAACCACAGCGAGCCCGGCTGAACCGTCACACCGCGCCGGTCGTTACCGCACTGTGGCGCTCTTTAGGATGAGCCGGTGACCGAGCACGCGTTTTCAGCCGAGGAGCGCCGCGCCGTCTACCGGGTCATCCATGAGCGCCGGGACATGCGCAGGTTCAGCCCGGGCGCCACGGTGCCCGACAAGGTGCTGGCCCGACTGCTGGCGGCCGCGCACGCCGCGCCCAGTGTGGGACTGATGCAGCCCTGGCGATTCCTCCGCATCACCGACACGGGGTTACGGCACAAGATTCACGCACTCGTCGACGAGGAACGGCAGCACACTGCCGCCGCGTTGGGCGTCCGGGCCCAGGAATTTCTGGCGCTGAAGGTCGAGGGCATCCTCGATTGCGCCGAACTGCTCGTGGTCGCGCTCGGCGACGGCCGCGACAGTCACGTCTTCGGCCGGCGGACGATGCCGCAGATGGATCTGGCTTCGGTGTCGTGCGCGATCCAAAACCTCTGGCTGGCAGCGCGCGCCGAGGGCCTGGGTATGGGTTGGGTGTCGATTTTCGACCCGCAGCGTCTCGCCGAACTATTGGGGATGCCGGATGGCGCCGAGCCGGTGGCGGTCCTCTGCCTCGGCCCGGTGCCCGCGTTCCCCGACCGTCCTGCGCTGGAAATCGACGAGTGGACGTACGGCCGCCCCCTCGCCGAGTTCGTCAGCGAGAATGGTTGGAATTAGCCAATTTTCAATTATCCGACGGAGGCGCAGCCCACATAGGGGATGCATCCGGTGGCCCCGCCCGGGCCCGCCGAACCGCTGGGCCCGTTAGGGATGCCACCACTGGCGCCATTGCGGTCAGCCGTACCGCCGGGGCCGTACGGAATCGAGCCGCTCGCGCCGTTGCCATCCGCCGCCCCACTCGGGCCATCCGGAATCGAGCCCGCGGCCCCGTTGCGGTCCGCCGTACCGCCCGGACCACCGGGAATGACGCCCGAAGCGCCGTCCGGGCCGGCCGTGGCCACCGGACACGGGCTGCCGTCCGGATTGACGCAACCCGGCGCGGGATCGGCGAGAGCCAGCGGCGCGGCCGCGATCGCGACGGCTGCAGCACCCGAGAGGAAAACTGATGTCAGGGAAATCGTTTTCAGTGCCATAGGTTCGGCTTACCCACATCGCCGCGACGGAAATCTTCGATTTGTTGACATTTCATCGATCAGTTCGCCGAAGATTCCAACGGCGGTTGCCGGTTCCGAGCTCCTTCCTGCGCAGACTGGCGCAGGAATCCAGAACCAGGCCGGCCCGGCAGTGGTTGTTCACCGAAGTAGGCGCACGGCACAAGTGCGTGTAGGGTCAGGGAAGGTTGAATTACCAGCCTCGGTATTCGTCGCAGGCGTGCGGTGCACCTCGCACCCGCAATGCGAGCCTCTAGGGCGCGTCCCACACAAACTTTTTTCTTTCCTTCTAATGCTCATTGGAGCCAATCAAATGCTTCGGTCTATTTCCGGCTCGATTGCTGACCCACTTACAAAACGACTGCGCCTGCTCACCGAGTGGTCCAATTCCACCGACGTTCGGATCACTGCGGTCGGTGATATCGACATGTCCACCGCGCAGGAGTTCACCGACTACGTGCTTCGCGGAGCAGCCAACTGCCGTCTGTTGCTCCTCGACATGACGCAGGTGAAATTCTTTGACTGCGCTGGACTTTCGGCGCTTCACTACATCGAAGAGCGCTGCCACATGGCGGACGTGATGCTCGATATCGAGCCAGCACACTGTGTTTCGCGCGTCATGACGCTCTGTGAGTCGTTGTGCGCGTGATGGCTCGCAGCTAGCCGTTTGCAGGGGTGTTCGGATCGGCGTTGCGCATGAGGCGAATGAGCTGCTCGCGATCGTTGATGCCCAATTTGTTGTACACCCGGTAAAGGTGGCCCTCAACGGTCCGAACCGACACCACCAGACGGTCGGCGATCTGGCGGTTCGACAGCCCGTCTGCAATCAGCTCGGCGATCTCTCGCTCGCGGTCGCTCAACGGCAGCGGCATTCCGCTCGAAGCCGTCGCGGGGGTGCGCAACCCTGAACTGCTGACCAGCCAGTGCGCGCGAGTCGACGACTGCAGTGCCAGGAGTCGGGCGCCCGCTTGCCGGTGCGCGAGTGCCGCCGCGGCGAAGGTGTCCGCGGCGTGCGCCGTCATCCCGAGCGATTCCCATCCGCCCGCGATGCTGTCCAGGGTTTCTCCATCGCCATCGGTAACCGCCTCGGCGTGCGCCGCAGCGAGCGCTGCGACCGGGCTATTCAGTTGCTCGGCAAGCGCTTTGAACCGTGTCACGTCGGGGGCGATGCCGAACCGCAGTCCGGTGTGTAGCGCCTCAAGCTCACCGACCGGCATGCCAAAACGACCTGCAACCTCCGCCGCCCGTTCGAGGGAACTCTGCGCCATCGCCGGATCGCCGGTCGCAGCGTTGAGATAGGCTCTGGCCACCTCGAGCAGCGGCCGGAACACCTCCACCGCCGGTCCCCACGACCCCTCCGCCGTGCTCAACGCCCGCGCGGCAGCGCCAGTGTCGCCACGCAACACCTCGGCCTGCACCGCCCAAGTCGCGACAAGCGTCACCCAACCGCCTGACAGCGTCGACACCATCGCCGAAAGCGCGCGTTGCAGCCAGTCACAGGCAGCTTGTGGGTGCCCGGCCGCAAGCTCGACGCGGCCGGCCATCGCCGCGACGATCGCTTCGGCATGCGGGGCGCCGTGGGTCTGGTCGCGTTGCCGGTCCACTATCGCTTGGGCGGCGGCGATATCGCCCTGGTTGAGCGCCGAGAGCGTCTCCGTCAGTGAGATGGCGTACAGCTGGGGTCCAGACGCGCAGTGCCGCGCCGCCTCGGCACCGCGACTGGCCGCCATCGCGACATCTGTTGTCCTGCCGCGGAAGTTGGCCACGGCCGCGGCGGGGACGGCCGCCCACAGCGCCGCCATCGGCATTGCGTCGGAATCGGCGATGACAGCAGAACTCGCGGCGTCGGCAGGGTCGAGGTCACCGGCGAAGTAGGCGATCGACGCCTCCACCGCCAACGGGTAACTGCGGAGGGCGGGAAAAGTGACGCGGGACCGGACAGTACCCAGCACCTCCTCGGCCATCGCACGCTGACCGCAGCCGAAAAACAGATTCGTGGCCCGCAGACAGCCCCACCGGACAAGCATGATTTCGTCGCGCGGATCGAACGTCGCCAGCAGCTCTTCGGCCTCCTGGTTGCGGCCCTGCCAGCCGAGGGCATCGGCGAGCACGATGGCGGCGCTCAACCCTCCACCATTGTCATAGGCGAAGCGCGCCAGCTGTTCTGCCAGGACGAGGCTGGACATCGTCATCGCGGTCTCGGCGCCAGCGATCATCAGACTGGTGTCCGGCGTCGCATCGCTGTTCATCAGCAGGCGCGCGTGCTCGATGATCAACCGCGGATCTCGGGTCCCAGCGTGGTCGGTACCGTCAACCAGCGCCGAAAAGTTCTGCGCCAGTGAGGTATTGATCTGTCGCAGTCGAGCCGCACCACAGCGCTTCCGCACCACCTCGGCCAACATCGGGTGCGCGACCTGGACGCGCAGGCGTAACGGCTCGTGGATCACCTGGATGACGGCGTGCCGTTCGGCGTCGCTGATCGCATCGACATCGCACATCGCGCGCAGCGCATTCCAGTCCAGAACCTCAGCCGCCGCTACGATTTCGAGGACTTCTCGCTCCCCCGGCGGAAGGCCGCGCACCCTGGCCTCGAGTAGCTGCTCGATGTCGGAACCCAGCCGTGGTAGCTGGGTGAGCCGCCACCGGCCGGTGTCGTCAGTCAGCGCTCCGTCGTCGATCGCGGTGTCCAGCAGGCCCCGCAACAGAAGCGGGCTACCCGCCGACAATTCGTGAAGCTGGTCGACGACGGTCCCTGCGACCGGACCGCCGAGCGCCTCGAAGATCAGCCGGCCCGTGTCCTCAGACGAGAAGGCACCCACTTCGATGCGGCGCAGATACTGGTCTTTCCACAGCGCTGTGATGGCGTCGGGCACGTCCGCGTCCGAGCGCATCGTGACGATCAGCGTCGCCGACCCGCGCACGGCGAGTTGATGGACGACGATTGCCGACAGCGGGTCGAGCAAGTGTGCGTCATCGACGACAAGTAGCAGATCCGCCACGTCGTCGAGCGCGTCATGGGCCGCAGCGAGCAGACGAATCGGTTCGACGGCGGCCGGGATATGCACAATTCCGGCGAAGGCGGCCAGTGGCACGTCTCGGGAAGTCTGGGTGCCCAGGACAAAACGGGGTCCCATGCCTCGGCCGGCAAGGCGCTCAGCTACCTGGCGTGCCAGCGCGGTCTTGCCGACACCCGCCTCACCGATGAGCACCACGCCACTGAACGAAGAGCCTTCGACGGCGTCGACAGCAAGTTCGATCTCTGCCGACCTCGCAACAAACGGCCACTCCACGAAGCACGCCGCCTTCCCCTCCACGGCTACCCCGTACGGCGCACGGTCCCCCGTAGGGGGTAGATACTAGCGCCGAGCGGGCCTAACCTCGCTTCTTGTTGCCCTTCCCGTGTCCACCGCCGCTCGGTGGCCCCTGTTGGTCCCCGACCTCTGGGGCGGGCTGCTGAACAACCGGGCTCGGCGGCGGTGCGATGCTCGGCGCAGGAGCAACAGACGTACTGGTGCTCACCGGTTGCGGTGCGGGCGTCGACGAAGACGGATCCATCGCCAGCGCCACCGCCGAGACGGCAAGAGCGCCGAGGACGCCGGCTGCGATTCCGTACCTGCGGCCCGCTGTGCGCCGCCGATTGGGCGGGGGTGGCGGGTAGTGGGTAGCCGGAATCGGCGGTCCTTCAAGGACTTTGGTAGCGGGCCTCGACTGGACCGGCACGGCCCCTTCGATCAACGCCTGCCGATCGCCCGCCAATGCGGCACGCATGTGCTCGGCACTACCGAAGCGCTGCAAAGGATCCCGGGTGATCGCTCGGTCGATGACGCCCGCGAGCACCGGATCCACGTCGGGGCGCACCGAACCCATCGGCGGCGGTGGGCTCTCCATGATCGCGTGAGCCAGCGCGGCCGGATTGTCTTGCTGAAACAGCCGTCGACCCAACAACGCCTCGTAGCCCATCAGGCCGACCGCATAGAGGTCGTCACGGATCGACGCGGGAGCTCCGGCGAGGCGCTCGGGACTCATATAGCACATCGTGCCCACGATCTCGCCGGTCATCGTGTAGGCCGCGCCACCGGTCTTGGCGATACCGAAGTCGGCCACCTTCATGGAGTCCCCCGGCACCGAAACCAGGATGTTGCCGGGCTTGATGTCCCGATGCAGCACCCCGGCGCGGTGCGCCACGCTCAGGCCGGCAAGAACGTCGTCGAGCATCGCCCGGACGTGGTAGGCCGGCATCGGCCCCGCGGCGATGACATCGGCGAGGGTCTGACCGGGCAGACGTTCCATCACGATGAAAGGGCGGTCCTGGTGTTCACCGAAGTCGTACACCGTGACGATGTTCTGATGACAGAGCTGAGCCGCTGATCGGGCTTCGTCTTCGAAGCGCCGCCGAACATCCGGCTCCGTACCGAGGGCTGGATGCAGCAGTTTGATGGCCACCGGCCGATTGAGCCTGGTGTCCCACCCTTCGCGAACCTCAGCCATGCCGCCACGGCCAAGAATGCCGCGCAGCGCGTATCGGTCCACGAGCATCTCGTGGCCGGTCATATCCTCTCCGTAGCCGCGATGGTGGTTTTGCAAACCCGTATCGGGCAATCTGACAATTCTGCTGTCCTGTGTCGTGCGTGACTCATGTTGCCTCTGAGCCTAACCACCTCGCCGGAGCCGCTGGTGAGGCATGGATTTCGGACCATCGAACGCACGTTCCTCAACGAAAGTGCAAGCAGCACAACGCAAAAATGTTGCTGGTGGCGTAACGCCACCGCGTCCGGCAGCGACATGCACAGCAATAGCACGCTCGATAGTCCGGAAGATCGCTGGTTCAGTGGTATCGCCGTGCCGGCGTCTTGCTACGCAGTGACACCCAGTCCTACGACACGGTAGCGACGGGTGTTGCCAAACCTTAGGCCGATTCATGCCACGCATAACTCGCGGCGGCCTCGCGCTGGGCGCTGTGGTGTTCTCGTTCGCCGCCGTCCTGGTGTTCGGCGGCCACCTGTTCGGGAGCGAAAGTCACTCGAAGGCGCCCCCCTCGGTGCCGGCCGCTGACGCATCCCCGGTGCTCTCGGCGCCCGCCCCGCAGCCGCAAAGCAGTTCGGTGGGCTCATCGGGCGGCGCGCTGCCCAGCGCCGACGGTGTGCAAGCCGCTTCCGGGGGCAACTCACCCACCGCCGCCCCCTTGCACATACGGCGATCGGCAGCATTGGGCTGGCCCGGAATAATTCTCTACGCAGTGCTCGGCGTGATCTCGCTGATCCTGTTCATCATCGCGGCGTCCACGCTGTGGTGGATGCTGCATGCCTGGCGAAGTCCAGATGCTCTGGCATCTACCGGTTTTCGGCGTAGAGCCGCGGGCAGACCGCACTCCTTCTCGCTGCTGTTGCCGGCTCGCCACGAGCAGGACGTCCTCGGCGACACCATCGACGCGCTCGCCCGACTCGACCACCCGCACTACGAGGTGGTCGTGATCATCGGGCACGACGACCCCGAGACCGAACAGGTGGCACGCGCAGGCGCAGCCCGGCACCCCAGAACCGTCCGGGTAGTCATCGACGACAACATCCCCAAGAACAAGCCCAAAGCGCTCAACACGGCGCTCCCGACCTGCCGCGGCGCGATCGTCGGCGTGTTCGACGCCGAGGACGACGTGCATCCGGGCCTGCTGCGGCTGGTCGAGGCCCGCTTCGAGGAGTCGGGCGCCGACGTCGTGCAGTCCGGTGTGCAGTTGATGAACGTTCGATCGAGTTGGTGGTCGCTGCGTAATTGCCTGGAGTACTACTTCTGGTTCAGGTCACGGCTGCACTTCCATGCCGAACAACGGTTCATTCCGCTCGGCGGCAACACCGTGTTCGCGCGCACCGCACTGCTGCGGGCTGTCGGCGGCTGGGATCGCAACTGCCTGGCCGAAGACTGCGAGATCGGGGTGCGACTGTCCACCCGCGGCGCCCGCGTCGCGGTCGCCTACGACCCCAAGGTGGTCACCCGCGAAGAAACGCCGGGCTCAGTCAGCGCACTGGTCAAACAGCGCACGCGGTGGGACCAAGGTTTCATGCAGGTCTATCGCAAAGGAGAGTGGCGCAAGCTGCCCACCCGCCGTCAGCGTCTGCTCGCTCGCTACACCTTGGCGATGCCGTTCCTGCAGGCTGCTACCGGCGCCCTCGTACCCCTGGCAATCATCGGCATGTTCGTGCTCAAGGTGCCGGTTCCGCTGACCCTGCTGACGTTCCTGCCCCTGGCGCCGACTCTGGTCACCGTCGCGGTCGAAGCGGCCGCGCTCGGTGAGTTCGGCAAAGAATTCGGTATCAGGATCAAGCTGTGGGACCACGTGCGCTTGGTGCTCGGCGCATTCCCGTATCAGCTGCTGCTGGCCGCCGCCGCCCTGCGTTCAGTCTGGCGCGAGAGCCGAGGCCAGGGCGGCTGGGAGAAGACGCAGCACGCCAACGCTCACCGGGATCCGGTGGCAGCATGAACCGACTGACCCGGATCAATCCCTCGATCCCCGTCGTCGCCATCCTGCTGGCACTGACGGCTGCCCTGCGGCTTCAGAACCTATCGGGATCGCCGATCCGCCTCGATGACGAAGGAACCTACGTCGCACAGGCTTTCGCGGTGACCCAATGGGGTGAGCTCGCCCATTACACCTACTGGTACGACCACCCGCCGGGCGGGTGGCTGCAGATCGCGCTGTGGATGATGCTGACTGGGCCGGGATTCGGCGCCAACGCGGTCACCGGCAGCCGCTACCTGATGGTGATCGTCGCGGTCACCACCGCCGGGCTGCTGTGGCTGCTGGCCCGCCGCATCGGTCTGTCGCGGTGGGCCGCCGCGGCGGCTCTGACAATCATGGCCGTTTCGCCGCTGGCGATCTCCCTGAGCCGGTCAGTGTATCTGGACAATCTCGCCGTCGCCTGGCTGCTTGCCGCGCTGGTCGCGATATCGTCTCCGCGCCATCGACTTTCGGCGATGTTCGGTGCCGCCATATGTTTCGGGATGTCCGTCCTGACCAAGGAGACGATGCTGCTGTTCGTTCCGATGGTCGCCTGGCTGGTGTGGATCAAGACCGCTCCTGCGACCCGGCGGTACGCATTGGCTGTGTTCGCGGCGGTGACCGGCCTGGTGATCGGCACGTACGTATTGATGGCGATCGTCCGCGGTGAGTTGCTCCCGGGGCCCGGTCACGTCAGCTTGTGGGACGGCATCAAGTTCCAGCTGTGGCAGCGGGAAGCCGGCGGTGCGCTCGGCGATCCGCAATCACTCAAGCGCCACACCATCGACGAATGGCTGCGACTGGATCCGGTCGTCCCGTTGATGGCGGCGCCGATCGCGTTGGGCGGCCTGCTCGTCGACCGGCTCCGGCCGTATGCGTTCGGCCTGCTGACCCTGGTCCTGATGGTGGTGCGCCCGGGGTACCTTCCGGTGCCGTTCGTCATCGCGGCCATTCCACTGCTGGCACTGTTGTGCGCCGGCATCGGCGAACAGTGCGTCGCGCGGTCGCGAGGCTTCGCGCGAGAGTTGTCGGCGCACAGCCATCTGACGCGCAGTGCTGCGGTCACGGCGGCGGTGTTCGCCGGGGCCTTGGTACTCACGCTTTGGTGGCCGGGCTACCGCACGACACTGCTGACTGCCGACGATGCGCCGATGAGCCAAGCTCAGCAATGGGTTTCAGACAATGTGCCGAAGGACGATCGGCTGATCGTCGACGACGCGATCTGGGTGGACCTGGTCCGGGACGGCCGCGAACGGCAAAATGTCGTCTGGTCCTACAAGCTCGACACCGACCAGCAGGTCCAGTCCTGGGCACCGCACGGCTGGGCCGACTACGAATGGGTGGTCTCCACACCGTCGATGCGTGCGAACATGACCGAACACGGGGTGCTCAACGACGCGATATCCCATGCCCGCCCCGTCGCGACCTTCGGCTCCAGCGGTAACCAGGTGGACATTCTGCGCGTCGACGCCGACAGCCCGCCCAGTGGCCGCGTACCGCCCTCGGTACCGGCGTTCGGGGTGCAGGTCGCCGCGCGACTTGATGGCACTTCGAACCCCGAGGCCGTGGCGGCTCTGCAGTCCGGAGCGGTCGACCAACGCGTCGTCGCCGCCCTGGCCGTGCTCTCCGCCGTGCAACCTGTTGCGCTACAGAGCATTTCCTCGACGGCGGCGGAAGACGTCGCGGGTACCCCGGCACGGGAGTTCGCCATCACCGGACCTGCCGACCGATTGTCGGCCTATGCCGTCTTCCTGCGGGACCAGAAGCTACCGTTCAAACCGGACGCCGTCGAGCTGACCGACGCCGGGCTGACAGTCCGTTTCCCCGCTCACGGGCAGGAGGTTGGTCTCGGCACCAATCCGGCTCCCGTTGCCACCGGCACCGCGGCGGTGCGCGTCGTCGACACGCGACTCGACACATCCCCGGACCGCCTGGAATTCGTCCGCCTCGACGGCGGTTGCGGCGGATCCGCTCCGACGCACGCGCCGGATTATCGGTCGATGGCCGCCGGAAGCTACGTTGTGGCAACCGTTTCCGACCACGGCGGCATGCCGGTGATGCGGCAGGCGTTCACTCTGAAGCCCGGCTCGACCTATACGCTGGCCCTTTTCTCGGGGGCCAAACCGAACGAGGTGGCCGCCCAGCTGGCACCTGACGGCCCGCCCGCCCCGGGAGCGACCGTCCGGTTGATGCAGGCCGCACATGCAACAGGCACGGTGAAACTCAGCATGAACGCTCCCGGTGGTGCACCAACGGTGTTGGCGGACAACGCCTCCTACGGACTGATCACCGGCTATGGCAGTCAACCACCGGGGCCTTCCGATGCGGTGATCAGTGCGGACGGACGGGAATGGCACCGGCCGGTCGACCTGGCCGACGGCGCTCCGGCCACCCTTCTGGTCACCGACGGGGCGGACGGTCCAGCACTCGAGCAACTGCCCGACGGGGCTGCCGCACCGGCGCCGCTGGATCCCCCGGCACTGACCATTCCGCCCGACACTTTGAAGTCGGACAAAGCCCGCGTCGTCCAGCCGCCGACGCAAAGTACGCGTGAGCAAGCGATTCCGGCAGCCTTGATCCTCGTCATTGCCGTTGTCTCCGTTGTTGTACTGCTGAAGCGCCGAAGGAGGTAGCGACGATGCAGAAACGAATCAGGGCCGTGGCCGTTCAGCTACTGGTCCTCGCCCTGGCCATCGGCGCCGGATTCGTCGTCGCGAGGACGGTCGATCCCCGCATCTTCGCCGGCGACATCCATCGCATGCGCGAGCAGGCCGCGAGGCACGCCGGGAAGGATTTCCTGGACCACTACGTCGAGCGTGACGGCCGGGTCGTGCGTCGCGACGAGGGCGGCGACGTGGTCAGCGAAGGGCAGGCCTACGGCATGCTGATCTCCGTCGCCCTGGGTGACAAGTCCCGTTTCCACAGCATCTGGAAATGGACGAAGGCGAACCTCCGCCGGCCGGACGGCCTGCTGTCGTGGCGCTGGACCGACGGCCACGTCACCGACCCCAACAGCGCCTCGGATGCCGATCTCGATATGGCCCGCGCACTTCTACTGGCGGGCAGGCGATTCGACGACGCGACGCTGTCCGACGAGGGCAAGCAACTCGGCGGTCAGGTGCTGCGGTTAGAGACTGCCGAGGTGGGCGCGACGACGCCGCCACCCGGTGACGCGGTACCCGCCGGGCAGTGGATCGCCGGTGCCGGCCCGATTACCGTGGCGGGTAACTGGGCCACCGCGCCCCCACACGTCGTCGACCCCGGCTATTTCAATCCCCGTGCGGCGCAACAGATGCAGCAGGCCTCAGGTGACGCGAGATGGACCGACGTCAATCGCACCCAGCGTGTGCTGAGCTGGCAGCTGTCGGGTCCGGGCCAACTCCCGCCGGACTGGGCGGTCGTCGATGACGTCGGGCACGCCGTTCCGACGGCGCCGCCGGCGGGTGGGACGCCGCAGTTCGGGCTGGACGCGGCCCGCCTTCCCATCCGCTACGCCGAATCCTGTGACCCCGCGGATCGGTCACTGGCTGCGTCGTTGCGGCAGCGGGTCGCCGCGCCCGGCGACGTGCCCGCTCTGCGCAATCTCGACGGCACGGCGGCCAGTGACTGGCAGCATCCGGTGGCCCTCGTCAGCGCCGCTGCCACCGATCACGCCGCCGGAGATGACGACGCGGGCGCCGCCCGACTGGACCAGGCGTCGGCTCTGCAGCAGCGCTATCCCACCTATTTCGGTGCCGCCTGGGTGGCGCTGGGCCGGATCATGCTGGACACCACGTTGCTGGGACACTGTGCCGACTGATTAATTGATCAGTCGCGCGGCAGCCCGCTAGGCTTTTGACGCGCACGCTAATAGGTTGCCTTCGGCTCGCATTGACCTGCGGGTTTGCTCGGCAGTCGGCCAAAGGAACCAGATGAAATTCGCGCAGTCGAGCAGGCTTGCCAACTTGTTGCGCGAAACTTCGGGATCGATCGCCGAAGAGGCTTCACGACTGGAGGCGGCCGGACATCGGGTTATGCGACTCGACACGGGTGACCCGTTCCCCTTCGGCTTCCAGGCTCCCGCCGAGTTGATTCGCGAAATCGCCGAAACCCTGGCCACCTCGGCCGGCTACACCGCCACCAAAGGGCTGCTGTCGGCACGGCATGCCGTGGTGCAGTACTACTCCGCCCGCGATGTCCCGGATATCGACGTTGAGCACGTTTTCCTCGGCAACGGTGCGTCCGAACTGATCGTGATGGCGATGACCGCACTGCTCGACGAGCGTGACGAGGTCCTGGTGCCCGCGCCCGACTTCCCGGTGTGGACCGACGCGGTGAACGTCAACGGCGGCCGTGCGGTCCACTATCGGTGCGACGAGTCGGCGGATTGGTATCCCGACGTCGCCGACATTGCGGCGAAGGTCACCGCGCGCACCCGGGCGATCGTCATCATCAACCCGAACAATCCGACGGGCGCGGTGTACCCACCCGAGGTGCTGACCGGCATTCTGGACATAGCGCGCGAGCACAACCTCATCGTCTGTTCCGACGAGATCTACGACAAGATTCTCTTCGACGACGTCGTCCACACCACGACGGCTTCCCTGGCACCGGATCTGTTGTGCCTGACGTTCAACGGCCTGTCGAAGGCGTACCGCTGTGCAGGATTCCGCGCCGGTTGGCTGGCGGTATCCGGACCGACCGATCACGCCGTGAGCTACCTTGACGGCCTGGTGACCGTCGCCGGGCTGCGCCGGTGCGCGAATACGCCTGCCCAGCAAGCGATTCGGATCGCGCTCGAAGCCGATCGATCCGGACATCCCCTCACGCTGCCTGTCGGCTTACTGCACGAACGACGCGACGCCGTATGGGCGGCATTGAATTCGATTCCCGGCGTCTCGTGTGTCAAGCCCAAGGGCGCTCTGTACGCATTCCCGAAGATCGACCTCGGCTTGTATCCGATCCGCGACGACGAGCAGTTCGTCCTGGATCTGCTGCTGCAGGAAAAGATTCATCTCGTTCCCGGCACCGGCCTCAGCTGGCCTGAGCCCGACCACGTCCGTATCGTGATGCTGCCGTCCGCCGACGAGCTTGAAACCACGATCGAGACAATCGGACAATTTCTGGCGACCTATCGCCAGTGACGTTCACCGAGGGCCAGCCGCGAGTGTGGGCCCTATGCAGACGATTTCGCCATTTTGCGTGCATAACCCCCACACTCGACGGCGTTCACCACCCCTCAGTCGCCATTTCGGTCCGCGTTGGCATGGATTGCATCGCGGCAGTAGGCCGCAAGCCCCGGAAGACCGAATGATTCGTCGTAGGTGGCGACATACCTGGGATCGCTCACGTACATATCGCCCAGATTGCGGTGGAAAGCCGGCGGACAGTCGTAGAACCAGCGGTGCACGTGCAACCGGTGCTTCTCTGCCGCATCCATCGCCTCCTCGGAGTCAGCGGGAAGCCCGCCGCGGAAGGCGTCCGCCAAGGCCTTTTCGACAGCTTCCCCTTCAGACTTGATCTGGAGCCACTGTTCTTTACCGTAGGACTTCGTTCGGCGCTGCGATTCTCGCCACTCTGCGGTCTCGCCCCACTTCAGTTCAGCCTCGGCCTGGTAGTCGTCGAAGCCGTCGCCGAAGAGCTCGCGCATGTCGTCATCCGTCATAGGTGTGTTGGTCATTGCCTTATCCAATGCGTGGTCGATTGCATCGACGAGATCCTGCATCTCGTCGAGCCGGGACATGACGCGTTCGCGCTGGCGAATCAAGTGGCTGACCACATCGCCCTCATCGAGCAGGCTCGCGATCTCATCGAGCGGCAACTCGAGGCGGCGGTAGACGATGATGTGGGACAAGCGCGTCAGATCCGCCGGCGTATAGACCCGATAGCCCGATGCCGAACGTCTGCTCGCGGTCAACAACCCAATTTCGTCGTAGTGATGAAGCGTCCGCACCGTGATGCCGAATCGCTTCGCGACCTCGCCCACCGTGAGTTCGTCCACCTGCATCTCCTGCGTCACATCGATCATGCTCGCCCCTCACGCTGCGTGAGGGTCAACCCGGGCGTCGGCCGATCACCTCCAACGCAATTTCGCGGCTGGGCCTCGTCGCGATCCCTCGAGGCACGGCCCGTGGCGGCCGCCCACCACGCACAGGCGCGAGATCAAGTGTCTTCATGATGGTGCCGATCGCAACCGCCAGCTCGTTGTGCGCGAAGGTCGCACCGATGCAACGGCGGTAACCCCCGCCGAACGGCGCGTACTGGAACGGTGACGGTCTGGCGTCCAGGAACCGATCGGGGTTGAAACGGTCCGGCTGAACCCATACCTCGGGGTTGAAATGCAATGCGGGCAGCGCAATTCCCACCACATCACCGGGCTTGCAGGAAACACCGGCGACTGTCAGTGGCCCGGTGAGCCTGCGCAGGACGATCGGCACCGTCGGATGCATGCGCAGGGTTTCCTGGATCACCGCGCCGAGGTAAGGCAGCGTGGCGATCTCTGCAGGCGTGCTGACATCGGCCAGCTCGTCGAGAACTCGCGCACGAACGTTCTCGTCGCGGTGGATGTGGTAAAGCGCCCACGCCAACGACGTCGAACTGGTCTCGTGCCCGGCGGCCAGCATCGTCCGCAGTTGGTCACGCAGAACCTCGCCGCTGAGGCTGTTGCCCTCGTCGTCGGTGGCGCCGAGAATCAGGTCAAGCACATCGCCGTCACGCCCACCGCTGCGCCTGCGCTCATCGATCTGTTCGGACAGCAATTCGTTTAGCTGAGCGCGAAACGCGACCAGCCGGGCCCACGGCCCCCGGCCCGCGATATCTCGGCGCAGCCAGGGAACCAGCATCAGCGCCGCCCCACCGGTCCGCATCAATTGCGTTGTCACTCTGGCGAACTCGTCACGGCGGCCACGATCGGTTACGCCGAATACCACCCGAATCACCACATCCAGAGTGATGGCCTGAGCCGTTCGACCGACGAGGAGGCGATCTCCGGGCCGCGACGCCGCGATCTCCTGCGCGGTGGCCTCGGCGATCAGATCGACGTAGTGGCGCATGGCTTCGCCGCGAAATGGTGGCGTCAGGACACTGCGTGCCCGGCGATGCGCCTCACCGGACAACAGGATCAGCGAATTGGGGCCGACGACCGGCTCGATCGGATTGGGCAGCGGTGCCTGACACAGCGCCCCGGGTGCGGTCAGTATGTCCCGGGCACCGTCGGCCGATGAGAAGAACAGCACCTCACCGAGCCCCGGAAAGCGCACCGGAAACGGCGCACCGTCGGCCGCATGGCGCCGGAAAAATGCCTCCGGGTCGACGCCCGCCCACGCGGCACGCCCAAGTGCAAGCGCCGTGGCCACGAGCCTCACGTGCGGCGCGCCACGACAACCTGATTACGGCCAAGGCGGCTGAACTCCAGGGCGATCGCTGGATCGGCGTACGCGGCCAGCGTTCGGAAAGCCGAGGGGCTGTAGGCCCGCAACGAACTGATCAGCCCATCGTGGGCGAACGGCAGCAATACGAACGGCAGCATCGAGGCCAACCGCAAGACGTGCACCGAAGCCGGGGGCCGAAACAGATCACACACGAGCAGCGTGTCGGCGACGCGGGTTCCTTCGGCCAGCACGCGTGCGGCCTGAGCCGGGGGCAGGTGATGAAACGACAGCGCGAACAACGCCAAATCGTAGGAGCTGTCGGGGGCGTCGATGTCGGTGGCGTCGACCTGGCGGACAACGACCCGCGGATCACTGCCCAGATCACCGGCGGCGATGTTGGCCACCGACACGGGGTCGACGTCGGTGACCGTAATGTGCGCGGTGGGGCGCAGTTTCAGCAAGGTCCGCGACAGCGCCCCATGGCCGGCCCCCAATTCCAGGATCCTCGGCTGCTCGACATCGGCGACCAGAGGCAGGGCCCGGGCCGCGAAATGGTCGTGGTCGCGCAGGATCCGGCCCATCCAGTCCAGCGACCAGATCACCTGTCGCTTCACCCGCTCATCGACATCATCGCGGTCCAGGTACTCCGGTCGTTCGGTCTGTAATCGCCGATCGAGCCAGGAAGCGCCGAACCCGGCGCGCGGCATGGCCGCGATGTCCATCTCAGTCTCCCTGGCTCGGTGCCGCTTCGCCGAAAGCGACGGCCTCCACCACGCTGAGCGGCGACGCGGTCGGAACCACTCGTGTCATCCGGAAGCCCGCTTGCGCTAACAGAGTCCGGTACTCATCGGCGGTCCGCTCGCGCGAGCCGAGGTTCAGCAACATCTCCAGGTCCACCCAGTTCTCCGGGCCGTCGCGGCCGTTGTCGCGGACGACCATCTCGACGAGCAGTACGGTGGCCCCCGGCCCGGCCGCGGACCGGACGTTGCGCAGGATCTGTAGCGCCTTATCGTCGGCCCAGTCGTGGATGATGTTCTTCAGCAGATAGGCGTCACCACCAACTGGAACATGGTCGAAGAAAGACCCCTCCACGATCGTCACCCGATTCGCGACGTCCCTGATGCGCAGTAACTCCGGGGCGCCCTCGACGACCCGGGCCACATCGTAGAGGACACCCCTCGAGTCAGGTGCCGTCGCCAGGATGGCCGCCAGCATCGCGCCCTGTCCCCCACCCACGTCCACGATGGTGTGGTGGGCGGCGAAGTCGTAGCTGGCCACCACCACGGCCAGCGTCATCTGGGCGAGACTCGTCATGGTCTGGTCGAAAAGGTCGGCGTGCTCCGGTATTTCGATGAGGTAGTCGAATCCGTCCATGCCGCGTAACGCGGGGACGATCGACTCACCGGTTCGAACCGAGTCCGTCAACAGGGTCCAGCGCTCACGCTGCTCCTGCGAGCCCTGGAACATCGCTGCCCCCTTCAGCGAAATCGGCGCGTCGGAGCGCAGGGTGTCGGCAAGAGAATTGAGTGCGTATCGGCCGTCGCGGCGGCGACGGAAGATACCCCGGCCGATCAGCGCCCGCATCAGCCGCCGCAACGCGTCGGGGTGCGCACCCACCCGCGCTGCCAGATCGTCGATACGCAATGGCCCGTCGGCGAGCGCGTCGGCGACACCCAGCTGAGCGGCCGTGGTGATCGCCTGCGCCGGCCAGCCAGACACCACCAACTCCATCATCGCCATGGGCGCCGGCAACATCCGTTGGTGAAGCAGCAGCAGGTGATGGCGGGCCCACTCGACGGCGCGAGCCAGCCTTGCCGGGGGCACCATGGCACTCCTACGCATGGAACGCCTCACCAATGCCGACTCGTCCATACAAGCGGGCCAACGGCTTTGGCGCCCACCAGTTGAACCGGCCCATCAAGTGCATGAAGGCAGGCACCAGCAGGACCCGTACAAGGGTGGCGTCCGCGAGAATCGCCAGTGTGAGGCCGACGCCCAGCATCCGCAGGAAGGACACCTCAGCACCGGACAGCGCCGCAAACGTGATCGCCATGATGAGCGCCGCGGCGGTGATCACCCGCGCGGTGTGCGCAAGTCCCAGCGCGACGCTTCTGTCGTTGTCGGCGGCCGTCTTGCCGCTCGCCAGCCAGAACTCCCGGATGCGCGACACCAGGAACACCTCGTAATCCATCGACAACCCGAAGGCGATGCAGAACAAGAGGACCGGAATGCTGATCGCCAGGGTGCCTGTCGATGTAGTGCCCAGGGCGCCGAGGTTGCCGTCCTGGAAGATCCACACCAGCGCACCGAATGCGGCTGTCAACGACAAAACATTGAGTAGCAACGCCTTGAGCGGCACCACCACGCTCCCGGTCA
Source organism: Mycolicibacterium sp. P1-5 (assembly GCF_008329565.1). GTDB lineage: Bacteria > Actinomycetota > Actinomycetes > Mycobacteriales > Mycobacteriaceae > Mycobacterium. The sequence continues at coordinate 155,668 of NZ_NPKT01000008.1, forward strand.
TCAGGAACAGCAGCACGAACGTGATCCCGGCGATGATCGCCAGAACCATCCCCAGCCGGGATGCGATGGCACTGGCGGTGTCTCGGTTGACCGCAGCGGTACCACCGATCAACACCGGCCGCCCCGCCGGTGTGGGAACGGCCTGCAGCTGATCGAGCTGCGTCTCAGATGCTCGGGAATACAGCGGTGCAATGCTGGTGACGGTCAGGAACGCGCTGCCGTTCGCGATCGCGGTGGCCGCCGTCGGAGGACCAACGGATCTGCCGCCGACGAATGTAACGCCGGGCGACGACACGGATGACACACCGGATACCCCCGACAGCGCAGCGGCGTAGTCGTCGAGCTGTGCCGGACTGACACCGCCCAGATCCGGTATGACGACGGTGAGGTTCTTGGCCAGGTCGGCACCGAACTGGGTGCGGAGTTGGTCGCCGACCACATGCGCCGAACTCGACGTCGGCAAGACCCGGTCGTCGGGTACTCCCCACTTGACGCCCAAGAACGGGGCGCCGAGCATCAACAGCAGCGCGACGATCGCGACACCGACCACGACCGCCCTGCGCATCGAAAAAACCGCCGCTCGATACCACGGGCTGTCTTCCACCGGGCGTACAGCCGCGACAGGGCGCCGCAGCCAACGACGCAGATCCAGCGAGTCGAGCCGGTCACCGAGCAACACGATGGCCGCGGGTGTCATGAAAATCGCAGCGAGAGAGGCGAACGCGACGACCGCGACACCTGCGTAGCCGAATGACTTGAGGGTATAGATCGGGAAGAGCACCATCGCCGACATCGACAGCGCGACCGTCATGGCGGAGAACAACACGGTCCGGCCGGCGGAGGCCATGGTGCGCATCAGGGCGTCGTCGCGGCTCGTTCCACTCGCCAGTTCGTCACGGAACCGGCTCAGCAGGAGCAGCGTGTAGTCGATCGCCAGCGCAAGCCCCAGTGCCACAGCGAGATTGAGCGCGAAGATCGAGACGTCGGTGGCGAAGGTGATCACGTGCAGCACCGCCATCGCACCGAAGATCGCTACGGCGCCCACCGCCAGCGGCAGCAGGGCCGCGACCAGACCGCCGAACACCCAGACCAACACCAGGAAGCTCAATGGAATCGCAACGCCCTCCATGATCTTCAGGTCTTTTTCGCTCTGCTGGTTGATCTGCAGCATCATCGCCGACTCGCCACCGGCCAGCACGGTCACACCGTCGCGGTCGTGGACGACCTTGTCGATCAGTACGCCGGCATTCTTCGGTGCGGCGCTGTCACCGCCGGTGACACCGGCCACGATGACACCGACCCTGCCGTCCTTACTGATCAGCGATGGCGCTGCGGACGGCGGAGCAGTCCACGGCGAGGTGACGGTGGCCACCGTGGGCGATTCGGCGAGCGTCTTGACGATCTCGGTCCCCGCCGTGCGCGCCGCGGGGGAATTGACGCCAGCAGGTGAGCTGACGGTGATCAGCAGAGGCATGTCGCCCTGCCCGAAAGTGCTCGCCAGCAGAGCCTTCACTTGCGACGACTGGGCGCCGGGATCGGTGAGGCCGCCCGCGGACAGCCGCGCCGCCACCGGAATACCGAACGCCGCGGTACCGACGACGACGAGCAACGCGAGCGCCATCATTCGTCTGGGAGCACGAGTCGCAAGACGGGCGATTCCTGCTAACACGGCGACAGAGTTCCCGCCAGCCATTGGGAACGCGCTTCGAGGCGGCGCATCTTCCCGCTCGACGTCCGCGGCAATGTTCCCGGCGCCAACAGCTCGACGTGTCCGACGGCAATCCCGGTGTGCTGCAATACCCGTGCCGCGACCTCACTCGCGAGCCCGTCGGGTGCGTCGGCGGTGGTCTCGACCAGCATCGCCAGCGCCTCGTCCTCCGCGCCTGCGGGCAGGTACCCCACCGCAACCGCGCATCCGGTACGGACACCGGTCAGCCCGTCGAGTGCCGCCTCGAAATCCTGCGGCGCGTGGTTGGCGCCCCGGATGATCACCGTCTCCTTGGTGCGACCACACAGGAAAAGCTCACCGTCGTAGACGAATCCGAGGTCACCGGCGTCCAGCCAGCCGTTGGTCAGTGTCTGCCCGGTGAGGTCCTCGCGCCCGAAGTAACCGGACATCACGCTGGGTCCGTGAACGAAGATGTGCCCTACCTCGCCGTCGGGCAACCGCCGGGAATCCTCACCGCGGATCTCCACGTGGACGCCGGCCAGCGGACGGCCCGTGCTAACCAGTTCTCTGTCGCCGAGTTCGAAAGTTCGAAACGCAGTGCCCGGTGGCTTGAATGTCACCGCCAACGAGGCCTCGGCCAGGCCGTAAACCGGGGTGAAAGCCTGCGGATCGAATCCCCACGGCCCGAAACGCCCACTGAATCGCCGCTGAGCGTCCGCGCCGGCCAGCTCGGCGCCGTTCAGGCACAGCCGCCACGAACTCAGGTCCACCCCGGCGAGTTCGTCATCACGAATCCGCTTGACGCACAGACCGAAGGCGAAGTTCGGCGCAGCGGTGACGGTTCCGCGGTGCCGAGAGATGGCGCGCAACCACGCCGCCGGTACGGCCAGGAACAACTCGGGCGGCAGCAACACCAGCGGTCGCGGAAGGTAGAACGCCGTCAGCAGGTTCCCGATCAACCCCATGTCGTGGTACAGCGGCAGCCAGGTGACACCGACCTGATCGGGCATGCCGGCCGCGGTGAAGTAGTCCGCAATCGCCGCGAGGTTGTACAGCAGATTGCGATGGGTGAGCGCGACCGGTTTGGGGTCATGTGTCGTCCCCGAGGAGAACTGGATCAGGGCAACATCATCGGCTGACACATCGATGTCACGGTATTCCGTCCCAGCGAGTTCGGCAGCCGTGCGACACCGTGCCCCGACAGCCTCGAGCAGCGGACGAATTCGGTCCTCGGTGACCACCAGCACAGCCTGAACCGCTCGCAGCATCGCGGCGGTGCGCTGCCGGTACTCGTCGAGCTTGCCCAGTCGCACCGGCGGATACAACGGCACCGGGATGGCACCCGCGTAAAGGACGCCGAAGAAGCAGGCGACGAATTCTGGACCGGTGGGGAGCACCAAGGCCACACGGTCACCGGGCCGGACACCGGCGCGGGCCAACCCGACTGCGGCTTGACGCGCATGTCGGCGGATATCGGCCATCGGGACTTCGGTGTCGATCTCGCTGCGGTCGACGAAGAACAGGCTCTGGCCGCTGAGTGCTGCGGCATCGAGCATCTCGATCAGCGTGTCGAACTTCGGCCGGATCGCCGGGGCGCCCTTCATGGCCGCTCCTGGATGCGGCGCAGCACCAGGCGGCCCAGGTCACCGACCGTACGCAGATCGTCACCGTCCTCGGCGTCCAAGTCGATGTCGTAGCGCGCTTCGATCCGGAAGACCAGCGACAGCACGCGTGCAGAATCCATTCCGGCGTCCTGAAGTCCCGACTCAGCGGTCAAGTCGGTGGCGCTGTCGGTTTCGGCCTCGACCAGCGCAATGATGTCGTCGATGACGTCACTCATCGTCGTCTGCGGTCCGCCTGCTGCCGTCATCTTCGGGCTCCGCCCCACTGGACGGCGGCGGCGCCCGCGAAGTCTCCCGCGTGCGCGAAGCCGGCCATCATCACGATGTCACCGGCGCCGATCTGGCCGTCGACGACAGCGGCCTCCAAGTTCATCGGAATGGCGACCGCGAACAGGTTGCCGCACTCGTGGAACGTATCGCGATGCCGCCCCGGCGAAATGCCCAGCGCCTCATTCCAATTCCGCAATAGCAGCCGGTTCGGCTGGTTGGTGACGAGAAGGTCGAGGTCGCCGGGCTTCACGCCGATTCGGTCGCACACCGCACGCACAACCTGCGGCACCTGCCGGTTGCCGCGGGCGAGAACCTTGATGATCTTGCCCTCGTTGAATCCGACATAGCCTTGTCCGGGCCCGGCTTCCCACCACCGCCGCGCAGGATCGGCGGCCAGGGTCATGTCGGTGGCATGTTCGCCGAAGTAACGGCATTCGATGTCGAGCACCGGCGAGGTGTCCGACAGGGTGACCAGTCCGACGGCCGCCCCGTCGCCGGGAACCGACGCCTGGGCGAGCTTGCGCACTTGGTCCTGCTCGAAGATCTTGCCTGCGGCGTTCTGCGCGACCGCGATCAGCGCCGTCCTCCCGGCGCCGCCGGTCAGCAGCTGCCGAGCGAGTTTGAGCATCAACACAAACGCCGCACAGCCGCCGTTGTGGACGTCGACGATCCACTCGGGATCGATGCCCAGGCGCTTCGCGACCTCGCCACCGGCACCAAGGATGGGCAGATCGGGCAGCTGCGAGTGAGTGAGCAGCACATCGACGTCATCGAGTACCTGCGGCCCATGACGGTCGACCAAAGCGGCGACCGCGCGCTGGATCATGTCCACGTTGGACTCGTCGCCGGCGGCATGGTGGCGGTACTCCGGCGGGCGGAACATCGCGTTGTCCCGCAGGTGGTCGTCGCCGCTGTACTGGGTGTACCACTCTGCGGGAACACGGTTTTCGGGCAGGTAGGTGGCAACGTCGATCAGGCTGACCGTGGGCTGGCTCATGACTCACGCATCCAGTCCGGGGTGATCGGCAGCCCGTTGCGGTGGCGATACTCGGCAATTGCCTTCAGGTTCTTCAACTCCAGAAGGTGCCCGGCGCCGAACATGTCCCAGAAGTCACCCACCCAGACCGGTCGCTCCGGCGGACCGGCTTGCGGATACGGGTTGTCGTCATAGAACGGGTGGTGGCAGTTGGTCCACAACACCACCGAGCCCGGTTTGTTGAAGACCGTCTGCGCGTCCACGACCCGCATCAGGTAGACCATCCACAGGTGCCGCCCCTGATCCCAGGCGCAGTGATAGTCCACCGTGCGGGCTTCGCGATTGGCGACGGTGCGGGTGTAGATCTCGGTTTCGGTGCCCAGCCGATCGTAGGCCAGCCACAGGCCGTCCTCCTCGGTGGGAGTGAAACCCCTGAGACTGTAGGTCCATTCCTCCAGCGAGCGGCTGTCAGCCAAGTAGTCGAACAGCTCATCGGGCGGGCAGTCGATGAAGTCGTTGACCGTGCAGTACTCACCGAACACCTCGTCGTGCGGATAGACCGCGTGGATCATCTCCATGAGGACCGGAGTCGCCGTTTCCCTGGGCGACGTCTCGATGCGCATCAGCCCCGGAATCGGTTCTGGACCACCGTGGTGTGCGGTGATGTCCTCGAGCGCAGGTAGTGTCATCAGTTCTCTCCCGAATTCAAAAAGGCTGTGAAGGGCGGAATTTCATCGGCCGAGCACTCCACCGACACCACGGACGGGCCGTCGGCGTCCAACGCGGCCTTGATCGCCACACCGAGTTCACCGATATACGTGACATCCACCGACGGCAGGGCGGGGAACATGGCCGACAGCCCGGCCCCGAGCCGGCTGGGACCAAATCTGTTGTAGCTGTACCGGTCACCGTAAAACAGCTGCTCGCGGGTGACGCACATGGCGTGCGCGTGGTTGTCGAACAAAACGAAGGTCACCGGAAGTCGATAGTGCAGTGCGGTGTGAATCTCCATGCCGTGCATGAAGAATGACCCGTCACCGGCGATCACGATGGTGCGACGTCCACGGGCCAACGTCATCCCGATGCCGGCGCCAAAGCTGTAACCCATGCCGCCCATCCCGAGGGCGACCAAGAAGCGGCCGTCGTGCCGCGCCGGCAGCCAGTGGATTGCCGCCGCACCGATATTGCCCGCGTCCACAGTGATGTCGACCTCGTGCGGCAGCTGCTCGTCCAGTACACGCATCGCCTCGCGGTAGCGCACGCCGACGCCCGCATGCGTAGGAGGGGTCAACTCGCTCTGCGATCGATGCAGAGCCGGCGCCCGACTCACCGATCCGTCGGCCAATGCCGCGGCCAACCGGCTCAGCGAGGTGCGTAGGTCGTGGCTCTCGACGTGCGCGCTTGGCAGGTAGGGCACCCCCGCACCGATCGACGCGATGGGTATCGAACCCAGCGTCGCGTCCAGACCGCCGCGTGCCATCAACGGAAGTCGGGTGCCGACGACGAGGCACAGCGCGCTGTCGGCCAGTGCGGCAGCAACTGCGGGATGACCCATCACACCGACTACGCCCAACGCTCGTGGAGCGACATCTTTGGCGTCGGGCGACGTGGCGACGTTCGCCTGCAACACCGCACGCAGCGCCTCGAGTTCGGCGCGGGCGTCGTCGCGGGCAACCTGGTCCCCGGCGATGATCGTCACCGGACCGTCGGTGGTACGCAGCAACTGCACCAGCGCGGTCAGGTTCCCGACCGTACGATGCGCATCCTCGACGGTGTCGACACCCGCAGCGTCGACCACCGTCTTCTGAATATCTTTGGGCAGCAAGAGAACTGCGGGCCCGCCGAGACTCGTCGCCGCCGACATCGCCCGAGGCAACGCGGTCGTGATGTCGACCGCCGTCAACACCCGTTCGCAAAAGACGGATACCGCTGCGAACAACGCCTCCCCGGGCAGCGCTCCGTTGACACCGCTGGTGTCCTGAAACGACCCGCCACCGTCCGACGTCGTCGATGGCTGGCCGATCAGCGCCAGCACCGGAACCCGGCCGGCCAGCGACTCCCCCAGTCCCGGGACGGTATTGAGGGCCCCACCGCCCGATGTCGCGACGACGACCCCGAGGCCGGCGCCGGCGCGGCTGTAGGCGTCGGCCATAGCCGCTGCGGAGAACTCGTGCTTGGCCACCACCGCGGTGAGGTCCGGGCAGCTGTGGGCGGCATCGTAGAAGTCCTCGATGTTGGCGCCATCCACACCGAATACATGGCGAACGCCGCGGCGTACGAGGTGTTGGGCGATGTAGTCGACTACTCGCGTGCGCCCATCCTCTGCGCCGTTGCGCTCAGAGCTGACCGGCATGTCGTTCGAGCGCGGTGGCCCCCGGCACGTGTCCAGAAACAGCGCTCGCCATGACCCCCACCTAGTCGGTCTAATTCGCACGAACCTTAGTGCAGGTGCGCTCGTCTCCGCCGGGCTTTGGCGATCTGACAGACAATCGCACCCGCTCGTAGCGGTATTTGCCGGGACGGTCCGCGCGCTACGCTCGCGCGAAATGTGAACACGGCGGTGTCCGCTACCACCGCCCTGCGGCGAGGCCGACTCATACGGTCGGGGCCGTGACCGTCGCGCAGCTTCCCGCGAGCCGCCATCGCATTTTGACACGCTGGCAAATTCCTGTGCATTTCCCGGACATCAGCCGCATCCTCGGCCGCCCGCAGCGGCCGGCCTTGAGCGGAAGCCGCGGACATCCTGCGAACTTACTGATATCGAGGGCGCTGAAGTCCATCTGCGCACGTTATTGACCCTTCCGCAACCTACGACCCGCTTCCGCCGGTGACTTACAGCGTGAGCGGCCCTTGCGTTCGATTGTGGTGTAGCTCACACTGATCTTCTTTCCGTGAACACAGGTGTGCCGCCGCTGGTACAACCCACGTACTCGTACCGCTGGTAAACGCACGACAGCCAAGCTCGGACTTTGCTGGGGGAACTTGTCGTACCAGCGATTAAGGAGGTACCTGCCGTTGACCGCAGGTGTCGATGACACGACCGCGGCTCAAGCAGCGACCGAGGCAGAAGGCAGCGATTTTTCTTGCGTCGACATCGACGCACTGAGCATCACCACCAACGGCGTACCGGTCCCCGATGACGTGCCGGTGGCGCCCGCCACGTCCGAGACGCCGGTCAATCCCGCGATTGCCGGGGAAACACCCTTGGGCCGCCAGGTCGCCGAGGTGTTGAGTAGACCGTTGCGTCGCTTCCTGTCCCGAATCGATACGTCGTTGCAGACACTGGGCCGGTTCTTCGGCCTGGGCGCGCAGGCCTTCGGCTTCCTCATCACCGACCTGATCAGGCTGCGCCATCCGTGGCGGGACACGGTCAACCAGGCGTGGTTCATCATCAGCGTCACGGCGATTCCGGCTCTACTGGTGTCCATTCCGTTCGGCGTAATCGTGGCCGTGCAGGTCGGCAACTTCATCCAGCAGGTCGGTGCGTCCTCGGTGTCGGGTGCGGCCGGTGGTCTCGGTGTGATCCGCCAGGGCGCACCGATGGTGGCCGCCCTCCTGCTCGGCGGGGCGGCCGGCTCGGCGGTTGCAACTGATCTCGGCGCCCGCACCATCCGCGAAGAGGTCGACGCGCTTCGGGTCATGGGAGTCGACCCGGTACAGCGCTTGGTCACCCCCCGGCTCGCGGCGATCGTCTTTGTGGCGCCGGTGTTGTGCGCCTTCATCATCTTCATGGGATTGGCGGCGGGCTACGCGATCAACGTCGGCTTCCAATCCGGCACACCGGGCAGCTACATCGCCTCGTTCGCCTCGTTCGCCAGCGTCAACGATGTCATCGTCGCCATGCTGAAGACCTGGTTGTTCGGTGTGGTCGTGATCCTGGTGTCCTGTCAGCGCGGCCTCGAGGCCAAGGGTGGTGCGCGCGGCGTGGCCGACGCGGTCAACGCCTCCGTGGTCATCGGCGTTGTCGCGGTGTTCGTCCTCAACCTGATCATCACGCAGGGTGTCTCGATGTCGATGCCGCTGAGGATGGGCTGATGGCCCGGGTTTCGGCACCATCCCGGCACATACCGTCCGTCCTACGGGCACCCCGGTGGGTCGCCGGCCAAGGTGATTCGCTGTTTCAGCGCCTCGGCCATCAAGTCAGCTTCCTGGCACAGGTGCTCGGCACGATCCCGCACACGCTCAAGCACTACCGACATCAGACCGGCGTGCTGTTGGTCGACGTGATGTGGGGCAACGGCTCCCTGATCGTCGGTGGCGGCACCATCGGCGTCCTGATCTTCATGGGCGCGGCGGTCGGCGGGTCGGTGGGGATCGAAGGCTACGGGGCGCTTGACATGGTCGGGATGGGCCCGCTGACCGGATTCGTCTCCGCGTACGCCAACACCCGAGAGATGGCGCCGATGATCGCCGGCATCGGCTTCGCCGCCCAGGCCGGCTGCCGCATGACCGCCGAGATCGGTGCCATGCGGATCTCCGAGGAGATCGACGCGCTGGAAGCGTTGGGAATTCGGTCGATTCCGTTCGTGGTCACTACCCGGGTGATCGCCGGGATGCTGACGATCATTCCGCTCTACGTGGTGACGCTGGCGCTGAGCTACGTGTCCTGCGCGCTGGTGGTCAACGTGATGCACGGTCAGTCATCGGGCACCTACTACCACTACTTCGATTCCTTCATTCAGCCGTCGGACGTGGTGTTCTCGGTGCTCAAAGCCGTTATCTTCGTGACGCTGATCATCGCCATCCACGGCTACCAGGGCTACTACGCCGTCGGTGGTCCTGAAGGCGTCGGGCGGGCGTCGGGACGAGCCATCCGCGCCAGCATTGTCACCGTGGTCGCCGCGGATATGGTTCTGACGCTGCTGTTCTGGGGCAACAGCGCCGGGATTCGGATCTCGGGATAAGGCATGTTTGCAGCTGCCGACCAAGGAGGGCGCAGGCCCAGTTCGCGCGCATTGCGCATCCGCGGCCTCATCGCCGCGATCGTCCTCATCATCGCGGGCACTGTGCTCTATCAACTCGGTACCGGCGGCTATTCCGACACATTCAAACTGACGGTGATGGCCGACAAGCTCGGTGAAGGGTTGACGCCGGGTGCGGAGGTGAAGTTCCGTGGCCTGACCATCGGTTCGGTGAAAGCACTGCAGTCGGCGGGGTTCAACAAGCAGAAGATCACCCTCGAGCTCGAGCCGCGCCAAGCGGCGGCCCTGGCTGTTGACACCACCGCAAACTTCACCTCCTCCAATACCTTTGGCCTCGCCGCAGTCGAACTGGTCAGCAGTGGAGCCGGCCAGCGCCTGGCCTCGAACCAAACCCTGACGGTGGAAAGCGGAGTCAAGTCGGCGTCCATCACCGGTCTGCTGCGGCAGGGGCAAAGGTTCGGCCGCATCATGGACTCGCCCGACATCGATCACATCATCTCGATCGTGCGCAAGCACGCCGACCTCACCGAGCCGGTCACCCGGTCCTACTTCGATCTGATCAAGATGCTCACCGATTCCCAGAGAGTGCCGTTCTCCCAGTCACTTTCGGTACTCGCCTCGGTGGTCAACGGGGTCAGCGACGCCGTCCCGCTCGTCAGCTTGGCCTACGACCTGCTCAACGGGATGGAATTCCTGGCACATCCCGACGGGGTGGACCGAATGAATCTGATCATGGACCAGCTGTCGAAGCTGCTGTTCACCACCGACGGGATCTTCGCCAAGCACATGACGTGGCTGGTGCCACTCTTCGGCGGGATCATGAGCGTCCTCGTGCCGTACTCGTACATGTACGGGAGTATGTCGCCGGCCTACGACCGGATCTCCGGCCTCTTGGACCGAACCAGTGCGGCGTTTCCGATCATCAACGGCAAGGTCCGGCTGAATCTCGAACTCACCCTGGATGCCATGCCGGGCCTGGCGGCAGCGCTGCCCGCCGAGGCTCCCGTGTCGGCACCACCGGCAGGTGGTGGCCGATGAGAAGCGTTACCAAATCGGTGTTCTGGCTGACGATCTTCACCGTGGTCGCAGTCGTGTGCACACTCATCGTGCTGACTGCGCTGCGCAGTCCGGTGACCGGATCGCTGTCCCGCTACACGGCGACGTTCTCGGATGTTTCGGGTCTCTACGTCGGTGACGACGTGCGCATCTCCGGGGTTCAGGTCGGTAAGGTGCAGACCATCCGGCTCGACGGGCGAGTCGCCAAGGTCGATTTCACCGCCCAGACCGACCATCCGGTGTACACCGGCACTGTCGCCGCGGTGCGGTACCAAACTCTGATCGGTCAACGCTATGTGGAACTCGTCCAGCCGGACAGGGCCGGCAACCGGTTGCCCGATGGCGGCACCATTCCTGTCGGGCAGACCATCCCGTCGTTCGATGTGGCCAAACTCTTCAACGGATTTCAGCCGATCTTCCAGACTCTCGACCCCGCCCAGTTCAACCTGTTGGGCGAAAACCTGTTGCGGCTGATTCAGGGCGACGAATCAGGCATCGGGCCGTTCCTTCACGACCTCGATGAAATCTCCAAGTTGGCAGTGGACCGCCAGCTCGTCATCACCACGATGATCCGCAATCTCAGCGCAATCTCGCAGGATTTGGGGGGCAAATCGGGCCAGCTGTTCCAGCTCATCTCGCAGCTCAACCAGGTACTCGCCCAATTCGGCTCCAAGGCTGAAGAATTCCGGCAATCACTGGACAGTGGACTGCCGGTTCTGCGGAACACCACCCACGTCATGCAATATTTCGAGCACACCTTCGACGGTACGACCGGTCCGCTCTACGACCTGAGCAGCCGGATGTGGCCCCAGACCCCGACGATCATCGCAGGCCTGTCGTTGGCCCCGTCGCTGATCCAAGGCATGCGGGACTGGCTGGTTGACGAACAGCCGGCCACACCGACGTTTTCCTGCTCGCGCGGCGAAGTCACGCTGCCGGGTATCGGTGAAGTCTCGTTCGCGCAACAGAACCTGGTGGTGTGCCGGTAGTGAAACTGGACAAGCACCTCACCACGCTGCGCGCGAAAATCGTTGGGCGCCAAGGCTCGCGGGATGAACGCGCCACTGCCCGGCGAAACCGCCGCAACGGCCTGATCGGTGTCGTAGTCATCCTCGCTTCGCTGGCCGGCACCGCGATGGCGTACCTGAATCCGGCGGACGAGACCGCACATACCGCGCACCTGCCCAACTCCGCCGGGTTGCGCGCCGGTGATCAGGTCCGGGTGGCCGGAATCGCGGTCGGCAAGGTCACCAGTGTTCGGCTCGACGGCGCACTGGTGGAGATGAAGTTCGACGTCGACAACTCGGTCAAGATCGGCTCGGATTCCACACTGGACATCAAACTGCTGACGCCGCTGGGCGGCCACTATGTGGCGCTCGACCCGAAGGGGACAGTGCCGCTGGGCCGCAACGGGATTCCACCACAGCGTGTCACGTTGCCGTTCGAGGTCAACGACATCATCCAGGCAGCAACCCCCGTGGTGAAAGAAGTCGACGGCCAGGTCATCCACGACACCTTCGCTCAAGTCGCCAACGCGGCCAACAGGTATCCCGATGCCGTGCGCAACCTGCTCCAGTCTGCGGACACATTGACCGAATCGATGAGCAAGTCCACCGCTGACTTTCACCGCGGCCTGGACTTCGTCAACGACGGGCTGCGGGCCATGACCGCCGGTCGCGCACAACTCATCGCGCTGTTCGAGCAGTTCGACATCCTCGGCAGGATGTACACCTCGAAGGCCGTCGATATCGTCGAGTTCTTCGGCCTGATCCAGGAACTGACGCGCGTCCTCGACCGACTCACGATGTGGTACGGCAAAGACGTCATGCCCATTGCCGAGGGCATTGAAGACATCAGCGATACGCTGGCGGCCCACCCCGAACGTTGGGGCATGGCCCTCGACGGCCTGGGGCAGACACTCAACATCATCGGGCCGATGCTCAGCGGGAACGGCGTCACCTTCGACCAGCACAACCGGCTGGTCCCAGGTCAGGACCTTTGCCTCCCCAACGTCATGAAGACCTGCTGACGTGGCTGAGGCATCGAGTATCGGCGCGCGACTGCGGTCCCGGCGGGGCATAGCGGTGGTGGCTGTGATCCTCACCGTCCTCGCAGTCGCAATCGTCGTCAGTGTCAAGGTCCTGACGCCCAAGATCAACCCCACCCGCGCGATGTGTGCCGAATTCACCGACGCAGTAGGGCTGTATCCGGGCAACAAGGTTGCGCTACTGGGTATCGAGATCGGCTCGATGAGCGCAATCGTCAACAAACCCGACCACGTCGAGGTGGACTTCACCGTGCCCGCGGACCTCATGCTGCCGGCCGACGTCGGTGCGGTCACCTACTCACAATCGATCGTCACCGACCGCCATATCGAGCTGACCAAGCCCTACACCGGAGGACCGAAATTCACCGGTCCGGGGTGCATCAAGCTCAAGTCCACCAAGACGCCGATCAGCGTGAGCGAAACATTCTCTGCGATCGGCAGTCTCACCGATGCGATCCTGGGATCCCAGCCGGGTCAAGACCCGTCTGAGGCGCCCGGTGTGCAGGCGATCAACGACAGCTTGAGCGCGGCGAGCAACTCCTTGCAGGGCACCGGACCCGGGATCAACAAGACCATGCGCAATCTGCGCACGATGCTCGCCGACCCGTACAAGGCGGATTCCGACTACCGCCAGCTGTTCGAGAACAGTGAGATCCTCACCTCTGATTTCCTCAACAACTGGGACAGCTTCGCCTCGGTGATCCGTAGCCTTCCGGTCACCACCCAGTTGATGGAGGGCCTGTCGGACAATTTCGGTGCCGCGATGGCGAATGTGTCGCATCTACTGCCGACCCTGATCGAGGCGCTGAACCGGTTCGGACCACGGTTTTACGAGAAGTTCGACGCACGGTTCGGTGGGTTGCGGGACCTTCTGAACCGACACATTCCGGCGATCACGGCGATGATCAATTCGTGGCCGCAGTTCAGCCACTGGGTCGCCGACATCTACGAACCCGCCTGGGGCACCCACAACGTCACCTACATCCCACCGCAGGTGTCGATCGCCCCGACACAGGCCGGCGCCATCTGTGCAGGACTCAAGGACCGCAACATCCCCGGCGCCGCGGCGGCATGCGCATCGGGCGTCCCGACGGACCCCGTCACGCTGGGACTCACCAATCTCGTTCTGGGGGCGGCACTACCATGAGCCGACGCTCGATGCGCACGGTCTGCGTACTGCTGGTCACGGTGACCCTCGGTCTCACCCCGGCCTGCTCACTGGATCCGACCCGGCTTCCGGTCCCCGGTGCCTACGCCCCGCGCCACGCATACGACATCAGAATCGAATTCGCGAGCGTGCTGAACCTGCCGGCCCGCGCCAAGGTGGACTCCGGCGGGGTGCAGATCGGTGTACTCGATCATGTTCAGCTCGTGGGCACCACTGCCGTCACCTACGTCGAAATAGCCGGCGATACCAAACTTCCCGTCAACACCCGCGCCGAGCTTCGTCAGGCCACGCCGCTGGGCGACATCTACATCGCCCTGCTTCCGCCGGAAGACAAGTCGGGACCGATCCTGCGCAACGGCGACACCATCCCGCTGCACAACACCTCGCCCGCCGACAACGTCGAAGACCTCCTGCGGTCGATGTCGAACCTGGTCGCCGGCGGTGCTATCGGCACGTTGCAAACGACGGTGGTCAACGTCAACAAAGCGTTCCCACAAGATCCGCACGAATTGACCCGGATGCAGCGCACTGTCGGCGGGGTGCTCAACGATCTGGCCGCCAATCAGGACACCATCGATCAGATGCTCGACGGCATGCAGAACATCACCTCTGGCTTCGCGGCCAACACCGAGGTCTTCAACCGGCTGGTCACCGAAGGCCCTGCGAAACTGCAAGGCCTCTCGGCGGTCACGATGGCCATCTTGAACGTGGTCGGCGCCTCGAGGGATGTCGGCAAGCTCGGCGGAGACCTGATCAACCCGATCGCCGGTGACCTGATGCAGATTCTCTCCTACATCACGCCGATGATCCACACCATGGCAACGGTCGATACCACCGTCCCGGTGATCGCCGACAAGTTCCTGGCCTTGCTGCGCTACAAACTGCTCGGGTGGTTCCGCGACGGCGGCCCGAAGTACACGATCACCGAACTTCATGCGCCCACCGGACGAGAAGGCGTGGATCCCGCCGACAAGGCGAACCAGGCTGTCGAGGCGATGCAGACGATGGGACTGGTGCCATGAAATTCAACGCCCGCACCACGCTGGCCATCTTGGTGGTGATGACGCTGGCCGGTGCGGCCTACATGTCGTTCGGCGTGCTCGACATGGGTCCCACCAAACAGGCCAACCGACTCACTCTGCTGCTCAACTCTTCCGGTGGTCTGATGCCCACTTCGGAAGTGACGATGCGCGGCATCAAGGTCGGTCGGGTCACCGGCATCCAGACCACCGCTACCGGGCTGGCGGTCTCGATGGATGTCGACCGCAAGTACCAGGTCCCAGCGGACAGTGTGATCAGCGTGGAGAACCTGTCGGCGGCCGGTGAACAGTACATCGACTTCAGACCGAAACTCATTGCGCCGCCGTACTTTGCCGACGGTGCGGTGATTCCGCCGGATCGGGTGGCACCGATCGTGACCGCCAGCGACCTGCTCACCAAGGCCAACGTCCTGTTCACGGCGCTCAACCTCGACCAGATCCACGGCATCATCAACGACATGTCCGCGGCATTCAAGGGCAACGATGAAACCATCGATTCCCTGGTTGTCACTGCCGGATTGACCGCCAAGGTGATTCGGGACGACAAGGAACTGATGAGCACGTTGTTCAGCAATGTGTCGACGTTCACCACCAACTTGGGTGATCTCCACGCCGGTGAGATCATCAGCCAGACCGGCAAAATGCTGCCGAAGTCGGTGCCCGCATTCCTGCAGCTGATCCACCAGATCGAGATCCTGTCGCACACCGGCATCGGCGTCATCGGCCCGCAGGATCCGGCGGGAATCCTGGTCGCCAAGTTCGGCGAATGGCTCGACATGCTGGCCGGCCCGCTGAGTACTTTTGCCACCATCTTGCAGCCCGCGATGGCACCATTACACGACATCAAGATAGACGCCGGACACTGGCTGGACTTCTGGGAATCAACGTTCAACGACACCGGCGGCGTGCGGGTGCAACTCAACGTCCCCGAGTGGCACCAGTGAACGGGACCGACAGCAACAGCGAGGATAGCCCTGCCATGACCGATTCAACTGTCGGCGAAGATATCGAGGTCGACGACACCGCGGGTGAAGCCGCTACCTCTGAACCGACCCCGCCCGCACCGGCAAAGGGCTCGAGGGGCCGCAGCTTCTGGGTGGCAATCGTTTTGGCGGTCGTGCTCGTGGGCGGCGGTGTGTTCGGATTCATCAAATACCGCGACGTGAGCAGTCAGCTCACTCAGGCGCGCCAAGCGCAGGCCGGCCGTGAAGCCGCCGCACAGCTCGCCAGGGACTATGCGCTGAAGTCGCTCACCTACAGCTTCGAAGATCCGGATGCTTTCTTCCACGCTGTCGAAGACAATGTCTCGCAACAGCTCAAGGACAAGTACGTCAACGCCACCGATCTGCTCAAGGCGGTCATGCTTCAGGCGCAGGTCAGCTCCACCGGCGAGGTGTTGGCCACCGATCCCGTCCTTCAGCCAGACGGGTCCTATGAAGTCGTCGTGTCCGCGCACCAGACCACCCGCAATCTGCAGAATCCGACGCCGAAGGTGTCGATCATTCTGTTGCGGGTCACGGTGAACATGGTTGGAAACAACTGGCAGGTAAGCGATATCGGACCCAAAACCGGCACCAAGGCCGCCGAGGAGCAGCAGCTTCCGGGCGCTGCGCCTGCAGCTCCGCCTGCGCCCCCAGCTGCTCCCGCCCCAGCCCCGGGCAAGCCGGCACCACGTCCGTGAGTGTGGGTGATATGCACGCGAATCAGTCGGAATCGGTGCATACCCCCCACAGTCGGCGCACACCCACTCGCCACCTGCTCGCGCTCGTCGCCGTTGTGACGTTGGCGACGGCGAGCGCGCTCCCCACTACGGCGCGCGCTGACACGTCGCTACCGGCATGCCCGCAGCCGAACCCGGTCATCACCCCGTCGGGCAAGTCGCCACAAGTCGACTGCGCCCTACACTCGGGTGATCTCGACTTCGCCGTCAAGTACTGGAGTGTGCCCGAACTGCCGAAGCCCAGGGCAGTGAAGGTCACCGTGACCGACCCGTCGGGCGCGGTGGTGCAGACCATCGATGAACTACTGGAGCCGTCCACCCCGGGAGGCGTTGGGCTGCAGGACATCGACGGCGACGGCCGCGAGGAATTGATCATCCCGATTTCGCAGAATCTGCTCCACGGGGGTAACCCCAACACGCGGTTCGCAGTATGGCGCGCCCATGACGACAACCGCCACTACGAGCGCACCCAAATGGTCGGGCAGGCCGTGTATCCGAGCGGCGACGGCTATCTGGTCAGCAATGGCGGCGGCCTGTCCAGCCGGGATCTCACGTTCTACCTGCCGACCGGAGCGGGATACACGCTCGTCGTGGTGTTGACCATCGAAGTCCTGGAGGCCGATCCGGCCTCCAACAAGGCACTGACCGTCAATTGCCGGGCCCACGAGGAGGACGGCCTTCACGCGGTCGATATGAGCATTCGCCAGGCCGAGGACTATTTCTGCAATTCGCCTGCCGCCCGCGCTATTTGGCCCGACGCCGAGCGTGTCCAGATCAAGCGCTGGGGCGTGTTCGGGAACTGACGCCTACGGCGCACACCATGCGCGGACCGCGACGATCAAGTCCCTGGCCTTCGCGAGATCGCCGGCGAGTCGTTCCGGGGTCGCGGGCCGGTACGGGTCACCGTTGTCGATCTGCGATGCCACCATGTTCGACCGAATTCGGAGATCGATTCCGGGCGGACTGCTCAGGTCGTGCAGCGGGCTCAGCGGCGCCCGGACCTGGGCAGCAATCCACGGCGGAGTGCCCGTCGGGGCGATTTCGTTGAACACGACTTCCAAGCGATCCGTCGCGGGCAGCAGCAGGGCACAGTCGTCATCGCGGGCCGCCGCTGTGGGCGCGGCCGCGAGGCACATCAGCACCGTCGTGGCCACGAGCGGCACACCAACCATTCCTCGACGCATCGGCTCTACCTTCGCATTGAGTCGGCACTTGCGAAGCCATCTTCGCCCGATAGAACGGCAGGGATGACTTTTTGAGCTGCTGTGCGTTCTCCGCAGTTGAAGAGCGATCCCCAACGCGGTCAGGAGAAGAAACATGAGCGTGGACAACATTTCCCGTGCAGATGAGCTGGTTCCCTCGCGCTACGCAGTCCAAGTCGGCGATATCGAGGTGCTGGTGGTCAGTGACGGCGTGTTGCCTATCACCGCTTCGACGCTGGCGACCACCACGCCCTCGGCCGAGCTGGCCGGCTGGCTGGACGACCAGTTTCTGCCACGTGACGTGGTTGATTGGCCGCTGAACGTCGTCGTGGTCCGCACCGGCGGGCGCACGATCCTCGTGGACGCCGGTCTCGGAGTGGAGTTTCCGGACTTCCCTCGGGCGGGGCAGACGGTCCACCGGCTGGAAGCCGCCGGTATCGATCCGAGTTCTGTGACCGACGTCGTGCTCACCCATCTACACATGGATCACATCGGCGGACTACTCACCGAGGGGCTGAAGGCACGCCTGCGCCCGGACCTACAAGTCCACGTTGCCAGCCGCGAGGCGGAGTTCTGGGAGAAGCCCGACTTCACCCACACCGTCATGCCGCAACCGATACCGGACGTGCTGCGACGCACCGCCACGCAGTTTCTCAATGACTACCGCGGCCGGCTTCGGCCGTTCGAGACCGAATTCGAGTTGGCACCCGGCGTTCTGATCAGCCGCACCGGTGGCCACACACCCGGGCACAGCATCGTCCGGCTCGAGTCCCGCGGTGAGCGGCTGACGTTCGCCGGGGACGCGGTGTTCGCACCAGGGTTCGAGAATCCCGAGTGGCAGAACGGTTTCGAGCACGATCCACAGGAGGCGGCCCGCGTCCGAGTGGATCTGCTTCGCGAGGTGGCGGCGACCGGCGAGGCCCTGGTGGCAACGCACCTGCCGTTCCCGTCAGTCTGCCACGTGGGGAAGGCCGGCGATGCCTTCCGGTGTGTGCCGGCAGTGTGGGACTACTGAGCGCGCGCTGTTTGAGGTTTCAGTCAATGTTCGGGGCGCGCCGATGTCTCACGGCAATACGCGAGGCGTGGCGCGCTCCGGCGTCGGCATTGATTCCGGGCGAATCGCAACCACAAGACCCTAGGTGGGACTGACCCCGCCCAACAGGGCATCCACCAGAGCTGCGTAACGCCCGGCAGCATCGTCGCTCGGCACCGGACTGTTCATGACTTGCAACAGCAGCGTGCCCATCAATGCGTTGGCGATGGCGTCGGCGTCGGTATCGGCGCGTACCGCTCCGGCATCAACCGCTCGACGCAATCGATCGACCAGCCCGCTGCGCTGCGGGACGCTGAGCTGTTCGTAAAGCGCCTCAGTGTCACCGGAACTCGCGGCCGCCGCGGCGACGAGTGCGCGAATGAGCTTCGCGTTGGCGGGCTCGGTGATGAACTCGCCGTGCTCGATCAACCAGCGCAGCAGGTCTTCTCGCAGACTTCCCGTATCCGGCACCGGGAACGAGCCGCCGCGTCCATAGGCGTCCAGCACCGCCTCGGCGACCAATGGCGCTTTCGACGCCCACCGTCGGTAGAGCGTCTTCTTGCCCACCTGTGCCCGCGCCGCGACGCCTTCCATCGACAGCTCGGCGTAGCTGGACTCCATCAGCAACTCGCGAACGGCCTCCAAGATCGCGGCGTGCAGCGCTGCGTCTCGGGGCCGACCGGGCGGTTGCGACATCTCGCGAGCTTAACTTCGCCAATTTCCCGCCGGTCGGCGGCGAGGGTGCGGTACGTTACCCGCTATTACGACCCATTCCGTGTCGTAATAGCGCACACTGCCGCACCTGAGGAGCGCCAGCCGAGATGAGCACACCCGCACTGTCGGTGCCCACTGATTTCGCCGAAGTGTCGCCGAACTGGATGACGCAGGCCCTGGCCGAGCGCCATCCGGGCGCGACCGTCAGCGACGTCGCCATCGACCTCCGTGATGACGGCACCAATCGTCGTGCGCGCCTTCGGTTGTCCTACTCCCAGGGTTCCGGCCCGGCGACGGTGTTCGTCAAGGCGGCCGACCCGAACCACAAGGAACTCATCCGCATGACCAGCGGCATGTTTCACGAACCTCGGCTGTTCGCCTCGGGTGTCGAGATCCCGCTGGAGCATCCCGTCGTCTATGCCGCGCTCATCGATGAAGAGGCCTACGACTTCTGCCTCGTCATGGAGGACCTCACCGCCCGCGGTGCGGATCCACGGGATTCGCTGCGACCGCTGACGATCGACCAGGCGCGCTCCGGGCTTCGCGGGCTGGGGCGGATGCACGGTCGGTATTGGGGCGATCGGGTGCTGCAGGAGCCCGCGCTGGGCTGGCTGGAACCGTTCGAACCGTTCGACGGACTGCAGTACGCCCCACTGCCGAGCGCGCTGGAGCAGCTCGACGACAGCACTCCCGCTGACGTGCTGTCGATGTCGATCGACGACCTCGTCGAAGGCGTGTGGAAGCCGTACATCAGAACGTTGACCACCTCACCGCAGACGCTCCTGCACGGCGATCCGCACATCGGCAACACCTACATCACGCCCGACGATGAGGTCGGATTCCTGGACTGGCAGGTCGCCCGCCGCGGGAACTGGTCACTCGATGTGGGATATTTTCTGCAGGGCGCGCTGACCGTGCAGGACCGTCGGCAGCACGAGCGAGAGTTGTTGGAAGAGTATCGCGACGCCCTCCGATTGGCCGCCGACGAACTGCCCTCGATGGACGAGATCTGGCTGCGATACCGCGCCTCCGTCGCACACGGTTTGGCGCTCTGGCTGGCCACCGCCAGCAGCGGCGGCGGGCTCTGGCAGCGCCTCGAAGTCGCCGTCGCCCTGGCTCAGCGCTATGCCAACGCCTACGGCGACCTCGACACTGCGTCGGCGATCGCAGAGATCACGTCCTAACCGCCGAACGGCCACTTACGACACGACTTTTCGCGATTCGCGTGCTCTAACTGGCCACTCGGCACGGATACTAGGTGCGGCCGAGGGCGCCAATGGTGAAGGGACCAGTGATGACGACGCAGGCAGAACACAAGCGCGAACGCCGCGGCGTCATGCAATCGCTTACCGGGCTGTCCGTCCGGTACGTCGAACGCTTCATGCCCGACCCGTATCTGTTCGCGGTCATCCTGACCATCATCGTGGCCGCACTGGTCGCGTTCCTGGTGAAGGACGCCTCCGCGACCGGCATGCTCAAGGCCTGGTACGGCGGCGTGTGGGGATCGCAGAACATCTTCACCTTCGCCTTTCAGATGGTGCTGATCCTGGTGACGGGCTACACGCTCGCTGAGACGCCGGTGCTCAAGCGCGCGATCGTCTACGTCGCCAGCAAGCCGAACAATCAAGTCCAGGCCGCACTGCTGTGTTTCGGCGTGAGCGCTGCGCTGCACCTGCTGAACTGGGGTCTCGGCCTGGTCGCCGGGGCACTGGTCGCCCGCCAGGTGGCAAAACGCCTGACCGACACGCACTTCGGCTATCTCATCGCCGCGTCGTTCATGGGTTTCATCGTCTGGACGCAAGGACTCTCGTCGTCGATCGCCCTGGCCAATACCGACAGCACTAGCCCCATCAATGTGATTCACAAGATCACCGGCATCACCGTGCCGTTGAGCCAGACCATCTTTCAGCCCTACAGCTGGCTGGCGGTGATCGTGGTTCTTGCGGTCCTCGCGCTTGCGATCTGGCGGATCGCGCCGGCACAGACCCTCGCGCCAGATCCCGCAATCTTCGAAGACGAAGACCAGCCGGAGCTCAAGACCGAGGGCAAGAAAACGTTCGCCGAATGGCTCGAGAACCTCTGGATCCTCAATGTCCTGGTGTTCGCCGCCGGCATCGCGTACTTCTGGATCAGCGGGTTCGCGCTGAACATCTCATCGATGATCATGTTGCTTACGATCACGAGCGCGCTACTGCACAAGACGCCGATCCGGTTCATCCGGGCTTTCACCGGCGCCGCCAAGGTGTCGGGCCCGTTGCTGCTGCAGTATCCGCTCTACGGTGGCTTGGTCGGCCTGCTGGGTTACCAAGCGGCCAAGGACATCAAACCGCTGCAGACGCTGCTGGCCGAGGCGCTTGTACACGGCGCGAGCGAATACACGTTGCCATTCCTGACCTTCGTCGGATCGTTGATCATCAGCCTGTTCGTGCCGTCTGGTGGCGGCCACTGGGCGGTGCAGGGCCCGATCGCGGTCGACTCGGCGCTCGCCGTCGGCCAGCACTCGCCTGCGTACCTCGGCCTGATATCGATGGCGGTCGCCGTCGGCGAAGGTGTCGCGAACATGATCCAGCCGTTCTGGTTACTGCCCCTGCTGGCGATCGCGAAGCTCAATGTCCGTCAGGTGATGGGCTTTACGATCGTCGCGTTCCTGATCGGATTCGTTGTGCTCGGCGCCACGATGCTTATCGCGCCGCACGTGATCTGACCCGTCAGGGCACCGACACCCGCTGGACGGGACCTTTGGTGTCCTTGGTGGTCGTGGTGTCACGGCATTCGCCGTAGATCTGGATGTCGCGATTGGGATCGCTGACATTCTGCGGCCCGAAGACCGCGACGACATTGTCCTTGGTCAACGAGGTCCCGTGGGAGTGGAAATCCGGATCGGAGCTCCAGCCGGCACCGCGGAGCTGTTGCACCATCTGGGCGATCTGGGCGTCGGACTCGGCGAAGGACGACGCGGGAGGGTAAGCGATACGCATCCGCGCGCGAAAAGGCGGATCCCCCTGGTCGTTACACGAGGCATGCCAGATGGCCGCCTCCACTACGGTGATGTTCAGGGTTGTGACGATGCTGTGCGCCGCATCCATGACCTGTGCCTTTGACTGCTCAGGGGTCAGCGGGTTCGAGACTCTGTCGGCATCGGATTTCATGACTCCACATCCTGATAGTGCGACGGCGACCAGCATGGTCACCGCGAACGGAATTCTTCGGAACGGCACGATCACAGGGCTCCTGTCCTAGTGGTAGTGACCGGATGTCGGGGCGCGGTACAGCTCGGGATCCGAAGGCAGCACACCGATATCGGTGAGGATGTTGTCGGCGCGATGAGGAGCGGTCATGCCGTCGACTTCGAGGGCATCACCCTGACCGCTGACGATATCGGCCATGCTGAACAAGGATTCGGTGCCGGGATCGAAATAGTGACTGTGGTCGTTGATGGTCCATCCGGGTACCTCCGCTTTGAAACGGGTTGACCCGAACCCGTCCATGGCCGGGTCAGCACCCAACGCCAGTGTCACCCCGGTCGCAGGCACATGGACTTGCGGCAGAACGCCGAGCTGTGTGATCGGGTCTGTCGACGCGGCACCCACGAACACATGCCCTCCCGGAGCGAGGTGAAAGTCGTTCGCACTCCTGGCCATATCGGTTCCCGGGGAGCCGATGAGGATGACGTCGCCGGAGTGCATGCCGTAGCCGGCGGCAGCGTCGGCCACCGTCGTCGACCCGTAGGAGTGGCCCATGACGGTTATGTGGGACAAGCCCGGCCCGTGAGTGGCATTGAGGCCGTTGACATCCGCGGCCAGCAGTGCGCCGCCCTCGTGCGCTAGCGAGGTCTGCGCGACTTGCGGGTCGGTCAGGTCGTCAGGCGCGTTGTAACCCATCCATGCCACCACCGACGTCGCTGTGGTCGGGTCCGCTGCCTTGGCTTCGATATAGAGGTTGGTGGCGTCGTCGGCGGACAGCCAGCCCTCGGTGACGCTGTGGCTGGTGCCCGGCACCACCACCGTGGTGTTCGCGGCCTTATCAGGGTTGCCGATCGCGATCGCCGCACGGCCCTGACCATCGAACTTCGTTGGTTGGTACACCTGCAGGTAGGTGTGCGCACCGGTCTGTAGCGAGTCGTGTTCGAGTGCGTCCTGAACCTTGACCGCGTTGGTGTAACGCATGACGTCGTCCGGGGTGCACCCGTAGCGAAACGGATTGTCCAGGACGTCCTGAGCGGAGACGCCGTGCCGGCTGGCGGCTTCCTCGATGTTCTCGATGTCGGTGCGCATCGCGGTCTGGTTCGCCTGATCGCGAGCCTCGACCGGGATGCCGTTGAGATTGCCCAGATATGGCGGGTTGTCCCGCAATTCGGCCTGTTGCTGCTCGGGTGTCAGCGAATCCCACCACTTCTTGACGTCCTCGGGCGGCGTCGACTCTGAGGGTGGCGCCGGCGTGGGCTGGGTGTCGGGCATTGGCAGCTTGCCGTCGGCCATGTTGATGGCCGCGGCCAGCTCGGCGTCAACGCCGTTGGCCTCAGCGATGATTGCGTTCAGACGGGTCTGCAGGTCTGCGATTTTCGTCGCCAGCTCCGCGGGTGTCCCCTTGAAACCCGGACCCTTGACCACTGTGCTCGTGGCGGGGTCGACATCGAGGCCCTGGCTCCTCGCGTCGTCTTTGAGGTCGCGCAGCTCGATCTTGACTTTCTCGATGTCCTGAGCGGCTTTCTGCGCGGCTTGGGCTACCGCGAGAGCTTCGCGGGCGTGCGTGTCGAGGTCGACTCGCGTTCTATGGATCGCGTCGCGAGCGGCGTCTGCGGTGACCCCACCCCAGCACTCAAAAGCCGGCAACTGTTCGGACGCCCGCGCAGCGTCGGTCGAGGCGCCGCTGCGCGCGGATGCTGCGTGGAAAACTTCCCGGACGGCCTCGGGATCCCAGCGTTCGATGTCTGCGACGCTAAGCGTCACGCGCCTGACCATTCGGCCGATAGACGTCGGCGAGCTCCTCGGCACCCCGCTGATCCATCGCCGCGAACGTCATACCGCTCACCCGCATACCCTCGGCGTGCTCATAGAGACGGGTGGTCAAGGACGTCGTCACCGTCGTCCAGGCGGCCGCTTTGGCCGCCAGCGCCGACTGGGATTGCCCCACCCAGCTGAACAGCGATGACTCAATGGTCTGGTCGGCCTGGGAATGGGTGGCGAACACGTTTTGCGAATGCCGATCGAGCACCCCACCAGAAGTGACAAGCGACTCCGGATCGACCTTCAGCGGCTCGGCCACGGCCCGCCTCCTCGCCAGCGCAGCAAACTGTCTGAACGGCCAAGGTACCACTAAAGGAGCGTGCACCAAGTACGCCCGGAAAGGCCGCACCCGTCTCGGTGACGCGACACGCGGGCATCGAAGAGCATGGCGGCCAACGCGCATGATGCGACAAGATGGACCGGTGGCCCGCGCCGATACCCGCGTTTCGAGGTCAGTGCGCGCAATCGTCGTCGTGGCGTTGCTGGGCGGGTTGCTCGCGCTCGTTCTGACGAGTTGTCCGGCCAATCGTGATGGCATACCCGGCCAATTGGCGACGGCCAAGGAGGAAACCCAATCGGCGGTGCGCTCAGCGGCACTGGGACTGCAGTTATCGGCCGACCGGCGCTCGACGTCCGCGCTGGCGTCCGTCCAGCTGGCGGATATGCGTGATCAGATCATCAAGGCGTACAAGAAGATTGCGAGCTTGAGAGCCGAGAACGAGACCGATCTCAACCACCAGCGGGTACTGACGACCGCCATGACCGGATTCATCGACGACCTCAACGCGGCGTCGGCCGCCGTGAGGGGCGCGTCCCAATCGGCGGACCTGCCGCCACTACGTCAGCGTCTTCTCGATGGCGCCGACGCTCTTGATCGCGACTACGACCGATGAAGAAGCTGTTCGCCGTCGCTCTGGGGATCCTCACCGCCATCGGCGGCTTCCTGGACATCGGCGATCTGGTGACCAACGCAGTCGTCGGGTCGCGCTTCGGGATGGGCCTTGCCTGGGTGATCCCGGTCGGAGTCGTGGGCATCTGCCTGTACGCCCAGATGGCCGGGCGGGTGGCGGCGGTCAGCGGCCGCGCCACCTTCGAGATCATTCGTGAACGCCTTGGCCCCAGGATGGGAGCGGCCAACCTCAGCGCGTCGTTCTTCATCAACCTGATGACCGTGACGGCCGAGATCGGCGGCGTGGCGCTGGCGCTTCAGTTGGCGACCGACGTCGGGCCCCTGCTATGGGTGCCGGTGGCGGCTTTCGCTGTCTGGGTGGTGATTTGGCGGGTCAAGTTCTCGATCATGGAGAATGTCAACGGCCTACTGGGACTGTGCCTGATCGTCTTCGCCGTCGCGGTCTTCGCGCTCCACCCGCAATGGTCCGCTCTCGCGCACCAGGCGGTTGCACCAGTCATACCGCAGACTGAATCGGCGGCCACCTACTGGTACTTCGCGATCGGCCTGTTCGGCGCGGCGATGACACCCTATGAGGTGTTCTTCTTCTCCTCTGGTGCCCGCGAGGAGCACTGGACAACGAAAGATCTGAGTACCTCACGGCTCAATGTGCTGATCGGCTTTCCGCTGGGCGGCCTGCTCTCGCTGGCCATCGCCGCCTGCGCGACGCTGGTCCTGCTACCCGCGCAGATCGAGGTCACCTCGCTATCGCAGATCACCATGCCGGTGGTGATGGCCGGTGGCAAACTGGCGCTGGCGTTCGTCATCATCGGTATTGTGGCCGCCACCTTCGGCGCAGCGCTGGAGACCACACTGTCGGCCGGCTACACCCTGGCCCAGTTCTTCGGCTGGGCGTGGGGCAAGTTCCGTCGCCCCGCCGAGGCGGCTCGGTTTCACACCGTAATGCTGGTGACCATATTGGTATGCGCCGCTGTGCTCTTCACCGGAATCGATCCGATCCTCGTCACCGAATATTCAGTGGTGTTCTCGGCGATCGCGCTGCCGCTGACGTATCTGCCCATCCTGATCGTGGCCAACGATCCCGAGTACATGGGCCGCCACGTCAACGGCCGAGCGGTGAATATCGCGGGCTCGATCTATCTGGTGATCATTCTCATCGCCTCCCTGGCCGCCATACCGTTGATGATCGTGACAGGGGCCGGCCAATGAGCCGTTGGACAAGTGACCTGCCGGACGCACCCCGCGCACCGGGAACTCTCATCGACGCGCGCCTGCACCTGCTGGACCGGCAGATGCTCGACGCCGACGGGGCGGCGGTCGGCATCGTCGACGACCTGGGACTGTCTGACACGACCGGCGCCGCACCCCACGTCACGGCGATTTTGACCGGCCAGGTCCTGTTCACTCGAATCTTCGGCGGGCGCCCGCCGACATCACGGCTACAGGCGCTGCCGTGGCGGCTCATCACAAAGGTCGACGCTGCGCTGCATGTGAGCCCAGAGGCGGACCACTTCGACGGACTGTGGATCGAGCACTGGCTGCGCGATCGCTTCATCGCCCGCATCCCCGGAGGCCGGCATGCAGCTGAGTGAGCTTCTCGGGTTACCGGTCTGCGACAGCGACGGCACACAGCTAGGTTCGTTGATCGACGTGCGGTTGAGCGTCACCGGCGACATGGGAGACCGGCCCGACGCGCCAAAAGTGGTGGGCGTCATTGTGAGTCCGCATTCCAGCTCGTCCTACCTCGGATACGAGCGCCGCCGCGTCGATCAACCCCGGGTCCTCGCGAATCTGCTGCGCTGGCGGCACCGCGGCACCTTCCTGACCCTGTGGGACGATATCGAGGATGTCACCAGCGACCGGGTGACCCTGCGAAACGGCGCCACCAAGTACTCCCCTGTACTGAAACAGGGTTGAGGCACAACGACTTTCGCCATCCACCGCGACGAACCGCCATACGGACATTCCCCCCGAGGTGACAACCTCCGGCCGGCGAGGCCCCAGTGAGTCAGACACCAAAGGCGCACAGGCTCGTGCGGTAGGGCTTCAATTAGTGAGTATCCCGAACTTCTTCGCACGCCAGAGCGTTTTGGCGCCCACGAGATAGGAGTTGTGTCGAAGTCAAGCTTGTTGGCCGATTGCGGCCCACGTCAGCGTTGCCACTTCTGTGCCGAAGGGTATCGAATCGGACTCGATGGCCGAACGCTGTTTGCCATGCGTCTCTCAGGGAACCTCAAGAGAGCGGCAGGTGCCGGGCCGGTCATGTCCAGCCTGCCGTTGAGGCGCCGTGCGGGATGACTGCTGTGTTAAGAAGCAGCGCGGGCCCGGCGGGCGCCGTCCGGAGCAAGTATCACCATTTTGTGACCAAAGCTACATCCGCCGCCTCCCGCTATTAATATTGATGGCGTCAGTTACAAAATCACGTCAGGTTCGACGGATATTCCAAACCGAGGGGTATTCAGATGTCAGGGCGGGCAGACGAGCGACGGTGTGAGGCCAACCGCAATGGCCGAGCGCGGTCTTTAGCTGATGGGGAATTGTCCCGGGTCGGCTGGGTCCGGTATTTCTTCGATGAGGACCGCTGGGAATGGTCGGACGAAGTGGCGCGCATGCACGGCTATGAGCCGGGGACCGTCACTCCGACAACCGAATTGGTGGTCTCTCACAAGCATCCCGAGGATCGCCAAGAGATCGTCGATCTGTTAAAGCAGGTGCGGCACACGCGCAAAGCGTTCAGCACGCGGCACCGCATTCGCGACCGGCATGGACGCATGCACCATGTGATCGTGGTGGGTAACCAGTTGCGCGATGAAGCCGGCGAGGTCATCGGCAGCGACGGCTTCTACGTCGACCTGACCGGTGACGTCAACACTGCCCAGGCACAGCTGAGCCACGAGGTCGAGGACATCGCCGCCCGGCGGTCGCCGATCGAGCAGGCCAAGGGAATGCTGATGATGGTCTACAGCATCGACGCGGATGCAGCCTTCGACCTGTTGCGGTGGCGCTCGCAGGAGAGCAACGTCAAGTTGCGCGACCTCGCCCAGCAGATCACGTCCGACTTCCTGGGTGTGGCCCACAACGGCGCCATGCCGGCGCGATCGGTCTACGACGAGCTACTGATGACCGCCCACGTTCGAGTGGGCCAAGGCTAGCGTTCAGCCCGACGCCAAGTCGTAGGGAGGCGCGCCGACGCCGCTCACCATGAGTTGGCCGGAGGGCACTTTCTCGACGATCCGCACTGGCGCGCTGCGTCTTCCGATCGTCAGCTCGGCGCGCTGGCCGGCGGTGAGGTCATCAGGAACTCCGTAGGCAAGGCCCTGCCAGTGGTACTGCCCGTCGATCGGATTGAGGTGCCCGGCGAGGCGGACCCGGACGGGGCAGCGCACACCGGCGATGTCGAGTTCGGCGTCGCCGTCGAATACGCCGCTGTCGTCCACGGTTGCGGTCACAGGAAGTTGCACCGCTTCCACATCCGTCGGCTGATGCGGTTCATCAGCCCGATCTCGTCGAGGAACGCTGCCAGCGGTGCGAATCCGATTCGCATCGTCTCGTGGAAGTACAGGTTGGCACGGGCTTGCCGGCGGCCTTCGTGGCCGTCGAGGCCGGCCCGACGGTACACGGCGCGATTGGTGAACAGGTAACGGTAGAACGGGCCACCGGCACCGTGAATTGTGGCGAGCCGGAATCGGTTTCGGCGACGCATCTGGGGGACCTCACGACGCGCACCGTCACGGGCGAACTGGATGTGGCGCGCTTCCTCGGTGACGTGAATTCGCATGACGCGACGCACGATTGGCTGGACGTCGGGATCGTCGAGGATCTCCCGCTGCAGCGCGTCGAAGATCTCCTCCCCCACAAGCGCGGCGATCCACAACACCGTCTTTCGGAACACCAACGGCAGCAGATTGATGATCTTCCGTTGAATCCGGCTGGGCTGGAACGGTTTCCCGTCGACCGCCTGGATTGCGCGGCCGAACATGACCATATGACGGGTCTCGTCGCCGAGTTCGGTGAGCGAGTAGTGGGTGGACGCCGCGGTGACGTCGGCGTGCATGAGGCCGCGCAGCAGTGCCTGGTTCAGGATGTTCTCGAACCACACGCCGGCCGAAAGCAGGTTGATGAACTCCTGACGGGACAGCTCGATCTGCTGTTCACGGGTCATCTCCTCCCACATCGGTGTGCCGTACAGCGACACGACGCGAGGCGGCAGGAAGAACTTGTCGGGCACGACGGGGGTGTCCCAATCGATGTCGACGACGGGGGCGTAGGACTTTCGGGCCGACCCTTTCAGCAGCCGATCGGAGAAGTCCTCTCGACTCGGTGGCGTCGCCGTCCTGGTCGAAGGAGCCTCCGAAGAAACTGCAGCCATGTCGAGCCTCCTGCTGGTCGAAGCGGTTCGGGCAGGCGCAATGCGCCGGTAAGACCGAAGATACATTCTTCGTTCGTTTGTATCAATAGTGTCCGAACAGGGCTTACACTGCAGGCATGAAGTACAGCGGCCTGCTTGCCCAGGCAGTGCAGCGTTTCGGGTCGCCGACCGTGGAAGGCAACGCCGAGCGGATCCTCGATGCGGCGTTGAAGCAGTTCGAACTGTTCGGAATACGCCGGTCGACGGTGGAGGACATCACCCGCCGGTCCGGCCTGGCGCGCGTGACGCTGTACCGGACGTTCGCGAACAAGGACGCGATCGTTGAGGCGGTGCTGCTGCGCGAACTTCAGCGGTTCCTCTCCGCTCTGGCGGCTGAGGCCGGCGGCTACGAAGAAGCAGAAGACAAGCTGGTCGAAGGGTTCGTGTTCACGCTGAACACGCTGCGGGGGCATGCGCTGCTGCAGAGGTTGCTGGCGACGGAACCCGAGACCGTGCTGCCGTTTCTGACGGTCGAAGCCGACGGCATCGTCCGGACGGCCTCGTCATTCCTGGCCCATCAGCTGGCGGTGGCCCTGCCTGAAGACAATCGCACCCAGATCGAGTTGCTCGAGGTCGCCGAGGTGACGGTTCGGATCATCGTGTCGTTCGTGCTCACGCCGTCGCAGAATGTCGCGCTTGGCGATGACGATGCTCTGCGGTCGTTCGCGCGGCGGTATCTGGTGCCGCCGTTGTTGGGGTTGACGGGTTAGCAGCCCCTCAGATTCACCGGTCGATGATCCACCAGCGTGCCCTCGGCCTGGCATCGGCTGTGCCAGCAAAGGCGACCCTCACTCGAGCCCGGGTTGCGCATC
Organism: Mycolicibacterium sp. P1-5; assembly: GCF_008329565.1. Classification (GTDB taxonomy): domain Bacteria; phylum Actinomycetota; class Actinomycetes; order Mycobacteriales; family Mycobacteriaceae; genus Mycobacterium. The sequence goes on from NZ_NPKT01000008.1 coordinate 186,243, forward strand.
GCACCAGCCCAGTTTGCGGAAGTCTTAGCTGTAATCGAACGCGGCGGTGCGGCGAAAGCCTGGCACGCTAACCGTGATCCACACAAACGGTCGGCGGACATTCGTATAAAACGAATTTCACGCCCGCGGCTGAGCTCCCGCCCATTCTGCGGTTCTCGCAGCACGACATCGTGTAGCTTGCTGACAGAGTTCATTCCGGTTCTCCTCAGGCGTCGGACTGCACATGATGCCTAATTCGCAGTAACCGACCATGGGCTTGGACATGCTTACAACAAATGCACAGGGTCCGAATCGCGGGCCTAGCGGCTACGGCCGATACGTCGGCCGGGTGGGCGCTCTAGCGGTGGCACTGGGCGCCGGCATCGCGATTGCGGCCCTGACTCCGGTGGCTTCGGCCCAAACAGGAGACTCCCCCGGACCGGCCGGGTCGGCCTCGTCGTCACCTGGATCAGGTCCGTCGTCCCCTGATTCATCGCCTCCCGCAGGCGGGCCGGTCACACGTGCATCAGGACCCACAGGGCTGTCGACGTCCGGGAGCAACAAATCGGGTAGTGCGAGAGGCAGGAGTCCTCGCCCGGCCCTGGCCAGCTCTACACCGATCGAGTCATCACCCACGACGATCAGCGCAGCCGCGGCGGGTGGCAGTCCGACCGCACGGTCGAAGCCAACCGCAATGGCTCCGGTGCGCCGCGAGGTCGCCCATGTGAGCGAAATCCCACGCAGCTCAACCTCTTTGACTATCGCAGCGGCGGGGCAGGGCATGATCTTGGCCGCGCCCAACGCCGCCCAGCTCACTATGCCGGGCGGTGACTTCAACTTGGTGAGCCTATTCATCAGTAACGGCACCGCCGCGCACCCTGATGCGGGCTGGTTGATCGGCAACGGCTATGCGGGCGCGGCGGGCCAGAACGGCGGCCGAGGCGGCCTGTTGCTTGGTGACGGCGGCGCGGGCGGTATCGGTGCCATCGGGATCAACCGCGGCGCGGGCGGAAACGGCGGGGCCGCAGGGCTATTCGGCAACGGAGGAGCGGGCGGTGCCGGTACCGGCGGTGGCGCCGGAGGCAATGGCGGGGCCGGCGGTCTGGTGTCCGGCAACGGCGGTGCGGGCGCTCGAGGCGGCGACGGGATGGCCGGCGGGCCCGGCAGTGCGGGGGTCGAGGCCGGCGACAGCGGCCGCGACGGTGGTGCCGGTGGCGCAGGTGGCCGGGGAGGCCAGGGTGGACGAGCCGGATTGGTCGGCGGAACCGGCGGCGCCGGCGGGCGCGGGGGTAACGGCGCCACGGGCGGTAACGGCGGTGCGGGCGTCGATGGCTCAGCCGCGACCACCGCCGGTATGGCCGGTCAGGCCGGAGGTGACGGCGGATCAGGCGGTATGGGTGGCTCCGGTGGCGCCGGCGGCACAGCGGGCACCGGCTCTTTCCTCTCGGCAGTGTTTGGTGGCAACGGCGCGGCGGGGAGCGGCGGCAACGGCGCGGCGGGTGGCGACGCCGGCACGCCAGCAAGCGGCGGTGCCGGCGCCAAAGGCGATGCGAGCCACCCCGATGGCGGGGCCGGCGGCCACGGTGGCGACCCCGGTCATGTCGGCGCAGGTGGAATCGCTGGTGCTCCGGGTGGTCCAGGCGGTGACCCCGGCACCAACGGCATTGCCGGCCTCGCCGTCGTCTCCATCGTGGGCAACGGCGGCCGCGGTGGCGGCGGCGCCGACGCCACCAGCGCCGGAGTGAACGGCGGCAAGGGCGGAGCAGGCGGCGACGGCGGCAAGCTCGGCAATGGCGGAGCAGGCGGCGACGGCGGCAACGGGGCCCGTGGGCACGACGGGTCCGAGGGCGTGAGTCCTGGCAACGACGGCGGCCAAGGCCAAACCGGCGGCGCGGGCGGCGCGGGCGGGGCCGGCGGCGCAGGTGGCTCGACCTCCGGCAACGGCGGATCCGGGGGGTCGGGCGGGACCGGTGCGGACGGCGGCAATGGCGGTAAAGGCCGCACAGGCAGCGACGGTGTCATCACCGTCAACGCCGGTGCCGGCGAGCATGGCGGTAACGCCGGTGCGGGCGGGGACGGCGGAGCGGGCGGCGCCGGTGGCGCAGGTGGAGACTCACCCACCGGGAGCGTCGGCACCAACGGTGGTAGCGGAGCGGGCGGCAACGGTGGCGTTGCGGGAACGCCCGGCGGTGGCGGCAACGGTGCCATCGGCGACGCAACCCTCGGCCTGTTCAACGGTGGGGCGGGCGGCGCCGGCGGCGATGCCGCCGCTGCCGGGAACGCTGGATTCGGCGGTGCAGTTGGAACCGGTGGCACCAAGGGGCACGACGGTGTTGCAGGGCAACCGTTCACCGGCATCGCCGGCGCAGGTGGGAATGGCGGCGAGGGCGTGGACGGCACCGCAACGCATCTCGCCGGTGGGGCCGGTGGCGCCGGCGGCGACGGCGGCGCGGGCCTTACGGGCACCGGCGGCGATGCCGGAAGTGGTGGCAAGGGTGGCATCGGCCATGACGCCGGAACCTACCCGGGAACCGGAGATGAAACCGCGCCGAGTGGCGGCGCAGGCGGTGCCGGTGGCGACGCGGGTAAAGCAGGTGCCGGCGCGCTCGGAAACGGTGTAGGCGCAACCGGCGGCAACGGCGGTAAGGGTGGCGCCGGCGCCGGCGGCAACAACGGTGGCATCGGCCTGGCCGGTGACGCCGGAGGTGCCGGTGGGACGGGCGGCGACGGCGGCAAGGGCTACACCGGCACCGGTGGCAACGCCGGCGGCGGCGGCCAAGGCGGCACGGGCGGTGACGGCGGAACCGACACCGGAACCGGGGCTACCACCGACACCGGAACCAAGGCACCGACGCCTGGCGGCGGCGCAGGCGGTGCCGGCGGCGACGCAGGTAAAGCAGGCGTAGGGATCCTCGGAAACGGTGTAGGCGCAACCGGCGGCAACGGCGGTAAGGGTGGCGCCGGCGCCAGCGGCAACAACGGTGCCATCAGCCTGCCCGGCGACGCCGGAGGTGCCGGTGGGACGGGCGGCGACGGCGGCGAGGGCTACACCGGCACCGGTGGCAACGCCGGCGACGGCGGCCAAGGTGGCAAGGGCGGTGACGGCGGAGTGAATACCGCGAGTGGTGACGGAACCTCAGCCCCAGGCGGCGGCGCAGGCGGCGCAGGAGGCACCGGCGGTGCTGGCGGCCGGGGCGACGTCGCGGGCGGCAGGGGCGGTAACGCCGGCGACGGCGGCGACGGCGGCGACGGAGCTTCGGGGCAGGGCAAAGCCATCTTCGGAGGTCGAGGTGGCAGCGGTGGTCAAGGCGGCGGCGGGGGCGGCGGCGGTGCTTCCAGCGGTACCGGAACCAACGGCAGCGGTGGCACCGGCGGGGTAGGCGGAGTAGGCGGCGACGGGGGCGACAACTCACAGGACTCGAGCGTCGGAAACAGAGTCAGCGCGGGCGGTGGTGCTGGCGGCGGAGGCGCAGGAGGCACTGGCGGCGATGCAGGCACCGGCGGGGGCGGCGGCACTGGCGGAGTGGGTGGCGGCGGCGGCAGTGGTGGCGACGGCGGCACAGCTTCGGCCACGGGCACTACGCCCGCAACCGGATCCGGCGGTGCTGGCGGCGGGGGCGGCCGAGGCGCTCTTGGTGCGGAGCCGAGCGGCATCGGTGGATTAGGCGGCGCCGGCGGTGGAGGCGGCGGAGGCGGCTTCTCGCAGGGTGGAAGCGCCGGCAGCGGCGGAGGCGGCGGCGGAGGCGCAGGCGGAGACTCCACAGCACTCGCCGGAGATGGTGGCGGCGGTGGCAGTACCACCACCATCAGCACCGCTACGCACACCGGCGGTACCGGAGGCGGCGGTGGCAACGGCGTTGGTGGTGGCGGTGGAGCCGGCAGCTCCTCAACAGCTGATGGCGGCGATGGTCACGACGGTGTCGACGGCGGCGCTGGCGGTGCTTCGAGCTTCAGGGGCAACGGCGGAGGACAAGGCGGTGCCGACGGCAGTGGTGGCGCCGGCGGCGGTGGCTTTAACTTCAGCCCGGCAATCATGGGCAGCGCAGGCGAAGATGCGTGAGTCGTGGGCCGCCCAGCGCTTAGTCGGTCGCTTAAGGCGGCGCTAGCACCACCGAGTTGCCCCCGTCGGAGCGCCATACGATTATGCTTGCAGGACAACGCATTTGAGTCGTCCGCCGTAGAGCACCATTCAGCGATTGAGTACTCGACGTGTGGCGACGGCATCTGCCCGACCCAGTGCTGGACAAGCAGGCACGCAAGGCGGTGATCAAACACCGAAGTTGGCTGGCTAACGGCGGCTGGTGGGGGCTCGCTATTATCGCGCCGGCATCAATTGTCGTCATCTCGAACGGATTCACCATGACTGAACGTGTAGAGCAGCTGGAGTTTCAGGCCGAGGCCCGCCAGCTGCTGGACCTGATGGTCCACTCCGTGTACTCCAACAAGGATTCCTTCCTTCGCGAGTTGATCTCGAATGCTTCCGACGCGCTGGACAAGCTGCGCCTCGAGGCATTCCGCAATAAGGACCTCGACGTCGACACCTCGGATCTGCACATCGAGATCGACATCGATAAGGCTGCGCGCACGCTGACGATCCGCGACAACGGAATCGGGATGACCCGGGACGACGTCGTCGGCTTGATCGGCACGCTGGCCAAATCCGGCACCGCCGAACTGCGCCAGCAACTCAAAGAAGCCCAGAACCCCGCCGCCTCCGAGGAACTGATCGGCCAGTTTGGGATCGGCTTCTACTCGTCCTTCATGGTCGCCGACAAAGTCACGCTGCTCACCCGCAAAGCCGGCGAGAGTGCAGCAACCCGCTGGGAATCCAGCGGCGAGGGAACCTACACCGTGTCCGCTGTCGATGACGCGCCGCAGGGAACTGCCGTCACCTTGCACCTCAAACCCGAGGATGCCGAGGACGAGTTGCACGACTACACCGCGGAGTGGAAGATCCGCTCGCTGATCAAGCAGTACTCGGACTTCATCAGCTGGCCGATCCGGATGCAGGTCGAAAAGCGCAGCCCCGCAACCGAGGACGGCGGCGAGGAGGTGGTCACTGTCGAGACGGAGACCGTCAACTCGATGAAGGCGCTATGGGCCCGATCCAAAGACGAAGTGTCCGAAGAGGAGTACACGGAGTTCTACAAGCACATCGCGCACGCCTGGGACGATCCGCTGGAGGTCATCCCGATGAAGGCGGAGGGCAACTTCGAGTACCAGGCGCTGTTGTTCATCCCGTCACATGCGCCGTTCGACCTGTTCAACGCCGATGCCCGGATCGGCGTGCAGCTGTACGTCCGGCGGGTGTTCATCATGGCCGACTGTGACGAACTCCTGCCGCCGTACCTGCGCTTCGTCAAGGGTGTCGTCGACGCGGCGGACATGTCGCTCAACGTTTCTCGCGAGATTCTGCAGCAGGACCGACAGATCAAAGCGATCCGCCGCCGGCTCACTAAACGGGTGCTCTCGACGATCAAGGAGATGCAGAACGAGCGGCCGGCGGACTACCGCACATTCTGGGGGCAATTCGGCCGGGTGCTCAAAGAAGGGTTGCTGTCCGACGCCGACAACAAGGAGACGCTGCTGGCCGTGTCGTCGTTCGCCTCGACCCACAGCGACGAGGAGCCCACCACGCTGGTCGAGTATGTCGAACGCATGAAAGACGGCCAGGACCAGATCTTCTACGCCACCGGCGAGTCACGTCAGAAGCTCCTGGATTCCCCGCACCTGGAAGCGTTCAAGGCCAAAGGTTATGAGGTGCTGCTGCTCACCGACCCGGTCGACGAGGTCTGGGTCGATATGGTGCCCGAGTTCGACGGGAAGCGGCTGCAATCTGTCGCCAAGGGTGAGGTGGACCTGGACTCCGAGGAGGACAAGAACGCGCACGAGGCCGAACGCTCGCAGTTGGAGCAGGAGTTCGCCGATCTTCTCGGGTGGCTGGCCCAGACCCTCGACGATCATGTGAAGGAGGTGCGGTTGTCCACCCGACTGACCGAATCACCGGCCTGCCTGATCACCGATAGCTTCGGGATCACGCCCACGCTCGCCCGCATGCTGCAAGCCTCCGGGCAAACGGTCCCGGCGGAGAAACGTATCCTCGAACTCAATCCCAATCACCCGTTGATCGCTGGTTTGCGCGACGGGTTTGCTAGCCGCGGGGGCGATTCGGGGTTGGCCGAGACAGCCGAATTGCTATATGGCACAGCACTTCTGGCCGAGGGCGGCACACTGGAGGATCCGGCGAAGTTCGCCGGGCTGCTGGCGGAGCGGCTGGCGCGGACCGTTTAGGAAACCCGAGAGGCTGGACAGCACCGCCGACCGTGAAAACCCGAGAACCGCCCGGGCAGTAGCATCACGGCCCGGGCGGTTCCGGTTAACTGCAAACGTAGGACTCAGAAGAACGTCGTCGCCGTCGTACTCGTCCCGTTGTCACAGGTGATCGTGACGGTCCAGTTCCGGAATCTCGGAACGGCGGGGACGATTCGCAGGTCGTACTTGGAGTTGGCCGGCAGGGCGAAGCTGCGGTTGTAGTTGTCCGTCGCGTAAGTGCACTGCGACGACACTCCACTGCGGTCGGCGATGTGAGCCACGATGCCACCCACAACCGTGTCGAACGAGACCGTCGGCCCCAACTTCGGCGCCGGCGGCGGTGGCGGTGGCGGCGGATCGTTCGGCGGCGGTGTGGTGGAGCCATTCGCACAGCCCGACACGATGACCTTCGCACCCGTCTGGTTCTGCAGTAGGGCTTTGGCGCTGCTCGAGGCGGTGGCAACGGTCGTGCCCTTCGCCCCGACCTCTTCGCCGTAGTCGTTCGACGCGGCCGCTGCACACTCATTCGTGCCGATCACCACGGTTACACAATGACCGCCGCCGTTGTTGACACAGTTCGTCAGCGCTCCCTGGGCGGCCTGATCCTGGCTGCCGCTGATCGCCGAGCCTCCGGCCATCGTGACAGGCGGATTCTCATTGACGTATCCGAGAGCCAGGGCGATGTACTGGCTCGCTGCGTGCACTGGCGGGGCGACGCCGACCATTCCGACGACGGTCGCGGCCGCGGTCAGTGCGAAGATGGTTTGGCGGCGCCAAGGGGCACGGCTCTCGTTCTTGGTTGTCATGGCCTTTGTCCTCCAGGTAGTCGGATTTCCTAGCTCGTTCCCCGTGCAGCAATAGTCGCGTTCGGCAACAGGCCGGGTAATCGCCCGGAAGCCAGAATCCGCCGGCTCAAGGGCAGGGTTTCCTATCCGCCAGGCAAGTACCGGCGGTGGCTCGAGTCGGACAGGCGTCGACAGCCCCCAGGTCTGGACAGCCAAGAGCGTCGTTCGCTCGACTTCCTTCCTCCCCGAGTTCTAGTTCGGTGACTACGCAGTGCGGCTGACCATCAACGACGACGGGCTCGAGACTTCAAGGCGGCACTAGAACACGCCGGAAGCAAAGAGCTATTGGTGGGTGATCCCGGAAGGCATGAAAACGGCCCCCGGAGAAATTTCCGGGGGCCGTTCCATTTAGTAGCGGGGACAGTGTGATGTTTCAGGACATCGGAATGGGATGTCTCAACTTCTTGCGAGGACGAGCCGATGGGGCTCAGTACAGCGAGATATTGGCCGTCCTAGGCAATCCGGGCATCAGATCGCTCGACCGGCTCGTCACCTCCGGCGACGTGGCTCGTATAGGACCCGGACGCTACGTCGCCGCCGATTCGAGAGATCCACAGCGCCCCAGAGTCAGGGGCTCCGTCAGTCCTCGGACTGTTGTCACTATGCTCCTCGTCTTGTCGTCCGCGTCTGGCGCGAGCCTACGGCGGAGGCCCGACGGCCGCCGTCGTCGCAAACGTTTGCATCGCAGCGGCGCCGCTGAGTGTGGGCATGAGTGCTGCTGAACCGTTGAACTGTGTGAACGGGCAGTTTTGGGTCCCGATACCGAATACTTGCCAGACGCCACGTCAAGCGGACAACTGCCCGCCGGTCAGTACTGGAATGCCCTGTCCAATGTCTGCTGGCTGCTGGGTCAGCTGTAGCCTCTGCCCGGACGACAAAGGCCCGCGCGACGGTGGTCGCGCGGGCCTCTTTGTCGACTCATCCGGGAAGCTGCGCCAGCCAGTCCGAATCCTCGTCGACGGGTTGATCGTTGATCACGACGCGCGGGACACCCGGGTCGGGGAATCGGTGCAGGACATCAAGATTGTTGGCCGCGATCACCTTCGGGTCGAAGCCGATGGGCAAACCGATCCGAATGAGATCCTGGGCCAGTTGAGGCGCACCGACCCGATTCGCGATATCGGCAAGCGGGTCGTTGCTCAGGTCGGCGGATCCACCCTCCTTGGGCTGGGTGTCTCTCGCATAGATCGCCTCGATGAAGCGCCACGCAACGTCACTCGATCGCGATTGGTCGGCGACCACGTATGCCGCGTAGATCGCTCGGCTGTCGTATGTGCCACTGGCGGAATACTTGTCGAGGAAGTCCACCAACCGCACGTTCACGCGCAGCGTGCCGGCCTCGATGCGTTTGCCGATCTTGTCACCCTGCGTCCGTACGAACTTGCCGCTGTACGGGCACAGCGGATCCACGTAGAGGTCGATCTGGCCCAGCGCGTCGGGATCGCCGATCGACAGCGCATCGCCAGCCGGCGCTGCCACAGCCGCATCCGCAACGCCGGTCGGCCCGCACATCAGGAGCGCCATCAGCAGGCCCAGGACCACCCCGACGATTCGAAATGGCCGGTTGGCCGATCGTGCGCTCATGAACCCATCATGCCGTGCCACCCGATGACGAGGGACATCGCAGACAACAGCGCGAGGCCGTCGGGGATGATGTGCTGCGCCACAACGATTTCGACCCTTCGAGCCGTCTGATCGGAACGTCTATCCTGCGACGTAGACCGTATTGGTGGAGTACCCGCCGGTCAGCGGGTTGGGGAACCGGATTACGGATGCCTCGGACTGGCCGAAGACCTCGGCGAGGACGCCCTCAAAATCGGGGTCCGGTGGATCATCGGACCACAGCGCGAAGACCCCGCCAGGATGCAGGTGCCTGACTAGTTTCTTCAGTCCCGCAGGCGTGTAGAACGCGGAGTGGCTCGGATGAAGGACGTGTCGCGGCGTGTGGTCGACATCGAGAAGCACGGCGTGAAAGCGCCGGCCCGGTGTCTCCGGATCGAAACCGGCTTCGCTGCCAGCCATGGCGAAGAAGTCGCCCAACTGCAGGCGTACCCGCGGATCCGACATCAGGTCGGCGGTGTCGGGAAGCAAGCCACGCTGATGCCAGCCGATGACCTGTCCGAGTGCTTCCACCACGACGAGAGAATTGATGCGGGGATCGTTGAGCGCGGCCTGCGCGGTATAGCCGAGCCCCAATCCCCCGACGACGACATCAAGGTCGCTGTCGACGGCTTCGGCCAGCCCGAGGCGAGCGAGCGCAACCTCGGCCGCGGTGAACAGGCTCGACATCAGGAACTCGTCGCCGAGTTTGACCTCGTACACGTCGATGTTCAGCGACGGCTCGATCCGTCTGCGCAGGCTGATGGAGCCCATAGGGGTCTCGGACCAGTCGAGTACCTCGAAGCGTGCACTCACGATGGACCACCCTGCCGCACTCGCGCTGACCGAGGGCATCTCGGCGAACGAAGCCTACAGACATTGAAAACGGCCCCCGGACTGATGTCGGAGGGCCGCTTCACTTAGTAGCGGGGACAGGATTCGAGCCGTGCGGGTGGGGTCTGGTGCGGTCATTAGGCTCTCCGGTTGCGCCTAAGTCGTCTCTATGGGTGACGGGCCAACCCGCGCCAGGCGGGGCGGTGAATTCCACTCCCAAGCGTCAATTATCAGCTAATGTCGGTGCACCAGTAACCCAGCTGCACAGCCGGGCGTTCGCTGGAATGTCGTAGGGAGGACATCGTGGCCTCCCCGCAATGGGTTGCACGGTCGGCCGTCCTGGTGGGCGCGGTAGGTCTGGCGATGGTGTGGGGAGCAGCGGTCGCCCCTGCTGAGCCGACCGATTCCGGATCATCTGGTGGTGGTGATCTGACCTCCTCAAGTAAGGCACCCACCGGCAACGTCGCCAGCAACGACGGCAACCCGGCCGACAACGCCGCAGCAACCCCGGACAACTCTCCCACTGCTTCAGACACTTCGGGCAGCGGCGGGCCTACCGTCAAAATCGGCAACGCGCCCGACGACAATGTCGGCAACGGCCGAGACCCCGCCGACACCACCGCAGCAACCCCGGACAACTCTCCCACTGCTTCAGACACTTCGGGCAGCGGCGGGCCTACCGTCAAAATCGGCAACGCACCCGACGACAATGTCGGCAACGGCCGAGACCCCGCCGACACCACCGCAGCAACCCCGGACAACTCTCCCACTGCTTCAGACACTTCGGGCAGCGGTGGACCTACCGTCAAAATCGATGACGTGCCCGACCGGACGGCGACCTTGCCGGAAGAGATGGCGTCGTTGGATCGACAAGCGAGCCAGACCTCGACGGAAATTGCCGACCTTCACCAGCAGCTAAAGGACAATGCCCAGCAGATAAAGGACCTCCAAGACCAGCTTGAAGTCCTAAACGATTACCAGTACCCGCAGGGAGCCGCGACCAATTACGAAGACCCACTGGTAGCCGTAAATAGTCGCGGCCAGACCGCCGCCGAAGCGGAATACGAAACAGGGCTTGTCCAAAATCAACTTACCGACGCCCAGAACCTAAACGACGCAATGTCGGACGATCTGAAAGCCAAGAACGCCTACCTACAGTCACTGGTTGACACGATGACGCAGCAGATGAAAGCTCAGTCGACCGAAACTCAAGATGCAAGTCGTGGTGGGAGTCGTTAGTTCATTTCAACCGGGGATTCCTCTTGCGCGATGAAGGCGTAGACGCCGACGATCACCAACAAGCTCAGCCATGTTCATTGGTCGCGTCTGCAAGCACCCGGTAGACCGTCGCCGCGGCTGACGGCCAGAGTGGTCGCGATGGTGCTTGCCGACTTCCCCTCGCATGCATGCGCTGAGCCAGTCCGGCCTTCGACTTGTCGAGCGCCTTCGGGCGACCGATGTGTTGGCCGCGCGCCCGTCCAGCCTCACGGGCCGATGCGCGGCGTTCGCGACCTAGCTCAAGTTCAAGCTCCGCCAAGCTCGCTAAAGACATCGGCCACCAGGCGGCCTGTCGCGTTGGAGGTGTCGATGCCTTCTCGCAGTGACCGCAGCGACGTCACTCTCACCCAACTCTGGATAGTCGCCATGACCTCAGCGGCGTTGCGGCCCAGGCGGTCAATCCCCACCACCACGATCGCATCTCCGGGGCGGCCGTAGTCCAGTAGCGCGCAGAGGCCGGGCCGTTGCTCGCGGGTTGAGGTGCAACAACTTGTCGCTATAGACCCGGGCCGCATCCACGCCGGCAGCGGTGAGTTCATCGACTTGTTGGTCGAGGGATTGATGTTTTGTAGACACCCGTGCGTAGCCGAGTGGGGTTCCGGTCAAGGCGGGGTGCCGAGGCCATGTCTTTCGTGCGACCTTGGTGAGGAACGGCGAAGCGGCCCGCTGGGAATCCTTCGTATCCCGGCCAATCCGTTGCCAAGAAATCGTTAGCTTGGCGAGTGATCCCAAAAGTGTTCCCATCGGCATGAAAACGGCCCCCGGAGAAATCTCCGAGGGCCGTTTCCGCTAGTAGCGGGGACAGGATTCGAACCTGCGACCTCTGGGTTATGTGCTGTCGTCTCATTAGTTTGCTAGGTCCGTTAAGTCTCATTTATCCAGGTGAATGGCTATTGACATTTCGGGCCGTTTCAGGGCGTCTTGTCGATTTTGACCTGCTTCGGAGGGTTTTGTTCCCAGATCCGTTCACAAATCGGAAGTCTTGTTGACGACGGTCGAAAACTAGGCCAGATGCGACGGTGAAAAGTAGGCCACGTGGTCGTGGTTATTGTGCCGTGTTGTCGGCTCTGGCGGAGGGCAAG
>NZ_NPKT01000009.1 GCF_008329565.1 Mycolicibacterium sp. P1-5
CTGTTGACGACCCACCACCACCGTGCGCTTGCGGGCCCGGTCCTCATCGGAAAACACCCCGTCGGGATTGATCTCCAACGCCAACCGATGCGCCACCCGGCCCAACTGATCCGGCCGCATGAGCGTCGCCTTCTCCGCCAAAAACAATTCGGCATCCTCACGCACCTCAGCCGGAACGTCGAACGGCAGCGCACCGAGGAACTTCTGAATAATCCGCACATGCTCCAGGTCGAGCTTCCCCTCACGCCACGCTTCGGCGGTACCGGGCTGGCGTGGTGCCAGCGGTTCCCCGGTCAGCGACGTACGCGGTGCCAACGGCTCGACAACCTCGGCGCGGCGACGCGCTTCAGCCGGGGTGATCCGCAGCCAGTCGGCCAACACCTTGCCCGCCTTGCCACCGATTTCGTTGATGTCGCGCCGGTGCAGCTCGTGACTCAGGTCGTAGCGCACCACATCATGATGGCGCGTTGCTTTCTCGCACCGAGCCGCCAACTCCAACACATCCATCACCGCCAGCCCGGCAACATCGACCTTCGCCAAAGTGGTCAACGCCGCATCGATCGCGTCGAGCGCCTCACCCACCTCAATCGAAAGCATGTTCGAATTCTATGCCCGGGCACCGCCAGATTGCGGCCGGGCGAAAAATCTGTGGATGAACCCGCAACTGGGGATCAGCAGCCCGGTCTAGCCGTTGCTGTAGACCCGCGTCGGTGCGACCAACACCGCGACGCGGCCCTGCTCGACCATCGTCCGGTCGTATTCCTCCCAGTTGTCATGGGTGCCACCACAAGCGGTGAACACCTCACGCAACAGCAACCGCAACCGATCCGCCGACTGCAGCCAGTCGGGCCCGTCATCGGGGCCGGCAAGTTCGGCGCGGCCTTCCACCGATGCCCACTGCCAACCGTCGCGGAATGTCAATGTCACTGCCGGCCGCGCCCGCAGATTCGCCAATTTCACCCGCCCGTAGGTGACGAACGCCAGCACCGGCTCGCCGGTCGCCGGGTGCGGTACGACGCCGGCGTTGACCAACGACGACTGAATCGTGTTGTCAGCGCGCAGCGTCGAGACCACGGCCAGCCCGCGGTCGGCGCGCGCCAGCGTGACGGCCTCGTCCAAGGTGGTCATGCCGGCTGACCGTCGAACGGGCTGCGGAAGAGGTAGCGACTGGTGGGCACCGCGTCGATGTTGACGTTGGCCCCGAAAGCCGCTGTGCTGGCGACCATTTGCTCCATGCGGCTCTGCAGGTCGGCGTCGTCGGCCGCGCCGAAGAACGCGTGCAGGCTCCTCACCGCTTCGATGGGGAAATGCTCCTCGACGATCGCGTCGATCACCGGGGCATCCTCGGTGAGCGCGCGCACCACATAGTTCTGGACGTAGGTGAATGTCGACTGGGTGGCGATCGCCACCGGCGTGTGGTTACCGTGCCAGCGCGCGAGCCACGTCAGCTCGTCCAAGTCGGCGGGCCTGCGCAGCAGCGCCATGTTGGCCAGCCCGGGCGACCGCTCGCCGGGTGGCGTGAAAGGCGGCGGTAGCGGGGCCGACTCCGTCACAAGATAAGCAGCGATCTCGTCGGCGTAATGGCCGAGCAGTTCCAGCGCCAGCAGGACCTGATCGCCATAGTATTGCTGGGTCCATATCGTGACCAGGGCCTGCACCGGCGGATCCAGCGTCGTCAACGTCATCAGCGAATCGCGGACATCGCGGTCGCGGACGTTGATCGTCAGCCCCGGCAGACCCAGCGCGAGCAGTTCCTGGGCCACCGGGCCGCACAGCTGCTGGGCCCACTCATCGTCGGCAGCGTTCGTGCGCAACGTCACTATCACCTTCTCCATGGCTGGAACCTACCGCAGTCAGTCGCGCAGCCAGCGCGGAGTGATGAAGACACCGTCGGCCTCGACGGTGATGCCCTCGGCATCGGAGATATATCCGGAGACAAAGGTTTTCACGCCGTCGACGCGGGTGATCTGAGCCTCCGAGTGCAGCGGCCCGAGCGGGCAGGCCCGCGGATACCGCACGGTGATGCCGCCGGTGAATCGCGGCTTGCCGTCGGGACTGGCCGCCTCCCCCAGCACGTGATCAAGCACCAGTGCTGACACCCCACCGTGCACATGGCCCGGTGGGCCCTCGTAAGCCGCGCCGAGATGGAAATCGCACCAGCGCCGTCCATCCGGATCGCGGTGAATCTCCAGCGGCGGCGCGATCGGATTCCGCAACCCGATCACCGCATTGCCCCAACTCATGCTCTGGCCCGAGGTGGTGCGCTTGACCCCGAAGGCGCCATCGATCTGGTTGCGCCGCAGCCGGGCGGTCGCGGCGTCGATCTCAGCCTTCACCGCGGCTACGGTCTCGGCGTCGACCTCGGTGCGGATCGTGGCGTCGACCAGTTCGCGCACCGAGATCGCCAACGGCTCATAGATCACCCGCAGCCGTTCGATCTCCTCGGCGGACAGATCCTCGACGGTGAATTCCAACACTCCAGCACTAGAACACGGCACCGGTGCGCTGTCGAACCAGGGTCTCGTCGTGCGGCTGACACGAATGACACACGACCAACCCTGGTGGAACCCAGCGTCGAGAATCACCAGGGCGAGGTCCTCGCCGCCACTAGTCCCTGACGAACGGAACCTCGACACCGTCGGCGAGCACGATGTACAGCCGCCGCCACGGCTGCTCGCCCACCAGCCGCCACTGGTGACCGGAGCCGACCATGTCCTCCGCCAGCAGTACGTCACCGGGGGTCAGGATGAACTCCTCGTCGTCGCGGGTGGTGAACACCAGCGTCCCGGCCAGCGTCACGACGAGCTGGCGCACCGGCGCGGTATGCCAGGCCAGCGTGCCGCCGGTAGAGGTCTCCTCCGCCGTCACCCGTGTCGACGACATCGCCACCGACACCATGTCATTGTTGCGGCCAGGCGTCAGGTCGAGCCTGCCGATCTGGACGTGGGAACCCTCATCGTCTCCGGTGAACAAGCGCACGCAGCGAATCACGTTGCACCCTTTCGTTCTGGTCGGTTGCAACGCTATCCGCACTTAACGCACTGTCCTAGGGTGAGCAGCATGGCGGTCCCGCTCGGTGACACCGAGCCGTACTACGACCTCGGTGACTATCACCGTCCCGTCGACACCTCGTCGCCGCAGGCGCAGGTGTGGTTCGACCGCGGGCTGGTGTGGGCATACGCCTTCAACCACGAAGAGGCGATCACCTGCTTCGAGCGCTCACTCTCACTCGACCCCGGTCTCGCGATCGCCCACTGGGGAATCGCCTATGCGATCGGACCGAACTACAACAAGGGCTGGGAGGCCTTCGACCCCGTCGATCTGACCGCCTCGCTGGCCCGGGCCCGGATGGAACTGGAGCTCGCCGCCAAGAGCCGCGGCAGCATCATCGAGCACGCGTTGATCGCAGCGTTGACAGCCCGGTTCCCCACCGATGATCCTTCGGATGCAGACGCCTTGGCGGCCGGACACGTCGCCTACGCCGACGCGATGACCGAGCTGGCGCTGGCGTATCCCGAGGATGTCGACGTGCTGGCGCTGGCTGCCGACGCGTTGGTCAACATCACGGCATGGGCGTTGTGGGACACCGCAACCGGTGAACCTGCGCCCGGTTCACGGGTGGTGAAGGCCAAGGCGCTCCTGGATGCCGCGCTGCGCAACGAAGCGGGCCGCGCCCACCCCGGAGTGCTGCACCTCTACATCCATGCGATGGAGATGTCGGCACATCCCGAGGACGCGCTGCCCGCCGCCGACCTGCTGCGCGACCTGGTGCCCGACGCCGGACACCTGCAGCACATGCCGTCGCACATCGATGTGCTGTGTGGCAACTATCGAGATTCGGTGCTGGCCAACCAATCTGCGGTGGCTGCCGATCGGCGCTTCGTCGCGCATGCCGGGCCGCTGAACTTCTACTCGCTCTACCGCGCGCACGATCTGCACTTCATCGTCTACTCGGCGATGTTCGCGGGCCAATCGCAGATCGCCCTGCAGGCCGCCGACGAGCTGGCCGGGCAGCTGACTTCCGATCTGCTGTCGATCGAATCACCGCCGATGGCCGACTGGCTGGAAGCCTTCGTCCCGCTGCGGGTGCACGTGCTGATCCGATTCGGCCGCTGGGATGAGCTGATTGCCGAAGCCCTTCCCGACGACACCGAATTGTATTCGAGCACAACGGCAACCATTCACTACGGGCGCGGTGTCGCGCACGCCGCCAAGGGCCAGCTCGCACAGGCGGCCGGAGAGCGGGAGGCGTTCGCCGCGGCGTATGCCCGCGTCCCGGAATCGCGGTATCTGTTCAACAACACCAGCCGTGACATCCTGGCTGTCGCCGCCGCCATGCTCGACGGTGAAATCGCCTACCGCGAGGGCGATTTCGATACGGCCTTCGAGCACCTGCGCCGCGCGGTCGCTCTGGACGACGCGCTTCCCTACGACGAACCCTGGGGCTGGATGCAGCCCACCCGGCATGCCTACGGTGCGCTGCTGCTGGAGCAAGGACAGGTCGAGGAGGCCGCTGCGGTGTATGCCGCTGACCTCGGTCTGGACCCGACGCTGAGCCGGCCCTGCCAGCACCCGGGCAACGTGTGGAGCCTGCACGGCTATCACGAATGTTTGCAGCGGCTCGGCCGCGTCGCGGAAGCGGGGATCATCGGCCGCCAGCTGGAGCTGGCCAAGGCTCGCGCCGACGTTCCGATCCTGGCGTCGTGCCTGTGCCGGCTGGAGGTTGTCAGCGAGGACTGCTGCCATTGAGGCAGTAATCTCGACAGGTGCACGACGGCCTAGAACCTCCCTCGCCGGTCCTTCCGACGCGGCGCGGCTGGCCAGGCAGGGTTGTGCATTTCATCGGTAGCGCGCCCCTGACGTTCGGCTGGCTTGCGGTGCTGTTTCTGACGACCCTCGCCCAGCACCTGCTGCCGCGCTGGCACCTCCTCGAGCTGCTGCGCAAGGACTCGACCAACCTCCACCATCTCGCCTCCGACCCCGTCCGGGTGCTCATCACCAGTCTGCTGTGGCTCGACGGCGCGGCGTGGTGGCCCTATCTGGTGATGTTCTGCCTCTTCCTGGCCCCGGCGGAACGGTGGCTGGGACACCTTCGATTCGTGATCGCCGGGCTGATCGCCCACATCGTCGCGACCTACGCCAGCGAGGGATACCTGTATTGGCAGATCCAGGAAGCGTTGATTTCGCCGCGCTACCTGAACGCCCGCGACATCGGCGTGAGCTACTTCGTCGTCGGCATCGTCGGCCTGCTGACCTATCACATCGCGCGACCCTGGCGTTGGCTCTACGTGTTCGTCGCGCTCACCTATTGCATCGGGGCCGTGGTGATCACCCCCACATTCACACCGGTCGGCCACCTGATCGCCCTGTTCGTCGGGTTCGCCTGCTACCCACTGATCCGGGGTCGTCCCGGATCCCCGGTGGATCCACAGCGCCTGCTGGACCTTTGGCGCTTTCGGCACCCGCCGACACCGGTTGCGTAAGCTGAGACAGCGTGGCGCTCGACGACGAGGACATCCGGCGGCTCGATCCTGGCCGCGCATGCCTGGGTTGGCTTGGGCCGCATAGTATTCGCCGTCTTGGGTACCCAGTTAGCCCAGTGGCCGACCGATTGGCACGCACCGCTGCCGCCAGTAGCGACCCTGCCGATCACGGCGGTCGCCCCGCAGTTGACTGTTGATGACCCGGCCCCCGGATACCAGGACGAGATGATGACCCTCCACGCCGCGAAGTTCGCGCCATGAGCGACTGGGTGCGCCATGCCATCTGGTGGCATGTCTATCCGCTGGGATTCGTCGGCGCCTTCCCCGCCGCCGAACCGCCCGACGCGGGAGAACACCGACTGCGCCGCATCGTCGACTGGCTCGACCACGCGGTCGAACTCGGCACCTCGGGAATTGCGCTCGGCCCGGTATTTGCCTCCCGCACCCACGGGTACGACACCACCGACCACCACCGCATCGATCCCCGACTGGGCGACGACGGCGACTTCGACCACCTTGTCACTGAAGCGCACCGACGCGGATTGCGGGTTCTGCTCGACGGGGTGTTCAACCATGTCGGAACGGAATTCGAGCGGTACCGGCGTGCCGTTGAGGGCAGCGACCCGGACGCTCGGGGATGGTTCCGCGGCCGCCCCGGCCACTTCCACACTTTCGAAGGCCACAGCGAACTGGTGACCCTCAACCACAAGAGCCCAGCCGTCATCGACTACACCGTCGACGTGATGAACCATTGGCTGAGCCGTGGCGCCGACGGCTGGCGGCTCGACGCCGCGTACGCGGTGCCGGAGTCGTTCTGGGCCCAGGTGCTCCCCCGCGTCCGCGAGGCCCATCCTGACGCATGGTTCGTCGCTGAGGTGATCCACGGTGACTATGCCGCATTCGTGGACGGCTCCGGTGTCGACTCGGTGACCCAGTACGAACTGTGGAAGGCGATCTGGAGCAGCCTCAACGACGGCAACTTTCATGAGCTGGACTGGGCGCTGCAGCGCCACAACGACTTTCTCGTCCGCTTCGCGCCGCTGACATTCGTCGGCAATCACGACGTCACCCGCATCGCGAGCAGGCTGGAGCGCCCCGAGCAGGTGGCGCACGCACTGGTGCTGTTGTTCACCACCGGTGGCGTCCCCAGTGTCTACGCCGGTGACGAACTCGGATACCGCGGGCTCAAGGAAGACCGAGCCGGCGGGGACGACGCAGTACGGCCCGAATTCGGCACACCGCCCGTCCCGCTTGACGACGCCGGACGCGCGACCTGGAACCTGCACCAGTACCTGATTGGCCTGCGCCGGCGGAACCCATGGCTATACGGAGCGAGAACAACCGCGCTGCAAGTCGACAACCGCGGCTATGCCTACGAAAGCCGCAACGGCGACGACGCACTGATCGTCGCGCTCAACATAGACGACGCACCGATGCCGCTGCCCGTGGCCAAGCTGATCGGAGGCGACGCCCAGTTGGTGGGTGGGACGGCGGCGCCGCCGGAAGCGATCGTCAGTGACGTGGTGGTTCCGCCGCAGGGCTGGCTGGTGCTCCGCCCGCTATAACAACGCATGAGTCCGGGCGTCCTGCTCCCCGCCGTAGAACTTGTCAAGCACAGCGAGGAAGTCGGCGTTGTCCTGGCTCGCTTGAGCGAACAGCGTCATCGATGAGCGCACTTTCAGGTTGTCGGGCCGGCCGAAGATGTCGTCGACAGAGCGGCCGTCGATCGCCAGGACCAGGCGGACACATTCATGCAACCGCGCTCCGAGCACCGGATGCTCGAGGTAAGCCTGCGCCTCGGCCAGCGAGTCTATGCCGAAACGCTTTGCTGTTGAACTACTTCCGAGTGCAGCGAGCTGAGGGAAGATGAACCAGATCCAGTGACTGCGCTTGGCGCCGGCCCGCAACTCGGCGAGCACCTGGCTATAGACGCGGTCCTGGGCATCGACGAAGCGCTGCAGATTGAACGGGTCCATCCCCTGCACCCTACCGTTGCCGCCGCGTGACCTTTCTGTTATCGACCTCAAATCAAAGCTGTTGTCATGCTGATCATCCCGAGTCCAGTACGTCTCCTGATCGTTAGCGAACCGCGACTTGGCGCACCGCGGCGCGTACCGAATCCATACTGCCGCGCGTGATTAGCTACCGGCACACAGCTCACCTCCGGTTGTGAAACGCGTACGAAAGGTGATGGTTTCCGTCATGAAGATCGTCGAAATGATGCGAGGCACATGGTTGCGCCGCCTGGCTGCAGCCTTCGTCGCCGCACTCAGTCTGCCCGGCCTTATCGGCATTGTCGGCGGGTCGGCGACCGCGGCCGCCTTCTCCAAGCCCGGCCTGCCGGTCCTCTATCTCGATGTCCCCTCCGCCGCGATGGGACGCAATATCCGAATCCAGTTCCAGGGCGGCGGCCCGCACGCCGTCTACCTGCTCGACGGCCTCCGCGCGCAGGACGACTACAACGGCTGGGACATCAACACCCCGGCATTCGAGTGGCTGAACGGCTCGGGTCTGTCCACCGTCATGCCGGTTGGCGGCCAGTCCAGCTTCTACACCGACTGGTACCAGCCGTCGCAGGGCAATGGGCAGAACTACACCTACAAGTGGGAAACGTTCATGACCCAGGAGCTGCCGGCTTACTTGGCCGCCAACTACGGGGTCAACCCGAACGGCAACGCCGTCGTCGGTCTGTCGATGGCCGGTAGCGCGTCGCTGACCTACTCGATCTACTACCCGCAGAAGTACACCTACGCCGCTTCACTGTCGGGCTTCCTGAACCCCTCCGAGGGCTGGTGGCCGATGCTGATCGGCCTGGCGATGAACGACGCGGGCGGGTTCAACGCGCAGAGCATGTGGGGTCCGTCGTCTGACCCGGCGTGGCGGCGCAACGACCCGATGGTCAACATCAACCAGCTGGTCGCCAACAACACCCGGGTCTGGATCTACTGCGGCACCGGTACACCGTCGGAGCTGGACACCTCCGGTGGCGGCGGCAACCTGATGGCCGCACAGTTCCTCGAAGGCTTCACGTTGCGCACCAACAAGACCTTCATGGACAACTACCTCGCGGCCGGTGGACGCAACGGCGTGTTCAACTTCCCCGCGAACGGCACGCACAGCTGGGGCTACTGGGGACAGCAGCTGCAGCAGATGATCCCCGACATGCAGCGGGTTCTGGGAGCCACTCCCTCCGCCGGCTGATCCACCCTGAACAACAGCGAGCCTGTCGCCACCCCCCGGCGGCAGGCTCGCTGCTTTGTGCGGAAACTGTTCAGCTGGTCATGCCGGCGAACATTCCGGGTTGATAGGACCCCGGCGGGTTGCGCACGATCGCGCGCGATTCAGCCGCGACCGGTTGTCGCGGCGCGGAGTCGGTGTCCGAAATCCTCGGTCCGGACGAGGCTGTCCTGGGCGGCAACCTCCATTTCGAGGGTGCGTGCGAGGGCCGGCTTGGCCGCGGCGTCGAGTATCCGCTTGGCGAGACCGATAGCGTTGTGCCCGTTGGCCAACAGCTCACCGACGAGCTCCGCGGTGACCTCGGCGAGGCGGTCGAAAGGTGCGACCCGGTTGGCCAGGCCGATGCGCAGGGCTTCGTCCGCACCCACGGGCCGCGCGGTCAACACCATCTCCTTGGCTCGCCCCAATCCCACGATCGCCGGTAGTCGCGAACTGCCGCCGAGGTCTGGGATCAACCCCAGTCTCGTCTCGAGCAGTGCGATCTGTGCGTCGGCCGCCATCACCCGCAGATCACACGCCAACGCGAGTTCCGCGGCGCCACCGATGCAGGACCCATGGATCTGTGCAATGGTCGGTTTCGCCATGTCCTCAAGGGCATTCACCGCCGACAGCATGATCGGTCTACCACGTCGCACGGCCGCGGGATCGGTTGCCAGGCCGGCAAGTTCGCGGATGTCGTTTCCGGCCGAGAAGATCGGGCCATCGCCTCGGACGACCACGCATCGCACCTCCGAACTCCTCGCCGCATCGTTGAACGCGCGCCCCAATTCACCATAGATGTTGCTGGACAGGGCATTACGTTGCGCAACACGACTGATGATCACGTGCCGAACCGCGCTGATGTCTTCGATACGAATGTTGCTCACAGCGCTCACCCGGAAAGACGCCCGAGCGTCACGAATGCCGCCAGCGCGAATAACACGGTGTTGACCGCGACCGCCTTGGGTTCGTGCAGCCGGCTGTGCGCCCATGCCGCGCCGATCATCACGACACACAAACCTGCCGCGGCCAGCGGGGTGAGCACTTTCGCGATGCCGCTCAACCACGGCGCCACCAATCCGATGGCAGCCAAGATCTCCGCCGAGGCGGTGATACGAACAACTGGCATCGGGAACATTGCAATCCCGGTCTGCCCGGTCGCCAACAGCCGGTCCCTGCGCATCGTGAGTTTTGCTGTGCCAGAAGCGGCGAAGACCGCAGCAAGTGTGAGTTGTGCCAGCCATAGCAGGATGTCCATCGCTTCTCCATCGTCGTTGGGGTACACCCCTTGGACGAACGCGACTCAGCCGCTGTGACACTCGACCTGGAAATTTCGCCGATGTGTCACAGATGGCACCCCGTCACCGTCTAGAGGAAGGGACAAGAGTCGAACAACCACGGGAGGTGCCGTGCCTGACGGTGAGGAAGCCGCCGATCTGAGGCCGCTACTGTTCTCGATTGCCTACCGGATGCTGGGCAGTGTCGCCGACGCCGAGGACATCGTGCAGGCGACTTATGTGCGCTACCTCGACCACTGCAGGCAAGGTCGTGAGGTCGAGTCGCTTCGAGCACTGCTGACGACGATCACCACCCGCTTGGCCATCGACGAGCTCCGCTCGGCACGCGTGCAGCGGGAAAGCTACATCGGGCCCTGGCTGCCGGAGCCGCTGCTGACTTCCAACGAGCCGAACGTCGCCGACACGGCAGTGACGTCGGACTCGTTGTCAATGGCGTTTCTGGTGCTGTTGGAGACGCTCTCTCCGGTCGAGCGAGCCGTCTTCCTGCTGCGCGAGGTGTTCGTTTACGACTACGACGAGATTGCGCGGATCACCGGCAAGTCGGAGGCCAACTGTCGACAACTGCTGACGCGTGCCCGCCGGCATGTGGACGCCGGTCGGCGTCGATTCGAGGCGGATGCAGCCCAGCGTGCGGCTCTGGCCGACCGGTTCTTTGGAGCAGCCGAGCGGGGCGCGCTCGGCCCTCTCGTCGAGCTGCTCGCCGAGGACGTCGCGTTCTACGGTGACGGTGGTAGCGCCGGCCGAGGAGTGCGGCAGCCGGTGTTCGGCCGTATCCGTGTGCAGCGTGTGCTCGACGGAATCTTCGACGCCTACAGCCGCTTCGGCGCACGGTTCGAACGTTGCGGGATAAATGGCGGCCCCGGCTTGTTGACGTTCGATGCTGCTGGTGGCCTCATCAACGTCCTCACCATCGACGTCTGCGACAACCGGATCTGCACCGTGCGTTCGGTGATCAACCCAGACAAGCTCGGGCACCTCGGCCTGCCGCTGTCCGAGCTCGCCCAGCGGCCCCGGCGATGAGCGTTCGCCCGACGCGACAGGTCGAGCGGGAGATTCGCCGCTAGGCGAGGGAACAAAGCAACAGCCGCCAAGGTTGAGTCGGTCAGACTGAACTTTGGAGGATTGATGGCTGACGCCAAATCTGTGCCGGTGTTGTTTGTGAGCGAGCCGATCGTGCTGCCGGGAATGGTGGTGCCGATCGAACTCGACGACGCCGCCCGTGCCGCGGTGGACGCGGCGCAGGCCACCCCGACCGGCACGCTCTTGATCGCGCCGCGTTTGGACGATCGCTACCCCACCTACGGTGTGCTGGCATCGATCGTGCAGGTCGGCCGCATTCCTGGCGGCGGCGCCGCTGCTGTGGTTCGCGGTGAGAGTCGCGCCCACATCGGGTCCGGAACCACTGGGCCGGGCGCCGCACTGTGGGTCGAGGTCGACGAAATAACAGCGGTCGAGCCGACCGACGAAACCAAGGCGCTGGCCGGCGAATACAAGAAACTCCTGCTGGCGATGCTGCAGCGCCGTGAAGCCTGGCAGATCGTCGATGTGGTCAACAAGATCGCCGATCCGTCGACGCTCGCCGATACCGCCGGCTACGCGTCGTATCTGTCCGACGTGCAGAAGCGCCAGCTGCTGGAGACCGAGGACGTGGCCGAGCGGCTGCGGGTGCTGATCGGCTGGACCAACGACTTGCTGGCCGAGGTCGAGGTCAACGACAAGATCGCCGAGGACGTGCGCGAGGGCATGGACAAGCAGCAGAAGGAATTCCTCCTGCGCCAGCAGCTCAACGCGATCCGCAAGGAACTCGGCGAAGGTGAGCCCGACGGTAGTGATGACTACCGCGGCCGCATCGAGGCGGCAGACCTGCCCGAGAAGGTCCGCGAGGCCGCGCTCCGGGAAGTTGGCAAGCTTGAACGCTCCAGCGAGCAGAGCCCAGAGGGTGGCTGGATCCGCACCTGGCTGGACACCGTCTTGGACCTGCCGTGGAACAGCCGCACCGAGGACTCGACCGATCTTCAGGCGGCCCGGGGCATCCTGGATGCCGACCACCACGGGTTGGATGACGTCAAGGACCGCATCGTCGAGTACTTGGCCGTGCGCACGCGTCGGGCCCAGCGGGGCCTGCAGGTGGTCGGCGGCCGCGGCTCCGGTGCCGTGATGGTGCTGGCCGGCCCTCCCGGTGTCGGTAAGACGTCGCTGGGTGAGAGCGTGGCAAGAGCGTTGGGCCGCAAGTTCGTTCGCGTTGCCCTGGGCGGCGTGCGCGACGAGGCGGAGATCCGTGGTCACCGTCGCACCTACGTCGGCGCATTACCCGGCCGGATCGTCCGCGCGATCGGCGAGGCCGGTTCGATGAACCCGGTCGTGCTCCTCGACGAGATCGACAAGGTCGGCTCGGACTACCGCGGTGACCCCAGCGCTGCGCTGCTCGAGGTTTTGGACCCGGCGCAGAACCACACGTTCCGCGACCACTACCTGGACCTGGATCTCGACCTGTCCGACGTGGTGTTCCTGGCGACAGCCAACGTGATCGAGAACATCCCCTCGGCGCTGCTGGATCGCATGGAGTTGGTCCAGATCGACGGGTACACCGAGGACGACAAGGTGGCCATCGCCCGCGACTACCTGCTGCCCCGGCAGCGCGACCGCGCGGCGCTGACCCCCGACGAGGTCACGGTCACCGACGCGGCGCTGCGCAAGATCGCTGCGGACTACACCCGTGAACCCGGGGTGCGGCAGTTCGAGCGACTGCTGGCCAAGGCCCTGCGCAAGGCGACGACCAAGCTGGCTGTTTCTGACGAGGCGTTGACCATCGACGAGCCCGATCTCGTTGGCTACCTTGGCCGTCCGCGGTTCACGCCGGAATCGGCGGAACGCACTGCGGTGCCGGGGGTAGCGACCGGGCTCGCCGTGACGGGCCTCGGCGGCGATGTGCTCTACATCGAGGCCGGGTCTACCGAAGGCGAGCCGAGCCTGCAGCTGACCGGCCAGCTGGGTGAGGTGATGAAGGAATCGGCGCAGATCGCGCTGTCCTACGTCCTCAGCCATGCCGAGCAGCTGGGCGTGGATCCCGCGGCGCTGAACCGCAAGATCCACGTACACGTGCCGGCCGGCGCGGTGCCCAAGGATGGTCCGTCCGCCGGTGTGACGATGGTGACCGCGCTGGTCTCCATGGCCACCGGGCGGCAGGTTCGCTCGGACGTCGGGATGACCGGTGAGGTCACCCTGAACGGCCGGGTGCTGCCGATCGGCGGCGTCAAGCAGAAGCTGCTGGCCGCGGGGCGTGCCGGGCTCTCAACGGTTTTCATCCCGCAGCGCAACGAGGCCGACCTGGACGACGTCCCGGCCGAGGTGCTCGAGGCGCTGACGGTGAAGCCGATGACAGATGTCGCCGATATCGTCGCGCAGGCGTTGGAGCCGGCGACCGACGCAGCCACCGCCGCCGCCTGACGCCCTAGCGAGCAGACGCAGATTCGCACCAGAATCGACCGATTCATGCGAATCTGCGTCTGCTCGCGGCGTTGGTGGGGCTAACGAACCGGCTGCGCGAACTGGTCGCCACCGAACGTGGCGTCGAAGAGAAGCGGATGTTCGGCGGTCTGGCGTTTCTGATCAACGGCAACATGGCCGTCGCGGCCAGCGGGCAGGGTGGCCTGATGGTGCGCGTGCCGCCCGACGACACCGCCGAACTGCTGACCCGCGAACACACCGAACCCGTGGTCATGGCGGGGCGGGGTGACCCTCGGCGTCGGTTACGCCAAATCGCTGCCCGCGAAATAACCCCGGAAGAACTTCGCGCTGCGGGCGCGGCACCGGACGCTGAAATCCCTTACGCCGAAGTGACGCTTCGTTTCGTCGGCCCGTCTGGCGGGTATCGCCTGGCAAATGGATGATTCGGAAGCCAGGCGCCTCGTACAGCGATTGCGCCAGCACGCGGGCCGGACCTATGCAGCTGAAGCGGGAATCACCCTGCGCGACACTCCGATGCCGCTGTTCCAGTTGATGGTGCTGTGCATGCTGGCCAGCAAGCCGATCGACGCCTCGATCGCGATGCAAGCCGCCAGAGAGTTGTTCCGCGCCGGACTGCGAACGCCCCGCGCGGTGCTCTCGGCCAACCGGCAGACGATGATCGACGCGTTCGCCCGGGCGCACTACGTGCGCTACGACGAGAGTTCGGCGTCGAGGCTGACCGAGCTCGCCACCCGGATCAACGACGACTACCGCAACGACCTACGCACTCTGGCCCGGGTCAGCAAGCCCGATGTGCGGACCGCCAAGCAGCTGATCAAACAGTTCACCGGCATCGGCGACACCGGGTCGGACATCTTCCTGCGCGAGGTCCAGGACGTCTGGCCGTGGGTGCGGCCTTACTTCGACAAGCGTGCGCTGGACAGCGCCGAGCAACTCGGACTGCCCCGCGATCCCGAAAAGCTGGCCCGTCTCACCGGTCGGGTGATCGCACCGCTGGCCGCGGCGCTTGTACGGGTTTCCCTGGACGACGACGTGCGGCAACGCGTCGCCGGCTGACAATTGACGGTCCGCATCGGCACCTCAGGGTGGTCCTATGACCACTGGGACTCGGTGCTGTACCGCCCGGGCCTGCCGGTGGCCAAACGACTGGCCCGCTACGTCGAGGTGTTCGACACCGTCGAACTCAACGCCAGCTTTTACCGCTGGCCCAAGGACGCCACCTTCGAAGGCTGGCGCACCCGGCTGCCCGACGGCTTCACGATGACGGTCAAAGTGCACCGCGGACTGAGTCATTACCGCCGGCTCAACAATCCGGAACCGTGGATCGACCGCCTCGAACGCTGTCAGCGGGCTTTGGGTGACAAGCGCGAGGCGGTGCTGGTGCAGCTGCATCCCGACCTCGAACGCGACGACGCCCGCCTCGAACACTTCCTGTCGCTCATCCCGGACTGGATCCGAGTTGCCCTCGAAATGCGTCACCCCTCCTGGGACGACCCGGCAGTCTATGAGCTGCTGGAGCGCTACAACGCCGCCTACGTCGTGATCAGCGGGCCGGGGATGCCGTGTGTGCTGCGCGCGACCACCGACCTGGTCTACGTGCGGATGCACGGTCCCGATACCGCCCCGATCTATGCGGGCGACTACACCGAGGACGACCTGCGCTGGTGGGCCGACCGGATCCGGGAATGGGAAGACCAGGACCGGCGGGTGCTGGTCTACTTCAACAACGACGGACAGGGCCACGCCGTGCGTAATGCATTGCGGCTGCGCGAATTACTCAGCAGCTGACTCGAGCAGTCGCTTTCGCGCGGTGGCGAATTCGCTATCGGTGAGGTCGCCGCGGTCCCGCATGGTCTTCAACGTCTGTAACCGTTCGGCGACGTTGGGCGGCAGGTCTTCCGGTTGCGGCGCGGCCCGGACAATCGGCTCGTCCTCGTCGAGCTCGATGAGGTGCGGCCGGACTGGATCGATACGCACCGTGACCCGGTCATCGGCCTCGGGCAGCTCACCCAGAGTGAACGTCGCGGTGACGCGTGCCTCGTAAGGCGCTGTGCCGTCAGGTCGTTCGACGCGCAGCCGCAGCACGCGGCGGCTGGCGTCCTTGTTGACCACGACGTTGAATGTCGGCCTGATGACCTCGAGCACGAGACCGCTGGCCGACACCCCGGCACTGCGCAACTGGTCAACCCTGGAAACCTCGACACTGAGCCACGCCGCATACCCGGCGACGACGGCAGTCCACAACGCCAGCCACCACACTGACAACGGGGTGGTCCAGTCAGCGGCCCACGGCACGATCGAGGCGATCACCCAGCCCAGTACCGCCGGACGCGGCGATCGGCGGGAAATCGCCAGGAAGACAACGAACTGCACGATGTAACCGCCGAGCCAGACAGCCAGTACCCCGCCCTTGCCGGAGGTGGCACCGGCGTGGTCGAGCAGCCGGGTGGCCATCAACGCCGGTGCGACGATCAGCGCCCACCACAGCACCGAAAGCGCCGCAATCGTCCGCCACATCACCGGGCCACGGTATACCGCGTCAGAGTCCTACCACGTCGCAGGCAGGCGCGAGCACGGTGACCAGCCCTGCTGAACCATCGACCCGGACGCGCATGCCGGTACACAGTCGCGCGGGGATGCCGGCCACGAACGGGACGCGCAGCGTCAGCTCACCGAACACGGCGCCGTCACCGGTGAGGACGGCGGCCGGGGTGCCCAGCAGCGAAACCGCCTCGAGGTCGGCTGTGGAGACGAGGGCGATGTCGTCAGCGGTCAAGCCGGCGTCAGCGGCCGAGTCGACCACCCGAACGGTGCCCTCCGCGACACCGGGGAACAGACCGGTGCCCTGCAACTCCTCTCGGACCTGCGCGGTGAGCGGCGCGTCGATCGGCGTCCATGCCGTGTCGACGACGGCGGGCATCCGGATCGCCTGCAATCGCTCGCGTTCGGCGATGCGTCGTTTGATGCGTAGCCGGGTGTCGGCGGGCACGGCCAGGGCCTCATCGACGGTCAGCTGGAAGACGTCCTCGGGTACCGCGATCTTGTCTTCGGCTACCAGCCTGCGGCCCAATTCCCTTACCGCGAGCCGAAGTTGATGGGTGAACCGCAGAGTCGTGTCGTACGCCAAGGCCCGGCAGGCGTGCGCACCGGACAACGGCGGGTGCTCGTGAAACCCTGAGCCGTGCCCCCGGATGGCCGCCGCCAACACTGCGTCGGGCCGATCACCGAGCACTGACGTGGCGAGCTCGACGCCGCCCGGTCCGCGATGCCCGATGTGGGCCAACGCCGTCTCGAAGGCGTTCGCCAGCATCGGCGCCCCGGTGCGTACGGCCGCCATATCACCGGCCTCCAATGCCGCGCGAGCGTACGGATGCGCGCGCAGCACCCGCGCCAGCGAGTCGACCTCGCTGCGAATACTCACCGGCTGATCGGCTCCGTCAAGTTGCGCCGGAGCCGACTCGGCAAGCACAACTGCGAGCGCGGTCAACGTCCAGCCTTCATGAATCCTACTGCGCAGAAAGCGAATTCGAGCATCCAGCTGAGCGTCACGGAGCAGTTCGAGTTTGGCGATGTCGCGCCGCTCCGCCTCGGCGGCATCCCGGTAAGCCCGCAGATGTCGGCCGTACATACGGGCCGCGGCGAGCAGGCGGGTAGTCGATAATGCACCGGCGACCGCGGCGAGCAGCCCGGGACCGCCTACCGGGGCGTCGGTGGCACCGCGCAGCCGCCGCGACAGGGCCGCCGCTCGGGCCGGCAGGCGTGGCTCGGCCGCCGTGAGCGCCGAAGCGCCCAGGTAGATCCGATGGCCGAAGGCTGCGACCAGCCGGCCCGCCCATTCATCGGCGACCGGGCCACGGAGGTCCAGCAGCCGGGACAAGGATCGCCCGGCCAGCCGCAGCCCGGTCAGGTGCAAATCAAGCGACATCGGGGTCAGCGGGCCCGCGCCTGTGTCACTGAGCGGGCTGGCGACAAACATCGGAAAACGCTGGTCTATCCGGTCGTCGAATTCACCGTCGACACCGTCGGGTGCGGCGCCGTTGCCCACTACCCGCGGCACAGCGTTGACCGGCAACGGGATTCGGCCCGGGATCGCGACAGCACCAGCCGGACCGACCCTGCGGCCCTGCAGCCCGCGAACCGTGTCAACTACGGCATCGCTTGCCCCCCAGCCACATTCGAATCCCCACTCGGCGCGCAACGGGTTCAGATCCAGCGGCGGAAACAGCTGCGGCCAACCCGGCACACTCCGCACCCTGGGACGCGGATCGGCACCGCCGAGGAGCCTGCGCGCAGCGACCACGGTGGTGGTATCGACCCCGCCGAGGTCGACGACGCCGGTGCGGTCGGTGCCCACCGCGCGGACCAGGAACCGGATGAGGTCGTCGATATGCAGCACATGTACCGGCCCGGGAACATCGGCCTCCAGCAGCGCCGCGACTGAGCGGCACACCAGCGCGTCGGTCTGCCGACCCATGGGTGCGGCGATGCGAACCACCAGGCTCGGCGCCCAGCCGGTGCTGACCAGATCCTCGGCCTGCTGCCAGCTGCGCGGAGCCAGCAGGGACAACGATGGAAACACGATCCGAGCACCGCGGCGGGCGGCGGCGTCGCACACGAAGGCGATGTCTGCGGAGCGGGCGACAAGGCGGCTTTCATCCGGCAGGTGAACCACCACATCGGCCAACTCGGCCAACCGGTACAGGACCGGATGACTCAGTGGTGCGCTGACGAAGTCCACGCCGGGATCGAGGTCGCGGTGGGGGTAACCGGCGATGCCGTGCACCTCATGACCGGCCGCCAGGAGGCTCTGGGCGAGGGCGCGACCCAGCTCTCCGGTGACCTCGGTGAGCAAGATCCGCATGCCACGCCCCTAGTTCCCCCGTCGTGCTTCGACGAGAATAAGCAGGCCGCGGCGAAAAAATCGACCTTTCGAGCAGGCGAGGAACAAGATCAGGAGAGACTGGCCCGGCCGTCGGCGTGCACCCTGACCTTGGCGCCGGCGATGTCTTCGGCCACCGTGACCGCCGCTGCGCCGGCGTCGTCGATCACGGCCATCGCGCGTGCGTCGTCGGGGGTGCGCACCGTCAGGAATGCCTTTTCCGGATGTCCGTCGCGGTCAAACGGCGTTGTCCAGGACTCCACCGTGCCCTCGCCGTCGTACTCCACCGCAGCGGTGCGGGTCGGTTCACGGTCGACCTGCGGCTGGACGTCTTCCCAGCGGAAGGCGGCCGGCGGCGGGGTCGCGCTGTAGACGCCGAAGCTGTGCTTGGTGAGGAAGCCGCCGTTGGCGGTGATGAGCCCGTAGGCGGCGGGCTCGGCGCGCAGCAGGCCCGCCAACGTGGCGATCGAGTGCATGACGTAGTTGTTCCAGGGGCCGCCGGCGAAGGTCAGCCCGCCGGTGACGGTCAACGGGCGCTGCGGGTCGTCGGTGGGCAGGCCCAGCTCGCCCGCGGCCACCTGCACTGCCGACGGGAAGCACGAGTAGACGTCGATGTGCGCCAGGTCGTCGACGCCGACACCGGCCAGTTCGAGCGCGCGGCGCCCGGCGATCCGGATCGCCGGTGAGCGGTGCAACTCGTGGCGTTCGGCGACCGCGTAGGTGTCGTGCGAGTCTGTGCCGGCGTAGGGAAAGACCCATTGATCGCGCGGGATCTGCAACGCGGTGGCTTTTTCCGCCGAGCACAAGATGACGACGGCGGCCTGGTTGACCATGTTGTTGGAATTCATCAGCTTCGGATAAGGCCAGCTGATCATCCGGTTGTCCGGGCCGGCCTGCCCGATTTCCTCCGCGGTGCGCGGGTCGCGGCTCCAGGCATTCGGGTTGTCGGCCGCGACCGTGCTGAACCGGGCCCACAGCTCGGCAATGCGGCGTCGATGGTCGTCGACGCTCTCCCCACCCGCGATCCGCAATGCCTGCTCGAAGAGTGGATAGACGTGCGATGGCAGTAGCAGACCGATGCGCTCCTCGGCGGGGCTGGACATCGGGACCTCGTCCTCACCGCCCGGCGGCACTGCGACGTCATCTCCCTGGCGCGTCCAGTCCGGCTTGATTCCCTTGGCCTGCAAGCGTTTCCGGTTGCGCCACGTCTCTCCCCCGGCCAGCAGAACGACACCGGCCCGGCCTTGCTGAATGTCCAGGCACGCCTGGTTCACCAGCGATTGCGGAGTGTTGCCGCCGACCCCGGTGTAATACGTCGAAGGGCTTTGGACGCCGATCCGCTGACCCAGCAGCAACCCCGGATCGCGGTAGCGCCACGACAACAGGTTGACCACCCTGATGGCGTCGACGGCCTGCAGGACCTTCGAATCGGCAGCCTCGCGGGCGGCCGCAGCCATCAGGTCGACGGGTTCGATCTGCGCGTCGTCGCGCTGATTGATCTGGCCCGCCCCTACCAGTACCGGCGTCCGAGGATCCATCGACGGTCCCTTACTGTAGTCGTGACGGCGTTTGACGCCTGTCAAAACCTAGCACCGGCCGGCAGCCATCCAGATGGCGGTTCTCACCGGCGCCGACGGTCATGCCAGGATGGCGCCATGACGGTCGTTCTGGTGCATGGCAATCCGGAAACCGAGGTGATCTGGGGCCCGCTGGTCGAGGCGCTCGGTCGCGACGATGTGGTGCGGTTGTCGCCGCCGGGATTCGGCACGCCCCTGCCCGACGACTTCCCCGCAACGATGGTCGCGTACCGGGATTGGCTACTCGGCGAGCTGGCGAAGTTCGACACTCCCGTCGACCTTGTCGGCCATGACTGGGGTGGTGGCCACGTGCTCAATGTCGTTATGAATCGCCCCGAGTCGGTCCGCAGCTGGGCCAGCGACGTACTGGGCATTTTGCACCCGGACTACGTCTGGCACGACCTGGCGCAGGTGTGGCAGACCCCCGGTGCCGGAGAAGACGCAGTCGAGGCGATGATGGGCGGCGAGCTCGATGGCCGGGTCGCCCTGCTGACGACGATGGGGATTCCCGCTGCGGTCGCCACCGAGATGGCGCTGGCACAGGGACCGGAGATGGGCCGTGCCATCCTTGCCCTGTACCGCTCGGCCGCGCAACCTGCGGTGGCCGAGGCAGGCCGTTTCCTGGCCAACGCGACCGCCCGCCCGGGTCTGTCACTGCTGGCCACCGAGGACACGTACGTCGGCACCGAGGAGCAGCGGCGGGCCGCGGCCGAGCAGGCCGGTGCCCGAACCGAAGTGCTCGAGGGGCTCGGGCACTGGTGGATGCTGCAGGACCCGGTGCGCGCCGCCAAGACGCTGACGGACTTCTGGGACTCGCTGGATTAGCACTACGGCCGAAGCGCCACCCCGTCGTAGAGCTGACGCGCGCGCCGCGGTCCAACCGGAGTCGCAGGGTTTGGTCAGGCGCGCGGTGGGTACGCGGAAGCGTCCCCTAACAAGGAAGTGAGGGCCGCATGGCTGTGCGATCGGGAGTGATTTCAAGGGCCGCTATGACATTCGTCGGCGGAGCGGCGGTGCTGGCACTCGCCGTCGGCTGTGGGAGCAGCAACGACAATTCCAAGACGAGTACGACGACCACCACGACGACGACGTCGCCGACTTCGTCTGTGGTCGTGACGTCCAGTGTGGCCCCCGGTGACGGCACCGGCGGCGCGACGGGCACGGCACCGGGCGGCGTGACCGGCACGGCACCCGGCGTCGAGGGAGGCGCGGGACCGGGCGGTGCGGGCGGATCGGCTCCGGGCGTCCAGGGCGGCGCCGGACCCGGCGGTGCCAGCGGATCGGCTCCGGGCGTCCAGGGCGGCGCCGGACCCGGCGGTGCCGGGGGTTGCGTCAACGGCGTCGGCTGCCTGGGAACGGGCTAGTCACCAGGACTGACTGGAGTGGCCATTCGTGACGCGAAACCGCGTCGCGGGTGGCCACTCAGTCGTCGGCGGGCCCGACCCGATAGATCGATTTGAGTGCGAAGAACGCGTCGAGCCCCTCGGGGCCCAGTTCGCGGCCGATACCGCTGGCCT
Organism: Mycolicibacterium sp. P1-5; assembly: GCF_008329565.1. Classification (GTDB taxonomy): domain Bacteria; phylum Actinomycetota; class Actinomycetes; order Mycobacteriales; family Mycobacteriaceae; genus Mycobacterium. The sequence continues at coordinate 21,439 of NZ_NPKT01000009.1, forward strand.
TCACCCCGCCGAACGGCGCCCGGAAATCCAGCTGATAGTCGTTGACGCCGACCGTGCCGGTCCGCATTGCCCGGGCCACCTCGACGGCCCGCTCGTCGTCGGTCGACCACACCGTGCCGGCCAGGCCGAACTCGCTGTCGTTGGCCAGTGCGACGGCTTCGTCGTCACCCTCGTACGGGATCACCGCGAGCACCGGGCCGAAGATCTCTTCCTGGGCGATCCGGTCGGAGTTGTCGACGTCGGCGAACACCGTCGGCGAGACGAACCAGCCACGGGGCTGATCGGCCGGAACAGCTCCGCCCACAACGAGTTTCGCCGAACTGTTCTTCCCGGATTCGATGTAGCCCAGCACCCGGTCGCGCTGACGGGCACTGACCAGCGGGCCTATGTCGGTCGACTTGTCCAGCGGATCACCGACTTTGAGCTCACCGACCATGCCGGCCAGCGCGTCCAGCACCTCGCCGTAGCGCGACCGTGGCGCCAGGATGCGTGAACTCAGATGGCAGGTCTGACCGTTGTTGACGAACGACGCGGTGCGCAAGCCCTTGACCGTGGCGTCCAGGTCTGCGTCGTCGAGGATGATCGCCGCGGACTTGCCGCCCAATTCCAGGGTGACCGGACGCAGCAGCCTGCCGCACACCTCGCCGATGGCGCGGCCGGCGGTCGTCGAGCCGGTGAACGTGACCTTGTCGACGCCGGGGTGAGCGACCAGGTATGCGCCCGCGGCCGCCCCACCGGGAACGACGTTCAACACCCCCGGCGGCAGCCCGGCTTCTTCGGCGGCTTCTGCGAACACCAACGCGTCCAGTGCCGTTTCCGGCGCGGCCTTGAGCACCACCGTGCAGCCGGCGGCCAGCGCGGGCGCCAATTTGAATGCGGCCAGTGCCTGCGGATAGTTCCACGGCACGATCGCGGCCACCACGCCGACGGCCTCCCGGCGCACGATCGTGTGCCCGATCATGCTCGGGCGGATCTCCTCGATCGGCGTCTCGGTGATCAGCTGTGCGTAGTAGCGCATCAGGGCCGCGGGGAAGCGGCCGTTGGCCCCCCGCGACAACGACATCGGCATGCCGTTCTCCCGGGTCACCAGTTCGTCGGTGCCCTTGGCGCGTTTGTCGAGGGCTGCGGCGAAGGCATTGAGCAGCTGGGCGCGGTGATCGGGCGAGGCGGACTGCCAGTCCGGCAGCGCCACCCGGGCCGCGGCCACCGCGGCGTCGATCTCCGCCTCGGTGGCGCTGGCGCCGTCACCCAGCGGCTCCCCGGTCGCCGCTTCGATCACCGGTTGCACCTGGTCGGCACGGCGGAACGCTCCATCGACGAAAATCTGTGCAGCCGTGGTCATCTGGTCACTCCTGAGGGCTCGGCGGCGAACAACACACCATCGGTGATCAACTGGTCGATCTCATCGGCCGTCATACCCAGCACGTCGCCGCAGACCTGTCGGGTGTCGGCACCGGGCAGCGGCGCGGGGCGCTGCGGCGCGGGTGGGATGTGACGGTAGGGCGCCGGGCCGGCCTCGGTGGGCAGCGGGAGTTCGAGCAACGGATGAACCATGTCACTGAACACGTTTCGTAACCGCAGTTGCGGGTCGTCAGCGAGTTCGGCAACCCGGTTCATCGGACCGGCGGGCACTCCGGCGGCCTGCAGCGCCTCAGCCGCCTGCAGTGGCGCGCGCGCTCTCGTCCAGTCGGCCAGTTCGGTGTCCCCGATGACGGTGGCCAGCGCCTGGCGGTCGGCGTCCGATCGCAGTGACACCACGCACCATTCGTCGTCACCGGCGCACGGCAGCACCAGGTGCGTGGCGGGGTCCGGCTCGACGTCCCCGGCACCGGTCGCCGCGGCGGCCAGCGTGACGTAGAGGGTGTCGAGCTGGTTGATCGCCGCTTCGGCCTGCGAGACGTGAATGCGGGCGCCGATTCCGTCGCGCTGGCGGCGGATCAACCCGGCCAGCGCCCCGATCGCACTGATCCGGCCCACGACGTGGTCGGGGAAGATCGTCGTCGCGTCGTAGAACGCGTGCCGCGCAGCGGGCGCGGGCGGCTCCGGCGAGGTCCACAGCCGCGTCACCCCGATGGTCGCGCGCACCAGCGGGCCGTAGCCCAGCCGCTTGCTCCACGGGCCGGTGTCGCCGAACGCACTGCTTTCGGCCAGCACCAGACCGGGATTCAGCTCACACAGCCGCTCGTAGGAAAAGCCGAGCGCGGCAAGGGTTCCCGGTTTGAAATTGGCGAATACCGCATCGGAGGCGGACACCAGCCGGCTGAACACCTGGGCGCCGGCGGCACTGCGCAGCTCCAGACCCAGACCGAGCTGATTCCGATGTGCGCGAGCGAACGATTCACTGATCTGCTGATCGGGACGCTTCTGGCGCAGCCCGTCGGGATAGCCGGCACTCTCGATCTTGATGACCTCGGCGCCGAGGTCGCCGAACAACCGGCTGAGTTCGCCGCCCGCGACGATGACGCCGAGATCGAGCACGCGAATGCCCTCCAGCGGGCGCGCGCCCACCGGCTGCGTGGCATCGGGTGCGAACTGCGTTATCTGCCAGCGCTCGTCGGTGTAGCCGAGTTCTGGCGCGGGAGTGCCGTATCCGGCGTGACTGCCGTCGACCACCCAGTAACCGGCCGGCACCCGGGCGGTCACACCGGGTGCCAGCTCGGTGTCGACCAGCGCTCCGGCCGCGGTGAGATGCTCGGATTCCAGCGCCTCCGACGGGCTCAACACGGCGGCGATCGGTACGCCGTGTGCCTGCCCCTCGGCGACCAACTGGGCCATTGTCTTGTCGGCGAACAACGCGGCCATCAGTTGGCTCAGTTCGCCGAAGGCTTTGGTGCGGGCCGCAATTGAATCGAAGACGGGATCCGCGAACTGCTCCGGCTCCCCCAGCCACGCCCGCATGCCGCGCCACTGCCGCGGCGCCAGCACACAGATGCGTACGTAACCGTCGCGGCAGGCGAATATCGGATAGGAGTCCTGGTTCCTCGGCCGGCCGCGCCAGCCCTCGCGCCCGTTACGGGCGGTGGCGGCCTGACCCTGGGTGCCGAACGGCGGATCAAGGGTCAGCACCACCGCTTCGAATCGGGAGAAGTCGATGTAATCGCCCGTCCCGCAACGCAACCTGTTGAAGTATGCGACCAGGACCGCCCAGGTGGCCTGCACCGCCGCAGTGGTCGACGCGATGCCGTCGGGGGGCAGCACCGGCGTGCCCGTCGTCGGGCCCGACCGGGACAACGCGGTGGACATCGCGTAGAGCACCGGGTCGGTGGCCCGCCACGACGTCCGCGGACCTTCGGCACCGAAGTCGGTGACCGACATGGCGACCAGCCGCGAGAACCGGTCGGCCAGTGCAGCGCACGTGGTGCCAAACGCCGCCGCCAATCCGGGCGTCCCGCTGTCGACGACGATGTCGGCACCGCCGGCCAGTTCCACGAACTGCCGCCGGTCGTCGTCATTCGCGGGATCGAGCACGACGCCGCGCTTGTTGGCGTTGTGCAACGCGAACGGGACGCTGACACCGTCGAGGGTCGGTCGCGCCTTTCGCGCCGGACTACCACCGGGCGGCTCGACCTTGATGACGTCGGCGCCCAGGTCGGCCAGCAGCCGGGTGACCACGTCACCGGAGTCGTCGCACAAATCGAGCACCCGCACGCCTGTGAGCAAAGGTTCCGAGCCAAGCACGTCGGACAGCGTAGTGGTGAACATTCAGTGCCCCGGCGGCACGGTCGCGCCGTTGAGGGTTTGATGGGGAGATGGACTCGATAAGCGCAGAGACCATCGACCAACTCGACGGCTGGTGGCGGGCAGCCAACTACCTCTCCGTCGGACAGATCTACCTGCTGGACAATCCGCTGCTGAGGAGCCCGCTGTCGCGGGAGGACGTCAAACCCCGGCTGCTCGGCCACTGGGGCACCACGCCCGGGCTGAACTTCCTGTACGCACATCTCAATCGCGCGATCAAGCAGCGCGAGCAGTCGACGGTGTACATCACCGGACCCGGCCACGGCGGTCCCGGGCTGGTGGCCAACGCCTACCTAGACGGCACCTACACCGAGACCTACCCCGACATCACCCAGGACGTCGAGGGCCTGCGCCGCTTGTTCCGCCAGTTCTCCTTCCCCGGTGGCATCCCTTCGCACGTCGCCCCGGAGACACCCGGCTCGATCCACGAGGGCGGCGAACTCGGCTACGCACTGTCCCACGCGTACGGCGCCGCGTTCGACAATCCCGACCTGCTGGTAGTTGCGGTGGTCGGCGACGGCGAAGCAGAGACCGGCGCCCTGGCGACCAGCTGGCATTCCAACAAGTTCGTCAACACCGCCCGCGACGGTGTGGTGCTGCCGATTCTGCATCTCAACGGCTACAAGATCGCCAACCCCACCGTGCTCGCGCGCATCCCGGACGACGAATTGCGCAGCCTGATGGTCGGATTCGGCCACGAGCCGTTCTTCTTCGAGGTACCCGACGACGCGGCCGACTCGAGTCCTCACGCCGATGCTCATCGCCGGTTCGCCGCGGTGCTCGACGAGGTGCTGGACCGAATCGCCGAGATCAAGGCCAACCCATCGGATGAGCGGCCGGCATGGCCGATGATCGTGTTCCGCACTCCCAAGGGCTGGACCGGCCCGGCCTACATCGACGGCAAGAAGACCACCGGGTCGTGGCGGGCGCACCAGGTCCCGCTGGCCAACGCCCGCGACACCGGAGAACATCTGCAGGTTCTGGCTGACTGGCTGGCGTCGTATCGCGCCGAGGAACTCTTCGACGACGGCGGCAAGCTGGATCCGCACATCGCCGCGCTGGCGCCACACGGCCAATTGCGGATGAGCGACAACCCGCACACCAACGGTGGCCTGCTGCTGAAGGACTTGCGGCTGCCGGACTTTCGCGCCTTCGGGGTTGACGTGCCCGCACCGGGCGCGACCGTCGCCGAGGCGACCCGGGTCCTCGGACAGTGGCTGACCGAGGTGATCCGGCTCAACCCGGACAACTTCCGGATCTTCGGACCCGACGAGACCGCGTCCAACCGGCTGCAGGCCGTCTTCGATGTGACCGACAAGCAATGGAATGCCGAGTTCTTCTCCCCCGAGGTCGACGAGCATCTGGCCCGGGCCGGGCGGGTGATGGAGATGCTGTCCGAGCACCAATGCCAGGGCTGGCTGGAGGGTTACCTGCTGACCGGCAGGCACGGGCTGTTCAACTGCTACGAAGCGTTCATCCACATCATCGACTCGATGTTCAACCAGCATGCCAAGTGGCTGAAGGTGACCAACCACATCCCGTGGCGCCGGCCCATAGCCAGCCTCAATTACCTTCTGTCCAGCCATGTCTGGCGTCAGGATCACAACGGATTCTCCCATCAGGACCCGGGTTTCATCGACCACGTCGTGAACAAGCGAGCCGAGGTGGTGCGGGTCTACCTGCCGCCGGACGCCAACACCCTGCTCTCGACCTACGATCACTGCCTACGCTCGCGGCAGTACGTCAACGTCGTCGTCGCAGGCAAACAGCCGCACCCGAACTTCCTCACCATGGAGGAGGCGATCGCGCACTGCACCCGCGGACTGGGTATCTGGGAATGGGCAGGCAACGAGACCGTCGGGGTCGATCCCGATGTGGTGATCGCGGCTGCCGGTGACGTGCCGACGCTGGAAGCCCTGGCCGCCGTCGACCTGTTGCGCCGGCACCTGCCGGAGTTACGGGTCCGGTTCGTCAACGTCGTCGACCTGATGCGCTTGCAGGACGAGACCGAGCATCCGCACGGTCTGTCGGGCCGGGCGTTCGACGGGATCTTCACCGCCGACAAGCCGGTCATCTTCGCCTATCACGGTTATCCCTGGCTGATCCACAGGCTGACCTACCGCCGCAGCAACGACAGCCGCATCCATGTCCGTGGGTACAAGGAGGAAGGCACCACAACGACGCCGTTCGACATGGTGATGCTCAACGACCTGGACCGCTACCACCTGGTCATCGACGTGATCGACCGGGTGCCACACCTGCAGTCGAGTTGCGCCACGCTCCGCCAGCAGATGGTCGACAAGCGGTTGGCCGCCCGCGAATACACCCGGGCCTACGGCGACGACATCCCCGAGGTGCGCGACTGGGTGTGGCCGGACGCGGACGGGGTTCAGGCGAACGGATCGGTCGACGCCACCGCCGCCACCGGAGGGGACAACGAGTAAGTTTGCTGGCAACTCGGCGGAACCAGGTAATATTGACGCCGTTATGTCCGAGCACAGCACAGTGGCCCCGCACCCCAATCCGGTGGTGTCGATGCTGGCCGCTCTGCACCACTTCCGCATCTACGTCGACATCGGCGTCGTTGTCGTCGTGCTCGCGATGACCAACCTGCTCGCCCACTTCACCACGCCGTGGGCCAACATCGCCGTGGTGCCCGCTGCCGCGGTCGGCTTGCTGCTGCTGGTGCGTTCCCGCGGATTGGGTTGGGCCGAACTGGGATTGGGCCGCGAACACTGGAAGTCCGGCGCGCTCTACGCGCTGGGCGCAGTGCTGCTGGTGCTGACCGTGATCGCGGTCGGCGCCCTGCTGCCGTGGACCCGGCCGATGTTTTTGAACAACCACTACGCGACGCTGTCCGGCGCACTGCTCGCCTCGATGATCATCATCCCGCTGCAGACCGTCATCCCCGAGGAGCTTGCGTTCCGGGGAGTGCTGCACGGTGCGCTCGATCGCGCCTGGGGTTTCCGGGGCGTGGCCGCCGCCGGGTCGCTGCTGTTCGGGCTGTGGCACGTCGCCACCTCGCTGGGCCTGACCAGCAGCAATATCGGCTTCACCCGGCTGTTCGGCGGCGGATTTCTGGGCATGCTCGCCGGGGTCCTGATGGCCGTACTGGCGACCGGCGCGGCCGGGTTCGTCTTCACCTGGCTGCGGCGACGCAGCGGCAGCCTGATCGCGCCGATCGCGCTGCACTGGTCACTCAACGGCCTCGGCGCGCTGGCCGCCGCGCTGGTCTGGCATCTGTCCGCCTGACGCGCTGTCAAGGCAGCAGGACCGCGGCCCCCGCGATACGGCCCTCGACGAGGTCGGTCAAGGCGACATCGGCTTGTCCGATCGGATACTCCGGTGTAGTGACCTCGATGCGATGGCGTCCTGCGAAGGCAAGGAACTCGCGGGCGTCGGCGCGGGTGTTCGACGACACCGACCGAACCTGGCGTTCCTGAAACAGATGGCGCTGATAGTTCAGCGCCGGGATGTCGCTGAGGTGTATGCCCGCAATCGCCAGGGTTCCGCCACGGTCGAGAGCTTCCAGGGCCGGCAGCACCAGGCCCCCAACCGGGGCGAACATGATCGCCGCGTCGAGGCGGACCGGCGGCGGGTCGGCCGATCCCTGAGCAGAGGCCGCGCCCAGGCTGAGCGCGAGTTCCTGCGCGTGCGCGCCTCTCGTCATGACGTGGACCTCGGCACCCTGCGCCAACGCCACCTGCGCGGTGATGTGCGCGCTGCCGCCGAACCCGTACAACCCCAGCCGTCCCCCGGGTGGGAGTTCGGCCCGCAGCAACGACCGATAGCCGATGATCCCGGCGCATAGCAGCGGCGCCAGCTCGGTGTCGGTGTATCCGGCGGGCAGATGGTGTGCGAAATCGGCTGGGACGGTGGCGAAGTCGGCATAGCCCCCGTCGGCGTCCCAGCCGGTGTAGCGGGAGTTCGGGCATAGATTCTCCGCGCCTCGCCGGCAGTACTGGCACACCCCGCAGGTGAAACGCAGCCAGGCGATGCCCACCCGGTCGCCGATGGCGAATTCGTCGCCGGTGGCGGGTCCTTTTCCGACGACCTCGCCGACGACCTCGTGGCCGGGAGTGACGTGCGGTCGGTGCACGGGTAGATCACCCTCGGCGACGTGCAGGTCGGTACGGCAGACACCGCAAGCCAGCACTGCCACCAAGAGTTCGCCGGGCGCCGGTCGCGGTATCGGTGCGGTGCTGTCCAGCTCCAGTGGCTGGCTGCGCATCGGTCCGGGCCGGCGTACCCGCCAGGCGCGCATCGTGGTCGGTGGACCGCCCACTAAGTCCGGCGGGCCATGCCGACGATCCAGAGCAGGATCACCGAGCCGAGGATCGCGGTGAACAGGGTGAACCACCACCCACCTGCGGCGGTGTCCAGGAAGAAGCTCAGCAGGAATCCGCCGATGAGCGCACCGATGATCCCGACGACGATGTTCATCAGGATGCCGGAGCCACCGCCCTTGACCAGCTTGCCGGCGATCCAGCCGGCGAGCGCGCCGATGATGATGTAGCCGATCCAGCCGACGCTGGTCAACGTGCTCGAGCGTGCGAGGAATTCAGTCGCTGCAACCATGTCCATGACGGTCTCCTGCAGGTCGCTGGCCAGCGCTGATGCTGGCCGCTATCCCTTTGGTATACGCCTGGCACGTAACGATTGGCCTCCGGAAACGGCCACGATCGCCTACTGGCCGGGCGTCATTCCGGGGACCGGTGTCTCCACCGGGACGGGAACACCCAGCGGGATCCGGCCACCGGCGGCGGGCGGCGGCGCGTTCGGGTCACTCACCGGTGCGTTCGGATCGGCCACCGGAGCCGGTGGCGCCGTGTACGGCCGGATCGACTCGGCGAGCGCCTTGGCGGCGGCCGGATCGATCGGATCCTTGGCGGTGCCCAGCCACACCACGAACCAACGCTGGTTGCGCTGATCGCGCGGCGCGTTCGGGACGGCGGTGCCGACCACACCGGCCCAGATCTGACCGTTGGGCTTTGTGGTGTCGGTGAACTTCACCTCGTAGGACGAGAAGTTGCCGGGCATGTCACCGGCCTGCAATGCCCCGCTCTGCTGGTTGATCCGGACACCGGGGAACGGCATGAAGAACTCGCCCATGTCCGACGCCAACCGGACCGCTGCCTTGCTGTTGTCCTGCTCGGCGCCTGCGAACAGCTTCAGGTCGAGGCGGCCGAGGATGACGCTGGTGTCATTGGCGGTCGGGGCGGGCTGACCGTTCTCGGCCGGGGCGGTGGTCTTGCTCAGCAGCGCCTGGCCGTAGTTCAGCCGTGAGGCGTCCGAAACCACCCAGCCCGGAGGCAGCAGGTAGCTGAAGCCGCCCGCGGTGTTCGGAACGCGACCCGGCTCCAGCGGTGCGGGAGGCGCCGGTGCTGCATTGGGATCCGCGGGCGGCGGAGCGACCGGCGGTGCGTTCGGATCTGCCGGCGGCGGCACCGGGGCGTTGGGATCCGCGGGCGGCGGCGGGGCCACTGGGGCGTTGGGGTCGGTGGCCGGCGGCGCGGCCGGCGGGGCGGCGGGGGCCGCCGTGGTGGGTGTCGGCGTCGCGGGATCGGCGACGGCTGTCGTCGACGGCAGGGCGATCGTGACGGCGGTAGCAGCGGTCACCGCGGTGACCGCGAACGCCGTCCACACGCCCGGCCGTCGCGAAATCGAGTCCGGCTGCGTCATGGCGATGAACCTACCGTGTTACAGCCGTGACGCAAGTGTGGCCTGCTCACGATGTGGCGCGGTGTAACGCTGTTGCGAGCTTACAAAAACGGGCATTAATGCAGGTCGCTGCGCGGTCGTCAGCGTGCTGCCGCGTGCAGGACGACTTCCTGGGCCTTGACTGTGAACCACACGTCGTCCCCGGCAGCCAGCCTCAAACCGGCCGCCGACTCCGCGGTGATGTCGGCGGCCAGGCCGGGCGCGCCGTCCGCCTGCTCCTGGCCGCGAACCCGCACCCGCGCGCCGTCGGCGTCCAGCTCCGCGACGCGGATCCGGACGCTGTTGCGTGGGCTGCCATGCGGCAGTTCGCGGTACACCGCGACCGCGGCCGGGGAGAAGACCGCCACCAACGCGCCCGCTTCAGGTGGATTCACGGCGTGAGAACCCTGCCACAGCGCGCCGTCGGCGGCGCGCAGGGCCTCTGCGCCGACCGCTACGCCCCGAACCACGTTCACTCCGGCGATGCGGGCGCCGAACATGCTGCGCGGTGCGGCCAGTACATCTGCGACCGCGCCGATCTCGGCGACGCAGCCGTCGTCGAGCACCATCACCCGGTCAGCCAGCGTCAGGACGTCGAGCAGGTCATGGGTGATGAGGACCGTCGCCCGGCCCGACTCCGACGACACCCGGCGCAGCAGCGCCCGCACCGAGGCCGCCACCGCGACATCGAGTCCGGCCAGTGGCTCGTCGAGCAGCAGCACCTGCGGCTCGGCGGCCAACGCCCGCGCGATCGCGGCACGCTGCGCCTGCCCGCCGGACAGCTGAGCGGGTTTACGCTCGGCCAGCTCGGCCAATCCGACCTCCGCCAGCCATCCCGTCGCGCCTCGGCGCGCTGCCGCACGCCCGGCCCCCCGACTGCGCGGCGCGAACTCGACGTTGGCCTGAACGCTCAAGTGCGGAAAAAGCAGCGGTTCTTGCAGCAGCAGCCCGACGCGACGGTCGTGGGTGGCCACCGATATGCCCGTCGCGGTATCGGTCAGCAGCCGCCCGCCGACCCGCACCGAGCCCGAATCCGGTTGCAGCAGACCGGCAATGACGTGCAGCGTGGTGGACTTGCCTGCACCGTTGGGCCCGAGGATGGCCAGCACTTCTCCCCTGGCGACCTCGAACGCCACCTCATAGGACCGGTCGACCACCGCGGCCGCGAACTGCAGCTCAGCCATTGCCGGTCCAGCCCGACAGCCGTCGCACCCCGAGCCCCAGCACCACCACCGCGGCTACGCCGACCAACAGCAGCGACAGCGCGACCGCCGCGTCGGCGTCGGTCTCGCGCTGCAGATAGATCTCCAGCGGCAAGGTCCTGGTGACACCCTGCCGCGACCCGGCGAAGGTCAGCGTGGCACCGAACTCGCCGAGCGACCGGGCGAAGGCCAGCACGGCGCCCGACACCAGGCCCGGCGTCAGCAGTGGCAACGTCACCCGCCACCACACTGTTGCCGGCCGGGCGCCCAGCGTGGCCGCCACGACGTCGTAGTCGGCGCCCCGTGATCGCGCTGCGCCCTCCAGCGCGATCACCAGGAATGGCAACGAGACGAACGTCTGCGCCAGCACGACAGCGGTGGTGGTGAACGCGATCCGGATGCCCGCCGCCTCCAGATAGCTACCGACCAGGCCGAGGCGGCCGAACGCGTACAGCAATGCGATACCGCCGACCACCGGCGGCAAGACCAGCGGCAGCAGGATCAGTGGACGCAACGCGCGCACGATCCGGCCGTCGTTGCGGGCCAGCACCAGTGCCATCGGCACACCGAGAATCGCGCACATCGCGGTGCTGGCGGCCGCCGTCCGCAGGCTCAGCAGCAGCGCGGCCTGTGACGGTCCGCTGCTGATCAGGGACCAGAAATGCGTCCAGTCGACCTTGACCGCCATCGCTGCCAGCGGCAGCACCACGAAGACCGCGCCGAGCGCCGCGGGCACGTACACCCAACGTGGCAGCGGGGGCTGCGTGCGGTGCGCCCGACTGCGCTTCACCCGACACACCCTAGGGCGAAACAGCACACCGTGTCCGGATCGTGTCGGCGCGGCATTGGCCTCTTTAGCTACCGTCCAGTAACATATCCCCCATCCAACGAGGAGGTTGACGGGATGGATGTGCTGGTCACCGGAGGTGACACCGAACTGGGTCGAACGATCGCGGAGGGTTTCCGCGACGCCGGCCACAAGGTCGTCATCAGCGGGGCCCGCCGCGACGATCTCGAGGTGGCCGCCAAGGAACTCGACGTCGACGCCATCGTGTGCGACACCACCGATGCGGAGACACTGGCCGAGTTGCGCACCCAGTTCCCGCATCACCTGGACACCATCGTTCACGTGCCCGCGCCGGTCTGGGTCGGTGGCGATCCTCGCACCTACACGCTGAGCGACACTGCGAAGGCGTGGCGGACGGCCCTGGACACCAGCGTTCTGTCGGCGGTGTTGCTGGTGCAGAACATCGGTGATCACCTGCGCGCGGGCGGATCGATCGTGACCGTGGTGCCGGAGAACCCCCGCGATGGCGGCGCCGACGCCGCGGTCAAGGCCGCGCTATCGAATTGGACTGCGGGACAAGCGGATTACTTCGGAACCCGCGGCATCACGGTGAACACCGTGGCCTGCGGCCGCAGCGCCGAGCCGTCGTATGACGGATTGTCCACCGCCCCGCCGCCCGCGGCCGCAGAGATCGCGCGCCTCGCGCTGTTTCTGACCACGCCCGCGGCCCGGCACATCACCGGCCAGACGGTGCACGTCGGCCGGGGTGCGCTCGCCAACTTCGGCTGACGGAGCCGAAAGGTCGGCGACCGTGTCGAGGGTTCACCTGCAATTCGCCGGCGAAGACTAACGTCGCATAGGTGACGATTCGACTCGGAATTCAGATCCCCAACTTCTCCTACGGAACCGGTGTCCCGGAGTTGTTTCCCACGGTCATCGCGCAGGCGCAGGAGGCCGAAGCGGCCGGGGCCGACGCGGTCTTCGTGATGGACCACTTCTATCAGCTGCCCAACCTCGGCAAGCCCGAGGAGCCGATGCTGGAGGCCTACACCGCCCTGGGCGCACTGGCCAACGCGACGCAGCGGGTGCAGTTGGGCACGCTGGTCACCGGCAACAGCTATCGCAACCCCACGCTGCTGGCCAAGGCCATCACCACGCTCGACGTGATCAGCCAGGGCCGCGCGATCCTGGGCATCGGCGCCGGCTGGTTCGAGCTCGAACACGATTCCCTGGGTTATGAGTTCGGCACCTTCACCGACCGGTTCAACAAGCTCGACGAGGCACTGCAGATCATCCTGCCGATGCTGAGCGGCGAGCGGGTGACCGTGGACGGCACGTACTACCGGACCAATGAGGCGTTCGCGATCCCGCGCTTCCGCGACCACATCCCGCTGATGATCGGCGGTAGCGGTGAGAAGAAGACAATCCCGTTGGCCGCCAAGCACTTCGACCATCTCAACGTCATCGCGGGGTTCGACGAACTCCCGCGCAAGATCGCAGTCGTCAAGGAGCAGTGCGAGAAGATCGGCCGCGACCCCGCCACCCTCGAGACCAGCATGCTGGTGTTCGCCCTGATCGACGAGAACGTGACAGCGGACTTCGTTCCCGAGGACGTCCAACAGCGCGCGGTGTGGGGTGGTGCCGAGCAGATCGCCGAGCAGATCAAGACCAAGGTGCTCGACGCCGGCGTCGACGGCGTCATCCTCAGCCCGGTCACTCATCTGGATGGTTATCACCCCGGCCGGATCACGGCCGTCGCCGAGGTCTTACGCCCGCTGCTCGATGGGTAGCCGGTAGGCGTGGCCTACATCACCTGATCGGCCCGGGTACCGACGCGAAACCGGTTGCCTGGCCGACTACCGTAGTAAGTGTCCTGTGCATGTCGTTGAGGAGCAGAAATGACCCACCCCGGTGCCACTCCATCGGATAAGCACAAGGTCGTCATCATCGGATCGGGATTTGGCGGCCTGAACGCCGCCAAGCAGCTCAAGCGCGCCGACGTCGACATCAAGATGATCGCCAAGACCACCCACCACCTGTTCCAGCCGCTGCTGTACCAGGTGGCGACCGGCATCATCTCGGAAGGCGAGATCGCCCCGCCGACTCGTGTCGTGCTGCGCGACCAGAAGAACTGCCAGGTTCTGCTGGGCGAGGTCACCAACGTGGACCTGGCCAACAAGACCGTCGACTCGATCCTGCTGGGCCATACCTACCGGACCCCGTACGACACGTTGATCGTGGCCGCCGGCGCGGGACAGTCCTACTTCGGCAACGACCAGTTCGCCGAGTGGGCCCCCGGCATGAAGACCATCGACGATGCGCTGGAGCTGCGCGGCCGGATCCTGGGCGCCTTCGAGCAGGCCGAACGGTCGAGCGACCCGGTCCGCCGGGCGAAGCTGCTGACCTTCGTCGTCGTCGGTGCGGGCCCGACCGGTGTCGAGATGGCCGGCCAGATCGCCGAACTCGCCGACCACACCCTCAAGGGTGCGTTCCGGCACATCGATTCCACCCGGGCACGGGTGATCCTGCTCGACGCCGCCTCGGCCGTGCTGCCACCGATGGGCGAGAAGCTCGGCAAGAAGGCCGCCGACCGGCTGGAGAAGCTGGGTGTCGAGATCCAGCTCGGCGCGATGGTCACCGACGTCGACCGCAACGGCATCACCGTCAAGCGCGGTGACGGCAGCCTCGACCGCATCGAGTGCGCCACCAAGGTGTGGTCGGCCGGTGTGTCGGCCAGCCCGCTCGGCAAGATCATCGCCGAGCAGTCCGGCGCCGAGATCGACCGGGCCGGGCGCGTCAAAGTGCTCCCCGACCTCACTGTGCCGGGCAACCCGAACGTGTTCGTGATCGGAGACATGGCGCTCGTCGAAGGTGTCCCGGGAATGGCGCAGGGCGCCATCCAGGGCGCCAAGTACGCCGCCAAGCTGGTCAAGGCCGAGCTGAAGGGCGCCGACCCGGCGACTCGTGAGCCGTTCCAGTACTTCGACAAGGGCTCGATGGCGACGGTGTCGCGGTACTCGGCGGTGGCCAAGATCGGCAAGATCGAATTCGGCGGCTACATCGCCTGGCTGGCATGGCTGTTCCTGCACCTGATCTACCTGGTCGGGTTCAAGGCACGGCTCACCACATCGTTGTCGTGGATCAGCACGTTCATCGGAAGCCATCGGGGTCAGCTGACGATCACCGAGCAGCAGGCCTACGCGCGGACGAGGATCGAGCAACTCGAGGAGATCGCGGCGACGGTCGAGGACGAGAAAGCCGCCAGCTGACCCCCTGCGCTGCGGGGAATCGCCCGGGTGAGCGCAGACGAAATCGGCGCGTTCACCCACCGGCTGCCCTAGCATGATCAGCGACAACAGTCTGACTACAAGGGGGCTCGATGACATCCAATCGTTCTGTGCGTCGCGCGGCTGCGGCAGCGATCGGCGCCGGCGCGGTGTTGCTCGGCGTGGCGGGCCCGGCCGGGTTGATGATGGCGGGCCCCGCCGCGGCCGATCCGCCGCCCAACTGCACCACCGCGGACATGACCGGAACCATGTCGGGCGTGTCGGCGGCGATGTCGAACTACCTGTTCACCCACCCGGACGTCAACGCGTTCTTCACCGGTCTGCAGGGGCTTCCCAAGGATCAGGTCAAGGCTCAGACCCAGCAGTACCTGAACGCGAACCCGCAGATCCGCGCCGATCTGGATGGCATCCGCCAGCCGTCGACCGACTTCCGCAACCGCTGCGGTATCGGTCAGCGCCCGCTGGCCCCCGGCGTGACCTAGCCGCGCCCCGGCGCGCTCCCACGCTCATCGGACGCCGCACCCTAAGGTGGTCGGCGTGGTCGTGAAGCCCGACGAGATCGTCTACCGCGTGCTGCAGCGGCTGCCCACTCGCATGCTCTCGCTGCGCACCATCGTGATCGTCGCCGCGTTATCCGTCGTGATCCTGGTGCTCACTCTGGGCACCTGGGTGTGGCTGGGCGTCACCAACGACCAGTACAGCCAGCTGGACCGCCGGCTGGACTCAGTGAGCAGCCTGGGTGATGTCGGCTCGCTGCTGACGACCGCGAAGCCGGGCGCGGCGGCCACGACCACCCCCGACGGAAACCTGGTGCGCACCATCCGGGTCGGGGCGATGGCGATGTCGGTGCCCCCCGAGGTCGTGCTGCCGCAGCTGGAGAACGGCTACGCGAACACCACGATCGACGGCGTCGAGTATCGGGTGCGAACGTTCGCGGTCGGTGGGGCCACTATCGCGCTGGGTGCACCGCTGGCCGAGACCCAGCGCCGGATCGCCGAACTGCATCTGCGGGTGCTGTTGATCTGCGCCGGGGTCATCGCCGGCACCGTGGTGGTGGGATGGCTGATCTCGCTGATCATGATCAACCCCTTTCGGCTGCTGGCGCAGCAGGCCCGGGCGATCAACGCTCAGTCCAACCCCGACGAGGTGCAGGTGCGCGGCGTCAAGGAAGCGGTAGAGATCGCCGAGGCGGTCGAAGGCATGCTGGCCAGGATCGGTGACGAGCAGGGACGCACCAGGGCGGCATTGGAGTCCGCCCGCGACTTCGCGGCCGTCGCCTCCCACGAACTGCGGACCCCGCTCACCGCGATGCGCACCAACCTCGAGGTGCTCTCCACGCTGGACCTCGCGCCCGAACAGCGCAACGAGGTGATCGGCGACGTCATCCGCACGCAGAGCCGCATCGAGGCCACGCTCACCGCACTGGAACGACTGGCTCAGGGCGAGCTGACCACGGCCGATGACTTCGTCCCGTTCGATGTCACCGAACTCCTCGACCGCGCCGCGCACGACGCCGAGCGGATCTACCGCGACCTCAAGGTCTCGCTGGTGCCCTCCCCCGCGGTGCTGATGGTTGGGCTGCCGGTCGGGTTGCGGCTGGTGATCGACAACGCGATTGCCAACGCCGTCAAGCACGGGGCGGCCACCGAGGTGCAGCTGTCGGTGTCCAGTTCAGCCGACGGTGTGCAGATCACCGTCGACGACGACGGCAGCGGCGTGCCCGAAGACGAACGGGCCGCCGTCTTCGAGCGGTTCTCCCGCGGCTCTACCGCGTCCCGGTCCGGGTCGGGTCTTGGACTGGCACTGGTCGCCCAACAAGCCGAATTACACGGTGGTACAGCGTCATTGACCACCAGCCCGCTCGGGGGTGCCCGGCTGGTGCTGACCTTGGCCGGCCGTCACGAGTAGAGGCGTGGGCCCTGCCAGGTCGACAGGCTGCCGCCCTTGGTGAGGTCCAGAGTGACGCCGACTGCATCGGTGGCCGGCTCGGGATAGCGCAGTTCGCTCACACAGGCCAGCGGAGTACCCAGCACATCGTCGGCCACCGAGGCCGGGCCCAGCTCCACCCGGTGTCTCAGCAGCGGGGTCCCGGCCACGTCGGCGCGCATGACGCTGCTCCAAAACCCCTCGCGCTCACCGGTTCTGCCTATCTGCACCCGCTCCCGAATCCGAAGGCGCGCGATACCCTCGAGGCAGACCGTCAGTTCACTGAGGTGCCGGGCGTCGGCCGCCACGATCGTCGGCTCGGGGTCGACGTCGAGCTCACCGGCCGCCTCGATGTGCCAGCAGGCCTGTGACTGGGTGGTGGTCGCGCCGGGCAGCGCTACGGTCGCGGCGGCACTGCGCAGCCGCAGCCGCGCACCCGGTTCCACGATGATCCGGATCACGATGGTGTCCCCACCCAGCGGTGTCGCGGCCGCCGACACCAGGTGCACGGTGTCAGGTTCGGTGTGCCGCGCAGCCAGGGCCCCGCGACACTCGATGCGGGACAGCCGGCCCGGCTGCGCCACCACCACAACATCGGAACGCATGGCGAATCAGGCGATCTCGTTGACGGGCAACTGCTCGCGCACCCACGCCAGAACCGCGGATGCCGCCGGATCCTCAGTCAGCGAGATCAGCACCGTGGGCCGGCCGTCGCGCACCTTCGCGGCGTCGCGCCGCATGACCTCCAGGTCGGCGCCGACCAGCGGAGCCAGGTCGGTCTTGTTGACCACCAACAGATCCGAGAACGTCACCCCCGGGCCGCCCTTGCGCGGCACCTTGTCTCCCCCGGCCACGTCGACGACGAAGATCTGAACGTCGACCAGGCCGGAGGAGAACGTCGCGGTCAGGTTGTCCCCGCCGGATTCCACCAGGATCAGGTCCAGCTGGTGGTGCCCGGCGATCAGGTCGTCGATGGCGTCGAGGTTGGCGGTGATGTCGTCGCGGATCGCGGTGTGCGGGCAACCACCGGTCTGCACCGCGGCGATCCGGTCGTCGGGGAGCACCGCGTGGCGGCGCAGGAAGTCGGCGTCCTCGGTGGTGTAGATGTCGTTGGTCAGCACCGCCACGGACAGCTCGTCACGCAGCTGGCGGCACAGCGCAGCCACCAGTGCGGTTTTTCCCGAGCCGACCGGGCCGCCGATCCCGATCCGCAGCGGCTCGCCCGGCCTGCGTGTCCGCTTGGGTCGGTCGGCGTGAGTGTGCGGCTCGCCGGCCGAACCAGATGAGGTGAAATGTGGTGGCATGCGGCTTCTTTCAGGAGACGAACAGGGGGCGTTCGCGTTGGGCGTGGCGCTGC
This sequence comes from Mycolicibacterium sp. P1-5, assembly GCF_008329565.1. Taxonomy (GTDB): domain Bacteria; phylum Actinomycetota; class Actinomycetes; order Mycobacteriales; family Mycobacteriaceae; genus Mycobacterium. Next base: position 39,436 of record NZ_NPKT01000009.1, read on the forward strand.
GCAAGCTCGTCGAGCAGCGGATCGGACAGGTCGGCCAGGCCGGTGGCGGCCAGCGCGGCGGTGTCTTCGCAGAGCTGCGACAGGGCGAAGGTCAGCGCCGCGACGTCGGCAGGATCCAGCGCCAGCAGCCGCTGGGCGGCGGTGGCCGTCCCGGTCATCGTGGTGTAGACCAGTGACAGCGCGGTCTGCTCAGGGCTCAATCCGCTGACCGCGCCGACGCGGCCGGCAGTCACCGCCAGATGCGGCCGCGGGCCCAGCGCATCCCAGGTGGCGTCCGGCCACACTCGGCGGGCCAGGCGCAGCAGCCCCCGGCCCTGGGCGCGGGACGCCTGCCGGGCCGCAGGCGACGGTGTGCGCGAATCGGTTTCGGCATCGGCGTCGGCCACGCTCAGGTCACCCCGGTGCACGGCCGCCGCGACCGACGCCGTCACCAACCCGCTGGTGCGGGTCCGGCGGCGCAGATAGGCCTCCAACGTCAGGAGGTCGGTGACCAGCCGGCTCGTGATCGCCTCCTCCACCCCGCCCGAATGCACGTGGCCGCCGGTCGGCAGCCGCGAGTCGGCGAGGGTGAGCAGGGTGGCAAGTTTCGAGGGCGAGCGAAGCGACGGGGAATCTGTAGACATCAGAACAGGAAGTAGCGCTGTGCCATCGGCAGTTCGGCGGCGGGTTGTTCGGCCCATACCTCGCCGTCGATGCGCACTGTGAATGTGTCGGGGTCGACCTCGATCCGGGGCTGCGCGTTGTTCAGCGGCATCTGCGCCTTGCCGATGGCGCGCACGTTGCCGACCGGCACCAATCGGCGGTTGACCGCGATCCGGTCGGCCAGCCCATCCTCAATGGCCTGCGGAGCGACGAAATGCACCGAGGTGGCGGCCGCGGCGGCGGGGGCGGCGCCGAACATCGGTCGCGGCAGCACCGGCTGCGGCGTCGGAATCGAGGCGTTGGCGTCACCCATCGCAGCCCACGCGATCATCCCGCCCTTGAGCACCGCATGCGGGCGTACACCGAAGAAGGCGGGCTCCCACAGCACCAGATCAGCCAGCTTGCCGACCTCCACCGAACCGATCTCGTGGTCGAGGCCGTGCGCGACGGCGGGGCAGATCGTGTACTTGGCGATGTAGCGGCGCACCCGGTTGTTGTCGGCTCCTTTCTTTCCCGCCGCGTCCCCTTCCAAGGCTCCGCGGCGGCGCTTCATCACATGCGCGGTCTGCCACGTTCGCAATACCACCTCACCGATGCGACCCATCGCCTGAGCGTCGCTGCCGATCATCGAGATGGCCCCGAGGTCGTGCAACAGGTCTTCGGCCGCAATCGTCGACGGCCGGATGCGGCTCTCGGCGAACGCCAGATCCTCAGGCACGCTTGGGTTCAGATGGTGGCAGACCATCAGCATGTCGAGGTGTTCGTCGAGGGTGTTGACGGTGTGCGGGCGGGTCGGATTGGTGGAGCTCGGCAACACATACGACTCGGCCGCGACAGTGATGATGTCCGGCGCGTGCCCGCCGCCGGCGCCCTCGGTGTGATAGGCGTGGATGTTGCGGCCGTTGATTGCGGCCAGGGTGTCTTCGACGAAGCCCGCCTCGTTGAGCGTGTCGGTGTGGATGTTGACCTGCACCCCGGCGGCCTCGGCCACCGTCAGGCAGGCGTCGATCGCCGCGGGGGTCGTCCCCCAGTCCTCATGCAGCTTGAAACCCGCTGCACCCGAACGTAATTGTTCCCACATCGCGTCGGCGCTGACGGTGTTGCCCTTGCCGAGGAGTGCGATGTTCAGCGGCCAGTGATCGAGCGACTCCAGCATGCGGCCCAGATGCCAGGCGCCCGGCGTCACAGTGGTGGCCTTGGAGCCCTCGGCGGGTCCGGTGCCGCCGGCCACGATCGTGGTGATGCCACCGCCGATGGCCTCTTCCATGATCTGCGGACAGATCAGGTGCACGTGACAGTCGATTGCCCCGGCGGTGAGGATGCGCCCATTGCCTGCGATGATCTCCGTGGACGGGCCGACCACCAGGTCGGGGTGCACGCCCGACATGATGTCAGGATTGCCGGCCTTACCGATCGCGACGATGCGTCCGTCGCGAATCCCGATGTCGGCCTTGATGATTCCCCAGTAGTCGACGATCACCGCACCGGTGATCACGGTGTCGGGGGCGCCGTCGGCCCGGGTGGCGCGACCCTGGCCCATCGACTCGCGCAACACCTTGCCGCCGCCGAACACCGCTTCGTTGCCGGCCAGACCGGGGCCGCCGCTGCGGTCCTCGGTGATCTCGACGACCAGATCGGTGTCGGCCAGCCGGATTCGGTCACCGGTGGTAGGGCCGAACAGCGCGGCGTAGCGCGCCCGCGACAGTGAGGTCATCGTTCGACTCTCTTCGCGCAAGCGCTCATCGGGCGCCCAACTTTCCCGGCGGATTCAGGCTCAGCCCGTGCACCTCACGACGACCTTCCAGCGGAACGAGCCGAACTCGTTGCAACACACCGGGTTCGAAACGCACCGCGGTGCCCGCGGGAATGTCGAATCGGTGCCCGTGTGCAGCCGCCCGGTCAAACGACAGCGCAGCGTTGGCCTGCGGCAGATGCACATGGCTGCCGACCTGCACCGGCCGGTCGCCGGTGTTGACGATTTCCAGCTCGATGCGCGCGGCACCGGCGTTGATCTCGATCTCACCGTCGCCGAGAAAGACCTCACCGGGAATCATGATGTCCCCTCCCGACTCACGAGATCGGGTGGTGGACGGTGACGAGCTTCGTGCCGTCCGGGAAGGTGGCTTCGACCTGCACATCGGGCAGCATCTCGGACACGCCCTCCATCACCTCGTCGCGGGAGAGCACCTCGCGCCCGGTGACCATCAGTTCGGCGACGGTACGACCGTCGCGCGCGCCTTCCAGGACGTGGTCGGTGATGATCGCGACCGTCTCGGGGTAGTTCAGCTTGAGCCCGCGCGCCTGCCTGCGGCGAGCGAGATCGGCGGCATACGACAGCAGCAACCGGTCGGTCTCGTGCGGTGTCAGTTGCATAGTGCGCGATCCTGCCACGCCCACACGCGATCAGCAGGGCGGCGAGGGCCGCTTAAGGCTGCGGGGCCTCGGGTTCGAGGTTTTGCAGGCGCACCTGGCCGCGGGCGACGAGCCTGTCGTTGTCGTCGCGGATGGTCACCAGCCACAGTTGCTGTCGACGGCCGCGGTGCACCGGCTCGGTCACCCCGTAGACGGTGCCGCCGGAGATGGCACGCAGAAAGTCGGTGTTGTTGTTCACGCCGACGACGTTGCCGCCGCCGTTGGCGGCCAGCCAGACGAAGGCCGACGTGCTGGCCATCGACTCGATCATCGAGCAGTACACCCCGCCGTGGACGATGCCCATCGGCTGAAGCAGTTTGGGCTGCACTTCCAACTGGGCCTTGGCGCCGTCGACGGTCAGTTCGGTGAATACCAGACCGAGTTCATTGTCGAAGGGGGCGGAGAAGGCGATCTGCTCGATCGGCGACTGCTCTGGTTGCACGCATCTGTGTCTACACGAGCGAGGCCGAGACGAGGGACGGGCCCCGCAATGAAGGCGGGGCCCGTCCTCGGCATGGACCGGGGGTTTCTGCAGCCCTCAGAAACTCCGGCGCGGTCCGTTGGTCCGTGGGTTCAGACTAGGCAAGGCTTGCCTAACACACAAGCCCTACCCCGCCCGCCGCAGCGCTCGCACCGGCAGTCCGAACCCGGTCAGCGCGTCGAGTACCGCCTGGCCGCGCCGCATGCAGGTGAGTTCGCCACTGCCGGTGAGCACCGGCACCTGCGTCGCGGTGATGACGACCGCCGAACCGACCATTTGCCACATGGCCGACGGGGTGAGCGCACCCCGGCTGAGCCTCTGCAGGTTTTCGAAGATCGGTTCCAGTGAGCGGTGGCAGCGGTGGGCCGTCCAGGTCGCCAGGGCCCGCTCGCTGGGCAGCCGGACCACGTCGGTCGTCGCCCGATCATCGGGCAGCACCCGCAGCGTCGGATCCACGACGGCGGCCCAATCGACCGACGCTTCGGAGTCGACGTGCATCCACAGGTTCCCCGGCCCGGCATCCCAGGTCCGACCCTCGAGTACGAACGCCGTGACGGCCCGGCCCAGCACGGCGTGGGTGAAGGTGGCTGCGAGGTGCTGGCCCGCGGCGCGGTGGTCACCCAGTTCGTCGGCCGCCGCGGCGAACATCTGCGCCAGTCGGCCCGTGGATGCCACCGAATCCAGCGGCCACCAACGGCGGCGGGCCACATCGGCCAGGGCAGCCACCCCGTGAACCCGGGGAGAATCCGGGCTCAGGTCGCGTAACCGACGGCAGGATTCATGCAACGGCAGGATCCGGCGAATGGCCATTCCGTCGATCAACGGGTCAACCACGGTTGTGGTCACGGCACCTCCTCGGGTGTGGTTAGGTAAGCCTAACCACAACAGATGATGGTTGGGGAGCCGTGCGTTTTGTGAGTGCTGTCACGGCTTCGTCCGCATTCCACTACGTGGCCTGCGTTGACCCGTTCGCGGCCCGTCGCACGGGAACACCGCCGGCCACAGCGGAGTTGTCGACACGTTGGATACGACGCGCGGTAGTAATCGGGAGTATTCTGATTTGACTGCTTACGGAGATGAACAGAAATGGCCAATTGACTCGTCTGGGCGAACTTGAACGCGCGGTGATGGACCACTTGTGGGCCGCTGGCGAGCCGCTGACGGTTCGGCAGGTCCACGAGGCTCTGTGTGCCGAGCGCGACCTGGCCTACACCACGGTGATGACCGTCCTGCAGCGCCTTGCCCGCAAGAACCTGGTCTCCCAGATCCGCGATGACCGGGCCCATCAGTACGCGCCGGTCCACGGCCGTGACGAACTGGTCGCCGGACTGATGGTCGACGCGCTGGATCAGGCCTCCGACTCGGGCGGCCGACAGGCCGCCCTGGTGCACTTCGTCGAACGGGTGGGCGTCGACGAGGCCGACGCGTTGCGTCGCGCATTGGCGGAATTGGAGTCCAAACACCGTTCAACCTGGCCCGCTGGCGGCACGCCCAACGCCTGAGGGACAATTTCAGCGTGTCCGCGCTGGCCTTCACCTTCCTCGCTTTGATGCTGGTTGGTCCTGTACCTGCGCTGCTTGCCCGAGCCTCGTGGCCGATGCGTGCGCCGCGCGCCGCGATCGTGCTCTGGCAGTCGATTGCGGTGGCCGCGGTGCTGTCCGCGTTCAGCGCAGGCCTGGCGATCGCCAGCCGGCTTTTCGCCCCCGGTCCCGACGGCCGCCCGACCGCGACGATCACCAGTGAGATCGAGGTTCTGGGCTGGCCGTTGTGGCTCGGCTACGTCGTCGTTTTAGCGATCACGCTTCTCATCGGCGCCCGGTTGTTCGTCGCAGTGGTGCAGGTCGCCATCGCCACCCGGCGCCGTCGAGCCCGTCACCGAACGGTCGTCGATCTGCTCGGCGACTGCCGCGACGGCATGAGTGGCCTGCGGGTGTTGGACGTGTCCGAACCGCTGGCCTACTGCCTGCCCGGGGTACGCAGCCGCGTCGTGCTCAGCGAAGGCACCCTGTCCGCGCTGAGCGACACCGAACTCGCCGCGATTCTCAGCCACGAGCGGGCACATCTGCGGGCACGCCACGACCTCGTGCTCGAGGCCTTCATCGCGGTACACACGGCCTTCCCCCGCTTCGTCCGTAGCGGCAGCGCGCTCAACGCGGTTCGGCTGCTCGTCGAGATGCTCGCCGACGACGCCGCGGTGCGCACCGCCGGGCCCGCTCCCCTGGCCCGCGCGCTGGTGGCCTGCGCGGCGGGACGTACCCCGAAGGGGGCGCTCGCCGGTGGCGGTCCGACAACGCTGATCCGGGTGCGCCGCCTGGGCGGCGAGCCCAACAGCCTGTTGCTGTCGCTGGCGGCTTACACCGCGGCGGCCGCAGTGCTCGTGCTACCCACCGTCGCGGTTGCGATGCCGTGGCTCACCGAGCTCCACCGGCTATTTCTGTTCTGAACCGCTGATTTTCTGAAAGTTTCAATGCCACAACCACATTCACACAACTGAAAGGCGCGAGATGAGCTCACCGCAGACGGACGGTACTGCACAGATCGGTGTTACCGGATTGGCGGTGATGGGCTCGAATATCGCGCGGAACTTCGCACACCACGGCTACACCGTGGCTCTGCACAACCGCTCGGTGGCCAAAACCGATGCCCTGCTCGCCGAGCACGGCTCGGAAGGCACGTTCGTCCGCACCGAGACGATGGCAGAGTTCGCCGCCGCGCTGGAGAAGCCGCGCCGCGCGCTGATCATGGTCAAGGCCGGCGACCCCACCGACGCCGTGATCAACGAGCTGTGTGAAGTCTTCGAGCCGGGCGACATCATCATCGACGGCGGCAACGCCCTGTACACCGACACGATCCGCCGCGAGAAGGCAGTGCGCGAGCGCGGCCTGCACTTCGTCGGGGCCGGCATCTCCGGCGGCGAGGAAGGCGCGCTGAACGGGCCGTCGATCATGCCGGGCGGCCCGGCCGAGTCCTACAAGTCGCTCGGCCCGCTGCTGGAAGAGATCTCCGCGCACGTCGACGGCGTCCCGTGCTGCACCCATATCGGCCCGGACGGCGCGGGTCACTTCGTGAAGATGGTGCACAACGGCATCGAGTACTCCGACATGCAGCTCATCGGCGAGGCCTACCAACTGCTGCGCGACGGGCTGGGCAAAACCGCCACGGAGATCGCCGACGTGTTCGGCGAATGGAACAAAGGCGACCTGGACAGCTACCTGATCGAGATCACCGCCGAGGTGTTGCGCCAGACCGACGCCAAGACCGGCAAGCCGCTGGTCGACGTCATTCTCGACGAGGCCGAGCAGAAGGGCACCGGGCGCTGGACGGTGAAGTCCGCCCTCGACCTCGGAGTGCCGGTGACCGGTATCGCCGAGGCGGTATTCGCCCGCGCGCTGTCGGGTTCGGTGGCGCAGCGTAAGGCGACGACCGGTCTGGCATCCGGCGACCTCGGCGAAAAGCCCAGCGATGCAGCTCGATTCATCGACGACGTCAGCAAGGCGCTGTACGCCTCGAAGATCATCGCCTACGCCCAGGGCTTCAACCAGATCCAGGCCGGCAGCGCCGAATACGACTGGAACATCACGCTCGGCGATATGGCCACGATTTGGCGCGGCGGCTGCATCATCCGAGCCAAGTTCCTCAATCGGATCAAGGAAGCCTTCGACGAGAACGCCGAGCTGGCGACGCTGATCGCCGCGCCGTACTTCCGGGATGCCGTCGAAGCGGGCATCGACAGCTGGCGTCGCGTCGTGGTGACTGCCACCGAGCTGGGCATCCCGGTCCCCGGTTTCGCCTCGGCGCTGTCCTACTACGACGCACTGCGCACCGAGCGGCTGCCCGCGGCACTGACCCAGGGGCTACGCGACTTCTTCGGCGCGCACACCTACGGCCGCACCGACGCCGACCCGGCCGCCCGCTTCCACACGCTGTGGAGCGGCGACCGCACCGAAGTCGAGGCCTGAGCACTGGCAGTACCCTCGGTACGTGCAGTTTCTCGACGGCCAGCGGCCCCCGTACGACCTGACCTACGACGACGTCTTCGTCGTGCCCAACCGCTCCGACGTCGCCTCCCGGTTCGACGTGGACCTGTCGACGTCTGACGGCACCGGGACGACGATCCCGGTCGTCGTGGCGAACATGACCGCGGTGGCAGGGCGGCGGATGGCGGAGACGGTGGCCCGCCGCGGGGGCATCGTCGTGCTGCCGCAAGACCTGCCGGCGGATGCGGTGAAGCAGACCGTGGAGTTCGTGAAAAGCCGCGACCTGGTGGCCGACACCCCGGTGGTTTTGGCACCCGACGATTCGGTGTCCGACGCCGTCGCGCTGATCCACAAACGGGCGCACGGGGTGGCCGTGGTGGTGTTCGAGGGCAGGCCCATCGGTTTGGTGACCGAGGCCGCCACGGCCGGCGTCGACCGATTCGCGCGCGTGCGCGACATCGCGGTCACCGACTTCGTCACCGCGCCCGTGCACGCCGAACCCCGCCGGGTGTTCGAGCTCCTCGAGCACGCGCCGGTGGACGTCGCCGTCCTCACCGACGACGACGGGACGCTGGCCGGCGTGCTGACCCGCATCGGCGCCGTTCGCGCCGGCATCTACACCCCCGCCGTCGACAACAAAGGACGGCTGCGAATCGCCGCCGCGGTCGGCATCAACGGCGACGTGGCCGCCAAGGCGCAGGCGCTGGCCGAGGTCGGCGTGGACGTGCTGGTGGTCGACACCGCGCACGGCCACCAAGTCAAGATGCTCGACGCAATCAAGGCGGTGTCCTCGCTGGACCTAGGCGTCCCGTTGGCGGCAGGCAACGTCGTCTCCGCCGGGGGGACCCGCGACCTGATCGAGGCAGGCGCCTCGATCGTCAAGGTCGGCGTCGGGCCCGGCGCCATGTGCACCACCCGGATGATGACGGGCGTCGGACGGCCGCAGTTCTCCGCGGTTCTCGAATGTTCAACGGCTGCACGGGAACTCGGGGCTCACGTGTGGGCCGACGGTGGCGTGCGCCACCCCCGCGATGTGGCGCTGGCGCTGGCGGCCGGCGCGTCCAACGTGATGATCGGATCATGGTTCGCGGGCACCTACGAATCCCCCGGCGACCTGATGCGCGATCGCGACGGCAGGCCCTACAAGGAGAGCTACGGCATGGCCTCCAAGCGCGCGGTGGCCGCCCGCACCTCCGCAGACAGCGCCTTCGACCGTGCCCGCAAGGCGTTGTTCGAGGAAGGCATTTCGACCTCCCGGATGGCACTGGACCCCGACCACGGCGGAGTCGAGGACCTGCTCGACCACATCACATCCGGGGTTCGCAGCACCTGTACCTACGTCGGCGCAGCCACCATCGCCGAATTGCACGAACGGGTGGTGCTCGGCGTGCAGTCGGCCGCCGGGTTCGCCGAAGGGCATCCCCTACCGACCGGCTGGTGAGCCGGGTTGTATCGGCTGAGCCGCTAACATAGGGGTCTGTTCTGGCCGCCGAGGAAAGGGATCTGAGTGCCGCAGGCACCCGTCGAGGCCCCCGCGGATCGGGCTGCCCGGGGTGAGCGACCCGCGGACGACGCCGACGCCGAACCTTCCCCTAGCCGGCCGGGCATGTGGCCCGGCGGCTCTGCGGTGAGGACCCGATGAGCCTCATCACGATCCTGCTCAGCCTGGCCGGGTTCATCCTGCTGACGCTGGGCACCGCGGTGTTCGTGGCAGCCGAGTTCTCCCTGACAGCGCTGGAGCGCAGCACGGTCGACGCCAACGCCCGCCAGGGCGGCCGGCGCGACAAGATCGTGCAGCGGGCGCACCGAACACTGTCCTTCCAGCTCTCCGGCGCCCAGATCGGCATTTCGATCACCACACTGATCACCGGTTATCTGGCCGAGCCGCTCATCGCGCGACTGCTGGCACCGCCGTTGCGCAGTGCGGGGCTGTCGCCGGACTGGGTGGACGGCACGGCGCTGATGATCGCGCTGTTGATCGCCACCTCGGTGTCGATGGTCTTCGGCGAGTTGGTGGCGCAGTACCTGGCGGTCGCGGTTCCGTTGCGGACGGCCCGCGTTGTGGCAGGTCCTCAGGTGCTGTTCTCGACGCTGTTCACCCCGCTTATCCAGCTGACCAACGGAACCGCGAACTGGGTGTTGAAGCGGTTCGGGCTCGAGCCGGCGGACGAATTGCGGTCGGCCCGCTCGCCCCAGGAGCTGGTGTCGCTGGTGCGGACGTCGGCACGGCAGGGTTCGCTGGACCAACTGACCGCCTCGCTGGTGGACCGCTCGCTGCAGTTCGGTGCGCGCACCGCCGAGGAGTTGATGACCCCGCGCTCCAAGATCGAGTCACTCGAAGGCGACGACACCGTCGGTGACCTGATGGCGATGGCCAGGGAGACGGGGCACTCGCGCTTTCCGGTCACCCGCGGCGACCTCGACGAGACGATCGGGCTCGTCCACCTCAAACAGGTGTTCGCCCTCGCCAACGACGACAGGGAGACCACCCGACTGGCGTCCCTCGCCCGGCCGGTGCCTGTGGTGCCGTCGACGCTGGACGGCGACGCGCTGATGACGCAGCTGCGCGCGACGGGCCTGCAGACCGCGCTGGTCGCCGACGAGTACGGCGGCATCGCCGGCATGGTGACCGTCGAGGACCTGATCGAGGAGATCGTCGGCGACATTCGTGACGAGCACGACGAATCGACGCCCGACGTCGAGCGCACCGCCGACGGCTGGGAGGTGTCCGGTCTGTTGCGCATCGACGAGGTCGCCGAGACAACGGACTTCCGAGCCTCCGAAGGCGAGTACGACACGATCGGCGGCCTGGTGATGTACGCGCTCGGGCACATTCCCGAGGCCGGAGAGTCGGTCGAGCTGAGCGCCTTCGACCCCGACGCCCCGCTGGACGAGCAGCCGCGCTGGCAGGCGACCGTACTGCGGATGGACGGTCGCCGCATAGACCTCGTCGGCCTGACACCGCTGGCCGTCGACGGGCACGAGGAGCACTGATGGGTGACCTCTTCGCGGTCCTGCTGACCCTATTGCTGATCTTGGCGAACGCGTTCTTCGTCGGCGCGGAGTTCGCGCTGATCTCCGCACGCCGGGACCGCCTCGAAGCGCTGGCCGAGCAGGGCAAACGCAGCGCGGTCACCGTGATCCGAGCGGGTGAGAACCTGTCGGTGATGCTCGCCGGCGCGCAGCTGGGCATCACGGTGGGGTCGATCATCCTGGGCCGGGTGGGCGAGCCGGCCGTCGCACACCTGCTGCAACCGCTGTTCGACCTCGTCGGCGTACCGGACGCGGTGCTGCACACGGTGTCGTTTCTGGTGGCCATCACCGTTGTGGTGATCCTGCACGTACTGCTCGGCGAGATGGTGCCGAAGAACATTGCGTTGGCCGGCCCGGAGAAGGCTGCGATGCTACTGGTCCCGCCATACCTGCTGTGGGTCAAGGCAACTCGGCCGGTCATCGCGTTCTACGACTGGTGTGCACAGGTGGTGGTGCGGGCACTGGGGGTCGAGCCCAAGACCGAGCTGGAGAACACCGTTTCCATGGTCGAGCTCTCGGAGATGATCGCCGAGTCACTGTCCGAGGGACTGCTGGATCAGGAGGAGCACATGCGACTCTCCCGGGCCCTGCAGATCCGCAACCGGGTGGTCAACGACGTCGCCGTGCCCCTCGCGGAGATCTACTCGGTGCCGGTGGCCGCCGACGAGTCCGGTCCGACCGTGGTCGCCATCGAGCAGGCCCTCGAGCACACCGGCTACTCCCGATTCCCGATCACCGACGCGGACGGTGATTTCATCGGATTCGTCCACATCAAGGACATCCTGGAGCAGATCGACGAGCGCGACGCGGTGGTCGACGGCGCCGTGGTGCGTGCGCTACCCCGGGTGCCCGGCGACATGCCGCTGCCCGACGCCCTGTCGCAGTTGCGCCGCAATAACAGCCACCTGGCCCTGGTCACCGACGGCGAGCAGTCCGTGTGCGCGATGGTGGCGCTGGAAGACCTGGTCGAGGACTTGATCGGCACCGTCCGCGATGGCATGCACCGTGAATGACGGCATAGTGGCCGAGGGCACCTGGCTGGCCCGGGCCGAAGCCCACCGCGCCCGAGTGGAAACTTTCACCGGTCCACATCTTCGGCGCGCCCGGCGCGGTGAGGCTCACCCGGTCTGGGATTTCCTGTTCACCTACTACAGCCTGCGGCCGCGCCAGCTGCGGGTGTGGCACCCCGGCTTCGGCATCGCGCTGGCCGGGGCCGCCTGCGTTGAATACCTCGGCCGTGCCGGCTATGAGGCGAGACCCGATGGCGTGAGAGTCAGCGCGGAGTTCCTACGGACGCGGCTGTCGACGGTTCGGTTCGTCGCCGACCTGCTGCGTGCCACCGAGGCACGCGCACCCCAGTTCGGCTGCTTCGGCCTGCACGAGTGGGCGATGGTCTACCGCACGGATGCGGTCCGCCACGGCACGGTGCCACTGCGACTCGGCGGCGCCGGCACCGACGCGGTGGTCGAGTCGATGCCGCTGCGCTGCACGCACTACGACGCCTACCGGTTCTTCACCGCCGCCGCCGCACCACGCAACCGCGGTGTACCGACCCGCGCCGGCCAGCGCGACTGGGAACAGCCCGGCTGCCTTCACGCGAACATGGATCTCTACAAGTGGTGCTTCAAGCTCGGCCCGTTGGTCCACTCGGAGTTGCTGGTGGACTGTCTGCAGCTGGCCGCCCAGGCGCGCGAGCTCGACATGCGGGCCAGCCCCTACGACCTGACTGACCTCGGGTTTGAGCCGATCACCGTTGAGGAACCCGCCGGGCGGGCGGAGTACGTGCGGTGCCAGGGAGTTATCGCCGAGCGCGCAGCGCCGTTGCGCGCTGCACTGCTTGCGTGGTGTGAACGGCTTCTGCATGTGGACGTGGCCTACGACACTGTGTCGGAGGGGTTCCTACCTGCGGGTAAGATGAATTGATTGTCGTGAGGGAGGACAGATGAGCGATCGCGTGCCCGTGGGCAACCTGCGTGTGGCGCAGGTGTTGTACGACTTCATCACCAACGAGGCGCTGCCCGGCACCGGGATTGACGCCGACAGCTTCTGGGCCGGTGTGGACAAGGTCGTCACCGACCTGACGCCGCAGAATCAGGACCTGCTCGCCCGCCGGGACGATCTGCAGGCGCAGATCGACAAGTGGCATCGCCAGCGGATCATCGGCGGTATCGACACGAGTGAGTACCAGCAGTTCCTCACCGACATCGGCTACCTGCAGCCGGACCCGGGTGACTTCAGCATCACCACCTCGGGTGTCGACGACGAGATCACCACCACCGCCGGTCCGCAGCTGGTGGTTCCGATCCTCAACGCCCGCTTCGCGCTGAATGCCGCCAACGCGCGCTGGGGCTCGCTGTACGACGCGCTGTACGGCACCGACGTCATCAGCACCGAGGGCGGTGCCGAACCTGGCACCAGCTACAACAAGATTCGCGGCGACAGAGTGATCGCCTACGCCCGGGACTTCCTGGACAAGGCCGTTCCGCTGGCATCGGGCTCATGGGCCGACGCGACCGGTATCAGCCTCGCCGACGGAGCGCTCCAGATCGCGCAGGGCGATGAGTCCACCGGGCTGGCCAGCCCGGAGAAATTCGTCGGCTACACCGGTGAGCTCGGCGAACCCGCCTGGTCGGTATTGCTGGCCAACAACGGCCTGCACATCGAGATCCTGATCGACCCCGAGTCCCCGGTCGGCAAGACCGACAAGGCCGGTGTGAAGGACGTCCTGCTGGAGTCCGCGATCACGACGATCATGGACTTCGAGGACTCGGTGGCCGCCGTCGACGCCGATGACAAGGTCCTCGGCTACCGCAACTGGCTTGGCCTGAACCGCGGCGACCTGGCCGAAGAGGTCAGCAAGAACGGCAAGAGCTTCACCCGCGTGCTCAACGACGACCGCACCTACAAGACGCCCGGCGATGGTGAGCTGACGCTGCCTGGACGCAGCCTGTTGTTCGTGCGCAACGTCGGGCACCTGATGACCAACGACGCCATTGTCGATTCCGACGGTAACGAGATTCCCGAAGGTATCCAGGACGCGCTGTTCACCAGCCTGATCGCGGTACACGGGCTCAAGGCGGAGGACGGCAGCCCGCGGCAGAACAGCCGCACCGGCTCGATCTACATCGTGAAGCCCAAGATGCACGGGCCCGACGAGGTCGCCTTCACCTGCGAGCTGTTCAGCCGCGTCGAGGACGTGCTGGGCCTGCCCCAGAACACCATCAAGGTCGGCATCATGGACGAAGAGCGTCGCACGTCGGCGAACCTCAAGGCCTGCATCAAGGCAGCGGCCGACCGGGTGGCGTTCATCAACACCGGCTTCCTGGACCGCACCGGCGACGAGATCCACACCTCGATGGAAGCCGGCCCGATGATCCGCAAGGGCGCCATGAAGACCCAGTCCTGGATCAAGGCCTACGAGGACCAGAACGTCGACATCGGCCTGGCGACCGGGTTCTCCGGCAAGGCTCAGATCGGTAAGGGCATGTGGGCCATGACCGAGCTGATGGCGGACATGGTCGAGCAGAAGATCGGTCAGCCCAAGGCCGGCGCCACGACCGCGTGGGTGCCGTCCCCGACGGCGGCGACCCTGCACGCCATGCACTACCACTACGTCGACGTCTACGAGGTGCACAAGGAGCTGGCCGGGAAGTCCCGCACCAGCCTCGACGAGTTGCTGACGATCCCGCTGGCCAAGGAGCTCGCGTGGTCGCCGGAGGAGATCCACGAAGAGGTGGACAACAACTGCCAGTCGATCCTGGGCTACGTGGTGCGCTGGATCGACGCAGGCGTCGGCTGCTCGAAGGTGCCCGATATCCACGACATCGCGTTGATGGAAGACCGTGCGACGCTGCGTATTTCGAGCCAGCTGCTGGCGAACTGGTTGCGGCACGGCGTGATCACCGAGGACGACGTTCGCGAGAGTCTGCGCCGCATGGCGGCGGTGGTCGACGAGCAGAACGCCAAGGATCCCGACTTCAAGCCGATGGCGGCCGACCCGGACAACAGCATCGCGTTCCAGGCCGCTCAGGAGCTGATCCTGGCCGGCGCGGCTCAGCCCAACGGTTACACCGAGCCGATCCTGCATCGGCGCCGCCGAGAGTACAAGGCCAGCACCGGCGCCTGACCTCAAAGCAGCACCGCACCACCGCCTAAACGAAAGAGGATGAGGCACCGCCATGGGCAGGCACAGTAGACCGGGTCCCGGGGGTTCCTCGGGTGACGAGCCTGCCGACGACAGCCCGACCGGTCGCTTCGCCCGTTCTGCTGACGATGCACACGTGCCCGACGCCCCGGACGTTGATTACGACACCGACTCGTCGCCGCTGACCGATACAGCGCGGCGCAGGATCGCCTTCGAAGGCGGGCACCGCAGCGAGGGCGGCCGCCGCGGGGTGAGCCTCGGGGTCATCGCCGCGCTGATCACCGTGGTCGTGGTCGTCGGCGGAGTGATCCTGTGGCGGTTCTTCGGTGACGCGCTGTCACACCGGTCGACCGATGCCGCCCAGAAATGTCTGGCCGGGACCCTCAATGTCGGGGTGGTCGCCGATCCGTCGATCGTCGACAACGTGAACAAGTTCGCCCAAGGCTTCAACTCGACGGTCACCCCGGTGGGTGACCGGTGCGTGAAGATAGTTGTGACAGCGGCTGATTCGGACCGCGTGGTCGACGGGTTCGTCTCCAACTGGCCCGGCGATCTCGGTGAGCGTCCGGCGTTGTGGATTCCGGCCAGTTCGATCGGGGCGGCCCGTCTTCAGTCAACCGCGGGCAAGGAAGTCGTCAGCGACGCCCGCTCACTGGTCAGTTCGCCGGTGGTCCTCGCGGTGCGCCCACAACTCAAAAATGCGCTGGGACAGCAGGGTTGGTCGGCATTGCCGGGCCTGCAGGCCAATCCGACGGCGCTCGACGGCCTGAACCTGCCCGGCTGGGGTTCGCTGCGGCTGGCACTGCCCACCGTCGGTGATGCGGACGCCACCTATCTGGCGGCCGAAGCGGTCGCCGCGTCGGCCGCACCCGCGAACGCGCCCGCCACCGCCGGCCTCGGCGCGGTCAACGGACTGGTCGCCGGTCAACCCAAGCTGGCCGACAACACCACCGACACGGCATGGAAGGCTCTAGTGGGTTCCGGTGACCCCGCCGGTGCACCGGTGCACGCCGTCGCCACCACCGAGCAGCAGTTGTTCGCCCGCACGTCCTCGCTGCAGGACGCCAAGAACAGCGTCGCCGAGTGGCTGCCGCAGGGACCGGTGGCCCTGGCCGACTACCCCACCGTCTTGCTGTCGGGCAGCTGGCTGTCCGAGGAACAAGTCAGTGCGGCAAGTCAATTCGCCCGTTTCATGCGCAAGCCGGAACAGCTGAGCGCCCTGGCGAAGGCCGGCTTCCGCGCCGAAGGCGCCACCCCGCCCGGCAACGACGTGGTGAGCTTCCCACAACTGGGTTCACCGCTGACCATCGACGACGAGTCGGTGCGCGCCACGCTGGCCGCGGCGGTGTCCACCCCGGCCACCGGGTCGGCCACCACGATCATGCTCAACCAGGCGATGGGCGTGGACGAGGGCGGTAAGTCACGATTGGCCAACGTCGTGACCGCGCTGACCAACCGCATCGGAGCGCTGCCGTCGAACGCGGCGGTGGGGTTGTGGACGTTCAACGGCACCGAGGGCAAGTCGGCAGTGCCGATGGGGCCGTTGACCGATGACCTCAACGGGCAGCCGCGCTCGGCCGCGCTCACCGGCACGCTGAGCGGTTTGTCACCGTCGGGCAGCGGAGCCGTGTCGTTCACGACGTTGCGGCTGGCGTACGGCGAGGCACTGGCGAACTTCCGCCAGGGCCAGACCAATTCGATGCTGGTGATCACCCAGGGTCCGCACACCGATCAGACGCTGGACGGCTCGGGGCTTGTCCAGTACGTCAAGTCGGCGGCCGATCCGGCCAAGCCGGTGGCGATCAACGTCATCGACTTCGGTGACGA
Source organism: Mycolicibacterium sp. P1-5 (assembly GCF_008329565.1). Lineage (GTDB taxonomy): Bacteria > Actinomycetota > Actinomycetes > Mycobacteriales > Mycobacteriaceae > Mycobacterium. Next base: position 55,952 of record NZ_NPKT01000009.1, read on the forward strand.
CTCGGACCGGGCGACGTGGGAAGGGGTCGCTCAGGCCTCGGGTGGCACGTATCAGAATGTCGCGACGTCGGATTCGCCGGACCTCGCGACCGCCGTATCGACGCTGCTGTCCTAATCCTTTTAGGCGAGCCGCAGCAACTGCCGTGCGCCTGCGGTGAATTCGTCGGGCACCTCGATCTGCGGATAGTGGCCGATGCCCGTCAGTTCGATCACCTCGGCGGCGGGCCGCAGCTCTCGCAGACCGGCCAACACATTGGTGGTGGCCACCGGATCGCCGGTCGCCCACAGGAATCCGAGTGGCTTGTCCCAGTCCCGGACGGCGCCGTGCCAGCGTTCGGCGAACCGCACCCGCTCGTTGAGGTAGGCGCACAGCAGATTGATGATGCGGTGACCGTCGTCGCGCGCCATCAACGCCCACTGAGCCTTCGCCTCGTCGTCCGACAGCGGGTGCGCCGCACTGAAAAGCTTGGCGAAACCGCGCAGAAAACCCCGCTCGTTGGTCAGCCGGGCGAGCAGTGGGCCGAGTGGGCCGCGCAGGATCTTCTGGCTGGGCCGCAGGCTCGCGCGTTCGAGGATGACGCTGCCGTTGGTGAGTACGGCCCGCTGGATCTCAAACGGGAGCGAGCCGGAGACATCGCGAGCCAGAAGTTCGGTGGCCACCGAGGTGCCCATGTCGTGGGCGAGCAGCACCACCGGGCCCGGCGCGACATCGGCGACGACCTGCGCCACGATGTCGGCCTGCTCCAACAGGCTGTAGCGGTGCGGGCGGGGTTTGTCGGAGAGTCCGAAGCCGAGGAAGTCCAACGTCAGCCAGGCTCGGTCACCGAGGCGATCGACGACACCGCGGAAGTCGTACGAACTCGACGGGAAGCCGTGCAGCAGAAGGACGGTCGGTTGCGTGCCCGGTTGGGACCGCACAAAGACGTTTCCCGCGCTGGTCGACAGCATGCGACCGCCTTCTTGCCACTGACGAACACTGGCAGGCAACATGCGCTGACGCTATCAGCGTCCCTCGTCGTTCCGGCCGCAAAAGCGCGTTCGCCTGCGACAATGACGACATGTCGAAGAAATTTGCAGCGATTCTGCTGAGCGTGGCCGCACTGTCGGCAATCCCTGCGGCGATCGCCCCGGCGGCCCAAGCCGATGTATGTGGCGACGTCGGCGGTCGGCACGTGTCCGTCGGCGGGTGCACCCCGGGCATCGCCGGTGACGCCGTCGACGCCGCGGTCGCCGGGGACTGGGCGCGCTATGGGTTCCCGGAAAATTACGCGTACGCCCTGGTTCCCTCGTTCCCCGGAGAGGCGCCTTGTATTTCGCCGACCGGGCTGCAGTACTACACCCCCGGCGCGGAGCCCTGCTACGTCCCGTAGTTTTCGATGATTCAGAACTGAGGGCGATGATTCGGCCGAATCTTCGCCCTCCGTTCTGTCTCGGCGTGTTCTAGGCGTAGGCCTCCACCGGCGGGCACGAGCACACCAGGTTCCGGTCGCCGTACGCACCGTCGATGCGGCGCACCGGCGGCCACACCTTGGGCCGGAAGTTCTTACCCAGCGGGTAGGCGGCCTGCTCGCGGGTGTACGGGTGGGTCCACTCGTCGACCAGCAGGCATTCGGCGGTGTGCGGCGAATTGCGCAGCGGGTTGTCCTCCGCCGGCCACTCCCCTGAGCCGACCTTGTCGATCTCGGCGCGAATCGCGATCATCGCATCGCAGAACGCATCGACCTCGGCGAGGCTCTCACTCTCGGTGGGCTCCACCATCAGCGTGCCCGCCACCGGGAAGCTCATCGTCGGAGCGTGGAAACCGAAGTCAGCCAACCTCTTTGCCACGTCATCCACGGTCACGCCGGTGACCTTGGTGATGCCGCGCAGATCGAGGATGCACTCGTGGGCAACCATGCCGTTCTCGCCGGTGTAGAGCACCGGGTAGTACTCGTCCAAACGCCGCGCGATGTAATTGGCCGAGGCGATCGCCGTCAGCGTCGCATTGCGCAGACCGTCGCCACCCATCATCCGGATGTAGGCCCACGTGATCGGCAGGATCGACGCCGACCCGTACGGTGCCGCCGACACCGGATTCCCCTTGGGCAACTCCTCGGCCAGCGGATGACCGGGAAGGAACGCGGCCAGGTGCGAACGCACCGCCACCGGTCCGACGCCCGGGCCGCCGCCGCCGTGCGGAATGCAGAACGTCTTGTGCAGGTTCAGGTGGCTGACGTCGCCGCCGAACTTGCCCGGCCGGGCCAGGCCGACCAGAGCGTTGAGATTGGCGCCGTCGACGTAGACCTGCCCGCCGGCGTCGTGCACGGCCGCGCAGATCTCGGCGATGTCATGTTCGTACACCCCGTGCGTGGATGGGTAGGTGATCATCAGGGCGGCCAGCCGCTGCGCATGCTCGCTCACCTTGGCGCGCAGGTCGTCCGGGTCGACGTCGCCGTTCTCCCGGCAGGCCACCACGACCACCCGCATACCGACCATTGCGGCCGAAGCGGCGTTGGTGCCGTGCGCGCTGGACGGGATCAGGCAGACGTCGCGCCCGGTTTCGCCGTTGGCGATGTGGTACTCGCGGATGGCCAGCAGTCCGGCGTACTCGCCCTGCGATCCGGCGTTGGGCTGCAACGAGATTGCGTCGTATCCGGTCAGCCCGGTCAGCCAGTTCTCCAGGTCGGCGATCAGCTTGCGCAGCCCCGGGGTGTCACCAGCCGGGGCGAACGGATGCTGACGGCCGAACTCCGGCCAGGTGATGGACTCCATCTCGGCGGCGGCGTTGAGCTTCATCGTGCACGACCCCAGCGGGATCATGCTGCGATCCAGTGCGATGTCCTTGTCGGCCAACGTGCGCAGGTAACGCATCATCTCGGTCTCGGTGCGATACCGGTGGAAGGCCGGATGAGTCAGGAATTCGCTTGTGCGAGAATCGATCTCAGGACCCGCGTAATCACCTGCCAACGACGCGCGGTCCGATGTCGACGCCGCAGCGGCTCCGGTGAACGACTCCAGGACCAGCGCGACGTGCGCGGCGGTGGTGGCCTCGTCGCAGGTGACCGACACATGGTCGGCGTCCACCCGCCAGATGTTGATACCGCGGCCCTTGGCCTCGGCCTGCACTGCGGCGGCCCGGTTCGGGACGTGCACCAGCACGGTGTCGAAGAAGGTGTCGTGCACCACCTCGACACCTGAAGCGCCCAGGCCGGCAGCCAGCGAGCGGGCGTGGGAGTGCACGCGCCGGGCGATCCCGGTCAGGCCCTCCGGACCGTGATAGCTCGCATACGACGCGGCCATCACCGCGAGCAGCACCTGGGCGGTACAGATGTTGGAGGTCGCTTTGTCGCGACGGATGTGCTGTTCGCGGGTCTGCAGCGATAAGCGGAACGCCACCGACCCATCCTGATCGCGGGACACCCCCACCAACCGGCCGGGCAGCTGGCGGGCGTGTCGGGAGTGCACTGCCAGGAAGCCGGCATGCGGTCCGCCGAATCCCATTGGCACACCGAATCTCTGGGCGCTTCCGAAGGCGACGTCTGCCCCGAACTCACCGGGCGGCGCGATCATCGTCATCGCCAGCAGGTCGGCGCCCAGCGCCACCAGCGCGCCGCGCTCGTGGGCCTGGTCGACAAGCTTGGACCAGTCGGTCACCCGTCCGCTGGCGCCGGGCAGCTGGGCGATGACGCCGAAGAACTCGCCCTCGGGCAGCCCATTGCGCAGGTCGGCTGTGACGATCTCGATGCCGAGCGGCTCGGCGCGAGTCGCCAGGATCGCCGCAGTCTGGGGGAACAGGTCGACGTCGACGGCCAGCCGGGTGGCCGATCCGCGCACGGCGCGGTGCATCAACGTCATCGCCTCGGCGGCCGCGGTGGCCTCGTCGAGCATCGAGGCGTTGGCGACCTCAAGTCCGGTCAGGTCGGCGATCATCGTCTGGAAGTTCAGCAGCACCTCAAGCCGGCCCTGGCTGATCTCCGGCTGATACGGCGTGTAAGCGGTGTACCAGGCCGGGTTCTCCAGGATGTTGCGCAGCAGCACCGGTGGGGTGAGCGTGTCGTAGTAGCCCTGACCGATCATCGACACCGCGATGGTGTTGGTATCGGCCAACCCTCGCAGTTCGGCCAGGGCCTCATGCTCGCCCACCGCGGCGGGCAGCTGGTCAAGGCCGGGTGCCATGCCGTCGGCGGCGAGTGCGTCGAGAATGCCCGCCGGCAGCGCCTTGGCGGCCAGTTCCTCGAGCGAGGCGACCCCGATCACGTCGAGCATGGTGGCAACGGCATCGGAATCGGGTCCGATGTGACGATCGGCGAAGGTGGGCTGGGTGTGGTTGGTCACGGGACTCCTGACTCGGGCGGACGCAGCCGTCAGCGGCGTCCTCTCCCTCTGTCGTCCACCCGGACCGGGCGCCTGAGAGATTCGGTCAGTCGCCGTATCGGCGGGACTGCCTTTCCCCATGGGCGGGTGATCCCGGCGAGAAAATCCGAGTCACCGCTTTCCAGAGGCATCGTGGCCCCGCGCGGTCCGGGTGCCTGAGAGGTTGACGGAGAGGTGTTGCTCCTTCGGCGTCCGTGACTGGCTGTCACGAAGCTCTCCCGCGCGAGGGCGATACAGAGGAGATTCTAGCTGCTAACCGATCTTGCGGTCGCGGCTCTTCCGCCGGGAGGCCAGCTCGTCTTCCGGCGAGGCGATCGACTCGCCGCCGTCGGCCCGCTCACCCGGGAAGTCGGCGATCGCGCCGGACAATTCCCGCATGGCACCGCTGACCGCGATACCGAACACACCCTGGCCGCCCTGGAGCAGGTCGACGACCTCTTCGGCCGACGTGCATTCGTACACCGTTGTGCCATCGGAGAACAAGGTGATGTTGGCCAGATCCTGCACGCCGCGCTGACGCAGATGGTCGACGGCGACGCGGATGTTGTGCAGCGAGATGCCGGTGTCGAGCAGGCGCTTGACGATTTTGAGGACCAGGATGTCCTTGAACGAATACAGTCGCTGGCTGCCGGACCCGGCCGCACCGCGGATGGACGGCACCACCAATGAGGTGCGGGCCCAGTAGTCCAACTGGCGGTAGGTGATTCCGGCGATCTGGCAGGCGCTCGGCCCCCGATAGCCGACCAGTTCGTCGGGAACCGAGTCGTCGGGGAACAGGCCCGGCTGAACCGGCCCACTCACCGGCGCGCCGCTAAGTGTGTCCGCCTCAAAGCGGCCATCGGAATCAGAGCCCGTGCCAGCAAGGTCCAACTGTCCCTGACGTGGCTGCTCGCCCACGATGCTTCCTCTCGCCGTTCGAACCTATGGCCCGCTGACCGCTCCACCAACCACGTTTGCCCAGTCCGAGTCCACCGAGCATACGCTTTTCGACGGGCAGTCGCGCTCGTCGTTCGCAATCAAAGTATGGCTGTCCTCGGCCGTGCTCCGCGTGATCCGCCGCGCGTGTCGAACCGCTGCAGGCCAAGTGAGACGCATCCGTGATCTTGCTCTCGGTGGCCTCCAGCCAGGCACAGCCTGGGCCGGCCGGACAACCGGTCAGGTCGCCTTGAAATCGTCCGGGGACACACTGTCGAGAAACTCCTTGAATTTCTCCACCTCGTCCTCGCGGACGGCACCGGTGGATTCGTCGTCGTTCTCGTCGGGAATCAGCAGGCCGGCCTCGGCCAGCACTGCCTCCTCGACATAGATCGGCACACCCATCCGCAGCGCGATCGCCACCGAGTCCGATGGCCGCGCGGACACCTTGATGTCGCGGTCGAAGATCAGGTCGGCGTAGAACGTGCCTTCCTGCAAGTCCACGATGCGCACCTCTTTGAGCGAATGACCCAGTGCGCCAATGACATCTCGGAACAGGTCGTGGGTCAGCGGCCGGGCCGGCTCGACGCCCTGCTGTTCGAGCGCGATTGCGGTGGCCTCCGACTGGCCGATCCATATGGGCAGGTAGCGGTCGCCGTTGGATTCCCGCAACAACAGAACCGGCTGGTTCTGGGGTTGCTCGACGCGAATGCCAACCACCCGAACCTCACCCATCTGTGTCTGACCTCCGCGCTGGTTGTGCCATCATCGGCGAGTCTAGTCCTCAGCGGTCGAGAACGTCTCGTACCGCGGACTTGATCAGCGACGTGTGCAACGTGATTGCCAGAGCCGCAACCTCGCGCGCCAAATCGTCGGCGCGGTCGCGCGCACCGGTCTTCGACGCCTTGCCCACCGGTCCGGCGATCTGCGCGATCAGATCGGACTGGCGGTCCGCCGCCGACCGAAATGCCCGCAGGTGCCGCGGTTCGACGCCGTACTCCCCCAACGCCCGTGCGCATTGTGCGATGACCACCGAATGTTCGTCGAACAACCCGCCCGGGCCGGTGGTGATCACACCCGCTTTGCACAGCGCGGTCAGCATCTCCTCGCCCACACCGGATCGCTCCAGCAGGTCCTCGCGGCTCAGCCGCAACTGAGCACGTGCGGCATCGATGCTGCCGTCGGCTTCAGGCGGGTCCTGATCGGCCACCGTCACCAAACGCGGTCCGCCGTAAGGCGATCCGACGTGGGGCAGCTCGCCGTCGGGTTGGGCGTCGAGCTGTGCCTTGATGACCTTCAGCGGCAGATAGTGATCGCGCTGGGCGGTCAGGATGAACCGCAACCGAGCGCAGTCGTACGCGGTGAACCGCCGATACCCCGATCCGCTTCGCTCCGGCGTGACGAGGCCCTCGGCTTCCAAGAATCGGATCTTGGAGATCGTCACGTCCGGGAAGTCCGGTCGCAGCAGGTCCAGGACCGCTCCGATAGACATCCCGGCAAGCGCGGGAGTATCGGGGGCGGTCACTAGCTTCCTTGACCGCCTTCGTCGTCGGACGACTTCGGTCCGGTGAGGAAGACCAGGCGGAACTTGCCGATCTGGACCTCGTCACCGTTGGCCAGCGCGGCCGAGTCGACCGGTTCGCGGTTGACGTAGGTGCCGTTGAGGCTGCCGACGTCGACGACCTGGAATTCGTTGCCGTCCAAGCGGAACTCGGCGTGCCGGCGGCTGACGGTCACGTCATCGAGGAAGATGTCGGAGTCCGGGTGGCGGCCGGCCGAGGTCGTCGCCTGATCCAGAAGGAACCGTGAGCCCGCGTTCGGGCCGCGCTTGACGACCAGCAGCGCCGAGCCCACCGGGAGGCCTTCGACCCCGGATACTGCGCTCTCGCCGCTGGTTGCTGCCGGTGCGTCCAGTTCGTTGAGGAAGTCCGCGCGGAAGACGGAAGTCGTCTCCACGGTGACCTCATCAGAGTTCTGGTCCTTATCGGTCACCCGCTGCTCCTCACTGGCTGCCGTGGCTGTACTTGGCGGGTACCCGCACAAGGCGCCCGTCCGCCTCAACAATCAATTACGTCGACCGTACCGCGCAGTGGTCGTCGTTGTGCCCACCACCGCCGGATCGGTGGCTGGCAGGCACCCTAACAATGTCATTCAGTCACTGTGTCCCGATAGGCGTCCGCATCGAGCAACGCCGCCAACCCCTGTTCGAGGGTATCGCCGTCGACCTGCAACTCCAACAACCACCCCTGACCGTAGGGATCGGAGTTGACCAGCCCGGGGCTGCCCTCCAATTCGCCGTTGACCGCAGTCACTTTGGCCGTGACGGGTGCGTAGAGATCCGAAACCGACTTGGTGGACTCCACCTCGCCGAACGACTCACCGGACGTGACGTCGCTGCCCACCTCGGGTAACTGCACGTACACGACGTCGCCGAGCGAGGACTGGGCGAAGTCGGTGATGCCGACGCGCACGGTGTCGTCACCGATCCGCAGCACCCACTCGTGCTCGGTGGTGTAGCGCAGGTCGGCTGGGATTTCGCTCACGGTGCTCCTTGGTGTCGGGCTGCTCATTTGACGGGCTGAGCGTATTGGCGCGCTTTCGGTTGCCGCAAGGTGGTGATGTCCACCCGGTCGGACTGCGCGACGGTCATTCGCCCACCCACCCGTTCGACGCTGTCGACCGCACCGCCCGGGATGTTCATCGCCGCGGCCAGCGTGGGTGGATCGCCAATGGCGAGAACAGAATACGGCGGGCCGAGAGTTTGCGTGTCGATGACCAGCGCGCCGGGGCTACCGACCACCCAGGTGTCGACGCCGACCCGGACGGCCTGCTGGCCGGAGCGGATCTCCATCGCCTCGGCCCCGGCGGCCCGCAGTTCGTTGATCACGTCGAGCATGGTCTCGGGTGCGACCCCGGGTCCCGGATCGCCGATGGTGATCGTCACGCCCGGTCCGGTGGCCGCCACGGTGCCGATCAGGATCGACAGCGCCGCCAGCCTGGCCTGGGCGTTCTGGATCGCCGCCTGATCGCTGCTGCCCGCGGTCTGCATGGCCGCGAGATTGCGTTGCAGTTCGGCGACCTCGGTGTTGAGCGTGGCTTCGCGCTGCTGCAGCGAGCCGAGCAGGACGAGCAGGTCGGCCGGGCGCGCGGTGTCGAGGGCGTCGCCGGACTCGGTCTGGCGGGCCTGGGTGGCGATCGCGACACCGAGCATCAGACACAGCAGCACGCCGAGCGCACCGAAGATCACCTGCACACGCGTGCGGGACCGGCGCCCCGGCGCCGGGCCGGGCAGTTCGTGGCGGCCGTGTTCCTCGTCGGTCATCTCACGCCCCGAACAGCCTGCGTCGCAGTGCAGCAGCATTGCCGAAGATGCGGATGCCGAGCACGACGATGATCGCGGTCGACAGCTGCGTGCCCACGCCGAGTTGATCGCCGACATACACGATCAGAGCGGCGACAAGCACGTTGAAGACGAACGAGACCACGAACACTTTCGGGTCGAAGATCTTCTCCAGGTAGGCCCGCAGGCCACCGAACACCGCGTCGAGCGCGGCGACGACGGCGATCGGCAAATAGGGCTGAATGACCTCGGGGACGCTGGGGTGCAGGACAAGCCCCAGCACGATGCCGACGATGAGTGCGGCGATTCCGATCACGCTGTGTTCAACCCCCGAGTCGCTTCGCTTCTGCCCACCGCTTGTTCAACCCCCGAGTCGCTTCGCTTCTGCCCACCGCTTGTTCAACCCCCGAGTCGCTTCGCTTCTGCCCATCGTTGCTCGCCCCCGAGTCGCTTCGCTTCTGCCCATCGTTGCTCGCCCCCTACCGGCCGATCTGCTTGGCAAATTTAATCTCCCGCACCGCACCCGCGGGCAACGACAGGCCGTCACCGCGGCTGACGCTGACCCCCACCCCGTAGGACACCTCCAGCAGCCGCAACCGCTGCAGTCCACCGCTGCGGTCGAAGGTATCGCGCATCTCGGCGGGCGATCCCACCGCCAGGATGGTGTACGGGCTGCTGATCGGATGATTGTCGACCAGAATGGCGCCGCCCGCCTGGCGGATCGTCACGTTGGGTCCCATTCGGATTCCCCCGACCGAGATCGCTTCGGCGCCACTGGCCCACAGGGAGTTCACCACGAGCTGCAGATCGCGATCCAGAATGATCTGGCGGCTGCCGGCCACCCGCTGCTTGGAGACGTCACTGAGGTCGCGGCCAACGCCTGGGTCGGTCACCGTGATGGACAGGCCCGGCCCGATGACGGCGGTGGTGGCGGCGGCCAGGCTGAGCGCATCGAGCCGGCTGAGCAGATCGCGGCCGGCCGCGTCCTCGCGAAGCTGGCGACGCTGGACGGTGTCGGCCTGAGTGGCCAGCTCGTCGCGGCGGCGGGTGAGCCTGTCGGTGGTTCCTTCGGCGGATCGCACGCTGGCCGCCAGCACCTGCTGGGCCGCGCTCACACCCGGTGCGGTCGACCGCGCCTGCGCGACCGCGGCGGCGAACACGACCGCGATCAGCACCGCGGCCAGCGCCTGCCAGGCGTGCGTGGCCAGCGGCCGGCGGGCTTGCCCCGAGCTTTCCCGCTGGGCGGCAGCGGCGGCATACCCGGGATCGAGGTGATCGGTCAGTAGCGAACGCAGCAGGCCCGGAAGCGGAATCAGCGTCGGCCGGCGGTCGGCGCCAGCCGGGTGCGCATCCTGCTCGTGGCGTTGGCTGCCGCGGGCCTGCTGGTCGTAGCCGCCGAGCGCGCTGTCAGGTGCGGGCATCGCTGACGCCGGACTTGGGGAGCGTGATCACGACAAGCCGCACTTGCAGCAGATACAGCACCGCCGACCACAGGTACATGCCCACGCCCCAGATCAGGAAACCCCAGCCGCACGCACCGATCACATGACTCCACGTCGTTTCCCACTGGCCGAGCAGCACCAGCGGGAAGCCGGACATCAGCGCGAACGTCGCGCCCTTGCCGATGTAGGTCACCGGCAGCGCGGTCAGTCCGCGGCTGCGCACCACCGGCAAGGTGGCGGCCAGCACCAGATCACGGCCGATCAGCGTCACCACCAGCCACCACGGCACCACACCGGCGAAACCCATGCCGAGCGGCACGGCCAGCATGTAGATCCGGTCGACCAATGGGTCGAGCAGCGCACCCAGTCGCGACGACTGGTTGGGCACGAGCCGGGCGATCTTGCCGTCGGCCCAGTCGGAGAAACCACTGAACATCAGGATCGCCACCGCGAGTCCGTAGGCGTCGGTGGCCAGCAGCAGGTACAGGAACACCGGCACCAGGACCAGCCGGATCGCCGACAGGACGTTCGGGATCGTCAGCACCCGATCACGGCGGTCCATGGTGATGAACTTAGCCCTAGCGGAAGACCCCGGGCAGGCTGAGCGCCGACATCGTGTCGTCGTTGAGCGGGTTGTCGTGGACCATGTAGGTCCACGTCGAGGTCGGGCGGGCCAGCTTCGACAGGTCCAAGCCCTGCTCTTCTTCGAGGATGTTGGCGGTCTCGAAGGTCTGCTGTGCGGCCTCGATGGCATCGGCGGCCAGGTGCGCGAACGCGTCCACGGCCATCCGGTGGAACTCGTCGAGCGGGTTCTGCCGGCCCAACGCACGCAGGTGGATGCTCTCCCGGATGTCGGCCAGGTAGGCCAGGTGGTCGGCCCAGCCGCGGTCGAGGTGGAACAGCATGATCTGGCGGCAGATCACCTCGAGCCGCTCCTCGCCGGACTTGTCGACCAGCTGCTCGTAGCGGTCCGGGGAGAGTTCCTTGAGCTCGTTGCGCGCGGCCGGCGTGCTCAGCAGGGCGTTGCGGCGCTCCACGATAATCCCGCGCTGCTGGGCGATGAGCTGGTTGTAGCGCCAGGTGTTGGCGTGTACGTCGAGCAGCCGGCCCTCGGCCACCCGCTGGGCGTGGTCGAGCAGAGCCCCGGCCTTGGGGCTGGTGATCAGCCCGGTCTCGTCGGCGTCTGTGGGCAGCTTGCCCTCGTCGAGATGGGCGGCGACGACGTCGTCCTCCCAGCTGGCGAAGAACACCGACGAGCCAGGGTCGCCCTGCCGGCCGGCGCGCCCGCGCAGCTGGTTGTCCAGCCGCTCGGTGCGGTGCCGTCCGGTGCCGATGACGTGCAGACCGCCCAGTTCGGCGACTTCTTTTTTATCGGCGGAGTGGTCGTCCGACTCCGACCCGCCCAAGCGGATGTCGGTGCCGCGGCCGGCCATCTGGGTGGAGACCGTGACGGTGCCGAGCGTGCCGGCTTCGGCGATGACGGCGGCCTCTTCCTCGTCGTTCTTGGCGTTGAGGACCACCGCAGGCACGCCGCGGCGGACCAGGCGTTCGTGCAGCTCCTCGGATTCGGCGACGTCGTGGGTGCCGACCAGGATCGGCTGGCCGGTGGCGTGCACCTCGACGATGTGCTCCATGATCGCCTCGATCTTGGCCGCGGCGGTGATGTAGACGCGGTCGTCGGCGTCCTCACGGATGTTGGGCGTGTTCGGCGGGATCGGCGAGACGCCGAGCTTGTAGAACTGCCGCAGCTGCTCACCGGCGGCCAGCGCGGTGCCGGTCATTCCGCACACCGTGGGGTAGCGGTTGATCAGGGCCTGCACGGTGATCGTGTCCAGCACCTCGCCGGTCTCGGTGGTCTCGATGCCTTCCTTGGCCTCGACCGCCGCCTGCAGACCGTCGGGCCAGCGCTGCAGCTGGGCGATCCGGCCGCGACTGGAGTTGATCAGCTGCACCCGGCCGTCGCGGACGATGTAGTGCACATCGCGCTGCAGCAGCACGTGCGCGTGCAGGGCCACGTTCACCTCGGTCAGCGTGGTGCTGACGTGCTCCTCGGAGTAGAGGTCGATGCCGCCGAGCGCGGCCTCGAGCTTCTTGGCCCCTTCTTCGGTGAGGTGGACATTGCGGCTGTCGGCGTCGGTGTCGTAGTCCGTACCGCCCGCCAATTCGCCTACCAGACGGACGATTTCGACCTTCGGTGTCTCGCGGTGGGTGGTACCCGCGAGCACCAGCGGCACCAATGCCTCGTCGACCAACACCGAGTCAGCCTCGTCGATCAGCGCGACGTCGGGGTTGGGCGAGACCAGATCGGCGACGTCGGTGACCAGCTGGTCGCGCAGCACGTCGAAGCCGATCTCGTTCACGGAGGCATAGGTGACGTCGCATTCGTAGGCGGCCCGGCGTTCGGCGGCCGTCGACTCGGCGGTGATCCAGCCGACCGTGAGGCCCATCGCCTCGATCAGCGGCGCCATCCACTCGGCGTCGCGGCGGGCCAGGTAGTCGTTGATGGTCACGACGTGAACGCTGCGTCCGCCGAGGGCGTAACCGGCGGCCGCGATGGCGCCGGACAGGGTCTTGCCTTCACCGGTGGCCATCTCTATGACATCGCCGGCCAGCATGCGCAGCGCCCCGGCCAGCTGGACATCGAACGGACGCAGGCCCGTGGTGCGCTCCGCAGCCTCGCGGGCGATCGCCAGGAACTGCGGGATATCGGCGGATGAGGCCAGGTCGCCCAGCTCCAGCAGCTTCGCAGCCTTGACCAGCTGCTCCTCGTCGAGGCCCTTTGCCTTCTCGTCGAACTCGGCCGAGGCGTTGACCTCGGCCATGGAATGAGCCTTGGTCTTCTCGGTGGTGGCACCGAGCAGGCGCCAGAAGCTTCGGCTGATGCGGCCGGGTCCGACAGCGCTGTCCTTGCGAGTTTTCGCCACGTGACAACGGTACCGTCGGCGCCATCCGCCCCCTGATACCAACCTGGTGGTTGCGCGCATAGGACGACGGCGCCGGAGCTCACATTTCGCCCGTCATCTGACACACCCGCGCGCTTTCGCCGGATTGCCGGGGTAGGTTCGCCGGGAAAGCCACCGGATTGGGTGTCGTGCTGGGTGGCGCCGCAGGAGGAGAAACGCGTTGGAGATGTTCCACCCGTCCATGGACTGGGGACACGAGCTAGTCCCGTCCTTGATCTGGATTGTCAAGGCATGGGGCATCAGCGCCGTTCTGAGCATGATCGTGCTGTTTCTGCTGGCCAAATACACAACCTGGGGCCGGCAGTACTGGCGGATCACCGGTGACTATTTCAAGGGCCGCCAGAGCATCGGTGTCTGGATCTGGCTCGCTGTGCTGTTGTTGTCGACAATCATCTCGGTGCGCCTCGACGTGCTGCTCAGCTATTACAGCAACGATCTCTACACCTCATTGCAGGTGGCATTCCAGGGCGCAGGCGGCGGCAACGAGGCAGTTCGCCAGTCCGGTATCCACGGCTTCTGGGCGGCGCTGATCCTGTTCGGCATTTTGGCGACCATCTACATCAGCCGGGTCATGCTGGACATCTACCTGATGCAGCGGTTCATCATCCGCTGGCGCGTGTGGCTCACCGACCGATTGACCTGCGACTGGCTCGACGACCACGCCTACTACCGCACCCGCTTCACCGACAGCGATATCGACAACCCCGACCAGCGCATCCAGTACGACGTCGACATCTTCACCGCCGGCGTCGGTTCGTCGCCGAACCAGCCGACGATCATGAGCTCCAACACCCTGCTGTTCGGCGCGATCAACTCACTGGTGACGGTCGTTTCGTTCACCGTGATCCTGTGGAACCTGTCGGGTCCGCTGACGTTGCTCGGGGTGACACTCGGGCACGCGCTGTTCTGGGTGGTCCTGGTCTATGTGGTGTTCGCGACGATCATCGCGTTCTGGATCGGCCACCCACTGATCAAGCTGAGCTTCCGCAACGAGCTGACGAACGCCGTCTTCCGCTACGCGCTGGTGCGGTTGCGTGACGCCGCCGAGGCCGTCGGCTTCTACCGGGGTGAGAATGCCGAGCGGGGCCTGTTGCGCACCAAGTTCGCTCAGATCATCGCCAACTACAAGCGTTACGTGAACCGGACGATCGCGCTGACCGGCTGGAACCTGTCGATGAGCCAGATCATCAACCCGCTGCCGCTGGTCATCCAGGCGCCGCGGCTGTTCGCCGGCCAGATCGACCTCGGTGACGTCACGCAGTCCTCGAGTGCATTCGGCTCCATCCACGACTCACTGTCGTTCTTCCGCAACGCCTATGACTCGTTCGCCTCCTACCGGGCGGCCATCATCCGTCTGCACGGTCTGGTGGAAACCAACGCCGAGGCCCGCGAGCTGCCCAAGCTCACCACGGTCGCGAGCCACGACGGGTCGGTGGAATTGCGCCGGGTCGAGGTCCGCACCCCCAGCGGCGCCCAACTCGTCGATCCGATCGATCTGCGGCTGGAGCCGGGCGAGACGCTCGTCATCACCGGACCCTCAGGTGCCGGCAAGACCACGCTGCTGCGCAGCCTGGCGCAGCTGTGGCCGTTCACCTCGGGCACCCTGTGCCGCCCCGAGGATCACGACACCATGTTCCTGTCGCAGATGCCCTATGTCCCACTGGGCGATCTGCGCACCGTGGTGTCCTACCCGACCACGTCCGGCGACATCAGCGATGACGCGCTACAGCATGCGCTGTCCAGGGTTGCCTTGTCGCACTTGACGATCCGCCTCAACGAGTCCCAAGACTGGGCGAAGGTGCTCTCGCCGGGTGAGCAGCAGCGCATCGCATTCGCTCGCGTGCTGCTGACCAAGCCCAAGGCCGTTTTCCTCGACGAGGCAACCTCGGCGCTGGACGAGGGCCTCGAGTTCGCGCTCTATGACATGGTGCGCACCGAGCTGCCGAACACCATTCTGGTCAGCGTCAGCCACCGCAGCACCGTCGAGCAGCATCACGTCAGGCACCTCGAACTGCTCGGCGAGGGTCAGTGGCGCCTCGGCCACGTCGAAGGCAACGAGCCGGTTACCGTCTGACCAACCTCGTCCACTATCAGCCGGCACTCGCCTGCTGTGCGGCGTGCGTTCCGGCGCGCCTACCGAAGAACGAGCCCTCCCCCAGTTGGGTGCCACTGGCGTAACCCTTGCCGTCCTGGGCGATGTTGGACGCGCACGCGCCCGCCGCATACAAGCCCGGGATCACGCTGCCGTCGGCGCGCAACACCTCGCCGTCGACATCGGTGGCCAGACCGCCGACGGTGAAACCGGAATACATCGCCTTGCCGAGCGTCAGATCGAAGGCACCCCACGGCCCCTTGTCCTGTGGTGCAAGGAATTCCGGCTGTTTGTGAAACTCGGGGTCCTCGCCCTGTGCTGCATGCTTGTTGTAATTGTTCAGCGTCTCCACGAGATTGCCCGTCGGGATGCCCAATGCGGCCTCCATCTCCTCGACGGTCTCCCACCCGTCGATGAACGTGATCAGCGGGATCTCCGGTCGCTGCATGTGCGCCTCGTCGACGATCAGGTACGCCGCACTGTCGGGCTGGTCCATCACGAAACCTGAAGTGCGCGAATGGTAGGAGTCCTCGGTGACGAACCGCTTGCCGTCTTTGTTGACGATGATGCCGGTCAACAGGATCGACGGCGGATACACCGGCGCGGTGATGAATATCTGATCCATGTGCTTGGTGGCCCCGCCCGCGGACTCGCCCAGCCGGATGCCCAAGCCGTCGTCGTAGGTGTTGCCGAGCACGAACGGCTTCTCGGCGAGCTTCGGCGTGAACTCGGCAACCATCTCGGGATTCATCACGAAGCCACCTGCAGCGATCACCACCGCCTTGGCCCGGATGGCCCCGGTCTCGGTGAACTTCTTCCACGACACCCCGACCACCGAGTCGCCGTCGACGACGAGGTTGGTCGCGCCGGTCTCGTAACGGATTTGCACGCCCAACTCGGCGGACCGCTTGAGCAGCAGGTCGATCACCATGGCCGCGCCCTGGGTGTCACCGGGAACCGGGACCTTGTGGCCACGCGGGGCGGGCACCGCCATGTTCTTGTACGGCCACACCTTCTCGTTGCCGGTGAACATGAGGCCCTCGGTGTTGGGCTGGATCACCGCCTTCTCGGGATAGTAGGTCCGCTCGAATGCGATTCCCAGATCCTCGAGCCAGTTGAAGTGCTCGACGCTGCCCTCACAGTAAGCACGGATCTTGTCGAGTTCGGGCTCGCGCGACACCGCGACGAGGTAGGAGTACATCTCCTCGACGCTGTCGGAGTGTCCGGTCGCCTGCTGCACGGCGGTTCCGCCGCCGAGGTAGAAATGGCCGCCGGCCATCGACGTGGTGCCGCCGGCGACCGCGGCGCGCTCGAGCACCAGAACCCGCGCCCCCGCGGCGGCGGCGCTGACCGCCGCGCAGCCGCCACCGATACCGAACCCGATCACCACGACGTCGAACTCGTCGGACCACTCGGTCACGTCCGAGGCGGCCACGGTCGTGGGAATGTCCAGGCCACTCATTGCTGCTCCTGTTTCACATAGTCGAAGAACGTGCGGATCTCGTCGGGAATGTAAGCGATTTCCAAGTAGGGCACTCCGGCCGCGGCGGCCGACAGGTAGGCGAACCGCATCCCGCCCGGCATCACACCGCGGGCGACGATCTCGGCTGACGAGCCCGCGTCGGCCAGTGCGGCCTCGAAGGCGTCGCCGTCGGGGACTTCCGCGCAGATGTGGTGCAGCCCGGGCCCGCTCTCGGCCAGGAACTCCGTATAGATGCTCTCGCCCCGGGTCGGCGCGATGAGTTCCAACTGGGTGTCGCCGGCGTAGCTCAGCGAGATGTCGGCGCGGTAGTCGGCGGGCGCGCCACGGTGCTCGCAGGTGTCCGGCCCGAAGTGCACGTCCGGCATCCGGATCCATTTCCTGGCGCCGAGCAGCGTGGTCAGCGCCGCCTCGGTGGCGTCGAGGTCACGGGTCACCCACGCGATCTGGACAGGTGTCTGGTTTGTCATCGGATTGAGGATATCCCCGCCCCGCCGGTGTGGCTAGAACGTGTTCTAGTTTTGCGGTCCGGTGGTCAGCAGGTCGACGGCCAGCTCGATCTGTTGGTCGAACAACCCCTGCGGATCGGTGAAAGTGTCGATTCCGTACTGGCCGAAAACCTCGAGGCTGACGGCCCCGATCATCATCGCCCAAACCGCGGTGCACCGGATCACCAGCGCGTCGTCGCCCGGGAAGCCGAACTCGTCACGCACCCGACCTAAATCCGCCGACATCGGTTGTGCGACATGGTGTTCCGTGAGACTGATATCCCCGGTTGCTACGCCGGTGGCGACCGCATCGAACAGCATGCCGATCACCCGGGTGCCCGGCCCGGTGGTCAACTCGGCGGGTGCGTGGTAGCCCGGCACCGGGCTGCCGTACAGCAGCGCCCATTCCGCCGGCTGATCCAGCGCCCACCGGCGGACGGCGCGGGCGATCGTGGAGACGTCGGCTCGCAAGCCACCGTCGGTGCCGGCGCGGGCCCGCCCGACCGCGTCGGCAAGGTCGGAGTACGCATCGACCAGCAGCAGGGTCAGTAGCGCGTCGCGGCTGGAGACGTAGCGATACACCGCCGAGGACACCATGCCGAGCTCGCGGGCGATCGCGCGCACCGACAGTCCGGCCGCCCCCACGCTGGCCAACTGCCGTCGACCCAGCTCCACGATCTGCGCTTCGATGCGTTGCCGCGCGTCCTGCCGTTTCCCCACCCGACGAGTCTGGCACAGCCGAGAACAGTGCTCTTGTTTTTTGCCTGCGCGGCTGGCATTCTTGAAACAAGAGCAGCGCTCTCTCAACTGGAAGAAGGACCGATGACCACGCACTATGATCGTCCCAACGCCGCCGCTCGCGCGTTCAATGTCGTCATCCGCCAGCTCGCCGAGGCCGGTATCAGCATCGCCGGCACTCGCGCGCTGCAGGTGCGCGGGCGAAAGTCCGGCGCGTCGCACCGCGTTGTCGTCAACGTGTTACGGGTCGACGGGACGGACTACCTGGTTTCACCGCGGGGCAACACCCAGTGGGCGCGCAATGCGCGGGCCGCGGGCGAGGTGGAACTCGGGTCACGCTGGCGACGCACCCCCGTCGCGCTCACCGAAGTCGACGACGAAGCGAAACCGGCCTTGCTCAAGAGCTACCTCGACCGGTGGTACTGGGAGGTCAAGGGGCACGTCGCCGGCCTCACGCCGCACTCGACTGCCGATCAACTGCGCGCTGCCGCACCGGGAATCCCGGTGTTCGCGCTCGCGACCTAGTTCGCGTTGGATTGCTCTGCGGCGGCGACGTTGACGACGTCGGCGCCGGCGCGCACCTGCTGAGTGGTGGCCACCCACGACACTGCGGCCGGCAGATTGCCCCAGGTGCTGTTGAAGAGACCAACGATCACGGCCTTGTTGTTGTCGACCGGCATGTACACCGGGCCACCGGAGTCACCCTTCTGGCTCACGACACCGTTCTGCATGGTGAACCAGCCGTTGTTGACCCGCTCGATCGAGCCGCAGCTCTCCCCGGTGATCACACCGAAGTGGCAGACCGGCTGGCCGTTGGCCATCGGCGGGGCCGCCTCGGCGACCAGCTGGCGGCCACCGGGCAGGACGTTGTTGACCACGACGTCGCTACCCAGCGTGATTGCCTCGAAGTCCGAGATCACCTGGTCAGTGCGTACGACGGCGCCGTCCGGGGTGTTGTCCTGGAACGTCGACACCATGCCGATGAAGCGACCGTCCCGATCGGTCACCGGCCCGTCCGCATGGCAGTGACCGGCCGAGTAGGCGATTCGCGCCACCGGGTCGACATATCCGAGTGTGCAGACGTTACTGGCCTGGCGAATTTCCATCCCGGGTGAAACGACGGCGCCGGGGGTAGCCTGAGCGATCGGTGCCAAGGTCGCCGACGCGGCGACAACAGCTGCGGCGGCGAGGACAACCTTCTGAGCAAAGTGCGACACTGTACACCCCGATCGGTCGGCGACTCGTCAAGGACGCGCCGCGAAAGAATCTCGACTGTGTATCGGCGCCGATTTCAAATCGTTACCAACGAGCTATGACGTACCCGGCGTGTCGCTGCAGGAATCACGTCAGATGGGTTTATGAATCGAAACCCAGCCCGAGTCGATCGAGGGTGCGCAGGATGAGATTGCGTTTGCCCTGGTTGTGGTCGGCTCGATCAAGCGACCACCGGGTCGCCTGAATTCCGATGCTTGCCGCCGGTTCCGGTGGGAACGGCAGCGGCTTGCGGTTGACCATCTCCAATTCGGTCCGCTCGGTGGGATGGCCGTCCAATAGATCCAGGCAGACGTCGGCGGCGAATCGTGCCGCGCCGACACCGAGACCGGTGAATCCGTTGACGTAGGCGATCCGGCCGCGCCCGGCCAGCCCCCAGTGCGCACAGAACCGGGTGTTGGTGTCGATCGCGCCGGCCCAACGGTGGCTGAACCGGACGTCCTCGAGTTGCGGGAAGGTGATGAAGAAGTGTGCGGCCAGCCTGCGATAGGTCTCCGGCCGCTCCTCGTACATCGGGTCGACGCGACGGCCGTAGTGATAGACCGCGTCGTAGCCGCCCCAGACGATCCGGTTGTCCGCCGAGAGGCGGTAGTAGTGGAACTGGTTGCCGCTGTCGCCGATGCCCTGCCGTGAGCGCCAGCCGATGCTGTCCAGTTGTTCGGCGGTGAGCGGTTCGGTGGCCAGCACGTAATCGTAGACCGGAATGGTGTGCAGCCGGTTACGCTTGAGCAGACTGGGAAATACGTTGGTGGCCAACACGATCTGATCCGCCTCGACCACCCCGGCGCGGGTCTGGACCCGGATGCCCCGTCGTTCGCGTTGCACCGACACCGCCGCGGTGTGCTCGAAGATCTGCACGCCGGCTTCGGCGCAGGCCCGGGCCAACTCGAATACCAGCCGGGCGGGGTGGACGATCGCGCAGGTGTCTGGGGCCCACAGGCCGGCCCGATAGGTCGGCGACGCGACTTCGTCGCGGACTGTGGCCTGGTCGAGGAATCGACCCTCGCCTTCGTCGGCGCCCTCGGCCAGCCACTCGACCTGATGCGGTTCGGTGGCCACCGTCAGCATGCCGGTGCGCTCCCAGTCCACGTTCATGCCGTGAGACTCGATGTCGGCCTGCATGCCGTCGAGGTTGGCCAGACCGAGTCTTTCCAGGCGGTCGAATTCCGTTGGCCAGCGCGACTTTCCGTTCTCCGCACCGTGCGTGATGCTGGCTTCGACGAAACCCCCGTTGCGCCCCGAGGCCGCCCAGCCGACCCGCTCGGCTTCGATCAACACCACCCGTGCCCCGGGGTTGCGTTCCTTCGCGTGCAGCGCCGACCACAGGCCGGCGTACCCGCCACCGACCACCAACAGGTCACAGTTCAGACCGCCCGGCAGCGTCGGGTATGCCGGTCGCGGAATGTCCAGCCACATCGATCCGAAGGCGGCTGACGCCAGCGCCCGGGAGACTAGAGCGGCGTCGACTCTGCGATCGAATACGGTTTGCACCCCAAGCATGGTGTCACGATGTGAGCGCCCTACCGGGCGAACCGCGCGAGTAGGGGCCCGACGATGGCGAGCACGAAAACGTAGGGCGTGGCCAACGATCCGATCGCGGCGACCGTGCTGCCCGCCAACCCGATGATCACCAACGAGAACTCGCCGCGGGCGACCAGCGCGGTCCCCGCGCGCAGCTGGCCGGGCCGGCCGACACCGTCGCGACGGGCCGCATACACACCAGTGACCACCTTGGTCGCGGCGGTCACCGCGGCCAGCAGCACAGCCGCGGGCAGCATGGGCACCAGGTCGGCCGGCGCCACCGACAGCCCGATTGCCAGAAAGAACACGGCGGCGAACAGGTCGCGCAGCGGGGTCAGCACGGCGCGGGCCCGCTCGGCGGTCTCCCCGGTCAGCGTCAACCCGACCAGGAACGCACCCACCGCCGCCGACGCGTGCAGATGTTCGGCGGCGGCCGCCACGAGCAGGGTCAGCCCGAGTATGCGTAGAAGCAGTTGTTCGTCGTCCGGATGACTGATCAGCCGGCCCAGGTGGTGGCCCCAGCGATACGACGCGGCGAATACCGCCGCCAGCGCGATCATCGCGGCGACCATCCACAGCAGCGCCTCCCACCAGGTGCCGCCGGCCGCCAGCACGGCCAACAGGGGCAGATAGGCGGCCATTGCGAAATCCTCGAGCACCAAAATCGACAGCACCGCAGGGGTTTCCCGGTTACCCAACCGGCGCAGGTCGTTGAGCAGGCGGGCGATCACGCCCGACGACGATATGAAGGTGATGCCCGCCATCGCCAGGATGCCGACGAAGTTCAGGCCCAGCAGCCAGCCGGCGATGGCACCCGGGGTGGCGTTGAGCACGAGGTCGACGCCTGCCGACGGCAGGTGCCGCCGCATGCTGGCGGCGAACTCACCGATGGAGAATTCCAGGCCCAACGTCAGCAGCAGCAACACCACACCGATCGTGGCGCCGGTGGACACGAACTCCCCCGCCGCCGGGACCGGCGCGATGCCGCCGTTGCCCAGCGCCAGCCCGGCCAGCAGGTACAGCGGTATGGGCGACAGCGCGAACCGGCGCGCCAGGGTTCCGAGGATGGTCAGGACCGTGAAGATGACGCCGAGTTCCAGGAGTAGCGCCGCCGACACAGCCACTTCGGTCAGCCTTGGTCGACGATCCGACGGACGCCGGAAATGCCGCCCTCGGTACCGATCACCACCAGAACATCGCGCACGTGCAGCACCTGGTCGGGTTTGGGCGAGGCCAGCACCTCTTCGTCGCGCACGATCGCCACGATCGATGCGCCGGTTCGGGTGCGCGCCTTGGTGTCGCCCAGCGGCCGGTCGACGAACGGCGACCCCGGCGCGATCTCGACCTGGCCGGCATCCAGGCCGGGCACTTCCTTGGTCAGGTCGGCGAAGCGTTCCACGATCCGCGGGGCACCGAGTATCTGCGCCAGCGCGTCGGCTTCTTCGTCGGTGAGACGGAACACCGGGCGAGCCTGATCGGGGTCGGCCGCGCCGTATACGACGACTTCGAAATCACCGCTGCGCCGTGCGATCACGCCGATGCGGTTGCCCTCGGCATTGTCGAATTCGTAGCGCAGTCCGACTCCGGGTAGCAGGACTTCCTTGACCTCCATGGGCTCCATCCTCGATGACGCACCGATGTTGACTAGCTGGTGGCCACCGTAGTCGCCGGCCGCGCGGCGGTAGTGGGTTGCCACCCGGGCGGCCCGAAGATATAGCCCAGCCGGTCGCGCCAGCGCCCTGCCGACCGCACGTCGCGCGTGATCGCCGCGTACTCATGGGTCTGCAGCTTCCAGATGTTGAACGTGGTGACCGGTTTGGTCAGCCCATAGTGCGGGCGGTAGAGCTCAGGCTGGAAGGACCCGAAGAACCGATCCCAGATGATCAGGATCCCGCCGTAGTTCTTGTCGAGATACTCCGGGTCCATCCCGTGATGCACCCGGTGGTGCGACGGCGAGTTGAACACGAACTCGAAGGCGCGCGGCAGCTTGTCGATGCGCTCGGTGTGGATCCAGAACTGGTAGATGAGGCTGATCGAGAAGCTGGTGAACACCATCCACGGCGGAACACCCAACAGCGGCAACGGAATCCACATGATGATCTCGCCGCTGTTGTTCCACTTCTGGCGCAGCGCGGTCGCGAAGTTGAAGTACCGGCTGGAGTGATGCGCCTGATGTGTGGCCCAGATCAGCCGGACCCGGTGGGCGGTTCGGTGATAGGCGTAGAACAGGACGTCCACCCCGACGATCGCGATCACCCACGTGTACCACTTGGCCGGCGACAGGTGCCACGGCGCAACGTAGGCGTAGAGCGCGGCATAGCCGAGCAGTGCCCCGAACTTCCAGACACCCATCGTCGCCACCGACATCAGCCCCATCGAGATCGAGGCCCACGCGTCGCGGGTGTGGTAGGCGCCGGAGGCCGGCTGCTCGGTCTCGGCCAGTCGCTCGAGCTTGCGGGCGGCGGTCCACTCGAGGGTCAGCAACAGAAGGAAGAACGGGATCGCGAACAGCACCGGCTCACGCATCTGCGGCGGGAGAACGGACAACAGTTCCCCGATTCGGTCCACGCTGACTACCTCCGATGTCGCCGCCCAGCGGCTCCGGCTCCGATGTCGCCCGGCCTGGAGTCTAACGCGATCCGGCCGCGCTGTTAGACACGGCGTCAAGAAGGGTCAGCGGAAGCTGAGCACCTCGTCGCCCCAGGTCTGCCGGATCGGGCGGTCCAGGTCGTCGACGACGCGGTCCTCGCGGTCGATGACCAACGTCGCGCGATCGTCAGTGCGATACGGCGCCCAGTGCGGCTGGCCGATCGGCAGGTTGGGATCGCCGGTGGCCGCGAACCTGGTCCACCGTGCCCGCATGCGCATCGACAACGCTTCACCGGTCTTGAGCCCACCGAGTTTGAAGGTGAGGTCGCGAGGACCGGAGATGAGATTGCCCCACACGTAGATCAGCTCGGTGGCGTGGGCGGCGCCGAGCCGGATGGCTTTGAAAAGTGGTGTGGCCCAGTCGAATCGGTAGAGATAGACCGGCGCGACAGCGGTGTGCCCCTCGGCGAACCACACCGTCGGCATCCGGAAGCCCACGTCGCTGGCCACCCCCAGGCTGCGGGTGCGCGCCATCTTGGCGGGGTATGCCGAACTGACCTGCTCGGAGGTCGGCAGCTGCAGGCCCGGCTGATCGTTCGACATCTCACCGAACATCGTTCGAACCGACTTGGGCGCGATAGGCATCAACGGAGAACGCATGAGCCGGAACAGCGCTGCCTCGTCCTTGTTGGTACCGATCAACAGCGGCACCGGATGGGTCTTCCCGGCCCTGGCCAGCGTCACCGGGTAGTCCGGGACGAGGTCGCCGTCGACGGTCGGTGCGAACGCCAGCAACCCGGGCGTAGCGCTCGGGACGTGGTCGAAGACCTCCTGAGACGCGTCAATCAGTGTCTGGACCGGAGCCTGGTGCGCCTCCTCCGCGGTCATGCCGAGCCGTTCGAGAAACAACTCCGCCATAGCACCGGCGCGGTTGCTGCCGTAGATCGAAGTGGCCGGCGCACTTTGGGCGATAGCCCGGGAGAACAGGCCGGCGGCTTCCGGCACCGCCAACAGCGTGGTGGTGATCGCGGCTCCGGCAGATTCGCCGAACAACGTCACCCGGTCCGGATCGCCGCCGAATGCAGCGATGTTGTCCCGGACCCACCGCAGCGCGGCCAGCACGTCGCGCAGCGCGACGTTGCTGTCGAACCCGGCCGATGAAAGGTCCATAAACCCCAGCGCGCCGAGCCGGTAGTTGAGCGTGACGACGACGACGTCGGAACCGTCGGCCAGCACCGTTCCGTCGTACATCGGCTGACTGCCCGACCCGAAGATGTAGGCGCCGCCGTGCACCCACACCATCACGGGTTTGGCATCGGTGGTATCAGATGGCGCCCACACATTGAGGAACAGGCAGTCCTCGTCTGCGCGCGTACCCAAGCCCATCGGGATAGGGCTGCGTGGTTGCGGACTCACCGGACCGAATGTCGTCGCGTCCGCGACATCGGTCCACGGCTGGGGAGGCACCGGAGCACGCCAGCGAAGATCCCCGACCGGCGGGGCGGCGTAGCGAATGCCCTTCCAGGTCTTCACCCGGCCGTCATCGGCGCCGCGGACCGGACCGTAGCTCGTCTCCACGACCGGATCAGCCAAGACGGGTCGAATGCTCGCATCCGCTGTCATCGTTCTCCTCCTGCAGCTCGCGCGATGTCGACGAACGACACCACCCATCCACGCTACCGACGAGTAACGGTCCGGAGCGGGCGACCGCCCGTCTGTCCGGTCACCGCCGCGGCGAGGTGAGACGGCGACCACACTCGGCGGCACAGCTATCCTGACCGACGTGCGGACATGGGTGCTGCTGTTGGCCGCTATCGCCGTCGAGGTCACCGGCACCCTGTCGCTGCGCGCATCGCAGGACCATCGGGCGTGGCTGCTTCTCGTGGTCGCGGGCTATCTCGCCTCGTTCTATTTCCTCGCGCTGGTACTGCGGACCGGCATGCCGGTCGGGGTCGCCTACGGGGTGTGGGGTGCGGTGGGAACCGCGGCGACGGCAGTGCTGGCCGCGATGATCTTCGGCGACCCATTCACCGGCCCGATCGTCGTCGGGATCGGGCTGATCATCGCCGGGGTGTTGATGGTCGAGCTCGGCTCGCGGCATCCCGCCGGCGAGGACGGCTCGCCATGATGTGGCTGACGCTGGCCGGCGCAATCCTCATCGAGGTGTGCGCGACGCTGTCGCTACGCGCGTCGGACGGTTTCCGCAAGAAGATCTGGATCGCGCCGATGCTGATCGGCTACCTGGTGTCGTTCACGCTGCTGTCGGTGACGCTATCGCTCGGCATGCCGGTCGGCGTCGCGTACGGCGTGTGGTCGGCGGCCGGCGTCGCCCTGATCGCGGTGATCGCACGGGTGCTGTTCCGCGATCCGCTGACCCCGCTGATGATGGGCGGTATCGCGCTGATCATCGCGGGCGTGCTCACGATCGAGCTGACCGGTTCCGCGGGCTGAGAGCGCGGGCCAGTAACACAGCGGCCAGTCCGGACACAGGCACGGCCAGCAGACCCACCCGCAGTGACACGGCGTCGGCGATCGCGCCGACAATGATCGGCGAGCCCAGAAATCCCACTCGCATCAGCCAGGTCAGCACCGTCAGCCCGGTACCCGGCCGCAGCCCCGGGAGGTCGTCGGCGGCATGCATCGCGCCCGGCACCAGCGTGGCCGACCCGAAACCGGCGGCGGCAAACCCCGCGATCGTGCCGGGGATGCTCGGGAACGCCAGCGCGACCGCCATGCCCACCGCAATGAGCAGGCCGCCGGCCCGCGCGACCGCACAGGCTCCCCACCGGTCGACCATCCGATCGAGGACGCGCCCGACGAACTGGAAGCCGACCAGCCCGACATACCCGAACGCCGCCAGCGCAGCCGGCGCCGATAGCGAATCCCGCAGGTACAGCGACGCCCACGAGCCGCCGGCGTCCTCGACGACAGCCCCGGCGATCGCAACGACGACCAGCGCAGCCAGCACGCCGTAGACAGATCGGTTCGATCGCGCGCCGGCCCCCTCCTCCGCGCGAATCTGCGACTCGTCATGATCGGGGCCGCGCAGCAGGAAGCGATAGCCAGTCAGGCAGACCGCACCGAACAACACCGCCGACGCCGACAACTGAGCAGTGGGGGAAATGCCGAGATAGATTGCGGCCGCGCCGATCAGACCACCGAGTACGGCTCCGGAGGACCACACCGCGTGCAGCGAGTTGATGATGAACCGGCCGTCAACGCGCTACACCCGCAGCCCGTGCACATTCTGGGCGACGTCGGTCACCGAGTCGGCTGCGCCGGCGCAGAACAGCGATGCACCCAGCAGAAGTCCGGTGGGCGCCATGCCGGCGAGAACGGTGAACACCCCGATCATCAGGGTGCCCGCGACCGCGATCACGGACGAACGATAACGGCGGATCAGCACTGCCGCCGTCGGTCCGGTCACCAGCGCACCCGCCGAGAACGCACCCACCGCCAGACCGAAGGCCGTGTTGGACAGCCCGAGGTCTGACTTGATCTCCGGGAAACGGGGCAGCAGGTTGGCGAACAACGCGCCGTTGGTCAGGAACAGCGCGGCGCTGGCCACCCGAGCACGCCGGTTGCGCACGTCTGGCTGGGGGGTGCCCACGGGACGCGAGGTTACGGCCAACCAAGCAAGATGGCATCTATGACTGCTTCGTCGCTGGCCGAACTCGCCCATCGGTTCAACGTGGCCACCGAGTATCAAGACTGGACGGGCCGATCCGTGCCGGTCGAGGAGGACACACTGGTGGCGGTGTTGACCGCGCTCGGCGTGGACTCCCGCACCGAAGAGGAGCGGGCCGCGGCACTTTCGCTTCACGATGCCCGGCATTGGTCGCGGCCGCTGCCGCCGACGATCATCGGCCGCGGCGACAGCGAAACCTCGTTTTGGGTGCACGTCACCCACGGCGACCCGGCGCACGTCTGGGTTCGGCTGGAAGACGGCACGGTCCGCACCGGCGTACGCCAGGCCGACAACTTCACCCCGCCGTACGACCTGGATGGGAGGCTGGTGGGTGAGGCGACGTTCGTGCTGCCGGCGGACCTGCCGCTGGGGTATCACCGAGTGCATCTGCACTCGGACCGTCATGAGACCAGCACGCCACTGATCATCACGCCGGCCTGGCTGGGCTTGCCGTCGCGGCTGGGTGCGCGCCGCACCTGGGGCTTGGCCACTCAGCTGTACAGCGTGCGCTCGAAGAACTCTTGGGGCGTCGGCGATCTCGGCGATCTCACCGATCTGGCGGTGTGGGCGGGAGCACGCCACGGCGCAGGGTACGTCTTGGTCAATCCGCTGCACGCGGCCGCGCCGACCAAACCCATGGAGCCCTCCCCCTACCTGCCGACATCGCGACGGTTCACCAATCCGCTGTACCTGCGAGTCGAGGCGATCCCCGAGTTCGCCTACCTGCCCAAGCGCGCCCGGGTGTGGAAGTTGCGCGCCGAGGTTCAGGCCCGGTCACGCAAGGTCGACGGGATCGACCGCGACTCCGCCTGGGCCGCGAAACGCACTGCGCTGAAAGCGATTTACCGGGCACCGCGGTCGGCGGGACGCGAGCTGGCCTTCGAGGCCTTCAAGCAGCGGGAGGGTCAGGCCCTCGATGACTTCGCCACCTGGTCGGCGCTGGCCGAGAAGTACGGCGGCAACTGGCGAAGGTGGCCGAAAGCCCTGCGACATCCGGCCAATCCGGAGGTGTCCGACTTCGTCGAACGGCACGGCTCCGCGGTGGATTTCCACCGCTGGTTGCAGTGGCAGCTCGATGATCAGCTCGCTGCCGCCCAGTCACAGGCCGTGCGCACCGGAATGGCGCTGGGCATCATGCACGATTTGGCTGTCGGGGTTCATCCCGACGGCGCCGATGCCTGGGCGTTGCAGAACGTGTTGGCCCTCGGGGTCACTGCCGGCGCGCCACCGGACGAGTTCAACCAGCTCGGGCAGAACTGGTCACAACCGCCGTGGCGGCCGGATCAGCTCGAAGAGCTTGGCTACCAACCGTTTCGGGCCTTGATCGCGGCCATTCTGAGGCACGCGGGCGGAGTGCGCATCGACCACATCATCGGGCTTTTCCGGCTGTGGTGGATCCCGGCCGGTGCGTCGCCGACCAAGGGGACCTACGTGCGCTACAACCACGACGCGATGATCGGGATCGTAGCGCTGGAGGCTTACCGGGCCGGCGCGGTCGTCGTCGGCGAGGATCTCGGCACGGTGGAACCGTGGGTGCGTGACTATTTGCGAGCCCGCGGGATGCTGGGCACCTCGATCCTGTGGTTCGAGCTGGACCGCGACGGCGACGGCGGACCGCTGCCTGCCGAGCGCTGGAGGGAGTTGTGCCTGTCGTCGGTGACCACCCACGATCTGCCGCCGACGCCGGGATACCTGGCCGGTGAGCATGTGCGGTTGCGCGACGAGCTCGGTCTGCTGACCCGCCCCGCGGAGGAGGAACTGGCCGAGGACCGCGCTGCGCAGGCGGCGTGGCTGGCCGAGTTGCGCCGGGTCGGACTGCTCGGCGACACCGCCGACGAGGAGCAGGTGATCCTGGGTCTGTACCGATATCTGGCGCGGACCCCGTCGAGGTTGTTGGCATTGGCATTGACCGACGCGGTGGGTGATCGCCGAACGCAGAACCAGCCCGGGACCACGAACGAGTATCCGAACTGGCGGGTGCCGCTCACCGGCCCCGACGGCTCGCGGCTGTTGCTCGAGGATGTGTTGACCGATCCGCGGGCGCAGGCGTTGGCCGCAGCGATGCAGTCCGCTATCACGCCGCGTGCGGAGTAGCGTGCCGAAATACAGTGCCGGTGTCCTGCTGCACCGCAGCGTCGATGGTGTCGTCGAGGTGCTCATCGGTCATCCCGGCGGCCCGTTCTGGGCGCGTAAGGACGACGGCGCATGGTCGATACCCAAAGGCGAGTACGACCCCGACACCGACGACCCGTGGGCGGCTGCGCAGCGCGAGTTCGCCGAGGAGCTGGGCTCGGAGTTGCCCGAGGGTGCGCGAATCGAATTCGACGCAGTCAAGCAGCCGAGCGGCAAGGTGTTGACGGTGTTCGCCGTCGACGCCGACCTGGATGTCACCGAGGCGCACAGCAATACCTTCACGCTGGAGGTCCCGAAGGGATCGGGACGGCTGCAGGAGTTTCCGGAGCTGGATCGGGTCGAGTGGTTTCCGGTGGCGCAGGCCCGCCGCAAGGTACTCAAGGGTCATGTGGTGTTCCTGGACCGGCTGATGGCTCATCTTCCGGGACTGGGCGAAGGCGATTCGGATCCCGCGGGTTAGCCTCGAGCCCGTGAAGGTTGCCGTCGTCGCTCCCATCGCGGCCGGGGTCACCGCCGACCCGGCGTGGATGGTCGAGTTCGCCCGCCACCTCGAGGCGTGTGGCTTCGAGTCGATCATCATGGCCGAGCACACCGTGCTGGTGACGGAGTACACCAGCGTGTATCCCTACGATGCGTCCGGACGGGTCGACGTCGCTCCGGAGTGCCCGGTCCCCGATCCGCTGGACATGGTCGCGTTCCTGGCCGGTCAGACCACAACGTTGGGTCTGGCCACCGGCGTGTTGGTGTTGCCCAACCACCAGCCGGTGATGCTGGCCAAACGGGCCGCCACCGTCGATGTGTTGTCGCGTGGACGACTGCGGCTGTGCGTCGGGGTCGGGTGGTTGCGCGAGGAGATCGAAGCCTGCGGAGCGGATTTCGACAGCCGCGGCCGTCGCGCTGACGAACAGATCGAGGTGTTGCGGGCGCTGTGGGGCGACGATCCCGGCGGCGCCAGCCACCACGGCGAGTTCTACGACTTCGACCGCGCCATGTCATATCCGAAACCCGTTGCCGCGACCGGTGTTCCGATTCATATCGGTGGGCACAGCCGGTTGGCGGCTCGCCGGGCGGGTCGCCTGGGTGACGGCTTCCAGCCACTCGGGGTCAGTGGCAGCGAACTGGCGACGCTGGTTGAGGTGATGCGGGTGGCCGCCGAGGACGCCGGCCGCGACCCCGATTCCCTTGAGTTGTCGCTGGGTCATCTGGTCACCAAGGTCGACGCCGACCGCGCCGGACGGCTGGCCGAAGTAGGTGCCGATCGGCTGGTGCTGGGGATGCCGGCGGTGACCGATCTATCTGAGGCCAAGGATCTGCTGTCGGCGTGCGCACAGCGACTCGGCTTGTCGGCGTGACGCTTTCGGTCTCGGACCGGTTGGACCTGTCAGCCTTGGTACATCGGTATGCGGCGACCGTCGACGATCGAGACGTCGAAGCCGTTATCGGATTGTTCGCGGGCGACGGCGAACTGGTGTTGCCGGAGCCACCGGATGTGCTGACCCCGGCGCGGTCGCATCGCGGCCAGGTGGCCATTCGTGCGGGACTGGCCGCGGTGACCAGCGTCGGGCGGACTCATCACAGCATCGATTCCGAGATGTACACCGCCGGCTCGAATGCCGACGTCGCGAACGGGCGTATCGCCGCGACCGCACATCATTGGAGCCCGCGGTCCGACGGCGTCACCGACCTGGTGTGGTACCTGCGCTACGACGACGAGTACCGGCGGACTGAGTCGTCGTGGCTGCTGACCCGCCGCGCCCTGACCATCGACGCGATCGAGACTCGGCCCGCGCGTCGCCTGCGCTGAGTCCAGCCGCGAGCCTCAACCTGTCCGGGCAGGACATTTGTAGGATCAGCGCATGCCGCTGGCCGAAGGCGAGACTTTCGCGGGTTATACGATCCTGCGACTGCTGGGTGCTGGCGGCATGGGTGAGGTCTACCTGGCCCAGCATCCCCGGCTGCCCCGCCACGACGCCCTCAAGGTATTGCCGGCCTCGGTCAGCAGCGACGCCGAATACCGGGCCCGGTTCGAACGTGAAGCCGACATTGCCGCGACGCTCTGGCACCCCCACATCGTCGGCGTCCACGACCGCGGCGAATTCGACGGTCAGCTCTGGATCGCCATGGACTACGTCGACGGCAACGACGCCGCCGATCTGTTGACGAAGTTCCCCAGCGGCCTACCGCAGCGCGAAGTGCTCAACATCGTCACCGCCGTCGCCGAAGCGCTCGACTACGCCCACCAACGCCATCTGCTGCACCGCGACGTCAAGCCCGCGAACATCCTGGTCGCCAAACAGGAGACGGGCGAGGAACGAATCCTATTGGCGGACTTCGGGATCGCCCGGTGGGACAACGATGCCAGCGGGTTGACGCAGACCAATATGACGGTTGGCACGGTCTCGTATGCCGCTCCGGAACAACTGATGGGCCGCGATCTCGACGGGCGGGCCGACCAGTACGCGCTGGCCGCGACCGCCTATCACCTGCTCACCGGCACGCCGCCGTTCCCGCATTCCAACCCCGCCGTGGTGATCAGCCAGCATCTGTCGGCGTTGCCGCCGAGCCTGGCCGACCATCGCCCGGAGCTCGCGGACCTCGACGCGGCACTGCGCAAGGCGTTGTCCAAAGACCCCGCCGAGCGCTTCGACCGCTGCGTGGACTTCGCGCGCGCTCTGTCTCACCACATCACCACACCGCTGTCCGGTGACGGCCTCACCGACCCCGAAGCCACCCGGCTGACCCCGATCACCAATACCGCACCGATCGGCGAGCCGCCCCCGCAATCCCGCAAGAGGTGGCTGACGATCCTGCTTCCCGTCCTGCTGGTGCTGCTGGTCGCCGGGGTGGCCGCCGCGTTCATCGCCGGGCGCGACCGCGGCGAGAACGTCGCAGCCCAGGATGTCCGCACCACCGCGACGACGACAACCACTCAGGCCGTCCCGCCGCCTGCGCCTGCGCCGACGACTGCGGCCACCAGCGCCACCGATACTGTCACCGTCGAACCGACCCCGACCGCGGTGATCGGCTCGGACTGCCATGAGCCGGGTGCCACCGGCACCACCGCTGACGGCGCTACCGCCTACTGCACGCAGCTGCAGTACACCGACCGCTATCTGTGGTCGGTGCACTCCGACGTGATCCCCAACCCGGTGGTCACCTCCTCGCCCACCACGCCGCCGCCCACGGAGAACGAGTCCCCGGTACGGATATGTATGCAGGAAACCGGGCACACCAGGTTGCGATGCGCCGAGGAGATCTTGCGAAGCAACCGCCGCTGACCCGGTCGGCGGCCAGACCCACAAACGGCCGCAACAGTCCGAGTAGAAGCCACAAAAAGGTCGACCTCGAGTTCCGCTGAAACGTTCCCGTGTCCTTGTGGCGATAGACGTCGCAAGAGGCTGGTGTGATCTGCTCGACGAGCGACCTCCAAGCTCCCTGGGCTATGTTCGACCGGAGACAGACGGAGGTTGGAGTGAAGAGGCTCATCCTGGTGGCCGCAGGCGCGCTTGCCGCAGGTTCGGCAGTAGCCGCCCTCAACATGGGGGCCAGCAACGCCGACCCGAACGCCGGCGGCACGATGAACATCCTCGGCGAGCCGTACTACAAGGCAGTCGCGATCCTGCACGCCCAGGGCATAAAGACAGTGTTCGGCGGTTCCGTCGGCAGTGACGTGCCGCAGGCCAAGTGCGTCGTCGAGAGCCAGAAGTACCTGGCCAGCGGCAAGATGTCGCTGATGCTGAACTGCACCAAGGCCGCCCAGCCCGAGGCGCCGGCGCCCAGCGGGCCGGGTTCGGCTCCTGCCCAGCAGATCCCGTCCGACGGCGGATCCCGCCCGACGCCGGGCGCTCCCGGGACCGTCATCGTCACCCCGACTCAGGTCGGCTGACAGACCGCGCCAGTTAGACTCCTGCGCAGCCACTGCCGGAGGTTCGTCCATGCTGCGCCCACGCCGTTTCGAACACGAGGTCGATCCGGGCCCGGTGCAGATCCAGGCTCGCAAGGTCGCCTTCGACGTCTCCGAGGCCCCGTTGCACTGGATTCCGGGCCACCCGGTCGCCTCGCATGTGGTCGGGCTGCTCAACGTCGTCCTTCCGGTCGCCGAACGCTGGTTCGTCGACACGTACAACGAGGCGTTGCCCTTGGTGAAGGATCCCCGGCTCGCCGAGGATATGCGGGGGTTCATCGGTCAGGAGGCCACCCACGCCGACACCCACGACCAGGTGCTGCAGGAGTTGATGGTGGCCCGCGGCGTGGATCCCGAGCCGATTCTGCGCCAGCTCGACTACGTCTTCGGCCAGGTGCTCTCGCCCAGCCCCTCGTCCGATCCCAGAAAGCGGCTGAACCATCTCTGCGATCGGCTGTGGCTGATCGCCGCGATCGAGCACTACACCGCGGTGCTCGGCGACTTCGCACTGAACTGCGCCTGGGACGACTATGGAGCCGATCCCACGCTCGTCGACGTGTTCCGCTGGCATGGCAGTGAAGAGGTCGAGCACCGCAATGTCGCCCATGATGTCGCCGTCTATTTCCACGACAGCTATCTCGACCGGGTCCGGTCCATGGGCATGGCGGTGGTGCTGATCGCCGGGTTCTTCAATCGCGGCTCCTGGTACCTGTGCCGCACCGACCCGGCACTGGACATGAGCTGGTGGCAGATGCAGCGGCTGCGGGCCAAAGATTCCAAGCTGGGCCTGCTACCCAAGTACCGGACGTTGTTCGGCACCACCACACTGACCTATTTCAGACCGAACTATTCGCCCGAGGACGTCGGGTCCACTGCCCAGGCGGTGGCCTACCTGGCGAGCTCGCCGGCTGCGCGCGCCGCGCACCTGTGAGAATCCGGCTGCGGTCCGCGCCGCCGAGTGCGTCCGGTCGCACCCGTCACGACGTGCTGCTCAGCCTCACCGATGCGTCGATCACCGCATTGTGGGCGATCAGTGGCGCGGTAAGGCGCCCGGCGATCCCGGCGGACCGCGATCGCACGCTCACGTTGCAGATCGTCGACCGCCAAGTGGTCGCGCGCGACCAGAACGTCGTTGCACTGACGCTGGCGGCGCCGGACCGTCGCCCCCTGCCGGGTTGGCATCCCGGCGCGCATCTGGACATCCATCTGCCCAGTGGGCGAATCAGGCAGTACTCGCTGTGCGGGGATCCCGCTGTGGTTACCAGCTATCGGATTGCGGTGCGCCGCATACCCGGCGGTGGTGGCGGCTCGATCGAGGTGCACGACGGCCTTGGCATCAGGGCGACGGTGTCGAGCGGCGGCCCTCGGAATGCCTTCCCGCTCACGGTCCCCGGCCACGGTTCACCCACGCAGCGGCTGCGGTTCATCGCCGGCGGAATCGGTATCACGCCGATCCTGCCGATGCTGGGTCTGGCCGAGCGGCTGGGTGTCGACTGGTCGATGATCTACACCGGCCGCAGCGAAGAGTCGATCCCGTTCCTCGACGAGGTACGCCGATTCGGCGATCGGGTGCAGGTCCGCATCGATAATGTGCACGGGATGCCAACCGCCGCAGACCTTTTGGGCGACTGCCCGGCAAGGACGACCATCTACACCTGTGGGCCCGCGCCGATGGTGACCGCGATCCGCACCGCGCTGGCCGGCCGCGACGACGTCGAACTGCACTTCGAGCGGTTCGCCGCCGCCCCGGTGGTCGACGGCACGACGTTCACCGCGAGCATTGCTTCCACGGACGCGACGGTGATGGTGCACCACGACGAGACCCTGCTGTCCGCCCTGCAGCGGGAGCGGGTCGCCGCCCCGTACTCCTGCCAGCAGGGATTCTGCGGTACCTGCCGCACGCGAGTGCTCGATGGCGTTGTCCAGCACCGGGATACGCTGCTCACCGAACCGGAGCGCGCCGAGGGGATGATGCTCACCTGTGTGTCGCGCGCGCCCGAGGGCGGTCATCTGAGACTGGATCTGTAGTCAGTCGGCCTTGAGCATCGGGATGCCCTCGCTGGTGGAGAACTTGGCGTCTTCTTGGCTGGCGAGACCCATCGACACCAGCGTCCGCGGGAAGATCAGATCAGTGAAGTACGCCAGTCCGACCGCCCAGCGGTTGACTCCTCGCGGAATCGCGTACAGGTGGTAGGCGCGGGTGACGACCTTCGCCGTCAGGCCGGAGACCTGAATGTTGAGCGGGTTCGCGACGGCCTTGCGCGGCCCGAGGTCGACAACCAAGCCCATGTTGCGGTGCCGGTAGTCTTTGGGAGTGCCGATCCCGAGGCTGGCTGCGACGTTGCGCGCCAACGCTTTTCCCTGTCGCACAGCATGCTGGGCGGTGGGCGGGGTGATCTTGCCAGGTTGGGTCAGGTCCGGCACGGCAGCGGCGTCGCCTGCGGAGAAGACGTCGGGATGGCCGGGCACGGATAAGTCCGCACCGACCTTCAACCTGCCCTTCTCGGTCGGCAGGCCCAGCGTTTCGATCAACGGCGCGGCGGTTACTCCCGTCACCCACGCCACCGTTCGACTATCGAGGCGTGAATCATCGCTGAGCACAACGTGATCGGCGTGTACTTCCTTCAGCGTCAACCCCAACCGCACGTCGATTCCGCGGTCATGCAGAACCTTCATGGCGGCCTTGCCGAGCTTCTCCCCTACCTCGGGCATCACCTGATCGGCGAGGTCCAGCAGGACGAAGCGCACCGAATCGGGGTCGAATGCCATCTGACGGGCCGCGGCATCGGCCAGAGCACGGAGCTGAACCACCAGTTCGGTACCCGAATATGAAGCACCCACCACCACGATCGTGCGACGGGCTGCGGCTACCGCGGGGTCGCTGTCGATGTTGGCCAGTTCCAGCTGCTCGAGGAAGTGGTCGCGCAGGTACAGCGCCTCGGCGATCGATTTGAGCCCGCGCGCGTAGGTGGCCAGGCCGGGGATGTCGAACAGCCGTGTCACCGAACCGGGGGTGAGCACCAGCCGATCCCACGGCAACTCGTGGGCGCGGCCCTCGGGATCGACGTAGCCCAGCGTGTGACCGGTCAGATCGGTTTTCTCCACCCGGCCACGGATCACCCGAACTCCGGGAAGCATGCCCGCCAGTGGAATGGACACGAACCGGGCGTCCACCAGTCCGCCGGCCACGTCGGGCAGCAGCGGCGTGTAGAGCATGTAGTCGATCGGCGAGATGAGGGTGATCTGCACGTCGGCGTCATGCCGGCGAAGTCGCCGCTGCAACCGGCGCGCGCACTCGAACCCGGTGAAGCCGCTTCCTACCACCACCACGGACGTCATCGGGTCATTTATACCCGAGGGGCCGGATCACAAACGTACGCAAAGACTCTTGCGCCCCCCGTGCCGACCGAGCAGGATGAATATCCCTATGTCGCGTTCGCTGGGTCTGTTGTCCTCGGTGTGGTCAACGGCGACCGCCCTACCGGTGAGTTCCGGGGTCGCGGTGGCGTACCGGACCGTGTTCATGACCATCAAGCGGCTCGTAGTGGGCCGCACGATGACCGTGCGACTCGACGGCGACGACATCACTTTGACCGTCACCGAATTCGATTCGCGTCTCGATGTCCGCGGGCTGGCGGTCGGTCAGTTGAACGATGTGCGAATAACCGCAACCGATATTCATTGGGGCACAAGGTTCTTCGAGTCGGCCACGGTGGTTCTGCATAACGTTCACCTCAAGCCGGGCGTACCGCCGGTGCTGGTGGCTGCACCAGTGGAGGTGACCATGGCGGTCTCCACGCATGCACTCGATGCGGTGTTCTCCGCTGCGTTGCCGCGATTGTCGGGGCAGGTCGGTGACGACGGTATTGCCCGGTTGCGCTGGACTCGCCGTCCCGGGCTGGGAAGTGTAGAGGTCGACGTGACGTTGGACGGCTCCACGCTCTGGTTGACTCCGCGGGCGCTGCGAACCCGCCGACGCCGGTGGGCGCTGCCGTCTCGGCTGCCGGCCTATCCGGTGCGGGTCCCGGAACTCGCCAGCGGCCTCACCCTGACCAGTCTGTCGTTGGGGCCCGGATCCTTACACCTGACCGGTAGCTTGCCGCAGTGGCGTGCCGAGGTGCCCGGGACGCGCGTCGACGACGTCCTCGCCCAGCTGAGTGTCGTCGGACGGCCACTGAATTTCACCGGGCGCCCCCGCCGCGGCTAGCCGCCGGCGTTCGTAGCGCCGGATGGCGAGCGACGTCACGATGGCCAGCGTCCAGCCGAGCAGCAGGTCGATGACGTAATGCTCGGCCGAGTACACCAGGGTGAACGCCATGATGACCACATAGCCGGCGAGTAGCGGCTGCCACCGGCGGCCCACCCGTCCCCACAGGAACGCCGCGATCATCATCGACAGCCCAGCATGCAGCGATGGAATCGCCGCCACCAGATTGACACTGGCCTGGCCCTCGTCGAGCAACGCCCGCGCCACGTCCAGGTGCAGCATTCCGAAGCCACGGGTCGAGATGCGCTCGACGAAATCTCCTGCGCCCGGGTGCGCGGTATTCACCGACCCCAGTAGCCCGCCGTCGGCGAGCGGCACCGGCCGGAACATGCACGCCGGTGCCGATGGACCGCCGGCCACATCGGCGGGCTCACAGCGCGCCGCTGCCCAGGGCGGCGCGGCGGGCAGCACCGCGTAAATCACCAGTGCCGCGAACGACAAGACCACGAATCGGCGGACGAACGCCTTCCACTCGGCCCGGTCACGCAGCCACAGCACGGCGGCCACCACGTACGGGAGGATGAAAAACGACATATAGACCGTGCTGATCACCACTTCCCACCAGGGCGGGGACGGCATCTTGAGGTGTTCCTGCAGCCAGACGGTGGGGATCGCGCCGAACATCCGGCGGTCCACCTCCGGCTGCCACGACCACTGAGTGGGCGTGCCGATCAGGTCCGCCGCTCCCCTGCTCAGGTCATAGATGATCAACACCAGGGCGAACGGCAGCCAATCCCGCACAACCACCAGCACCCGGCGCCTGCCGATGCCGGCGGCCAGCAGCCCGGTACACACGTAGAGCAGGACGAGTTCGCGGTTGAACGCCAAACCGCTTGTGGCGGTCCATATTACGATCGCCGCAAGCCACCCTCCGATCGCGATTCGACGCACGAGGATGAGCCGGTCTGTCAGACCATCTCGATCGTGCTGCGGCACTTCGGGCTCGACGTCGATCGCGGTCATCTCGGTCCACTCAACCGGCTCATCGCCTCGGATTACCCGCTTTACGCAGATTTCGTTCCGATCCCGGTTCGTAGCGGTTAGTCGGACTGCAGCGGGCCGACCGGCGTGTCGCCACCGGCGCGTGCTCAGTCCCAGGCGGAGGCGACGGCCTCGGCGACGTCGATCTCCTTGGCCTGCTGCGACGCCGGGCTGTCGATCTCGTCGGCGACGTAGGCCGCGACGAACCGGCGGATCTCGGTGTCCACGCCGGCCACGATGCGCAGAATCTCCCCACGCACCGATTTCGAGGTCACGTGCACGGCGATGTCGGAGGGCCGTGGCTTGGCGACGTCGATGACCAGCATGAGCGGTTCGGCCGCCCGGGCGGTCGCCCGCAACACGATGTCGCCGTCGACGGTGAATCGCTGCTTATCCACCCGCAGGTCGACGATCAACTCGATCAGAAGTGGGATGCGGACGTTGAACGTGATCGTGTCGCCGACGCTGCGCCGGGCGCTCGGCTGCTGGATCTTGACCTTGGCGGTGACCTTGGCCAGGCCGGCAGGGCCCTGGGCCATAGGCCCCATCTCGAACTCGCCGCCGGCGATCTCCGCGAACGCAGCAGCCACCCGATCCTCGGTCACCGCCAATTCGAAGAACCGGCGACCGAAGTCCTCGTAGGTCACGAAGCTGTGCGTGTGCATAGAGGTCTACGTTCTCACGTCTGATGTGGACACCAGAGCGCGGACCGGTAACAAATCGGCCGTGTCAGGCCCGGGGCCAGACCAGATGCAGGCCGGCGTCGTCGGCCGGTTCACCGGCGGCGACGGCGAAGGCGTCCAACGCGGCGACCACCGATCTGCGTTCCTCAGCGCTCATCGCGCGCAGCACCCGAGTGATCGAACGACGGCGATGGCGGGTCATCTTGCGAACCAATTGCTTGCCGTCAGTGGTCAGCGATAGTGAGATGTTGCGCCGGTCGGCCGCCGAGTCCTGCCGGTGCAGGAAGCCTGCTTTGATCAGGCGATCACAGATCCGGCTGGCGTTGGACGGACTGATCTCCAGGGCGGCGGCCACCGACGCAAGATTCAGCGGCCCGTGGGTGTCGATCATCACCAGCACCCGCAGCTGGGGAACGGTGACCACCTCGGAGGTCTCGGCTATCGAGGCGGCCGCGATACCCACCAGCGCGCGGGACGCGCGCAGGACCGCATCGATATCGGCGCCCGACGGCCCGGCGGCTGCATCTGGCACGGCTTGCCTCCTCACCCTTGGCATTGTGCCAGCGGACTACGCGGGATCCGCGCTCACCCTTCGCGGTGTGGCAGGAATTTGTGGGCCTTCGCCTTGGCGCCTTGGGTCATCATGTGCCAGCGGTCCGGCTCCCCTTGGCCGGTGCGGTGACCGCACCGGACGTCAAGCACCGTCGGTTTGTCGGCCGCAAGCGCGGAATTCGGGAAGGGATTGGCGATGGTCATCGTCGCGGCCAGCCCGCCCGACAGCGAAGCACGAACGCGGTCACGCATTTTCAGGCAACGTTGCATACCAGTTGGACGACGAGCCGGAATCCACTCTTTGCCATGTTTTCTCGTCAGATCCGGCGGGCATTCGAGATCATCGGCTCAACGCAGCGCGCGCACCCGAAGGCGCTGAGCACAAACAGGATCGACAGGAGTTGCCTCGTGGCACTCATTGCTGCACATCAAGTAAATGCGCATACGCGGTCACAACTGCGCGACGCGCTGACCCGCCGGGTCGACGGCGAGGTACGGTTCGACACAGGCAGCCGTAGTGCCTATTCGACGGACGCTTCGAACTTTCGCGAGATCCCGATCGGCGTGGTGGTCCCCCATGATCCCGAGGCCGCGGCCGCAGCGATCGGGGTCTGCCGGGATCATGACAGTCCGGTGCTGTCCCGCGGTGGCGGGACCAGCCTGGCCGGGCAATGCACCAACACCGCGGTGATCATCGACTGGAGCAAGTTCTGTACCCGGGTGCTGTCGGTCGACGAGTCGGCGGGTACTGCCGTGGTCGAGCCCGGCATCAAGCTCGACACCCTCAACAGCGGGTTGAACGAGTCCGGCTGGATGGTCGGGCCACGCCCGGCCACGCACGTCAGCTGCACCGTCGGCGGCATGATCGGCAACAACTCGTGCGGCGCCACCGCGCAGGCGTACGGCAAGATGGTCGACTCTGTGCGACGGATGGAGGTGCTGACCTACAACGGATTACGCATGTGGGTCGGTCCGACGTCCGATGCCGAGTACGCCGACATCACGTCGGCTCACGACGGGCGGGCCGAGATCTACCGGCGACTGCACAGCCTTACCGACACATATGCCGACGAAATCCGCCGGCGGTATCCCGACATCCCGCGTCGGGTGTCCGGATACAACCTGGACAGCCTGCTGCCGGAGAACGGCTTCAATGTCGCACGGCTTTTGGTGGGCAGCGAAGGCACGCTGGTGACCGTGCTCCGCGCCGAGATCTCGCTGGTTCGCCGCCCGCGGGCTCACGTACTCGCGGTCATGGGCTTCAGCGATATTGCCGCCGCGGGCGCCGCGGTCGGAAAAATACTGCCGCACAAGCCGGCAGCCCTGGAAGGTTTCGACGGCCGAATGGTGTCGCTCGAACGTGCCAAGCACATTGCCGAGGGTGCTCTCGACGACCTGCCCGAGGGAAACGCCTGGCTGATCGCCCAGTTCAATGACGACGACTCCGCCGCGGCCACCAGGTGCGCCCGTAGGATGCTCGACGACGTCTGCGGCGGTGACGACTCGAGCGCAGTGGTGATCGATGATCCTGATCAGCAGGCGGAAATCTGGCAGGCGCGCGAGGCGGGCCTCGGGGCGACTGCGCGCCTACTGGACGGTCACGACACCCACGCCGGATGGGAGGACGCCGCCGTCCCGCCTGCCGAACTCGGAAACTATTTGGCCGACTTCACCGCAATGCTGGACCGGTTCGGTTACAGCGGCGCCTCGCTGTACGGCCATTTCGGTCATGGCTGCGTACACGTGCGGATCCCATTCGACCTGACCACGGCCGCGGGAATCACGACGTACCGAACGTTCGTGGAAGAGTCTGCGCGGCTGGTCACCCGTTACGGTGGTTCGTTGTCCGGCGAGCACGGCGACGGCCAACAGCGTGGCGAGCTGTTGCCAATCATGTTCGGCGACAACATAGTCGAAGCGTTCGGGGAGCTCAAAGACATCTTTGACCCCCAGAATCGGATGAATCCCGGCAAGCTGGTTCACCCGCATCCACTCGACGCCAATCTGCGGTGGGGCCCCACCTTCCGGCCCGCCGAGCCGAGGACGGCCTTTGCCTATCCCGATGACGATCACCGCTTCTCCCGAGCGGCCAATCGTTGTGTGGGCGTGGGGCGATGCCGCGGCGACGAGGCCGGGGTGATGTGCCCGAGTTACCGGGCCACCGGCGAGGAGGAGCATTCCACCCGGGGTCGGGCCCGCTTGCTGTTCGAGATGCTGGAAGGTGATGTCATCACCGAGGGCTGGCGCTCGACCGAGGTTCGCGATGCGCTCGACCTGTGCCTGGCGTGCAAAGGATGCCGCAGTGACTGCCCGGTCAACGTCGACATGGCCACGTACAAAGCCGAATTCCTACACCACCACTACAAGCGCCGGTTGCGACCGCTCGCCCATTATTCGATGGGCTGGCTTCCCCTACTGGCTCGCATCGCGGCGCTGGCACCCCGATCAGTCAACGCACTGGCTCATTCCCCCGGCCTTACGGCGATACTGCGCACCGCGGGCGGCATCGATGAGCATCGCGACCTCCCGCGGTTCGCCGACGAACGGTTCACCCTCTGGTTCGGGCGCCGTACCCCGACCGGTGCGACCGGACGCGGCACAGTGGTGCTGTGGCCCGACACTTTCACCAACAGTTTCGATCCACATATCGCCAGGGCGGCGGTCGCGGTGCTCGAGGACGCGGGTTTCGAGGTGCGCGTTCCCCGGCGAGCGGTCTGCTGCGGTCTCACCTGGATCTCCACCGGCCAACTCGGCGTGGCGAGACACATGCTGCAACGCACCCTCGGGGTGCTGAGACCCGCACTGCGGCACAGCACACCGGTCGTCGTCCTGGAACCCAGCTGTGCCGCCGTCTTCCGCTCGGACTTACCGGAACTGCTCCACGGCGACGAGGACGCGCACCGGCTGGCCAAGCAGACCCGCACCATCGGTGAGCTGCTGGCCGAACGCGCCCCCGACTGGCAGCCGCC
Source organism: Mycolicibacterium sp. P1-5 (assembly GCF_008329565.1). Lineage (GTDB taxonomy): Bacteria > Actinomycetota > Actinomycetes > Mycobacteriales > Mycobacteriaceae > Mycobacterium. The sequence goes on from NZ_NPKT01000009.1 coordinate 98,322, forward strand.
GCGGCAGGATATCCAGGCCATCATGCAGCCGCACTGTCATCAACACGCCATCCTGGGCATCGGTAAGGACCGGCGAATACTCGAACGGGCCGGGATCGACACCGAGATCCTCGATGCCGGATGTTGCGGTTTGGCAGGCAATTTCGGCTTCGAGCGCGGTCACTACGAGGTTTCCGTGGCGTGCGCCGAGGACAAGCTGATGCCGGCCCTGCGTCGAGCGGACACCGCCACCACCGTCATCGCCGATGGCTTCAGCTGCCGCACACAGATCAGTCACCTCTCCGATCGGACGCCGCGCCATACCGCCGAAGTGCTGGCCGAGGGTCTCACTGACCGATTCCGCCCCGCGGAACGAACCTGACGAACGGCAGGTGTTGACCGACGGCTCGGAAGTCGGCCTCGGAACCGTCGACGGAGAATCCCATCAGTCGTGGGAGAAGATGCTTGGCCACCATGCGGTGGCGAGCCGCGTATCGGGCGAAGAGCTCCGCGCCCTCCTCTTCCGACAGCGGTAACGCGGTCACCATGATCGTCCGGTTGCCGACTCCGATGACAACCTCGGGCTTATGGAGGATGTTGCGGTACCACGCTGCGGTTGGCCCCCAGCCGGAGGCGACGACATAGCTGTCGTCGGCCGAGTCGTGGGCGACCACTTCCAGGACGGTCTGATGTTGTTTGCCGGAGATTCGTCCGATGTGGTTCAACAACAGCAGACGCCGACCGAAGATCCACCCAAAGCCCATCCGGTAGGCGTAAATGGGAGCTCGAAACGCCGAGCGGCGCAGCCCCTTGACGGCTTGGACCCTACGCACGATTTTCACGGCATACCTCCTTCTGACCGGCGAGTGAAGCTGTCACATCGGGTAGTCGGGCAGTTCGAAATCGTCGCGCAGACCGCGGGTGACAAACACATCGGACAAGGGCCGAAAGTTCATGGCCTGCATCGCCAGATCACGGAACCGAATGCCCAACTCAGTCTTGGTAGCGAACACAGAGAGCAATCGCTGTGCGCCGGATTGCTTGCCTTCGACGAACGGCCGCAGTCGCGCCTCATATGCCCCAAATGCACGACCGTGATCATTTGCGGCGCACAGTAGTTCACCGGCCAAGACATACGCCTCGGTCATGGCCAAACCTGTGCCTTCGCCCGCCAGGAGTGAGACACATGCGGCCGCATCGCCGACCAGGGCTACCCGGTCGTGAAACCAGCAGGGCATGCGAACCTGGCTGACGGAGTCGAAGTAGAGATCCTCGACCCGGTCGAGCGCAGCCAGAATGCGCTCGCATTCCCAGCCATCATCACCGAACACGTTGCGCAGCAATGCCTTTTGGGACTCATGAGCTTCAGGGACGTAGCCTTGCTCGGCGCGGAAGATAAAGAGGAACAGGGTACGATCGCCACGCAGGGAGAAGCGAGCGACCGACCGTCCGGGCCTGCTGTAGGTCATATACATGAGTTCGTCGCGTGGTCGATAGCCCTCGACTACCGCGGCCGCGACCATACAGCCCAGATAACACTCCGCATTCCGTTCGGGGCCGAAGGCCAGCCGGCGCACATTGGAATGCAACCCATCGGCACCGATGATGAGATCGAAGTCGCGAGTCGTGTTCTGCGCGAAGCTCACAGTGACGGCGTCTGCATGCTGGTTGACCGCCGTGATGCTGTCGTCGAAGATCGTCTCGACGTCATCCTCAATGGCGGCGTAGATGATGGCGGCCAGATCACCCCGGGCCACGGTGGTGAGCGCACCGCGGGTGGCCCGCCGGAAACCGTCCACGCTCAGACTGGCTTTGATCTCGCCGCCACAGCCAACAGAGCGCAGCTCATCGATCTGGTAGCCGGCATCGCGGATTGCCGCCTCCAGTCCCATTCGCTGGGCAACCCGGTAGCCCACTCCCCAGAAATCGATCACGTATCCGCCAGTGCGGAATTGCGGTGCTCGTTCGATCACCGTCGGTTGGTGGCCGGTCCGGTGCAACCAGTACGCGAGTGTCGGTCCGGCCACTCCGGCGCCGCTGATTGCGATTCGCATCCGTGCGCCTTCCATCGAGCGCGTGTGCGCCCTTCCGGATGCGACGCGCGCCGCTGGAGAAACCATAGCACTATGCAACAATTGCAGTAGACCCAATTTCTCGTCTCCACGCCAAGGCAACGAGTCGATACGTCCTGGAGGATCGATGACGACCGATGACGAAGCGGTCACTGAAGATTCAGTCGACGCCATCACCGATGGGCTGCTGACCGCGTCGCGACTTTTGATCGCGGTATCGGCCCGCTCGATTGCTCAGGTGGACGACACGATCACCATCCCTCAGTTCCGTACGCTGGTGATCCTGTCAGGGCGAGGCCGGATGAACCTCACCACTTTGGCCGGCTGGCTGGATGTGCAACCGTCGACCACCGGACGCATGATCGAGCGGTTGGTCGCCACTGGGCTCATCAACCGGCAGGCGCATCCCGACTCACGGCGTGAACTCGTAGTGGAACTGACCTCCCGTGGACACGAGATCGTCTCGGCCGTCACCGCGCACCGGCGCTCAGCGATCGCCCGCATCGTCGCGAACATGCCGCCACGCGAGAGGCGTGGCCTGGTTCGGACCCTCAACGCCTTCACCGCTGCGGGCGGTGAACCCGCGGCACATCTCGAAGTCCACGGGTACTTGGCGTAACGAGCTGTCAGTCATCCCCGCGCGGCGGCGGCTGGACGGCCACGCCGCCCGATTCGTGCTCCGGACCGGCGTCCGGATGCTCGGCGGGCACCCGCTCACGGAATCGACGCGCCTCACTGGGTCCCGTCGGCGACTGGGCGCCGTCGCCGCGATACGGCCCGGGCTTGGGGCGCGGCTTGCCGCCGGGAAAGGACAGCCGAATGATGGTGCGCTGCACCGAGAGCCACTGTTTGGAGAACGGTCCCGAGTTGTATGGAAGTTCGTAGCGCTCACAGATGTCTTTGATTTTGGGTGCGATCTCGGAGTACCGGCTGCTGGGCATATCGGGATACAGGTGATGCTCGACTTGGTATCCGAGGTTGCCGCTGATGAGATGGAAGAGCGGGCTTCCGTCGATGTTCGCCGCACCGACCAATTGCCGCACGTACCAGCCCCCGCGGGTCTCGTCGGCAACATCGTCTTCGCTGAATGTGTATGTCTGGTCGGGAAAATGCCCACAGAAAATGATGGCGTTCGACCACACGTTGCGGATCACATTGGCGAGCATGTCCGCACCCAGCGTGCGCAAGAACGTGCTCTCCACCCCGGGCAGTACCCGGTCGAGGAAGGTTGCCGCCGAACCCCCGCGGCCGCCAGACAGTTGACGGATTCGCCGGCCGATGCGCGAATGCGCCGGTTGATCGAGCCTGCCGCGCAGAGCCAGTTGTGTCAGCGCGAACGCCCCCGCACTGATCGTCGGCCAGCCCAAGTAGTCCTTGACGATCTGCGCGCGCGCCTTGCCGGTGATTCCCTTCAACTCCGAGCGAACTTCAGACCAGGGCTTTTCACCGCGTTGCGCAGCACGAAAGTCGATGTCATGCACGGCAACTCCCCACTCGAAGAGCATCATCAGCAAGAAGTTGAACAGCGGCTGCGCCAGCCACACCGGGTGCCACGGCTGATTCGGATCGATGCGCATGATCTCGTAACCGAGGTCGCGGTCTTTTCCGCGAATGTTGGTGTAGGTGTGATGGATGTAGTTGTGTGAATGCTTCCAGGCTTTGGCGGTGGACGCGGTATCCCAGTCCCATACCGACGAGTGGACGTCAGGATCATTCATCCAATCCCATTGACCGTGCAGGATGTTGTGACCCAGTTCCATGTTCTCGAGGATCTTCGCCATGCTCAAACACGCCGTGCCGAGTACCCAGGCGGTCTTCGAGCGAGAGGCGAGTAACAACACCCGGCCGACCACCACGATCTGGCGTTGCGCGGTGATCACGGATTTGATGTAGCGACGATCGCGATCACCTAGTTCGGCGAAGACCTCATCGTGGATGGCGTCGAACTCCGTGGCGAGCTTTTCGAGCTCTCGATCGGTCAGGTGCGCAAACGGGCTCTGGACGGCGGTGGTCATGTTATTCCTTTCGATCACAATTCGAGTTCGAGGTCGCCTTCGGCGGTGTGGATACAGATGCGGACGTCTTGACCCGTCGGTTCACTGACATCGCCCGAGCGCAGGTCGCGCACCTTGCCGGATTTCACCGTGCCCACACAGGTGTGGCAGATCCCGATCCGGCAGCCGTACGCGAGGTTGAGTCCGGCTTGTTCACCGGCCTCCAGAATCGGTGTGCCACTGGCACAGTCGACGGTGACGCCGCTTTCGGTGAACGCCACCTTCCCGCCCTTGCCTTCGCCGGGATTGCCGCCGATCTTGGGCTGGAACCGTTCGAAGTGCAGCCGCTCGGGGTCGCCGTTGTCCTGCCAGAAGTCGATGAGACCGTCGAGTAGCTCTCCTGGCCCCGAGCAGAACGCTTCTCGTTCGCGCCAGTCCGGGCACACCTGCTCGAGTTCGTCGGGTGAGAATCTGCCGCGTTCGGATGTGAGGCGGACATCCAGCCGGACGCCGTCGTGGCGGCGTTCCAGATCTTCCAGCACGGACAGGAACATCACGTGGTCGCGGTGTCGATCGGAGTGCAGCACCACCACGTCATGCAGCCCATCGCGGTGGTCGAGGCTGCGGAGCATGCTGATGATCGGGGTGATGCCGCTACCGGCGCTGATGAACAGCATTTTTGCGGGCAATGGTTCCGGCAGTGTGAAGACGCCTTCGATGTCACCGAGACGTACCACGTCGCCGGGCTGAATCTTGTGCACGAGGTACGGCGATACGACGCCGGTGTCGACCTTCTTGGGCGTGACGCTGATCAAACCGTCCTCTGGCTGCGAATCGGAGGTCAGCGAATACGCCCGCCAGTGATAGCGCCCGTCAATGACCAGACCAAGACGCACATACTGGCCAGGCTTGTGCCCCGGCCATTCGTAGCTCGGCCGGATCAAGACACTTGCCGCTTCGGAGCCCTGTGGCTCGATGCGTTCCACGCGGCCCCGCAACTCTCTGGTGGTCCATAACGGATTCACCATCTCCAAGTAGTCGTCTGGGCGCAGCGGGCTGAACAGATGCCGCACCGCGCGTAAGAACAGTCGGCGGCCCCGGGGAACCGGTGGCTGCGCACCTCGTTCAGCCATATCGTCGTCCCTCCCCGCCGCCTGGTGTGATCGGCACCACAGGCGGCTCTCCCGGCCTGTGTTGCCCCGATGCCCGGGTCCGAAACCGTTCAGCGGGTTTCTCACAGGCAGGTCGTGCGGAATCGTCCAATTTGCAGTCTGATCGGGTCATTACCGTCGCTGAGCGGCTACTGCCACCGCCGTCGCTCCCCCGACCACCGCGGCGATCGGCGCAGCGTGTTCCCTCAGCCACCACTGCGGGCTGTGGGCGTGGGATCGGTCGTCGAAGGCGCCATGAGCACCGTGATCGGCACCGGGTTCGTCGTCTCTGGGCTGCCAGATGTTGGGGTCGGTGCGGGGCGCCAGTGTGTCGGTCTGCTGCGACTTGTAGCCCGTTCGTGCGAGGTACTGATCCAGCACCCGCGGTGCGACGCGTTGGGCCAGCAGAGTCGCCACAGTGCTGGCGCCCACCCAGAATTGTTTGCGCTGAGGGTGTTTGGCTGCGAACAGCACGGCGCGGGCGGCGATCTCCGGTTGGTAGATCGGCGGTACCGGTTGTGGATGCTTCGGCAGCCGGGACAGCACCCAGGAAAATTGCGGGGTATTGACCGCGGGCATCTGCACCACGGTGACGTGGACATTGCTGTGGTCGTGCAGCAGTTCGGTGCGCAGCGACTCGGTGAAGCCGTTGACGGCGTGCTTGGCTCCGCAGTACGCCGACTGCAACGGGATGCCCCGACCGCCGAGCGCCGACCCGACCTGAACGATCGCTCCGGCGTTGCGCGGCCGCATTCGGTGCAGCGCCGCCATCGTCCCGTAGACGAAGCCCAGGTAGGTCACCTCGGTGACATGCTTGAACTCATCGGGGGTGATCTCGTGGAACGGCGCAAACACCGACGTGAAGGCAACATTCACCCAGATGTCGATCGGCCCCAGTTCGGACTCGACAGTCTGCGCGGCCGCATCGACCTGTTGGTAGTCCGCCATGTCCGTGGGGACGACAAGTGCTCGGCTGCCAGCCTTCTCGATCTCGGCGGCAGCCGCCTTCAGTCCGCTGTGCCCACGCGCCAGCAGCGCGACGTTGGCGCCTGCCTGACCGAATTGACGGGCCACCGCGCGCCCGATGCCCGCGCTGGCACCGGTGACGACGACCGTCTTTCCCTTGACCGACCTACTCATGAATCATTCCTCTCGTTGTCTGGCACGCTCTGCGCGAGCGTGACCGACGCCTCGAACATCAGGGCGTGGACGAAGGCTTGCGGCAGGTTGCCGCGCAGCTGGCGCTGTCGGATGTCGTACTCCTCGGAGAACAGACCCGGTGTTCCGCAGCCGGCCCGGTTGCGTTCGAAATACCGGAACGCATCCACGGTGTGGCCCTGCTGCTGAGCGGACAACGCCATGACGAAGCCGCACAACAGGAATGCGCTGTCGTGGGTGCCCAGTCCACGCTCGGAGCGGTACCGGTAGACGTAGTAGTCGCGGCTGAGTTCGCGTTCGACGGCACGGTATGTGGCCACTGAACGCGGGTCGCCATGAGGGACCGCGCCGCGCAAGGCGGGCAACAGGAGTGCGCCGTCCACCCGCTCGTCGTCGGGTGCGCGTTGCCAGCGTCCGGTTGGATGCAGGGAGTTCGAAGAGGTGTCGGCCACGATCCGGTCGGCAAGTGTGCTCAGCCGGCCCGGATCCCGGGCCGCGCCGGTGGCGGCCACCGCACGCAACCCCGCGGCGCAGGCGAGCCGCGAATGTGCCCACAGTCGGTTCTCGAGTTCCCAGATACCCGCATCGGGCCGGTCGAGGTTGTCTTCGATGGCACGGACCGCGACGTCGATCGCGGTCAGAGCATCACTGGTCAGCACATCATGGCGGCTGGCGGCGGCGAACAACAACAGCACTTCGCCGAACATGTCGAGCTGGAACTGATCGCAGACGTGATTTCCGGCCAGATCGTAGCCGCCGGGATACCCGTCCAAATCGAGTTTCCGTTGCTCCGGGACCGCCAAGCCGGTGCCGGTATAGGCCGGCATCAGCTTCGGACCGTCCGCGAGAAGGCGATCGGAGACGAAATTCACTGCTGTGCAGAGCAATTCATGGGGACCGTCGGCGGCGACGGCGACACCAGCGTAGCTCTGGTCGCGGATCCAGGCGTACCGGTAGTCGTAGTTGGCGCCCTCGTTGTCGCGTTCGGGCAGACTCATGGTGGCGGCTGCAACCATCGCGCCGGTGGCTGTCGTCATCCCCCGCATCACCGCGTAGCTGTGTTCGGCATCGCGGGGCGCGACCGTGCGGCCCAACCGCGGAATGGCTTCCGCCCAGTTCTTTTCGGTATCCGCCCAGGCTTGCGGGGCGACCACCGGGCGGGTCGGCAGTTCGCGTTCAGAGAGTTCGAGAACCAGGTCCAGACTGTCGCCCTCGTGCAGCACCACGGTGGTGCTCAACGCGCGCTCAGCGGGGCCGTCGCCGATGATCTGCGAGTCCGGGGCGCCGGACCAGCGCATCCGCAACGACCCGACGGTGGCCGACCACGTGCCGGTGGCGTCGTCGCGACGGATGTTGCGCATGTGCTTGTGGCCGAACGCGGCGGCGGGCTGCAACAGGACATCGAGGCGGGCGTCGCCGCGGATCGCCTCGATGCGGCGCAGCACCACCACGGTCTCAGGGCGGCCGGGGTAAGCCAGCGCCTCGCGGCATTCGGTGATCCCCGAGGTCGTCACCCAGCGGGACCGCCAGATCAGGGAGTGGGGCTCGTAATACCCGCCCCAGACCGACGGGGCGGCCGGGGTCACGGTGTAGCTGCCACCACCACCGATCAGCGAGCTGAAAACGGCATCGCTGTCCCAGTGCGGCGCGCACATCCACGCGTATTCGCCGTGCGGCCCGATGAGCACTCCGCGTTCGCCGTCGGCAATGAACGCATAGTCACGCAGTGTCCACGGTTCGGGCGTGCTCGGCGTCATGGCCACGGGCTACCCGGCCACGGGCCAGATCCATCCGGCGTCCGCACATCCTCACAGAATGTTTAATTGGTTGCTGTGCAGCAACTGTTGCATCAGATCAAGATTCCTGGCCCGATGTCGGGCAGCTCCCGAATACCAAATTGCTCGCTCAGGACTCGGGCGGCAGCGTGCATGCCACACATTCCGTGCACGCCCGGCCCCGGTGGCGTGGCCCCTGAGCACAGATATACGTTGCCCAGTGGCGTGCGGTACGGGTTCCACCGCGGCACCGGGCGGGCCAGGATGCGGTACATCGACACCGTGCCCACCGCGATATCGCCGCCGACGTAGTTCGGGTTGTGCCCAGCCATCGCGGCGGCCGGGATGCAGCGTGAGCCGATCACGACATCGCGGAAGCCGGGCGCGAACCGTTCGATGTGTGCGGTCACCGCCTCGGTCATATCGTGGGTCGAGCTGTTCGGCACGTGGGCGTACGTCCACAGCGGCCGAGTTCCGCCGGACCCGAACCGGGTGGAATCCACCACGGTGGGCTGGCTGGCCAGCGTCATCGGGGTCGCGCTGTGCCGGCCGGCCGCGGTGTCCTTCTCCGCCTGCTTCATCTCCTCGCGGCTGCCCCCGATGTGAAGAGTGCCGGCCTCGGCCAGCCGAGGGTCGGTCCACGGCACCGGCCCCGACAGCGCGAAGTCGACCTTCGCCACCCCGTTTCCGGGAGTGAACCGTCCGAGCGCCGATCGGTAGTTCTCGGGCAGTCGAGACCCGAACACCTGCGTCAGGGTCCATGGCGAAGTGTCGAACAGGTAGGCCCGCGCCGGCGGCAGCTGCGCGGAGTCGGTGATCTGGCAATCGGTGACGACCTCGACCCCTCGCGCGGCAAGGTCGGTCAGCAGTGCCTGGGTGATCGACTGGCTACCGCCGATGGGTATCGGCCATCCGTGACTGTGCGCCAACGTTCCGAGGAGCAGCGCCGTAGCGGCACCGGCCAGCGAAGGGATCTCGACGTTGGCGTGGGCGGAAACCCCGGTGAGCAGTGCACCCGCGCGCGGCGCCCTGGTAAGCCGATCCCACAGCGGGGTGCCCAACTCGAGCGCGCGCGCCGCCAGCGCTGCCGCCTCTGCCAGCCCCGACGGCCGCGCCGCACTGGCCGGCAGGCTGCGGACGTCGGAGAGCCCGAGATCGCGGACGGTCGCCCAGCCCTCGACGAGGGGAGCCATGACCCGCCGATAGGTCCGACCTTCCTGGGCGCCATCCTCTGCCAACTCGCCGACCGTGCGGTTGAGATCTTCATAGGCCACCGCGGCTCGGCCGTCGAGGAGCGGTTGGGCGAAAGCGATCGACGGGTGCTGCAAATCGACGCCGCGCGCAGGGAGATCGAACTGTTCGAAAAACGGTGAAGCCACCGCCATCGGATGCACGGCCGAGCACACGTCATGCAGCAACGGCACGCCGAGGTCCAACTCCTCGGTGCGGCAACCACCACCCGGGGTGGACTCGGATTCCAGTACCTGCGCGGACAAACCGGCGGCAGCGGCAATGACGGCGGCCGCAAGTCCGTTCGGGCCGGACCCCACGACCACCACGTCCACGGGTGCGCTCACCGTCGTCAGGTACCACCGGCCGGACACTGCTAACCGTCGCCGGGCGGGCTATTCCTGACGGCTACCTCAACGCTTCGCGATAGCGTGCCAGACCAGGTCGGCGATCGCGGCGCAGTAGTGCTCGGCGATCGGCTCCCGGGTGTACAGCGCCCGCACGTTGATCGGGGCGAGGACGAGTTGCATCGCGGCGATCGTGTCGACACCCTCTCGCAGTTCGCCGCGCGCGGCGGCGCGATCGAACACCGCGCGGATACTGGCGAATCGCCTCATCCAAAACACCATCCGGGTGTCGTCGGCGAAGGCGGCGCGGTCGTCGACCACCATCGCTCGCAGGAGGCCGCGGCCGACGGTGTCGTTGACCTGCTGCGCCACCATGGTGGCCAGGGCCTGCAGATCGGTGCGCAGAGATCCGGTGTCCGGTGCGGTGAGGACGTCGTTGCTCCAGTACAGGAGCGCCTCGAGTGCGAGCCGACTTCCGTCTCCCCAATACTTCGTTATCAGAGATGCGTCGATCTTGTGACGAGAACACATCGTCGGGACGTCGAACCGCTCCAAGCCCCACCGCGTCAACTCGTCGTAGGCGGCGGTCATCACCGCATGCCGAACGTCTTCGGGGACGCCGGCGTCAATATGCTCCGAGTCGTCGTCGATTGGTCGACCTCCCATCCCTGCCAATGGAGCTTATCCCGTCGATTTGCCGCCAATCCACGAATGCGCGAGTGCATGTCGTTATCGTGCTGATGACTTCGATTGCAGGAGAGAAACATTGCCCACCGGTGAGCACTTAGCGAACACGCCGCCCCTTCGTCGGGTGATCGTCGGTGCGTCGATCGGAAACGCCGTGGAGTGGTATGACTTCGCGATCTACGGCTTTCTCGCGACCATCATTTCGATCAAGTTCTTCCCGCCCGGCAACGAAACAGCCGCGCTGTTGAACACGTTCGCGATCTTCGCCGCCGCCTTCTTCATGCGGCCGCTGGGCGGGTTCTTCTTCGGTCCACTGGGTGATCGCATCGGTCGCCAGCGGGTGCTGGCCCTGGTGATCCTGTTGATGTCCGGCTCGACATTGTTGATCGGTCTGCTGCCCACCTACGCCTCCGTCGGTGTGGCGTCCCCGTTCCTGCTGCTGCTGTTGCGCTGCCTGCAGGGCTTCTCCTCCGGCGGTGAATATGGCGGCGGCGCATGCTATCTCGCCGAATTCTCGACGGATCGCCGGCGTGGGCTGGTGGTCGGGTTCCTTGTCTGGTCGGCCGTGTTGGGCTTTCTGGTGGGCTCGGTCACGGTGACCCTGCTGACGGCGCTGCTCCCCGCTGGCGCGATGGAAAGCTACGGGTGGCGGATACCGTTCCTGCTGGCCGGCCCGCTGGGCCTGGTCGGCCTCTACATCCGGCTACGCCTCCAGGACACCCCCGCGTTCGCCGAACTGTCGGAGGCTGACGAGGTCGCCGCGTCGCCGCTGCGGGAGGCCGTCACCACGACGTGGGCGCCGATTCTGCAAGTCATCGGGCTGATGATCATCCACAACGTCGCCTTCTACGTGGTGTTCACCTATCTGCCAACCTATTTCATCAAGACCCTGCACTTCTCCAAGACGGCATCGTTCGTCTCGATCACTACAGCGAGCGTCGTGGCGCTGGTCCTCATCCTGCCATTGGCGGCACTATCCGACCGGATCGGACGGCGTCCGTTGCTGATCGCCGGCGCGGTCGGCTTCGTGGTGCTGTCGTATCCGGCGTTCTTGATGCTGAACACGGGATCGCTGCCCTACGCCGTTGCGGCCCACTGCCTGTTGGCCGCCATCGAGGCGGTGTTCGTCTCGGTATCGCTGGCGGTCGCGGCCGAGTTGTTCACCACCCGCTTGCGTTACAGCGGACTGTCGATCGGCTACAACGTCTCGGTGGCCGTGTTCGGCGGCACCACACCCTACGTGGTGACGCTGCTAGCTGCTCGTACCGGTAACTCTTACGCCGCAGCAATTTACGTGATCATCGCCGCGGTCGTGTCGCTGGTCACGATACTGACGCTGCGCGAGACCGCGGGCAAACCGCTTCGGACGCTGGGAGTCACAGCTCCAACAGCAGCGTGACCGGGCCGTCGTTGACCGACTCGACCTGCATGTCGGCACCGAACAGCCCAGTCTCGACCTGGGCGCCCAACTCCCGCAGCGCATTGGCGAACAATGTAACGAGCGGTTCGGCGACCGCGCCCGGCGCCGCGGCGTTCCAGCTCGGCCTGCGCCCCTTCACCGTGCTGGCGTACAGCGTGAACTGACTGATCACCAGGATCGGTGCGGCGGCGTCAGCGGCCGACCGCTCGTCGTCGAGAATCCGCAACTGCCAGAGCTTTTCAGCCATCCGGTTGGCAATGGCGTCGGTGTCGGAATGGGTGACGCCCACCAGGGCCAGCAGCCCCTGACCGGACGGCCGGATCTCGCCGACCACGTCACCACCTACCGACACCGACGCCGAGGTGACCCGTTGCACCAGCACTCGCATGACTGCCGAAGCTAACGACGACCGCGCTACTCCCCCGTGCCGGCCGGCGCGAAGCCCAGGATGGCCTTGGACTCGAGGAACTCGTCCAGCCCTTCCTCACCCCATTCGCGACCGTTACCGCTCTGCTTGTATCCACCGAACGGCGCGGTGATGTCGAACGCGTGGTTGATGGTCACCGTGCCGGCGCGAATCCGGCGGGCCAGCGCGCGTGCCTGGTCAAGATCGGCTCCCGAGACGTAGCCGTAGAGTCCGTAGTCGGTGTCGTTGCCGATCTCGATGGCCTGGTCCACGTCGTCATAGCCGAGGATGCACACCACGGGCCCGAAGATCTCCTCACGGGCGATCGTCATGTCGTTGTTGACGTCGGCGAACACGGTCGGACGCACGTAGTAACCGGTGTCCACGCCGTCCGGGCGGCCGGGGCCGCCGGCCACCACCGTCGCCCCCTCCTCGATACCCTTTTGAATCAATCCCTGGACCTTCTCGAACTGCATTTTCGAGGCCACCGGACCGATCGCTGAATTGTCCGACAGGTCACCCACTTTGACACTCTCGGCAGTTGCACGAGCCACCGTGACAGCCTCGTCGAGCCGTGAATTCGGCACCAGCATCCGCGACGGTGCGTTACAGCTCTGGCCGGAGTTCACCATCATCACCGAAACACCGGCTGCGACGCTCTGGGTGAACGCATCGTCGTCGAGCACGATGTTCGGGCTCTTGCCTCCGAGTTCCTGAGCGACGCGCTTGACTGTGGGTGCGGCGTTGCGCGCGACCTCGATACCCGCCCGCGTCGATCCGGTGAACGACACCATGTCGATGCCGGGATGGCTGGACAGCGCCGTGCCGACGCCCGGGCCGTCGCCGAAGACCATGTTGTAGACCCCGGCCGGTACGCCTGCCGCGTCCATGACCTCGGTGAAGATCTGCCCGCTGAACGGCGCGACCTCCGACGGCTTGAGCACCATCGTGCAGCCGGCGGCCAGGGCCGGGAACACCTTGCAGGCGACCTGGTTGATCGGCCAGTTCCACGGCGTGATCAGCCCGCAGACACCGATCGGCTCTTTGGCCACCAGGGTGGCGCCCTTCTGCTCCTCGAAGGAGTAGTTCTTCAAGACATCTATGGCAGTCGAAAGCTGAAGCATGCCCATCATGACCTGCGAGCCCGACGCGAGCGATGGCGGCGCACCCATCTCCTCATGCACCGCGTCCCCGAGATCACCGGCGCGCTTCTGGTACTCCGCGAGCACCGCCTCAAGCACGTCGAGGCGCTCTTCACGGGTCGACTCCGACCACGCGATGAATGCCTTGCGGGCGGCCTTGACGGCCTTATCGACGTCAGCTGCGGCGCCGATGGCGATCTTGCCGCCGACCTGTTCGGTGGTCGGGTTGTCGACGTCGAGGGTCTTCAGCTCGTCCGGGTCGACCCATTGGCCATCGATGTAGAACTTCAAATATTCACGCATGGTCACATCCTCCTCAATCCGGGCGAGTTATTGGGTGCCTTCGGCGTACCAGGTCCTGAATCGGTCGTACTTGGGCATCTCCTCGGAGTTCGCCTTCGGGTCGATGCACACGTGCACCACTCCGACTTTGCCACTGGCATAGGCGCGCGCTATCGCCGGGCCGATCTCCTCTTCTTTCTCCACGTACTCGCCGTGGCACCCGAAGCCCTCGGCGATCTTGTCCATCCGGACGTCCTTGCTCCAGTGCACGCCCGGCTGCGGCGACGGCTGCTCGAAGGTCCGCTTGTAGACACCCACCTCGAGGCCCCACTGGTGGTCGACGCCGACCACACACACCAGCGGCAGGTTCTGCCGCGCCGCGGTCTCCAGTTCGGCGATGTGGAACAGGAACGCCGAGTCGCTGGTGAGCAGCATGACCGGGCGCTTACCACCCTCGGCCACTGAGGCGCCGACGGCGTAGGGCAGCCCCGTGCCGAGGTGACCGAAGTTCTGGTTCCAGATCACGTCGCGCGGCTTGGTCTGCGAATAGGTCCACTGGAAGATCACGGTCGCGCCGCCGTCACGCACCAGGATGCCGTCGTCGAGTTCGTCGAACGCCTTGGTCGCCTCGACCACGTAGCGCGCCGGGTGTACCGGGGTGCGTCCGCTCGGCGCCTCCTCGGCGACCCGAACCAGCTCGCCGGCGTCGGCTTTGATCAGGTTGTCGAGGTTGGCCGACGGGGAACGTGGGTTGTCCCGCAGCGCCTCGACCAATTGCGGTACGACGCCGCGCAGGTCACCGACCAAGGCCACGTCGACGGGCCGGTTGACGCCGATGGCGGTCGGGTCCTGCTCGACCATCACCCACTTGCGGTTCGCGTTGTTGGCGGCCCAGTGCTGGGTTTTCCCGTAATGCATGGGCTCGCCGAGCTCGGTTCCCAACGCGACACAGAGGTCTGATTCCTCGACGGCCTCGTTCGCAGCCGGAGAGAACAGGTACGGGAACGTGCGGTCCTGCAGCCCGGGAATGAACGATGTGCCGCCAGAGGTCTGGATCACCGGGCAGGCCATCAGCTCGGCCAGTTCCTTGACTTCGTGCTGGGTGCGGGAGGTGTGCACGCCGTGACCGACCAGCAAAACCGGGCTCTTGGCTTCGCGGATGAGCTTCACCGCCTCGGCTACCTCGCGGCTGCCCGCGCCTTGGTTCACCAGCCGGTAGGCCGACGGCGGCGGGGCGGCTTCGACGTCGAGCTCCTCGAGGATCACGTGCGACGGGAACTCGACGTAGGTCGGTCCCGGGGTACCGGACATCGCCTTGCGGATCGCCTCGTGGATGATCTCGTCGGTCTGGTCGGCGTACTCGATGGAGCTGCTGTACTTCACCGATGCGGCGAAAAGTGGCTCCTGCTGGACGAATTGGATGCGGCCGCGGCGCACCCGGCGCTCGGTGACGCGGGCCCGCTGCCCGCCGAGGAAAATGACCGGCGAGTTCTCGACGAGCGCGCACTGGATGGCGCCGGCGATGTTGGCCATGCCGGGGCCGAGCGTGCCGATGCACAGGCCCGGCTTGCCGGTCATCCGGGAGGCCGCCTCGGCCATGAAGCCGGCGCTCAGCTCGTGGTGCGGTGCCACGACCGACCAGCCGCGGGCATCGGCCTCGGTGAACATGTGCACGAAGTTCGGGTCCGGGATGCCGAACAGTGTGTTCACACCCTCGGCCTCGAACAGGTCGAGAATGCGTTTGTAGACTGGTACACCCATGCGAAACTCCTTGTTTCCGTTACAGATAGCGTTGAGCGAGTTGTTGACGATGTGCTGCGGGCGAGCCGAACAGCGAACGGTTCAGCGCGGCGCGCTTGAGGTAGACGTGGATGCCGCTCTCCCACGTGTAGCCGATACCGCCATGCAGTTGCATGGTCTTGCCTGCGACGTCGACAGCGATGCCGCAGGCGTATGACTTCGCCATCGCGGCTGCCACGCCGGCATCGGGCCGGTCCTCGGCGACGGCGTGCACGGCAGCGTCCACCAATTGGCGGGACACCGCTATGTCCACGTACATGTCGGCGCAGGCGTGCTTGACGGCCTGGAACGAGCCGATCGGTCGGTCGAACTGGTGTCGCACCTTCACGTAGGCGACCGTCGCGGCGAGCATCGCTTCGGCCACGCCCAGGCTGTCACAGGCGACGGCGACGGCGGCTCGCTCGTGAAGTCGGCGTATGACGGACTCGTCGGCGAATCTCACTACGTCCGAGCACTGTTCGACCGCTACGCGGGCCAGCCGGCGCGTCTCGTCGAGCACCGGCTGGGGGGTGACGGTCACAGTCGCCTCGGCGACCCCGTCGTCGGTGACCACCAGAACCGTGTCGGCTCCTTCAGCGTCGGGCACGAAGTCGAACGGCTCGAACGCGAGGGCCACCCGGGTTGCGCCGGAAGCGATGTCGGAAAGCAACCGCTCGCGAGTCTCGCTGGGCTGCAAGTTGTTCAGCACACCGACCGCCAGCACGGCGCTGCCGAGAAAGCTGGTGGTGCTGGCGGCGCGGCCCATCTCCTCGCAGATCACGGCGACCTCGGCGAACGTCGCACCGGCGCCGCCCAAGTGTTCCGGCACTTCGAGTCCGGTCCAGCCCGCATCGGCGAGAACGTCCCACTCGACCGCCCTGTCCTTGGCCAGCAGGTCACCGGCCACCTTCCGGAGTTCGGCATGGAACTCGTCGAATTGTCCTATCATTGAGCCGCACTCGGCTCACGCGGTAAGCCGAGACCGCGCTCGGCGATGATGGTGCGCTGAATCTCGCTGGCGCCACCCGGAATCGTCCACTCCCAGGAGCCGATGAAGTCCAGCATCCACGACCCGGACTCCCAACCGCTCGACGCGGGCTTGGTGAGCGTCGTGTGGGCGGCCAGCCCACCGATCTCGGCGCCGAAATCGGTCATTCGCTGCAGCAGTTCGCTGTAGAACAGCTTCACCACCGATGCATCGGCCGCACCGGTG
Organism: Mycolicibacterium sp. P1-5; assembly: GCF_008329565.1. Classification (GTDB taxonomy): domain Bacteria; phylum Actinomycetota; class Actinomycetes; order Mycobacteriales; family Mycobacteriaceae; genus Mycobacterium. The sequence continues at coordinate 114,957 of NZ_NPKT01000009.1, forward strand.
GCCCCTGTCTCGCTGCGTAGCACCAAATCCCGGCACAACCCGCGCAGCCCGGCGATCTCGATCTCGAACTGTGCCAGGCGATCGGCAATCAGTGCATCTTCGATCGGCTGGCAGGCGTCGACCAGCCACCGGAAGCCGGCATTGCCGAGCCGCTCGGCCAACTCCAGCATCGTCATCCCGCGCTCGGCGCCCAACGTCGCCTGCGCAACCTGCCAGCCTTCGTTCTCCGCTCCGATCAGGTTGACCGCCGGAATGACCACGTCGTCGAGGAAGATCTCGCAGAAGTGCGATTCGCCGACCGCGTTACGGATCGGCCGAACCTCGATACCCGGCGTGGTCATGTCGAGCAGGAAGTAGGCGATCCCCCGTCGCTTCGGCGCGTCGGGGTCGGTGCGAGCCAGCAACAGGCACCAGTCCGCGTGCAATCCCCCACTGGCCCAGATCTTTTGACCGTTGACCACATAGGTGTCGTCGAGCCGGCGGGCGGTGGTGCGAAGGCTCGCCAGATCGGATCCGGCTTCGGGCTCGGAGAACCCCTGCACCCAGATCTCGCCGTCCAGAATCGCAGGCAGGTGCCGCTGGCGTTGTTCCTCGGTGCCGGCGACCAACAGGGTGGATGCGGCGTGGTGGATGCCGACGAAAGCCAGCACCAGTCGGGGGGCGTCGTGGGCGGCGAGCTCGGAATACAGCACGATCTGCTGGTCGACCGGCATCCCGCCGCCCCACCGCGCCGGCCAATGCGGCACCGCGAAGCCGGCGGCGTGCAGTTCGGCGAACCAGGCCTTCTGGAAAGCGACGAATTCGGCTTCGGAGGCGTTGATCTGGTTGGCCCGCCAGTCGGTCGGCACATGGGTTTCGCACCAGGTGCGGACTTCGGCGCGGAAGTCGCCCAGGTCGGTCATGACTTGGCCCGTAGCTGGTCCATGGCGTGGGCTACGGCCACACCGTCGTCGAACGACGGAGTGATCTGCGTGCCGGCCCGTATCGCCTCGATGACCTGACCGAGGAACGACGACAACGCAGGAGGCGGCGACCGCCGTGGCGCAGTTGGAAATTCGTACGTCTGCGGATCTTCGCCGGGCCGGTACACCACGAGTGTGGTGTCTGCCGTCAGCTCAATGGAGCCGCCGCTGCCGAGCAGCGTCGCACGCGGCGCGAGGGGAACAGCCCCGGCGAAGCCGGTATCGTGCGCTGCGGTGCAGCCGTTGGCCATCCTGAACCACGCCGAGTAGGCGTCCTCGGCGGTCGCCTCGGGCGGTGACCCATCGATCCGCGTCACGCCGCCGCAGTCGGCGACCTCGCTGTTGAACAACCACCGCGTGAAGTCGATCAGATGAGAGCCGTAGGCACCGATCCAACCGCCGCCGCGCTCACGGTCGTTGATCCAGCCATACGGGCGCCCGCGCATTCCGCTTCCGTGGAACGACCAATTCAGATGCGCTGGTGTACCGATCGTTCCGTCGTCGGCCAGCTGCTTGAGCTTCGCCCACGCCTCGGTGAAGCGGAACTCGAAGTTCAGGAAGTTCAGCACCCCTGCTTCGGCAGCGCGGTCACGCATCGCTTCGGCTTCGGCCGCGTTGCGGCCGAACGGTTTGTCGCAGAGTACGGGGTGGCCGTGATCGATCGCGGCGTTCACGTGATCGACGTGCATGAACGGCGGTGAGTGCACCGAGACCAGGTCGACGTCCGAGGCGATCGCCTGCTGCACAGCGGGGTCATCGCGCGGGCTGATCACCTCGACGTCCATGCCAAGACTGGAGTAAACGGGCGCGGCCGCATGCTTTCCGAAGCCGGTGCCGATCACCACGACCCTCATACGAACAGTCCTCTCAGTCCCGCGCCGCCGACTCTGCGCGTCAACAGATCCCGCGTCGCGGACAGGCCCGAGGGCAGGCGCCGCAGCGGCTGGCTGTAGCGCGAGAGCCACGACAGCGTCGTCTCGTCGCAGAACCCGACCGCCCCGTGCAGTTGATGGCACACCCGGAACACCACCTCGGCGGCTTCGATCGCCGACATCCGCAGGGCGAGAGCATCGTTCATCGCATCGGCGCTGTCGCTGCCCGCGCTCCAGAGGGTGTACTTGGCGAGGATGTCCAATCCGCTGCGCTCGACCTCGGCGTCGGTGAGCTGGAACTGCACGCTCTGGAACGCCGACAGCGTCTGACCGAACTGCTTACGCAGGCTCACGTGTGCAACGGTCAACTCGATCGCCCGATCCAGCATGCCGAGCAGCGTCCAACACTGCAGCGTCAACGCCAGGGCTACGTCAGCCGCACCGTTCTCATCGATCGCCGACAGCTCAAGCTCGGTGACGAACGCCGGACCGTCCGCGGTTCGGCCGGTGACGTGGCTACGCACGCCGTCCAGTGTGACCGCAGCCCAGCGGGATTCGAGTCCGGCCAGGGCGGCCGACGGTCGGGTTTCCGCCACGACCACCAAGCCGTCGACGTCGAGATCGGCGGGCGCGGCCAGCCGCTCGGCCACCGGGTAGGGCGTCGCCCAGTATCCTGCGCTGCGACACAGTGCCGCCGCAGCTTCCATTCCGTCGGCGTCGGTGCGAGGGTCGAGTTCCCAGGCGCCCAATCCGGCCAGGACCGGGCCGACGAGCGACTCCCGGATCTCTGGCTTGGCCTCGGCCTGCTGCACAAGCTGGTCGCCGCCCGCGGCCTCCAACGCCCGAAGTGCCTGATGCCCAAACTCTCTGGCATCCTCGCTGAGGTCGAGCACCATCCCGGTCATTTCGCCGCCGCCAGCAGAGAGCGGGACAACAAGATGCGTTGCATCTCGATACTGCCGGACGACACCGTCGAGGCCTGTGAGTACTTCCAGTGATCATCGACCTCGCCGAGAAACCACCCCGCCCGCGGATCGTCGTGCGACACCTCGGCCGCGATATCCATCAACACCTCTGCGCTGTCCTGATCCAACTTGGTGACGGCGATCCGGTACGCGGCAGCGTCGCCGGGGCGCACCCGCCCACTGCTCTGCAACTCCACGATGCGATAGGCCATCAAACGCGCACGGCGGCAATGCGTCAGCATCCGCACCCACCTGCCGCGCAGCTCCGCGGGCAGGTCGTCCCATCGGGCGCCGAGCACCGTGGGTGCCGCCGCGAGCAGCCGTTCACACCGCGCGTACCGGGCGATTCCGACCCGCTCGAACGAGGTCACCTCCTGCACGATCGACCATCCGTCATCGACCGTACCGAGCACGTCTGCCTCGGTGACCCGCACATCGTCGAGGAAGACCTCATTGAGGTGATGAGGGCCCAACATGGTGCGGATCGGGCGGACTTGGATCGCCGGATCGTCCATCGGCACCAGGAAGATCGTCAGACCCTGTTGTTTTTTCTCACCCCTCGTCGTCCGCGCCAGCAGAAAACACCATTGCGCCATCGTCGCGTAGGACGTCCAGATCTTCTGCCCGCTCACCAACCAGCCGTCGCCATCCCGGCGCGCGGTGGTGCGCAGCGACGCCAGGTCACTGCCGGCCTCCGGTTCGGAGAATCCCTGACACCAGATCACTTCACCACGTGCGATGGCCGGGAGATGCTGGCGCTGCTGCTCTTTGGTGCCGTGCCGCATGATGATCGGTCCCACCCAGTTGACCCCCATGTATTGCGCGCCGCGCGGTTCGTGGTGGGCCCACATCTCCTCGCGCATCACGGTCTGTTCCCACATCGATGCGCCCCGACCGCCGAACTCCTCGGGCCAGGCCGGGCACAGCAACTCGTTGGCCGCCAACGTCCGGCAAAACTGTTGCGCGACTCCCAGATCCGTGGGGTCATCGGTGAACGCGCCGAGGAACTCCGCCGGAATGTGTTCATTCACCAGTTCTCGCAGCTGCGAACGCAATGCCGTCGCGGACGTGCCCATGTCAAAGTTCAGACTCATGCGCTTTCCACTCCCAGGCCCAGCTCGGCCAGCACGGCCTCGGTGTCGGCCCCCAGTTCGGGTGTCGGACCGGCGATGCGGCCCGGGGTGCGGGAGAACCAGGTCGGCACACCCGGCATCCGGACGGGACCATGCGGAGTGGACACCGTTTCGAAGAAGCCGACAGCATTGAGCTGTTCGTTGTCGAATAACGCCTGCGGTGAATTCAGCGGTGCGGCCGGAATCTCCAGCTCGACGAACAATGTCAGCCACTCTTCGGTGGTGCGTTCGGTCATGGTCTGTGCCACCAGCGAGTACACGGTGTCGATCTCGGCGGCCCGCACGGTGAGCGTGGCGTAGCGCTCGGTGGTCCATGCGGGCTGCACGGCCTTGATGAAGCTGGCCCAATGCCGGTCGTTGTAGATCAGCGCCGAGATGTAGCCGTCCTTGGTGCGGTACGGCTTCCGATTGGGCGCGACGGTCCGGTGGTATATCGCTGGCCCGAGCGGCGGGTCGAACATCGCGCCGTTGGCGTGTTCGACGAGCATGAACGACGCCATCGTCTCGAACATCGCGACCTCGACCTCTTGCCCTTCGCCGGTGCGCTCGCGGTGAAGCAGCGCCATCGTCGTCGCATACACCGCGGTGAGTCCGGCGACCTTGTCCGCGACGATCGTGGCGACATAGTTGGCTTCGCCGGTGAGCAAGGCCTGTACGGCGGGCAAACCGCACTCGGCCTGGATCGTGTCGTCGTAGGCCGGACGGTCGCGGTCGGGGCCGCGGCGGCCGTACCCATAACAGTTCGTGTAGACAATCGACGGGTTGATGGCCGCGACGTCGTCGTAGCCGAACCCGAGCTTGGCGATCGCCTTCGCGCGCATCGAGTGGATGAATACATCGGCACGCGCAATCAGCGCGCGCAGCGCAGCTCGCCCCTCGTCTGAGCGAAGATCAAGCACCACACTGCGTTTGCCTCGGTTGACGTTGACGAATACCCCGCTGAGCCCCGGCGCCGGGCCGACCGAGACGTAGCGGGTGTCGTCACCGGCCGGTGGCTCGACCTTGATGACGTCGGCCCCCATGTCGGCCAGGATCTGGGTGCAATAGGGCCCCATCACCATCGCGGTGAGGTCGACGACGCGGATCCCGGCCAGCGGGCCGCTGCGGCTGCCACTCATTCTGTGTCCCTTGCCATTGCGAAGCTGTGGCCGATGTGTGCGTTGTGACCGTCGGGGACAACCGGAAACACCAGCGGCTCGGCGAGGTCGCGGATTTGGTCGATGCGGGCGCCCACATCGTCGACCGTCCACGCCGGCTGGTAGGCCCCGGCCGACTCCACGACGGCGACCCGGGCCACCCGCCCTGCGATCGCGGTGAGGATTTCCCCGGTGACCGAACAGGATTCGTGCGCCAGCCAACCGACCACCGGAGCGACCAGCTCAGGACCCATCGGCGGGTAGGCAGAGGTATCGATTCCCTCGGCCATTCTGGTCACCGCCGCCGGGACGATGACATTGCAGCGCACCCCGTGATCGGCACCCTCCAGGGCGACGACGTTCGACAAACCGATCACCCCAGCCTTGGCGGCGGCGTAGTTGGCCACCGCGTGATTGCCGTACAGGCCGCCGATCGACGACGTGAGAACCATCCGGCCGTAGCCGGCCTGACACATCAGCGGAAAGGCAGCGCGCACAACGTGAAAGGCGCCGCGCAGGTGAACGTCGAGCACCGCGTCGAAGTCCTCCGCCGTCATGTCCGACAACGGTGCGTGCCGGACATTCCCGGCGTTGTGAATCAGCACGTCGAGGCGGCCGTACGCCTCGGCGGCCGCGGCGATGATCGCCTGACCACCTGCGGCGGTCGCCACCGAGTCGGTCGACGCGATCGCCTCCCCACCCGAAGCGGTGATCTCGTCGGCGACCCGCTGGGCCGGCCCGGCGTCGGCGCCCTCACCGGTCAGCTCGCCGCCGACGTCGTTGACCACGACCTTGGCGCCCAGCCTGGCGAGCAGCAGCGCGTATTCGCGGCCCAGTCCCCGGCCGGCGCCGGTGATGACGGCGACCCGGTCGTCGAATCGTGCGTGTGTCATCTAATTTCCGAGCACCAGGCCGTCGAGATCGCCCTTGGCCCGCCACTCGGCCAGGATGTCGTCGAAGGCATAAAACCCGGGCGAATAGAAGTCGCCGAGGAACGCGCCGTTGTTCTCCGAGCCGCCGCGACCCTCGTTGTTATAATATCCTGGCGTGCAGGACAATTCGAATGCCGAGTTGTCGATGGACAGTTCGCGGACGGTGGCCACCCAGGCATCCTGGCCGTCCTGGCTGGGCTCGACGGTGGTCGCACCGCGGTTCTGCGCCTCGGCGATGATGTAGGCGATGTGCTTGGCCTGCTGCTCGAACATCGCGGTGGTGTTGGCCGAGACGCCGCCCTGGATGAAGCCCATGAAGAACTGGTTCGGGAAGCCGCGGCTGGTCATGCCGTGCAGCGTCTTGTAGGCGTCGTGCCAGTGGTCGAACAGCGACACCCCGTCGCGACCCACGATCGCGTCGATTGCGAACCGGCGGCTGATCTCGGTGGAGATCTCGAAGCCGCTGGCGAAGATCACACAGTCGACCTCGTACTCCACGCCGTCGGCGACGATCCCCTTCTCGGTCAGCCGCTCCACACCCTTGGACGCCGAAACATCCACGAGCGTGACATTGGGGCGGTTGAACGTCGCCAGGTAGTGCTCGCTGGACGTCGGCCGCTTACACATGAAGCGGTAGTACGGCTTCAGCGCCTCGGCGGTGGCGGGATCGGTGACGATCTCGGCCACGAGGCGACGCAGCCGTTCCATGATCTTGTAATCCTCTTGTTCGCGGAACGCCATGATCTGTTCGATCGACACCGAAGCCGGATCCTCGCTGGTGGCGATCCGGGCGGTGAGATTACGTCCGAGCTCGGTCCAGAAGTCGCACACCAGGTCGGGTTCACCGAACACCACGCCGACGAACGGTGACCAGTTGTGGAAGTTCCGCTTGCGCTCTTCCTGCCAGCCCGGCTGCAGCGACGCGGCCCACGCCGGATCGGTGTGCGGGTTCGTACGCGCGTCGACCGATGACGGAGTGCGCTGAAAGACGAACAGTTCCTTGGCGTCGCGGCCCAGATGCGGAACCAGCTGGATGCCGGTGGCGCCGGTGCCCACCAGCGCAACGCGCTTGTCGGCCAACTTGTGCAAGCCACCGTCGGCGTTCCCACCGGTGTAGTCGTAATCCCAGCGCGCCGAGTGGAAAACATGGCCGGCAAAGTCCTTGATGCCCGGGATGCCGGGCAGTTTGGGCCGGTTGTAGGAGCCTTGCGCCATCACGACGAACCTGGCCCGGATGTCGTCGCCGCGGTCGGTGCGGATCTGCCAGCGTTGCGTCTCGTCCTCCCAGCGCAATTCGCGCACCTGGGTGGAGAACAGGGCACCGTCGTACAGGCCGAAGTGCTTACCGATGTTGCGGCAGTGCTGAAAGATCTCGGCGCCGTCGGCGAACTTCTTCGACGGCATGAAGCCCAGCTCTTCGAGCATCGGGATGTAGCAGTATGCGTCGTTGTCGCACTGGATTCCGGGGAACCGGTTCCAGTACCACACCCCGCCGAAGTCACCGGCCATCTCGATGACCCGGATCCCCTCGACGCCAGCCTTTTTCAGGTGGGCGCCCGCCAGGAGCCCGGCGAATCCGCCGCCGAGCACCACCACGTCGACATCCTCGGCGATCGGGTCACGCGGCGCCACGGGTGTGTAGGGGTCGACTTCGTAAAACTCCGCGAAGTCGCCCTCGAGCTCCAGATACTGCGCGGAGCCTTCCGGGCGCAGGCGCTTCTCCCGCTCGACGCGGTACTTCTCCCGCAGCGCGTCGATGTCGATATCGGTCGGTGTCGGAGTCGGCCCGCACTCAACAGTCATCTGGTCTCGTTCTCCTTCTGAGGGATTTCGGCGCGGTAACGTTCGCTCAGCGGCGGAAAGCGCGCCGAAATCACAGTTCGCGTGGGCGCGGTTCCCCGGTGCCCATGTACTTCGACAGCTGGTAGTGCAGGTTGACGGTGCTGCGCTCGCGGTACGGGTTCGGTTGTGTACCCGGGAAACCCAGCGATTTCATCCCCTGCTGGACGGCGGCCATATTGGAGAAATCCTGCGGCAGCACACTGCGCCACCGCGGATCACCCACCGGGGTGTACTCCCATTCCGTCTGCGGTTCACCGTCTTTCGGGTAGAGCTCGAACACCGATACCTCGAAGATGCACTTGTCCGGGTCGTAGTTCGGGTCGGGGCGCGCGCTGTAACAGAGCGCACTGGTCAGGCCCTGCCCGATCTGGAAGTTGGGGAACAACTGCCATGCGGTCCCGCTCTGCCCCAGGATGTCGGCCGGGATGATCGGCCAGACCACCCCACGCGCCTCGTCGTCGCGGCGCGCCGAGGCCAGCCAGTGCTCGAGCACCTTGTCAGCCGGTGTGCCCTCGGGCAATTCGTCGACCAGTCGCAGGGCCGCCGCGACCAGCGTCTGCGTGGTGGTGGCGTTGGTTTCCTCCATGGTGTACACCTGCATCTCCGCGGTGGAGATCCGCGGATCGCCGGTGCCCAGCCTGATCTTCGACTTGGTCTCGGCCATGTCCTCGGGCGCGTCGTACCCGATGTTGCTGTGCCGTCCCTGCGCTTTCGCCCAGCCCTTGAACTCACCGAACTTGTTGAACTCCGGGTGGGTGGTGAAGACGTGATACGTCTCGTTGAACGCTTCCAGCGCAACTTTCCAGTTGCAGTCGAAGTGCACCCATTTGCGCCACTTGCACCGCATGTTCTCCAACCCGAACGGGTCGAGGATCTTCGCGGCTGGGAAAAGGAAGTCGGCCAGCGGTTCGCAGTCGGGATCCATGTTGATCCACAGCCAGCCACCCCAGGTGTCGACGTTCACCGGCCGCAGGCGGGTGTTGGCCGGGTTCAGTGCACCCTTCCAGTCGGCCTCTTCGCGGATGTGGGTGCAGGCACCGTCCAGACCATAGGTCCAGCCGTGGAATCCACAGACGAACGACTTACGGGCCCGTCCGACAGCGTGTTTCGCACCCGGTGGGGTATCGACCAGCCGACGGCCGCGGTGCATACAGACGTTGTGGTGCGCGGCGAAGGACTGCGCGTCCGTTCGTACAATGATGATCGAGTCGTCGAGGATGTCGTAGGTCAGATAGCTGCCGACCTCGGGCAACTCCTCGACCCGGCCGACCTGCTGCCAGACCTTGCGCCACAGCTTGTCGCGCTCGGCGCGGGCGTACTCCGGCGAGATGTAGGCCTCGACGCCGATGGTCAGCGGCTCCGTGAGTTCTTCGGCACTTTCCAGTTCGCCCATCCTCGAATCCTTTCAGGGCCTGCTGATTTCGCGACGGAAGTCGTCATCGGAGAGGAACAGCGACGTGTTGTCCGCACGCAGGTGACTCCACCGCAGATCCAGACCGCCGTCGACGAGCAGTGTTTGGCCGGTGATGTAGCTGGACAGGTCGGAGAGCAGGAACAGGATCGCGCCGGCCTGTTCCTCGGGGCGGCCCCGCCGTCCCATCGCGATGGCCGCTCGGTCCCGCTCGGGATCGGGGTCGACATAGGTGCGCGACGCCGCGGTCTCGGTCACTCCCGGCGCGATGGCGTTGACCCGGATGTCCGCAGCCGCGAGTTCGACCGCCATGGTTCGGGTGGCCGCCACGATCGCGGCCTTGGCCGTGCCATAGGCGATGTGGAACGGCGCAGTGTTCATCCCGCTGATCGACGAGACCGAGACGATCGAGCCGGGGCCGCCCGCCGCGCGAATCTCCGCGGCCACCGCCTGGCTCATGAAGAACATCGTTTCGAGGTTGGCGGCGAACAACTGCCGCCAATCGGCGCGGCTGACCCGGGTGGCCGGCATCCACGTCGAGGGCGCCGCGCCGCCGGCGATGTTGACCAAGCCGTGCAAGCGCCCCTCGGTACGACGCACCGTGTCCAGCACCGTGGCGATCCCATCGTCGGTCGCGGCATCCGCTGCCACCGGCACGACCGGCAGTCCCTCGGCCACCAACGGCCCGACGTGAGTATCGAGATTTCCCAGGGAACGGCTGACCGCCACAACGGTCGCACCGGCCCGCGCCGCCATCTCGGTGACGGCCGTTCCGATACCGCCGCCTCCGGCGCCCGACACCACCACGATGCGGCCGTCGAACCTGAGGAGATCCGTCATACCCTGCTTTCGGTCACCATCTTGTCCGGACAATTATCTACACTCTGCTGAATGGAGAACATGATTCCGCAGCAGTTATAGCGGCGTCAAGAGCCTAGGCCAAGTCATCCGGCGCTATTGTCTGGACTAAATCTGCTTGGTACGGTCACGCCGTGACAGAGAAGTCGCCGCATCCTCCTGCCGCTCGCTTCAGCCTCGCCCAGCCCCCGGCCACAGCCCCAGGATGGACCGTCGAACGCCGCACCGCGGCCAGTCGGCTTTTTGGCGCCAACGGCCTGCGGACCGGGCCCGACGGACGCCTCTACATCGCGCAGGTCACCGGCAGCCAGATCAGCGCGCTGGACATCGACACCGGATCAGTCGACACCATCAGTGCCAAGGGGGGTGACATCATCGCGCCCGACGACGTCGCTTTCGACGACGCCGGAAACCTCTACGCCACCGAAGTGATGGACGGCAGGGTCAGCGTGCGGTCCGGCGATGGCACTACCCGGGTCGTGCGCGACGACCTGCCCTGCGCCAATGGCATCACGGTGCACCGCGGCCGGTTGTTCGTCGGCGAGTGCCGTGAGCGCGGCCGGCTGATGGAACTGGATCCGGCCGGCGGCGAACCGCGCATCCTGATGGAGAACGTGCCATCGCCGAACGCGATGGAGGTCGGGCCCGACGGGCTGCTGTACTTCCCAGTGATGGGCGCCAACGAGATCTGGCGCATGAACCCGGACGGCGGGAGCCACGAAGTCGTGGCGACCGGTCTGGGCGTGCCCGATGCGGTCAAGTTCGATTCCCGCGGCAGACTGGTATCGACCCAGGTGCACAGCGGCCAGGTGCTGCGGATCGATCCGCGTACCGGGGAGCAGACGGTACTGGCCAATCTCAACCCGGGACTGGACAACCTCACCTTCGTCGGCGACCGCCTTTTCGTCTCCAACTTCACCGGTGAGATCACCGAGGTTCTCGACGGCATGCAGACCCGCACCGCACTACCCGGCGGGCTGAACTGGCCGCTCGATCTCACGGTCGGCCCCGACGGCCGGCTGTACATCGCCGACGGCACCTACTTCTATGCGTTGGGTGCCGATGGCGACTTGCAGACCCTGGGCATGCTGTTCAGCCCCGGCTACCCCGGGTTCGTGCGAGGGGTGACCGCGGCCGGACCGGGTGAGTTCGTCGTAACGACGTCGGGCGGTCAGGTCGCACGGTTCCGCCCGGCCGAAGGCGAAAGCGATTTCCTGGCAGATGGATTGGATCAGCTCTACGGCGTGGCGATCGGTCCGCGCGGCATCGTGGCCGTCGAGCAGGGCACCGGGCGGCTGGTTGCGGTGGACTCTGGTCGCACCGAGGTGCTGGCCACCGGATTGGATACCCCGGTCGGGGTGGCTTTCGGGCCGGACGGCAGCCTCCTGATCAGTGAGCGCGGCCGGGTGGTGACAGTCGACGGCGGCAAGGTCAAGCCGCTGGTCGACGGATTGGGTTCTCCGCAGGGAGTTCTGGTGGACGGTAACCGCCTCTACATCGTCGACGCGGATGCCAAGTCGCTCATCGAAGTCGATCTCGCCAGTGGGTCCCGCACCACGATCGCCTCGGGCCTTCCGGTCGGCGCCCCGCCCGGGGTAACCCCTAAACCGCTGCGGGGGATGCCCCCGTTCTCGGGTCCCCAGGGTCCTTTCGCCGGAATCGCTTCCGCGCCCGACGGCACCCTGTACGTCTCGGCCGATGCCGACGGCAGCGTGCTGGCCATCCGCCGGAAGGGCTGAGATGCCGCACGCCGACTCCGGCGACCATCGGTACATCCAGGTGGCCCGCACCCTCCGCAAGGAGATCGTCGACGGGGTGTATCCTGTCGGCTCCCAGCTGCCCACCGAACACGAACTATGCCAACGCTTTTCGGTAAGCCGCTACACCGTGCGCGAAGCTTTGCGGCGGCTGCGCGAGGACAACCTGGTGTCGTCACGACCGCGGGCCGGCACGATGGTGGTGCCGCGGCCGTCGTCACACGCCTACGTCCAGGACGTGGTGTCCATCAACGACCTGCTGGCCTTCGCGACGGGTGCCCGCTTCGCGATCGAATCGATCGCGATGGTGACCATCGACGATGAACTCGCACAGCGGACGGGCCTGCCCGTGGGCGACGAATGGCTCGCGGTGCGCGGATTCCGCGGCGCCGACGGCGCGGACGCCCCGGTGTGTCGAACCGAGTACTACATCAACCGCACCTTCGCGGCGGTCGGCCGGATGTTGCAGAACCACAGTGGACCGATCTTCCCGCTCATCGAGGATCTGTTCGGGCTCAGCGTCGTCGAGGTGCGCCAGGAGATTTCCGCGGTCCAGGTCGGCCCGGAGCTGGCCGGCCGACTCAAGGTGAAGGCCGGGACACCGGCGCTGGAGATGCAACGCACCTACACGACGTCCGACGGTGAGATCGCCCAGGTGACCGTCAACACCCACCCGGGGTCGCGGTTCCGCCACTCGATGACGATGCGACGGGTGAAGGGCTAGCGGGCGTGCGCACCGCAGAGCGGGACACCAAGTTGGCCACCGACGCCTATGCCGCCGGACTGTGGGTACGCGACACCCTGGCGGACGCGCTGGCCGCCGCCGCCCGCGACACCCCGGGGCGACAGGTTCTCGTAGACGGGTCCGTGCGTCTCGACTGCGAAACGCTGCACGCCCGTGCGAACCGGTTAGCCGCCGCGATGCTCGGCCGGATGCCGATTGGAAGCGTCGTGTCGTTCATGCTGCCCAACTGGCACGAGGCGGCGATCGTCTACCACGCGGCGACGGCGGCGGGCATGGTGGTCAACCCGATCCTGCCGTCGTTGCGCGACCACGAGCTGGCCTTCATCCTGGCCGATGCCGACGTGCGAATGATCCTGATACCAGCCGACTTCGGCGGTCACGACTATGCAGCGATGCTCCGGCGGGTGACCGCGGCGATGCCGAATCCGCCTGACGTCGTCGTGGTACGTGGCGAACCACTCGCCGGGCAGATCGCCTTCGACACGATGCCCGACACCGCCTCGCCGGGCCCCCTTCCGGCACTGGATCCCGACGCAGTGCGCATGATTCTCTACACCTCGGGCACCACCGGTCGCCCCAAAGGCGTGCTACACAGCCATAATTCGATCCATGCGTTGATACGGCAGATCGGCACGCACTGGCTGGTCGAGCCGGGATCGGTCTTCCTGGTTCCCTCCCCCATCGCCCACATCGGCGGCTCGATCTATGCGTTCGAATGTCCAATCCTGCTGGGGACCACCGCCGTGCTGATGGAGCGGTGGGATCCTGACAACGCGGTCGCACTTCTGGTCGCCGAGCGATCCACGCACATGGCCGGCGCAACCCCGTTCCTTCGAGGCATCCTCACCGCCGCCCAGCATGCCGGCACCCGGTTGCCCGACCTCACGGTCTTCATCTGCGGTGGGGCGTCGGTGCCGCCGGCACTGATCCGCAGTGCCGCAGGCTATTTCGAGCACGCGATGGTCACGCGTGTCTACGGCTCCACCGAGGTACCCGTCACCACCATCGGCGCACTTCATGATCTCGACCATGCCGCCGAGACGGACGGCGGTCCCGGGATAGCCGACGTCGTCATCGCCGACGGGGAAATCCGCGCCCGCGGTCCGCAGATGCTGCTGGGCTATCTGCATCCGGACGACAACGCCGACGCCTTTGATGCCAACGGGTACTTCCGCACCGGCGATCTCGGCTATTGGGTCGACGGCCGCTACCTTGCGGTCACCGGCCGGGCCAAGGACATCGTGATTCGCAACGGGGAGAACATCGCCCCCAAGGAGGTCGAGGACGTGCTGCTCGGCCACCCCGACATCCGCGAGATCGCGATCGTCGGCATCCCCGATCCGCGCACCGGGGAACGGGCGTGCGCGGTGCTCGTCACCGAGCGGCCGCCGGGTCCTGATGCCGAAGACCTGCGCGCCTTCCTCCGAGCCGCTGGAGTCGCGAAATTCAAATGGCCCGAACGGGTCGTCATCTGGGACACCTTGCCCAAGAATGACGCCGGAAAAGTTCTCAAACATCGAATCCGAGCAAGATTGGTCGAAGCGGATGAGTGACGTACAGGTAGCGGTGGTGACCGGTGCGAGCAGCGGAATCGGCTTCGCCTGCGCCACAACGCTCGCCAAGGCCGGCATGGCCGTGGTGGGCACGGGGCGGGACGCCGACCGGCTCAACGCACTGGCCGAGGCGATCGGCGATCCTGACCGGGTGGCCACCGTGGCCGTCGACATCACCGACGACGACGCCCCGCAGCGGATCGTCGAGGCGGCAGCCTCCCGCTGGGGACGCATCGACTTCCTGGTCAACAACGCCGGCCTCGGCAGTCCGAAACCGCTGCACGAAACCGACGACGAGACACTGGATCACTTCCTCGGCGTCATGCTGCGCGCCCCGTTCCGGCTTGCCCGCGACGTGATTCCGCACATGCGGTCCGGTTCGGCCATCATCAACGTCACCTCGACGTTCGCGGTGGTCGGCGGTCTCCGGGGCGGCGCCTACTCCGCGGCGAAGGGCGGACTGACCGCACTGACCCTGCACATCGCCTGCCAATACGGTGCACAAGGCATCCGGAGCAATGCCGTGGCACCGGGCGTCACGCTGACCCCGATGGTGGAGCACCGCCTCGACGACCCGGGCTTCCGAAAGATGCAGACCGAGATGACGCCGCACACCCGGCTGGGCCGGGTCGAGGACATCGCCGGCACGGTGGCGTTCTTGTGCTCGCCCGCAGGCAGTTTCATCAATGGACAGACCATCGTCGTCGACGGCGGCTGGAGCTCCACCAAGTATCTCTCGGACTTCGCGCTGTCCTCGGAATGGGTCGCCCGGTGAATTTGTTCGCCACGCTCGATCAGGCAGCCGCCCGGTTCGGCGACCGCGGCGCGGTGTACCGCGGCGAGGAACAGCTGCACACCTGGGGCCAGCTCAGGGATCGCGCGCTGCGACTGGCCACATCGCTTCGACGCATACACGCACCCGGCCAGCGGATCGCCATCGCCAGCGAGAACCGGGCCGAGATCGTCGAACTCTTCTACGCGGTGTGGGCGGCCGAGTGCGTCGTAGTGCCGGTCAACTTCAAGCTGCACCCCCGCGAGATGGTCCAGATACTCGAAGATTCGGGCGCGGCAACGGTATTCGCGTCCCCCAAGATTGCCGCCGAGCTGACGTCGCACTCCTCCGTCGGCGTCGAACTGATCGGCGGCCCCGACTACGACCAGCTGTTCACCACCGCGCCGGCGGCCGTTCCGTCGACCGACCCGTCGACTCTGGCCTGGCTCTTCTACACCAGCGGCACCACCGGCCGCTCCAAGGGCGCGATGCTGTCGCACCGCAGCCTCACTGCGATGACGGTGGCGCACCTGGCCGATATCGACTCGCCCGACGAGAACTGCAGCCTGCTGCACGCCGCCCCGATGTCGCACGGGTCCGGGCTCTACATCGCGCCCTACGTACTGCGTGGCGCACGGCAGGTCGTCGCCGCCTCCGGGGTCTTCGACCCCGACGAGTTCCTCGACCTCTGCGCAGCACATCCGGGATCGTCAGCGTTCCTGGCCCCCACCATGATTGCGCGCCTCGTCGACACCGGACGCAAGGCGCCGGTTGCCCTGCGCACGATCGTCTACGGCGGTGGACCGATGTATGTCGACGGGCTCAAGAAGGCGATGGCAGCGTTCGGCCCGATCTTCGCGCAAATCTATGGGCAGGGTGAATCGCCGATGACCATCACCGGATTGCGGCGTGCCGACCACGAATCGACCGACGACGCGATCCTCGGTTCGGTGGGGTATTCGCGGTCCGGGGTCGAGGTAGCCGTGCTGCGCGAGGACGGCAGCCACGTAGACCCGGGCGAGATCGGCGAGATCGCCTGCCGAGGAGACGTGGTGATGTCCGGGTACTGGAACAATGACGACGCCACCCGGGACACCCTCAAGGACGGCTGGCTCTACACCGGTGACATGGGCTCGTTCGACTCGTGCGGTTACCTCACCTTGCGTGACCGCTCCAAGGACGTGGTGATCAGTGGCGGCAGCAACATCTATCCGCGGGAGGTCGAGGAGGCCCTGCTGGAACATCCGGACGTCGCCGAGGCCTGCGTGGTGGGCGCGCCCGATCCCGAGTGGGGTGAGGTGGTGGTTGCGTTCATCGTCGGTGCCGCCGCCGGCGAGGCACTCGACGCCCACCTGCTGGAGCGGATCGCCCGGTTCAAGCGCCCCAAACGCTACGTGTTCATCGACGACCTGCCCAAGAACAGCTACGGCAAGGTCCTCAAGCGCGAATTGCGCGCCCGGCTCGGGTAACGGCATTCTCGTCTGCATAGAATGCCGATATGCCTCAGGATTACACATTCCTCACCTACGAAGAGCTCGATGAAGGCCGTATCGCCCGCATCATGCTCAACCGGCCGGAGGCGCGTAACGCGCAGAACCGCGGCCTGCTCGTCGAGCTGAACGAGGCGTTCCTGCGGGCCGAGGCGGACGATACGGTCCGGGTGGTCATCCTGGGCGGCCACGGCCCGATGTTCTCCTCCGGCCACGACCTCGGGTCAGCGGTGTCGCGCGCCGAGTACACCCCCGGACCCGACCAGCACCCAAGCTTCCAGGGCATGGGCGCCAATCGGGAGGGTGCCGAGAAGCTGATGCTGCAGGAGTGGCACCACTTCTTCGCCAATACCCGCCGCTGGCGCGACCTGCGCAAGATCACCGTCGCCCAGGTGCACGGCGACGTCTACGCGGCGGCGCTGATGCTGATGTGGGCGTGCGACCTGATCGTGGCCGCCGAAGGCACCCGGTTTGCCGATGTGGTGGGCACCCGGCTGGGCATGTGCGGTGTCGAGTACTTTGCGCACCCGTGGGAGTTCGGCCCGCGCAAGACCAAGGAGCTGATGCTCACCGGCGACGCCATGGAGGTCGACGAGGCCTACCAGCTAGGCATGATCTCGAAGGTCTTCCCCCAGGACCAGTTGGCGGACAAGACGCTGGAGTTCGCCCGCCGGATCGCCGAGGTGCCGACGATGGCGGCGCTGCTGGCCAAGGAAGCGGTCAACCAGACGCAAGACAACATGGGCTTCTACAACGCACTGAATGCCTGCTTTACGCTGCATCAGCTCAACCACTCGCACTGGGCACAGGTGCACGAGGAGGGCTGGCCGGTGGGCCTCGAGTCCGATGGCCTGCCGAACTGGAAGACCGCTCCGCCGATCGTCCCTGCCGTCAAGGACCAGGTCCGCGCCGAAGGCTGACTCGCACGCACCTGCGACGATCACGGGAAAGCAGCGGTTTCGGCTCGCCTGAATCGTTCAAGTAGTCTCAGCCCTGTCACGGCTGTCGACTGACCCGCGCGCGGATGGACTCTGGTGTGCGCGACCCTGGCAGTCGCCACTTTACGAAACCCATTGGCAGGCCGTTTATTTCGCAAACTGCTCAAAGAGCAGAATTCGGATTTCCCTTATAATTATCAGTAAAATTGTTGTGCACACCACACTAATTCGCGAAACGTGGTGAAAAGCACAGACTTTGGCGTATGCGCAAATACTTGTTAGTTTCGGCCGCATGTTTGCAATCGCGACGTTGATGACTCTGATCAGCCAGGTGTCAGGCACGCCGTATGTCCCCGGTGGGGATAGCCCGGCTGGCACCGACTGCTCGGGGCTGGCCTCTTGGGTGTCCAACGCGGCCACCGGTAGGCCGGTTTACGGCAGCCGGTTCCACACCGGTAACGAGGAAACTGCACTGCTCGCCCGTGGATTCCACTATGGAACCGCCCCCAATTCCCTGGTGATCGGCTGGAACGGTGGCCACACCGCTGTCACACTGCCCGACGGCACCGCGGTCTCCAGCGGCGAAGGCGGCGGCGTCCGTCTTGGCGGCGGTGGCGCGTATCAGTCGCAGTTCACCCACCACATGTACTTGCCCATGCCGGCCGAGGACATGCAGGATCCGCTCGACGCGCCGGCGCCGGATGCTCCCCCGCCGGCGCCAGATGCGCCGCTATTCGTCGACGCCGTCGATGCGCCGCCCCCGCCTCCGGCCGATGACGTTCCTCCGCCGGCCGACGACATCATGCCCGTCGCAGCCGACATCGCCTCTCCTCCAAGCGATCTCGCCCCGCAGCCCGCGTAGAAATCCCAATGTCCAAGCCGCACCGCCCTTTCGGCAGTGCGGCTTGGCAGCAGCGAGGAGCATCAGGCACGGGCCCCACCGCGACGATGATGACGTACGACAGCCACGGCGACCGCCGACCAGACGTCGAGGGGCCAGACTGATCACCCCTCGTCGAGGATCAGCGCCTCTTCCGGGCAGGCGGCGACGCCGTCCCGGGTGCGCTGTTCGTCCGCCGGTGCGACATCGCGACCCTCGAGCGTCGAGTAACCCATGTCGTCGACCGGGAAGAGTTCGGGGTCAACGGCATAGCACAGTGCATGGCCCACGCATCGTGAACTCTCCAGATGAACCCGCATCTGCTCAGGGTAGACGCGGGGCTGCCGCGCACGTGCCGATTCTGGCCGACCTCAGGGGTTGACGGTGTTCTCGCCGACCTGACGACCCCACACATACTCGGTGAGCAACGGCTGGCCGAGCTCGAAGTGGTTGTACGGGGCGATCGAGGCGCCGTCGTCCATCACCAGGTAGGGAGCCGGCCAGAAATTGCGGTCGATCGTCTGCCAGCATCCTGGTGCTCCGCCGGGACCGCCTCTACCGTTGGTCCGGGGCAAATTGTCCGGATACACATAGGGATTCGGCGCACCAAGGATTTCGGTCATCGTATTGAGTGAATACCCGTTGCCGCCGAAGGCTTGAAGTGCGCTGGGCGCCGCCAGGGCGATGTTGCGTATGCCGCAGAAGATCTCCGGGCTGTAGGTGTCGAGAAGTTGAGCACTGGGCACCAGGTCCGCCATGCCGCGAACAAAGTACGGCTGGCTGCGCTCGAAGACATCGGCGCCGTTGTTGCCGAAGCCCATCGAGGCCAGCAGCGCGGCGTCGATGTCCTGCTGTTGGGCATTGAGCGAGTGCGCCGTCACCACCGCATGGTCGAGCGCATCCCACAGGTCCGGGCTGGCCTTGGTGTAGACATCGGACAGATCGGACAGTCGCTGGATGTCATGGCGCAGTTGCGGCATCTGCGGATTGACATCGTCGAGCACCGAATTGCCCTTGACGATCGATTGGCCGAACTTGGTGCCCAACCCACTCAATGCCTCGGCGGTCGCCGACAGGGTCAGATTCAGCTTGACCGGGTCGACCTTCTCGGCGATCGAGGTGACGGTCTCGAAGAGGGTGTTGAACTCCGTGGTGACACTGGAGGCGTTGATGACGTCAGAACTCGTGAGGCGAGCGGACACCGGATTCTTCGGTGTCGAGAGCGCGACGTACTTGTTTCCGAACACCGTCGTGGCCTTGATGTCGGCGTGCACGTTCGCGGGAATGAGGGCCAGATAATGGGGGTCGACGTCGAGCTTCAGTCGCGCGATGTTCTTTCCGTCCCGCTCTCCGGAGCTGACGTTGAGAACTCGGCCGATGACCACCCCGTTGAAGGTGACCTTCGAGCCGGTGTCCATCACCAGACCGCCGCGGTCGGAGACCATGGTCAGCGTTGCGCTCGGCGACAGGTCTCCGCGGAACTGCAAGTAGATCAGCGTGAGGACGGCGACGATCAGCGCGAGGAACACCACGCCGGCAGCCTTGAATGGGGGGTGGTCGCGCAAGTTCACCGCAGCCTCTCCTTACCCCGACCCCAAGCGAAAGGACGCCGCACACCGGCCGCGGCCAGTGATGTGGACCACAGGAATGTACCTGATTTCGTACCTCCGTGGACGGCATCGACACAATTCGCCGAGCTCAGGATCCGGTATCTATAATTCCGGTTTCGTCAATAAATTCGGTGGCACGCCGTAGCGACGGATTATGCCCGCGCACAGGCGATTTCGAATCGGGAAAACAATAGCGCCGACGACCGCGCATTGGGTGCTAACGCCGCCTCTGTGAAATTTGCTGCGCAAGCCGCGCAGCGTTGGCCGAACCGCGTTGAATGTCAACGGGACGCCGAGCGAAACCCGAACTGCTCCCAAACCCACTCCAGTCAGCAGCAGAGTCGGGATAATCGAATGTGCCGCCCGGGGGACGTCGCCGGGGCGGAAACCGGCTCAGCGAGGAGCGTGAGACCCATGTCCATCATCGAAGCGGACTCAGCGACCCAGTCGCCTCATCAGCGCGAGGTCAATGAAACCCAGCAATACATCGACAGTCCGCGATTCGAGGGAATCACTCGTCTCTACACGGCAACCCAGGTCGTCGAGCAGCGCGGCACGATCCCGGTCGACCACACCGTCGCCCGCGAGGCCTCCACCGCCTTCTACAAGCGCCTGCGTGAACTTTTCGCAGCCAAGAAGAGCATCACCACCTTCGGCCCCTACTCGCCGGGCCAGGCGGTGACGATGAAGCGGATGGGCATCGAGGGTATCTACCTCGGCGGCTGGGCGACGTCGGCCAAGGGTTCGACAACCGAGGATCCTGGTCCGGACCTGGCCAGCTACCCGTTGAGCCAGGTGCCTGAAGAGGCCGCCGGTCTGGTGCGGGCACTGCTGACCGCTGACCGCAACCAGCAGTACCTACGCCTGCAGATGACGCCCGAACAGCGGGCGGCCACCCCTGCCGTCGATTATCGCCCATTCATCATCGCCGACGCCGACACCGGCCACGGCGGAGATCCGCACGTGCGCAACCTTATTCGCCGCTTCGTCGAGGCCGGTGTGGCCGGCTACCACATCGAGGATCAGCGTCCCGGTACCAAGAAGTGCGGCCATCAGGGCGGCAAGGTTCTGGTGCCGTCCGACGAGCAGCTCAAGCGGCTCAACACCGCCCGCTTCCAGCTCGACGTCATGGGTGTGCCGGGCATCATCGTCGCGCGCACCGACGCCGAGGCGGCCAACCTCATCGACAGTCGTGGCGATGAGCGAGACCAGCCGTTCCTGCTCGGCGCGACCAATCTCAAGGTGCCGCCGTACAAGGCGTGCTTCCTGGCGATGGTGCGCAAATTCTACGAGTCGGGTGTCACCGAACTCAACGGGCATCTGCTCTACGCGCTGCCCGAGGGTGAGTACGCGGTGGCCGACGCGTGGCTGCAGCAGCAGGGCATCGTCGACCTCATCACCGAACAGGCTGCCGCCTGGCGCGGCGGCAAGGAGCACTCGCTGGACGCCCTGTTCGACATGGTCGAGTCGAAGTTCGTGGACGCTTGGCAGGACGACGCCTCACTGGACACCTACGGCGACGCTGTTGCCGAGCTTCTCACGTTCCGCGAGGGTGAGGGCGAACCGCACGAGATGAGCGCCGCGGACTGGCGCGAGTTCGCCACGACCGCGTCGCTGTACGCGGCGCGCGAGAAAGCCCGCGAGCTCGGCATCGACGCCGCATGGGACCCCGAGCGAGCCAAGACCCCAGAGGGCTATTACCAGGTGCGCGGCGGTATCCCTTACGCGATCGCGAAGTCCCTTGCCGCAGCGCCATTTGCGGACCTGCTGTGGATGGAGACCAAGACCGCCGACCTGGCCGACGCCCGTGAGTTTGCCGAGGCCGTCCACGCGGTGTACCCGGACAAGATGCTCGCCTACAACCTCTCCCCCTCGTTCAACTGGGACACCACCGGAATGACCGACGAGGAGATGCGTGCCTTCCCCGAGGAACTCGGCAAGATGGGCTTCGTCTTCAACTTCATGACGTACGGCGGCCACCAGATCGACGGCGTCGCCGCCGAGGAGTTCGCCACCGCTCTGCGTCAAGACGGCATGCTGGCGCTGGCCCGGTTGCAGCGCAAGATGCGGCTGGTCGAATCCCCTTACCGCACACCGCAAACCCTGGTCGGCGGTCCGCGCAGCGATGCCGCGCTGGCGGCCTCCTCGGGCCGGACCGCCACTACGAAGTCAATGGGCAAGGGCTCCACTCAGCATCAGCATCTGGTGCAGACCGAGGTGCCCAAGAAGCTGCTTGAAGACTGGCTGGCGCTCTGGAGTGAGCACTACGAGCTGGGCGAGAAGCTGCGGGTGACATTGCGCCCGCGGCGAGCCGGCGGCGAGGTCCTCGAGCTCGGCATCTGGGGCGAGCGGGAGCAGGGCGGCGAACAGGAGCTGCTGGCCAACGTGCTGGTCGACCCGATCAAAGACCGGCACGGCCGCAGCATTTTGACGGT
This sequence comes from Mycolicibacterium sp. P1-5, assembly GCF_008329565.1. GTDB lineage: Bacteria > Actinomycetota > Actinomycetes > Mycobacteriales > Mycobacteriaceae > Mycobacterium. Next base: position 137,248 of record NZ_NPKT01000009.1, read on the forward strand.
GCGCGACCAGAATACGTTCGCCGAGAAGCTGCGTCAGAAGCGCTTGATGACGCTGATCCATCTCTGGATGGTGCACCGCTTCAAGGCCGACGCCGTCTACTACGTGACGCCGACCGAGGACAACATCTATCAGGCCGACAAGATGAAGGCACACGGCATCTTCAGCGATGTGCACAAGGACGTCGGCGAGATCATCGTCGCCGATGTCAACCAGGAGCGGATCGCCGAGCTGCTCGAGCCCGACCGCGCGGCACTGAAGCGGCTCATCGCCAAGGAGGACTGAGCGCTCGGCAGCTCGAGTCGCCGAGATTGAAGTCACGCAGAGGTCTAGTCGCACCTTTGCTGCGTGGCTTCAATCTCGCGGAAGTGTTGCGCCGCGCAGTGACTCAGCTGCTGCCGAGGTAGGCCACGATCGCATTGGTGAGCCCGCGGCGGGCTTCGTCGAGATCCCCATAGCTGCCGAGCTGCTTCTCGGACGCGATACCGCGCATGGCCCCCGGTATCAGCCAGGCCATCTCGCGGATGCGCTGCGGGTCGACCTGCAAATCCGCGAACGCCTTCTGACAGGTCTCCTGCCAGCCCTGACCCCAGGAGAACAACTCAGCGGCGGTCTGCGGATAAAGCCGCTCGAGGTCGGCATGCTCCCGCGGCAGGGCGGCACGCAGGTTCTCGATCGCGCGGGAGTCCCGGTTGGTCAGGCCGTCGTACAGCGTGTCGATGATGCCGGCCACCCGGTCGCGCAGGCTTGACGATGTATCGGGGGGGCTGAAGATGTTGGCCCGGCGCTCGGCGGTGTAACGCAACACCGCAGCCCAGAACCCGTCGGTATCGCCGAATTGATACTGCACGGTTCCCCAGGTCGCGCCGGCGTCCTTGGCGATCCGGTTGGCCGAGACCGCGCCGGGCTGACCGGAGGCCAGTGCGGTGAGGGCGGCCTCGAGCAGGCTCTCGCGGGTAGCCGAGCCACGCCGGTTCGGCCGTCGTCGCGCACTGTCCGCTTCCGCCACATCCGAATCCTAACTCAGATTCATTGACACCTCTATGAACTATTCCTAGACTCGCCACCGTGGCGAAACCGTCCCTGTCGATGAAGCCCACCGGCTGGTTCCAAGTCGCGTGGTCCGATGAGATCGCGGTGGGCGACGTCCACCGGATGAAGTACTTCGACACCGACATGGTGGCCTGGCGTGCGCAGTCCGGCGCCCTGACGGTGATGGATGCCTACTGCGAACATCTCGGCGCGCACCTGGGCTTCGGCGGCCACGTGGTGGGTGAGGTGATCCAGTGCCCCTTCCACGGCTGGCAATGGAACCACGAGGGCCGCAATGTCTGTATTCCGTACCAGGACAGGCCGAATCGCGGTCGCCGCATACCTACCTATCCGGTGGTGGAGCGCAATTCGTCGGTGTACATCTGGCACGACATCGGAGGTCGGCCGCCGTACTTCCAGGCGCCCGACATCTTCGCCGATTTCGGCGACGACAAGACCGCCGCGGACTACTACCCGCAGGCCCGGCTGTTCCGGCCGCAGCTCGAACTGCATCCGCAGTACGTGCTCGAAAACGGCGTGGATTTCGCCCATTTCAAGTTTGTGCACCACACGCCGATCGTGCCGCTGTTCACCCGGCACGACTTCGACGAGCCGGTGTCCTACGTGGACTTCACGATCACGTTCGAGGGCGACGAGGGCCAGATCATCGACGATGTGAACAGCGGCGTCGAGGCCATCAACGGTGGGCTCGGCGTCGCCGTGACGAAGAGCTGGGGCATGGTGGACAACCGCACGATCTCGGCGGTCACCCCGGTCGACGAGAACACCTCCGATGTCCGGTTCATGGTCTACATCGGCCGAGTGCCCGGGGACGACGGTCCCAAAGCCGAAGCCAAAGCGTTCGGCCAAGACGTCATCGACCAGTTCGCCGCCGACATCCAGATCTGGCAGCACCAGCGCTACACCCACCGGCCCGCACTGGCGACCACCGAATTCGATGGCTTCACCGCAATCCGCAACTGGGCCAACCAGTTCTATGTATCCGACCACCAAGGAGAACCTTCCCATGTCAGCCAATAGCCCGATTCGGGTGTTCCAGGTGGCCACCGGAAACGTCGGCACCGAGATGATCAAGCGGATCGGCGAGCACCGCGGTCTGGAACTGGTTGGCCTGCACTGCTATTCCCCGGAAAAGATCGGCCGTGACGCGGGCGAGATCGCCGGCATCGCGGCCAACGGCGTGACCGCAACGGGATCCGTCGAGCAGATCATCGCCGCTAACCCTGATGTGCTGACGTTCCATGGCGTGTTCCCCGACGAGGATCTCTATGTGAAGGTGCTCGAAGCGGGCATCAACGTCGTCACGACCGCCGACTGGATCACCGGCTGGCACCGCGACACCAACCACCCACACCCCTCGGGCAAGAAGGTGTCACAGCTCCTCCAAGAGGCCTGCGAGACGGGGGGTTCCACGTTCTACGGCACCGGCATGAATCCCGGGGTCAATCAGATCCTCGGTGTGGTCTGCTCGTCGGACGTGGCGGAGATCGAGAATGTCACCACCATCGAATCCGTCGACGTGTCCTGCCACCACTCGGCCGACACCTGGAAAGAGGTCGGCTACGGACTGCCCGTCGACGACCCTGCGCTGCCCGGCATGCTCGAGAAATACACCCGCGTCTTCGCCGACAGCGTGCTGATGATGGCCGACTGCTTCGACCTCGAACTCGACGAGGTGAAGTTCAGCTACGAACTCGGCGCCTGCACCAAGGATGTCGACCTCGGTTGGTACCAGCTACCCAAGGGCTCGCTGGGCGGCAATTACCTCAAGTATCAGGGCATGGTCGACGGCGTACCGCGCGTCGAGACGCACCTGGAGTGGCAGATGACGCCACACACCGATCCGAGTTGGGACATCAAGGGCTGCTACATCACGCAGATTTCCGGCGATCCGTACGTCTACAACAAGCACATGATCTTCCCCAAGCCCGGCGTCGACCTGTCCGACGTGGAGTCGTTCGCGTCGATCGGAATGACCGTCACGGGGTTGCCTGCACTCAACGCGATACCTGCGGTGGTGGCCGCGCCGCCGGGGCTCATCACGAGCGCGGACCTTCCGTTGCGCGGATTCGCCGGCCGATTCAAGAAATAAAGACCGCGAGTTGAAGGCCGTCGAGCGAACCGTAAACCCGACAGTATCGGTCTGGATTCGGTTGGGTGAACGCGAGATGAACACGCACGTCGCAGGGCGTTTGTAGGCGCACCCGGACGGGGTTACCGTCGTCGGGAGCTTGGTGGGGCAGCAACACTTCACCCCGCACATCGGCACCACACCTGAGGCTAAAAGGTAGCGAAGCGAGTATCAGCGCCGGAATTGTCCAGGTAAAGTGCCGTCCGTGGGAAAGCACCGGTTAGCCAGGCCGCGGCGCCGATGGTCTCTCGGTGTGGTCGCACTGGCCGCTTTCCCCGCCGCGGCGATCTTCTCGGGCAGCACCGGCTCGGTGCCGCATAGCGTGCCCCACGGTCAGCTGGAGTGCTGTGCCGAACTCATCGCCGCGGCCCCGACGGATCTGGCTACGGCACCGATCAGCGCGCACTACGTCGTCGCGACGCAAGCGGAGCTGGTGGCGAGCAGGAGCGCGGTCAACCGCACCACACTGCGCGCGCTGCCCGCAGGTGCCGGTGTCGAACAGGGGCTGCAGATCAAGACGATCCTGGCTGAGCGCCTCGTGAGTGCCTACTTCCCCGAGATCCACAACATCGGCGGCGTCCGGCCCGACGCACTGAAGTGGCATCCGAACGGGATGGCGATCGACGTGATGATCCCGAACTACCAGACGCCCGGAGGTAAAGAACTGGGCGACCGCATCGCGGCGTTCGCCTTGGCGAATGCCGACCGGTTGTCGCTGAATCATGTGATCTGGCGGCGCATCATGTACGACCACGGCGGCAAGCCGTCGCTGATGCCGAATCTCGGTGGCGACGACGCCAACCACTACACTCACGTTCATATCGCCACCGACGGTGGCGGTTATCCCACCGGCGACGAGAGTTATTTTGGCTGATCTCAAGGGTTTTGGTATGGCAGCAGGCGTTGCGCTCCTGCTGATCGCCGCACCGGTCGCGCAGGCCGACGAGGCGTTCTGGGGTGGTTGGTACAAGATCACCTTCCACACCGATCAGAAGTCGGGCACCTCGGTCGCAGCCACCCAACAGGAGACGCCCTACACGGCCTCGTACAAGATCACGACGAACTGTTCCTCCGGCATCTGCACCGCTTCGGTGGTCGACGGTCCGACGCCCAAAGACAATGCCGCGCAGGCCACCAGCTTCGTGTGGTCGGGTTCGCAGTGGTCACGGTCGAACAGCTGGCGATGGGACTGCACCCTGCCGGACGGCACGATCACCTACGACGCCGCGCACTCGGTGACTACCTACGCGCCGCAGCCCGACGGATCGCTCTCGGGCACGTTCCAGACCACCATCGAGAGTGGTGCATGCGGGGGCATCGTCACGATTCCGGTGACCGCCGCACCTTCCTGACGTCAGTCGTCCCCTAGGGTTCGAAAGATGAATCGCCTCGACCGCTTCTTCGAGATCACCGCCCGCGGATCGACGATCGGCGCCGAGGTTCGTGGCGGCCTGGTCACATTCATCGCGATGGCCTACATCGTCGTGCTGAACCCGATCATCTTGTCCGGCGCCGCCGACGTGACCGGCCACAAACTGGGCTTCGCCCAGGTTTCAGCCACCACGTCGCTGGCCGCCGGGGCAATGACCATCCTGTTCGGCGTGTTCGCCCGGCTCCCGTTCGCGTTCGCCGCCGGGCTCGGTATCAACTCGTTCCTGGCCACCACCGTGGTCGGCACCGTGACCTGGCCCGAAGCGATGGGCCTGGTGGTGATCAACGGCCTCATCATCGTCGCGCTGGCCGTCACCGGACTGCGCCGACTCGTGTTCGACGCGGTGCCGATGCAACTCAAGCTGGCAATCACGGCCGGCATCGGCCTGTTCATCATGTTCATCGGCCTGGTCGACGCCGGATTCATCTCCTCCACCGGATTATCCTCTCCCCCAGTCGGATTGGGTGGTGGCGGGCACGGATCGATCAACAGTGTGCCCGCGGTGGTCTTTGTGTTCACCCTGCTGCTCACCGGCGTCCTGGTCGTGCGCAAGGTCCGCGGCGGCATCCTGCTGGGGCTGGTCGCAGGCACCGTCGTCGCTGTCATCATCGAGGCGATCTGGCATCTGGGTCACGCGACGAAGACCCACGCCGGGTGGGCCCTGTCGGTGCCGGAGCTGTCCGGATCGCCGTTTGCCCTTCCCGACCTATCCCTGGTGGGCGCCTTCAGTTTCGACAGTTTCGGGCGGATCGGCATCCTGGCCGCCACGATGCTCGTCTTCACGTTGGTCTTCGCCAACTTCTTCGACGCGATGGGCACCTTCACCGGTCTGTCCCGCGAAGCCGGCCTGGCCGACGATCGTGGCACCTTCCCGCGGCTGCGCTCGGCACTCATCGTGGAAGGCGCTGGAGCGGTCGTCGGTGGCGCGACGTCGGCGTCGTCGAACACGGTCTTCATCGAGTCCGGCGCCGGCATCGAGGAAGGCGCCAAAACCGGGCTGGCCAACCTCGTCACCGGCGCGCTGTTTCTTGCTGCGATGTTCGTGGGACCGCTTGCGCAAATCGTCCCGACCGAAGTCGCCGCGGCCGCGCTGGTGATCGTCGGGACGATGATGTTCTCCCAGCTGCGCCACGTCGACGTCTCGGAATTCTCAGTGGCCTTGCCGGTTGCGCTGACGGTCGCGGTGATGCCGTTCAGCTACTCGATCGCCAACGGGATCGGTGTCGGGTTCGTGACGTGGGTCGTGGTGCGGTCGGCAGCCGGCAAAGCCCGCGAGATCAGCCCGCTGTTGTGGATCGTCGCGGCCGGCTTCGTGCTGTACTTCGCCCGCAGTGGGATCGAGTCCTTACTTGGTGTCTCCTGACGCCGAGCCAAAATTGGGGTGCCGCGGACGGGGGCGGTTGGCTAGCGTGTGGCTCGTGGCGGAAGTCTCGGAGATCTATGCAGGCCAGACTCGGCGGGCCGCGACCGCAATGCTGACGCTGCGGCCGCGCTGGCAATCAGCCGAGGCACTGATGGAGTTCATCGACGGCCGGCTCCGGCCGAACGGATATCGGCTCGCGGGCGTCTTCAACGATGACCTGGAGGCCGCGGTGTCGGTCATCGGATGCCGCGAATCGTGGTCGACGGCATGGGGCCACCATCTCTACGTCAACGATCTCTCGACCATCCCCGACGCACGTGGTCGCGGACATGCGGACAGTCTGATCCGATGGGTCCTCGCTGAGGCCCTGCGATTGAATTGCGAAGCGATTCACCTGGATTCCGGCGTCGGCGCGGATCGAGCCGCCGCACATCGGCTGTACATGCGGAATAACTTCGCGATCACCGCACACCATTTCGGCCGCGCGATCGTGTCCTAATCTCGGGGCGCCGCGAGACCTGAGCCGCCCAACGGGCGGTATCGGAGACGTTCGAGACGAGCGAGTCCATGGCCAGAGTGTCCCAGACCACCGGCTCAGAACACCGGCAGGTGCGCCGCCGCCACGAGCGGCAGACGCCCGGCGCTCATGCTGCGCCCCTCGTAGACGGCGGGCACGCGATCCCGCAAGGATGCGCCGTAGAACGGATCGATCGGGGTCAGCGCGTCCGCGCCGCCGAGGCTGTTACCGGCCCGCTCCAACCAACGTCCGATTCGATTCTTCATGGCTGACCTCCTTGTTCGGGGTTTCGTTGTTGGCATTACTCTCGCCGTTCGTCCGGCTCGACGGCATCGACTGGTCGGCGGATGACCGGGATGAATCCGGTGTCCACCATTCGGGGGACGTCGAACTGCAATGCTGTTGTCATGTCTCGCCTGCCCCGCCGGATCACCTCGGATCTGACCGCAGTGGTGGCGGGGCTGGAGGGCAGGCTCACCGAGCGCCGTCGTGGACTCAAGGTCCAGTTGGGAGCCTTCCGCGGCGTGCATGTGGTGGTCTATCGCGGGTACGTGGCCGACGAGGTGGCCAAGGTGCGGGTTCGGGTGATGGAAACACCGGAGCTGCCCGGCGACAGCCGCATCCCGTATTGGGAGATCGCGCAGAGCAACGTCAGGCGCCACGCGACGTTGTCCATCGTCGGTGTCGAGGTGGAGTTGCGCATCGGCAAGAACCGGGCCACCGAGGTAACCGACGGTCACGGCTTCGCTACGTTCTCGCTGCCGGTGCCCAGGTTGCGGGTCGGCTGGCACGCGGCGGAGGCGATCGTCGCCGGCATCGGCGATGACGAACCTGCCGTCGGCACCGGGTGGGTGCTCAAACCGTCACTGGCAGCACCGTTTCTGGTGATCTCCGATATCGACGACACAATCTTGCTCACCGGTCTGACCGAAGGCCTGGCGATGGTGGCCAGGACGCTGCTGCGCGATGTCGAGGAGCGCAGGGCTATTCCCGGGATGGCCGCGCTCTACCGCGGCCTGGCACGGGGCGTTGCCGGCCGCGCCGGCGGCCGCCGTTCCGAGCCGGCGTTCTTCTATGTCTCGACGGGAAGCTGGTCGTTCTATTCGATGTTGGAACAGTTCGTCGAACTGCGCGCCTTCCCACCGGGTCCGATGTTCCTCACTGACTGGGGCCCAACCGAGCGCTACCTCCGGCGCAGCGGTGCCGAGCACAAGCGGGGGGCTGTCCGGCGGCTGTTCCAGGCTTACCCCGGAATGCGATTCGTGTTGGTCGGTGACAGCGGCCAGCGCGACCCGGTGATCTACGAAGAGGTGGCGCGCGAGTTTCCCGGGCGGGTGCTGGCAGCCATCATCCGGCAGGTCGGTGCCGACGACGAAGACCGGAACTCAGCGTTGCTCGAGCATGCCGGGACGCTGCGAAGCGAGGGCATTCCGATGCACCTGGTGGCCGACGCGGCCCAGGCCGCCGAGCTGGCCCATCGCCTGCGCCTCTGCGACGAGGACACGGTGGTGGAGGTTCGGGCCGAATTGGACGGCTGAACACCCACACGAATGTTTGCTGAACTGGTAGTCTGCGCAGCGTGCGAGCATCGGGGTATTTCGCAGGCGGGCTACTGGCGCTCGGTATCGGTGTCGGGCTGTTCCTCGGGCACGGGGTGGCCTCGGCCGTGCCCGACGCCGGAGCCTCCGCCGACAAGTCGGTGACCAAGCCCGCCGCCAAATCTGCGCGGCAAGCTGTTCGGCACGAGTCCGCACGCAACCAGAGTCGCCATACGACCAGGCCGCCGGCGGCACGTACCGACCCGCGAATAGCGTTGTCTCGCGAAATACCAACCGCCACAGAGACTGTGGCGGTCACCCTGCCCCCGATGCCGGTCGTCAGTGGCGCATCGTTCACGGTATCCGCCGACTTCATCAAGCCTTTTGCCACGAATTTCATTGCCGCAGGCGGTGATCCGGCTGACAGTGCCCGATTCTTCTTCGGCGATCTGGCCGTCAAGAGTCTCGATGCCCTGGCCCGGGAGAACATCCCGGAGCAGCAGACGCGGCTGCTGCTCGGCAACCTGGCGGCGTCGGGCTACTTCGGCGGCATCTGGCTGCGGGACAACCTGCACACCACCCCCACAGACATCCCGGCGATCGTGCTGCCCCCCGCTCCGCCCTTGGTGGCCGGCCTCTCCCCGTCAGCGATCGGCATGCGGTTGTTCGACGCCGTGTCGGCAGGACTCGCGGGCGCGGCGGCAAGCGCTCCGGATTGGGTCGTCTCGACGATCGCGCACGTCTCGGTGCCGGTGTTGCTAGCCCTGTACGGGTACAACAGAGGCTATCTCCAGGTGGTGCTGGAGCACCCACCGGCCGGTGTGCCGCCCATGCAGGACATGTTGGCCTGCAACGGATTCCTGGACTGCAATTCGACCGCGTTCCCGCTGGACCTGGCCTCCCGCTACGACTCTGTGCTGGACAAGCTCGGCGACCCGACCGGTCCCGGCTGGGTGGAGATGTCGATGTGGACCACTGTGCTGCATGGAGCTACCGAGGCGGGCCGGTTCGTCTGGGAGGGGTTGGCCCGCGCCGGCTTCTCCCCCGCGTCGTACACGGCGCTGGTGCAGTTGAGTTCGGCCTATCTGATGGTCAGTAAAGCGGCCGTGTTGTCCAGCATGACGGCGTACGCCGACGGTGATGCCACGATCGGACGCAGCTCCCTGCGACTGCAAGCCGGGCTGTGGATGTGGTCGGGTGCCTACTTCGCCGGCCTCGCCGCGAGCGCCGCACCCGGCACAATTCCGAAAGTCGTTGTTTCCTAGCCGCCAAAGCGAGATCAGCTAGGCAACCCGACATGATGGCCGCCGAGATCACCCCGCCAGGATGGTCATCAAATATGCGCCCCGTTCGTGGCGCCCGGTACCTCCTTCGGTGTTACGTTTCAAACATCACGGAGGGGAACGAGGCCAGCGATGTCAGAAGAAGATTGGTCGAGACCGGCGGCGAAGGCCATTCCGAGAGAGGGTTACTTCGAGCTGGAGCGTGGCCGTTACGGCCCGGTTTTCCCGCGCACTCCCGCCTGTTACGGCTTCTCGATCATCGCCAAGGTCAAAGAGGGGCGGGAAGAAGCGGTCCGAGCGTATGGAAAGCAGATCGAAGAGGCGGTCGCCGCCAGCCCAGACGTGCTGGCACCGCTGCGGCTGCACTACTTGCGGTGGGTGTTGTTCGACGTCGGGTCGGGCCTGCATTTCCAGTACCAGGGCATCTTCGACACCGATTTCGATAAATACACCGAGGATGCCGTGCAGTTGTTCAGTCAGACCGGCATCACCACGGTGTTCACGAATCTTGAGGGTTTTCCCGAAGATTGGAAGGAGAACCCGGACGCTTTCCTGAAGTTCGTGCGTGAGCATCAGTGTCCGAGTTTTCTGGAGTACGGCGAGTACCCCTATGCCACGGCCGACGAGATCAAGAAGGCGTTGCGACTCAAGGACGCCTTCTCGACCATGCTCGACCAAATGCAATGACATCGACGCCACTTGAGGCCGTCAGACACTACATCGACAGCTTCAACGCCGGCGACGTCGATGCGATGGCCGCGGCCTTCGATGTGTCCGGCTCCATCCTCGACGGCATGCCGCCTCACCTGTGGCATGGGCCGGACGCTGCGCGGGAGTGGTACCGCGATGTGTTGGCCGAGGCCAACGAGCATGGTGCGACCGACTATTTCGTCACCCTGTTCGAACCCCTGCAGAACACCGTGACCGGCGACGCCGCCTACGTCGCAGTGCCTGCGGCGATGACGTTCAACCTCAGGGGCGAGCGCATCACCCAGTCCGGCGCAACGATGACCCTGGCTCTGCGACACGGGTCCGACCGGTGGCGCATCGCGGCCTGGGCGTGGACCAAGGGTCGGCAATGACGACACTCGAACTCGACGACATCCAGCACATCCTGCTGACTCGTACGCCCGCTATCACCGGGCGCTACGAGTTCCTGACCTTCGATACCGTGGCGGGTGGCCGCGCCTGGTTGACCGAGTTGCTGGACAAGGTGCAGTCGGCGACGGACGCGCAGGCGACGATGGACAGCTCCGATCGCTGGGTCACGCTGGCCTTCACGTGGAATGGGCTGCGAGCCCTGGGGGTTTCCGAGGAACATCTGGCGACCTTTCCCGACGCCTTCCGCGAAGGGATGCCGGCGCGAGCGGGGATTCTCGGCGACACCGGTGCCGCAGCACCGGCGCACTGGGTCGGCGGGCTGGCCGGCGACGACCTGCACGCGATCGCCATCCTGTTCTCGCGCACCGACGAGCAGTGCGCGCGCTCCATCTCCGAGCACGACAAGCTGCTCGCGCGGACACCGGGTGTGCGGAGTCTGTCGTACCTCGATCTCAACGCCAGCCCGCCGTTCAACTACGCGCACGACCACTTCGGCTTCCGCGATCGGTTGTCGCAGCCAGTGATGAAAGGCTCGGGGGAAGACCCGACGCCCGGCTCGGGCGATGCGCTGGAACCAGGTGAGTTCATCCTAGGCTATCCAGACGAAAACGGTCCGGTGGCCAATCTTCCGGAGCCGGACGTGTTGGCGCGCAACGGAAGCTACATGGCCTATCGGCGGCTCGAGGAGCATGTCGCCACATTCCGTGAATACTTGCGTGCCAACGCTGACACGTCCGAGGGCGAGGAACTGCTGGCCGCAAAGTTCATGGGCCGCTGGCGCAGCGGGGCGCCCCTGGTGTTGGCGCCGGACAAGGACGATCCCGAACTGGGCGCCGATCCGATGCGCAACAATGACTACAACTACCAGGAGATGGACCCCCTCGGCTATGCGTGTCCCCTGGGATCGCATGCGCGCCGACTCAATCCGCGCGACACCGCTCATTACATGAATCGTCGCCGGATGATCCGGCGCGGCGCCACCTACGGGGCCGCGCTGCCAGAGGGTGCGCCCGACGACGGGGTGGAACGCGGGATCGCCGCGTTCATCATCTGCGCTGACCTGGTGCGCCAGTTCGAGTTCGCCCAGAATGTCTGGATCAACGACAAGACCTTCCACGAGCTGGGCAACGAACACGACCCGATCTGCGGAACCCAGGACGGCACATTGGATTTCACGGTCCCGAAGCGACCCATCCGGAAGGTTCACAAAGGCATCCCGGCGTTCACGACGCTGAGGGGCGGGGCGTACTTCTTCCTGCCTGGGCTGTCCGCGCTGCGCTATCTCGCCGCACTGGACACATAGAAGGATCATCATGCGGGCACGCACATACAACCAGAGCCACGTCGCACGCGAACACGACGGGCGGCGCCGGGTGAGTATCTACTGGACCTGGAGTTATCCGTGGGAGTCCCAACGAGACCCGGCCGGGATCTACAACCGGTTCTCGACGATGACCGAAGTGCGCAGCGTCGCCTGGCCCGCCTATGAGACACCGGAGTATTCCGAGGCAAACTTCCTGCAGGGTGTCGCCGGAACGCTTGAGCTCTTCCACCGGTCCACGCTGTCGTTTCAGGAGCTGACCGAGGAAGCCACCGGGCATCCGGTGGCCGTGTTCCAGCGCATCGATCAGGCCGGCTACCGGCAGCCGATCGACGACCGCATCCTCGCCGACACCGACACACTCATGGTGTTCGGGCTCGACCACCTGCTGTCCCAACAGGAGGCCACGCCCGAAGAGATCGCCGCTATCGAAGGATGGCTGCAGCGCGAGGGCACCTGCCTGGTGCTGGCGCCCCACCACGACGTCGGGTTCACTGACGATCTGACGCAGCGTCAAATCGAATACGAACACCACGGCGATCGGCTGGTCCCCCGCCAACAACGCTTCAGCCAGTACGCCCGGTCACTGATGAAGGCCTTGAATGTTCCGGTGCACAACATCTGGGGTTTGCGACCTGCCGTCGTCGACGGCACCCGAGAAATCGCACCGCTCACCGGCTTTCGCGATCTGGACAGCTCGCGGTTGCTCGACAACGTGACCACCTTCAACTTTCACCCGCACTTGCCGCACTACGAACTGACTGCCCCCGAAGGACCGGAACTGCGTGTGCTGGGCCGCCAGAGGGTCGACCCCAACCGGCCGCACCCGTTCACCCAGCAGGGCAACACCGAATTCAACGCGCTGATCTGGATGCCGCCCTCCGGAAAGCGGGCCGGCGACATAGTGCTGATCGATTCCACCCACTTCACCACGCTGTTCGGTGGGACCGACAGCCTACGGAATCTGTGGCACAACCTGGTCACGATGGGTTGACAAGAACCGCTCAGATGTCGCGCTCGAGCAGAACAGCGCCGGCGCCGGCGGAAACGATTTGTACTGAAGCGATTTGGTCGACGGGCATCGAGGTGCTGCCGCCCAACTGTGCCGGCATCCCGATCCGGGCCGTCCAGGTGGCCAGCTGGGTGCGGCTGCCATCGCGGCCCACCGCCACCATCGCCAATTTGTCGTCGGCCTCCTCACCGCGGTAATCGGCGTCCATCGGCCCCGCCTCATAGGTGCATTGCATCTCGATGCGGGTTCCCCACGACCGGCGGGTGAGAGTGACTGTGGCAGTGAGGGGCACAGGCTTCATCGGGGTCATCGTCAGCGCTGAGGCTTGCCCAGGCTGAGGTGCCGGCGTCACCGCCATCGGGTTGGATTGAACCGCGACGAACAGCCCGATGGCCACTGCTGCCGCCGCGGACAACGTCCACGTCGCCGCGCGTGACCGTCGCCGCCGCGTATTCACCTTGGTCAGCAACTCGTTCCGCACCGGCGGCAACCCGGCTTGCTTATCAGCCTCGTCGAGGGTGTCCACATAGCCGCGGTCGATCTGTGACAACAGCGCCCGCATACCGCCGAGGTCGCTGACCGCGTCAGCGCAGGACGCGCAACCCTCGATGTGCGCCTCGAATGCACGTCGCTCCGCAGTTGACAGGGAGCCCAGCACATACGCCGCATCCCAAAGCGCATACGGGTGGGTGTCTCCGGGTGACGACGGACAGTCGACGGTGGTCACCACATCAGCCTGACGTGAGGCTCTCGAAGAGGCGGGTGATCAGCATCATGACGAAGCTGTCGAAGTCGCCGCGCAAGCGCTGTTCGTCGGAGGCGAAAGGACGCTGCATCGACATTCCCAGGAGCACGACTTCCATCAGCCGCACCGACTCGTCGATGACGTGATCCGGCGCATCGGCGCCGGCGATGGATCGAAGTAACCCGGTGAACTGCCGCCGCTGATTATCGCGGAACTCGAGGTATGCCGTCCGGAGGAATTCGTTGTGGTTGGCGGCCGCCCCGAATTCGACGACGAAGGTGACTGTGTCGAGGTTGTCGATGAAAAGGGTGTAGAGCAGACCTGCGGCGTCGGCCAGACCGTCGCCCACCGAGTCGTTGGGCATCAGTTGGGTCGCAGCAGTCTCGAACAGCTTTGTCGCCACGTCATTGATCGCGGCATCGAAGAGCTTCTCTTTGGTCTCGAAGTGATAGTGCAGGAGCGTCTGCGACACCTTGGCCGTGTTCGCGATCAACCGCATCGACGACTTCTCGTACCCATAGGCGCGAAAGCACTGCACGGTCGCTTCCAAGATTCGCTGCCGGGCATCAGTGGCCGTGACCTCGGGCAGCCCGACACCGTCGTTCGCCTCAACCGTTGGTGTCGACATCGACACTCCTCGCTTTTCGATGATCCTTTTCCTGATCGCGCAATCAGTGTCCTCTAGTCTGAGACACGAGGGGCAATTCCGGTTGGTTCAGCCGGAACCAGGCATATCGCGTATTCCCGAGCCTGGCGGGCGCAACAGCGCGCTCAGGCTACTAAGGAAGGCCGACCCAGCTCGCCGGAATGCAGTCTGAGCACGCGACGAACCGGCACGTTGTATTTCGATTTCGGCGTATTTCGATTTCGGCGTACTTCGATGTCGGCGCCGCCCGTAGGTGACCCGAACCGGCCATCGAGTCAAGATGGCCGGGTTGAGCGATGCGGCCGTGGGCTGCGGGCTCGTAGTTTCTCGCACATGACTGAGACTGCCCGCGACGAATCCAGCACCGATCAGCAATACGCGCCCGCATACAGGGCGTGGCTGCGCGTCATGGCACTGGTGTACGACCCGTTCGTGTGGATGGGCGAGTTGATCGGCATGCGACGCCGGCGGCACGACCTGGTGGCCGACGCCCGCGGGCGCGTCGTCGAAATCGGTGCCGGCACCGGGCTCAACGTCGGCCACTATCCGGACAGCGTCGACGAGCTCGTGCTCACCGAGCCCGAGCCGGGTATGCGGCGGAAACTCGCCCGGCGGCTCGGCAGGGCCGGGCGCACCGCGCGCATCGTTGACGCATCCGCTCTGCAGCTGCCGTTCGCCGACTCCTCGGTGGACACCGTCATTTCGACGCTGGTGTTGTGTACGGTCCCCGATCCCGAAGGTGCGCTGCGTGAGATCGCGCGTGTGCTTCGCCCAGATGGGCAGCTGTTGTTCATCGAACACATTCGAGCGACATCACGGGTCCTCGCGGCCTATCAAGACTTGATGCTGCGCCCGTGGCGTGGCTTTGCCGGTGGATGTGTGTGCAACCGCCCAACCTTGGAGTTGATGCACGCCTGCGGGTTCACGGTGCGTGCCGATACTGCCGTGTGGCATGGAATGCCGGCGATCGTTCATCCGCTCGCGATCGGGCGGGCCACTGTATGAGGGCCATGCTTGACCTGCGCGCCGGAATCGCCGGCGCGGTACTCACCGGATCCGGTTACGTTGTCGCAGCACTGGGTCAGACCGGTTCGATCGGTGTCCATGGCGCACCCGGCAGCGGCGGTGCGGGTGTCAGCGGGACCGGCGGTGGCAGGGGTGCGACCGGGCCGTCCGGTCCGGGCGCGTGACCGCTCCCTACATCATTTGACCCATGCCCCCTTGGGCGAACACATAGTTCGGCCGAAGACGCTGCGCGCATACGCGCCATACGTTGATCACCATGAACATCACAGGTATCCGGAACTTAGCGGTCTGCGGCGCACTGCTCGGCGGAATCGGCGCTGCCGTCCTCGGTGTCGGCTCGGGTCTGGCATATGCCGACCCCGCGGTGCCTGCGCGCGTCACACACCAAGTCGTGTCATCCGACCGTGGCGACCAGGAGGTCGTTCCGCGGGATCACCCGATCCCGATCCACGGCGACGACAGCGGCCCGGGTGCTACTTTCCACAAGCCCGGCTTAACTCACGCAGCGCCCTCAGCAGGCGTCGGTCAGATCAATACAACTCGTCACGGCGGATAACCGCGCCGAACTCGAAGATTCACATGATGCCTCGGCATACCAATACGCAAGGTGATGCACAGTGACTGGAGCTCTCGCGGCCAATGAAGCCGCCGACGATTTCTGCGAAGACTGCGGTTACGAGCCAGAACTCAAGCGGACGCTCAATGGCTTTCAGGTGTTCGCCATTTCGTTCGCCTCCCTTTCGGTTGCGGTGGGAATCTTCGCGACATACGACGACGTCCTGCGCGACTCGGGCCCTGTCGGCATCTGGCTGTTCCCGATCGTGGCCATCGGTCAGATTCTGGTGGCGTTGGTGTACGCCCAATTCGCTGCGCGCATTCCGCTCAGCGGATCGTCCTACGCTTGGGCGTCCCGCCTGGCGAGTCCGAAAGTAGGTTGGGCTTTCGGCTGGCTCGCCGTTCTGAGTTCAGTTGCCGGCCCGGTGACGATCGACAATGCGTTGGCCAGCCAGTGTCTGATGCCGCTTCTCGGCATGGAGCCCAACGAAACGACCGCACGGGTGATCACGGTGATCATCTTGGCGATTCAGGCGGTTCTGGCCGTCGCCGCGACGCGCATCGTCGGGTGGGTCAACTCGCTGTCGGTGGGCGTGGAACTGGCCATCTTGTTCGTGATCGGCATCGCGTTGACCGTCGCGGTGGTGGTCAGCGGCAACGCCGCACCCGCAAACCTGTTCTCCCGTGGGATCGTCGCAGGCGACCCCCACTTCTGGGCTATCGGCGGCGGTTTGATGGCCGCTTCGATCATGGGTTTGTCCACCCTGGTCGGATTCGAGACGGCCTCGAATATGGCTGAGGAGGCCAAGAATCCGACCCGCAGTGTTCCCCGGGCAATCATCGGATCAGTGATCGCGGCGTCGGTCCTGGGCATGGTGTTCGTCATCATCCTCACCGTGTCGATGACCGACATCGCTGCGGTGAGCAATACCGAATCGCCGGTCGCGGAGATCATGAACCAACGGTTCGGCCCGGGCTTCGAACGCCCGCTGTTGGCCGCGATCACGCTCGCGTTCTTCGGTGCCGCGTTGGTCGCCATGGCTTCGGGAGCTCGCTACATCTACGCGATGGCGCGCGACGGACGCTTCCCGGGCCACAAGGTGATGGGGCGGGTCAACTCGCGCACCCGCACGCCGATCCCGGCGACTCTGCTGGTGTTCGCCGTGGGCGTGATCCTGATGGCGGTGATGCCCGGAGACGCACTGCTGCAATTGATCATGGCCGGCGCGATCGTCACGATCTTGCCGTACATGATGACGATCATTCTGTATCTGGCGACGCGCCACAAACTCGACCGGAAGGCCGGCGGCTTCGATCTCGGACACCTTGAGTGGCCCGTCGCGATCGGAGCCCTTGTCTGGGTGATCATTGCACTGGTCGTGGTGATCGCCACGTCTCCGTCGCTGGCTCCCATCCTGCTTGCTTTCGGATTGTCGGCGGCCGGCTTCGTCTACTTCCTCTACATGTGGAAGTTCAACCGTGCTGCGCTCGAGCATGAGCCCGGCGATCCCAACATGTTCGCAGAGGTGGAGTAATAATGACCGCTACCCTCACCGGCCGGGTGATTCACCCCGGCGACGACGACTACGCAGATGCCAGCAGGGGGTGGAATCACTTCTTCACCCACCGCCCGGCAGCCGTCGTATTCGCCGACAGCACTGAGGATGTCGTCAACGCATTGACCTGGGCGCGCCAGCAAGGTCTCGCGGTCCGGGTACGCAGTGGTGGCCATGCGCTCGAAGGCTGGTCGGGCGTCGACGACGGCGTGGTCATCGACGTCAGCCGGCTGAAGTCGATGACCATCGATGAGCAAGCGCAGACCGCTACCGTCGGTGCTGGACTCAACCAACTGGAGGCGGTCACCGGCCTCGGCGCCGCCGGCTTCGCCGCGCCCACCGGGACCGAAGGCAGCGTCGGACTGGTCGGCGCGACGCTCGGCGGCGGCTTCGGCTTGCTGACGCGCAACTACGGGATGGCCTCGGACAACCTGTTGGCGGCAGAGGTCGTCCTTGCGTCTGCCGATGGTGGCGCCGAGGTGGCCATCGCCGACGAAGAGAACAACCCGGACTTACTGTGGGCGCTGCGTGGTGCCGGCAACGGCAACTTCGGCATCGTCACGTCGCTGACGTATCGAGTTCATCCTCTGACACAGGCGATTTACGTCGTCGCCACGTGGCCCGGGTTCGATGATCTGGAGGCGGTTTTCCAGGCGTGGCAGCAGTCGGCGCCATATGTGGACAATCGGCTGACCAGCCAGTTGGAGATCGAGGGCGACAAGGTCGGGTTACATGCCCTCCTTGCCGACGGATCGGAAGCGCAAGCGTTGCAACTGCTTTCACCAGTACTGTCGATCGGGAGCCCCGACGTTGTGGTACAGGACGCGAGTTGGCCGGAGATCTACGCGGGGTTCCAGATACCTATTACCGCAGAGCCGGCAAACTGGAAGTTCAACTCCCAGTTCATGACCGAGCCCTTACCGCCCGAGGCGGTGCGCGTCATCGCCGAATTCATGGCGAAGGCGCCCACGGGGTGCAACTACTTCACCAACGCGTTCGGCGGTGCGGTCGCCGACAGTGAGCCCTCGGGCGGGTCGGCGTTCGCGCACCGTCGCGCGCTGTACTACGCCGAGCCCGGCGCCGGTTGGGGCGTTCGCGGCGGGGTGCCGGCTTCCGAGGATGAAACGGATACGGTGCTCGCGTGGGTCGCGCAGCTGACTGAAGCGTTGGCACCCTTCGTCAATGGTGCCTATGTCAACGTTCCCAACGCCGGTATGCCGAACTGGGAGCGTGCGTATTGGGGAGCCAACGTCGAGCGGCTGCGTCAGATCAAGGCGGCGTACGACCCGGACAACGTTTTCAACTACGAGCAGAGCATCACGGCCTAGCGATCGTTCATCAACTCCGCGAGAAACCCGGGCAACCGGCCGGCGCCGAAGTCGTAGAACCGCGCCCACAGGGGTTCGACTGAGATGCGCACCATTTGTGGGTACGTCGACTGCACATTGCGTTCGAACTCGGCGAGCTCCTCGCCGCTCATCGTGTTGCGCGCCGATGCCAGGTATTCGTCGGTGACACCATCGACGGTATCCAGGACAGCCAGACCCCGCACCAGTAGGGCCTTGGCCTCTTCCGGCGTTGACCCGCCGTCGATGGTCACCGCGACTTGCGGACGGGAGGACAGTGCGCGGGCCTTCGGTGAGGTCGGCGCCGTGGAGACCACGATGCGTTCGCCGGTCCAGTGGAACCCGACGGGGATGACCCGCGGGAAGCCGTCGTATCCGTTGTAGGCCAGTCGTGCCATTGCCCCGGAGAGCAACTCTTGCGCGCCGGGGTGGCTGAGCTCCCGCGCTAGTTCCAGCTTGTCCATCACTCGGCCGCCGGTTGCAGTGGGCCGATGTATGTGCCGGGGTGGCTGGCTCCGTCCTGCCGGGCAAGCGGGACGCTGCCGGCGATCCACGGGGTTTCCATCCGTCCTGCCGCATTCGGCAGCGTCACCGCGATTGTGTTCGGCACCCAGCCGTCGGGGTCTGCCAAGAAGGTCAGTCGGCTGATCGCCACGCCCTTCGGTGCGAGCGTGATGGGCTGCGGGTCGCCGATCTGTTGCGGCAGTTGATAATCCGGACCCCACATCGGGTCGTCGGGGCCGATCAGGTCGACACCGGGATACCCCTCGATGTCGCACGATTGCGACGATGTGTTAGTCAAGACCAGGTCGAAGTGAATCTGTGTGGCGTCACCGGGCGACCCGGGCGAGCCGGTGCCCAGGCTCACGAGGTCGGGCGTGCACGCGGGCAGGGCCGACGCGGTCGGGCTTGTCGCCACCGAAGCGATCACTGCCACCACTGCCAGCGCGCTGGCAGTTCCTACCGAGTATCTCGTCATCGTCGCGCCGCCTTTCGCGATCGGACTCCTTCCGACCCCGGCCAGAAGACTCTAGCTCGCCGGCACCCAACGCACGGGCAGCTTCCTGCAAGCCAATACCCAGACGCGGGTGGAACAGCGAGCAGCGGCTTGGCGTTAGGTTGAACTGACGAAGAGCTCCACCGTTCGGCTCTCCGGTCGGTGCGCGACGACGACGATGTCGGAGGAGACCTATGTGCGGGATATTCGCCACGATGACCCATCGGGAACTTCCGCATGATCGGCGCGATGCGGCGCTCAAGCTCTTGGAGCATCGCGGACCGGACGGTACCGGCACCTGGACGTCTCGTGATGGACAGTGGACGCTGGGACACACCCGCCTGTCGATCATCGGCTTGAACAACGGCACTCAGCCCATGGCAAGCCCCGACGGTGCAGTGCATATGGTCGTGAACGGAGAGTTCTACGGGTACCGCGAAATCCGGGAGAGGCTGAGGGCGAGCGGCTATCAGTTCTCCACCGAGAGTGACAGCGAGATCGCGCTACACCTCTATCACGAGCGCGGAATGCAGGCGCCTGCGCTCCTACGGGGTGAGTTCGCGGTGATCATCGCCGACGAACGTCAGCGGACAATGTTCGCAATCCGCGATCGCTTCGGAGTGAAGCCGCTCTACTACGCGGTTGTGAACGGTGAGGTGTTCTTCGCGTCAGAAATCAAAGCACTTCTGGCGCTTGGTGTGCCCGCCGGGTGGGATCTCGAGGGCGCTACGGGCGGGTTCGGCAGATCTCACGAGAAAACGGAATTCGCCGGGATCAGCACGGTGCCGCCGGGTTGCTATGCGGTTGCCCGAGATGGTGGTGTGCGCATCTATCCCTATTGGGACTGGGAGATTCCGACCGCCGAGCAGATGCGGGCAGACGGGCGGACCGAGGCCGAGGTTGTCGACGAGTTTCGCGAAGCGCTGCGTGATTCTGTCCGGCAACGGCTCGTCGCCGATGTCGAGGTCGCGTCGTATTTGAGCGGAGGCATCGACTCCTGCGCAGTCCTCGGGCTTGCGCAGCAGGAGATGGACCGGCCGATCCGCGCGTTCACCCTCACCTTCGAGAACCCGCTTTATGACGAAGCCGGCATCGCCGAGGCGCAGGCCAAACACGTTGGCGCAACCTATCATCCCATTCCCATCACGGGCCGCGAGATCGCCGACTCCTTTGCAGATGCGGTCTGGCATGCCGAAACACAGATGTTCAACGGCCATGGGGTCGCCAAGTATCTACTCAGCCGGGCCGTGCGGGCGGCGGGCATCAAGGTGGTGTTCACCGGTGAAGGCTCCGACGAAATGCTCGGTGGCTATCCGTACTTCCGAGTCGACGCGCTGAACGACGACCCGACGTTGAGCGCCGTCGAGAGGTCGGCACTTCTCGACGAGATGCTCGGCGCCAACGCCGCGACGCGCGCGTTGATGATGCCGCAGCAGGTGAACAGCCCGGAGATGCAAGGGGTGGAGCGCAGGCTCGGTTGGCTCCCGGCGACCCTCAATGTGGCGGCGACGCAGACCAATAGCGTTGCCCCGCTACTTCGCGAGGACCTGCCCGCCTACGTTCGCCAGTACCAGCCGCTGGTAGCGGCGCTGGACCGACTACCGCTGGCCCAGCAGATCGCCGGCCGGGACCGACTGAATCAGATGCTCTACGTGAACGCCAAGACCATCTTGCCGAACTTCATCCTGAACTATCTCGCCGATCGAATGGAGATGGCGCACTCCATCGAGGGCCGGGTGCCGTTCTTGGACCATCATGTCGCCGAGGTCGCGGCGCGTGTACCGGTGACCATGAAGGTCAAGGGCATTCGCGAGAAGCATGTGCTGCGCGAAGCGACGAAGGACGTGCTGATTCCTGAGGTGTACGACCGCCAGAAGCATCCGTTCACCACGCCTCCGACACGCAACCCCAACGATCCGATGCTGGAGTTCTACCGGGACACGTTCGCATCGCAGGCTGCCAAGGATCAGCCGATCTACGACATGAAGAAAGTCACCGCAACACTCGATGGGCTACTCGACGGCCCGGACGATCAGCGCATCGCGGTGGAAGGTGGTCTGCAGCGCGTGGCAAGCGTAGTCGTGATGCACGAACAGTTTTCGATGGCGTGAAAGGCCCGCTGGGTCAGCCTGCGGCCACGCCCGTCGGGGGCTCATCTGCTTCTGGCGGGACGGGGACCACGATGGTTATTGCCGTGCTGCCACCGTGCCCATCCGAGACCGAGATGGTGAGGCTGTCGTGGGTCACCGCGAAGGGTGCGCCCAACGCAGCGGCGCGCTGGCGTTGCTCGGCCGTCGGGTTGTAGGTGAACGAGCCGTCACCGAAGACGTCGACATTGCCGCCGCCCGCACTGATCGGGTTCGAGGTGAAGCTCAGTGTGTCCGAATCGGGATCGGTGACCCCGGTGACGGAGCCGGTGACGACACCGGAGACGTCGTCCACGGCCAAGTCGGTCAATCCGCCGCCGGTCGGGTTGCCGTTGACCGGACTCACCGGCACGGTGATCGTCTGCGTCGCAGAACCTCCGTAACCGTCACTGACGGTGACGCTGAAGCTGTCAGTTCTGGCGGCGTCGGGCGCATTGCCGGCGGCCGCGGCATGCCGAATCTGGGCTGAGGGCGAGTAGGTGAACGATCCGGTGGCGTCGACGGTGACCACACCCCCGAGCGCGCTCGTCGACGGCCCGCTGAAATGGAGACTGTCCTGATTGGGATCAGTGGCCTGGACCTGGCCAGAGACGACGCCCTCGGGCTCAGACGTGGTATCGGAATAGCCGTTGATGGCCGGTGCTTTGTTGATGGCGGCGACATCGACCGTCACCACCGACGTTGTTGTGTCCCGGCCGCTGATCCCCAGCTGTATTGCGCAGTAGTGAATTACCGATTGGATGCGACCGAGGAAGCCGGGCAGTCGGTATTCGCCGCCATTGTCCGCGGTGACGGTGAAGCTCACCGCGCCACCCAGGTGTGCGGTATTCGCATCAGGAGTGACGCTGAAGGTGCCGTCGGGATTGATGTTCACGGTCGCGTTCCCGGGTTGATTCACGCTGTAGGTCAGCCCACCATGAGACCCGTTGGGACCGTGCAGATCGCCGGTGACGACGCCGGTGACGGGATCCTCCGGGTGTTGGACTGGGGTGATCGTGGGCGGCTTGTTGAACAGGGTGTAGCGCAATTCGCGGCCCACCCAACCCAGTAGGTGATGGGCCGGGGGCAGTCGCTTGGGTGGACTCACAGGCGCCTGCCGTGCGGTCGGCCCCGCGGTGAGTGCCGGGTTCATCGAAGTCTCGGTGCGGTTGAACCCGCCGGCAATCCGAATCGGCTTTGGCGTCTTTATCTTTGCGGAGGCACTGCTGAAACGGTTGGATGCGGCGGGCCCGGTGTCGCCGCTGGTGGTTTCGCCGTTCCTACTGCTGTGTCCGGTGTCGGCGTGCGCCACAGACGATCCCTGCGCCAAGGCCGCACCGATACCGACGGTGATCGCGCCGGCGCCCAGCCAGACACCGATTCCCCTCGCTCGCGGGCCGGGCCCTCCCCTGCGCACCGGTACCGCCGCAGGTCCGGGGCGCGCTGTCCCGAGGCTTTTTTCAACGCCCGGTGAAATCATGGCTTGAGCGTAAATGGCCCCGAGGTTTATTTCAATAGAAATTGAAATGATATCGTCGGAATATGGCCTCACGTGCGACGATGGACAAGCGGCGCGGCCGGCGTCATGGCAGCCCAGTCTCACGGGACGTGGTTCTGCGAGCGGCCAAGAGCCAATTCGCCCGGCAGGGCTACGAGAAGACAACATTGCGCGCGATCGCCGACGAAGCCCATGTAGACCCGTCGATGGTGCTCTATCTGTTCGGTTCGAAGGCGGAGCTGTTTCGCGAATCGATGAAGTTGGTCCTCGACCCCCAGGTGTTCACCGACCAATTGACGACCGATGACGGCGATCTGGGGTTTCGCATCGTCCGCGCATATCTTGGCATCTGGGAGCAACCCGACACTGCCGCGAGCATGGTCTCGATGTTGCAGTCGGCGACGTCGAACAGCGATGCGCACGAAGCGTTTCGGGAGTTTCTACAGAGTTACGTGATGGCCGCTGTCACCGACGCACTGGGTGGCGCCGACGAGGCTCGACTTCGGGCGATGCTCGCGGCGACCAGTCTCGTGGGCACGGCGATGCTTCGATACGTCATGCGGGTACCACCGCTGTCGACTTTGACTGTCGACGAGGTGGTCACACTCGTAGGCCCCAGCGTGCAGCGCTACCTCAGCGCGCCGGCGAGCGAGATCGGGTTGCCTCCGAGCTCCGCCCACTAGCGCCGAACACCAGCAGCGGCGCGATCAACGCCACCAACGTGTGCAGCGGGATTCCACAACAGGAACTTTCACGGCAAGTGGGTGGACATCGAGATGCTCGTCGTTGCCGACGCACATGAACGGACCGCAACCGAGCACGGCCGATGGTTCATGCAGAGTGGATTTCGGCTGGATCGAGTGACGGACACCGTCGGCCCGATCAGCGTCGTGGAGGCCATCGCGATCTAGCTACGTCGCCCTTAAGCGATAACGCCCGACTCCCGCAGCGCGGGCTCCTGATCAACACGACCGAGGCTGCCCAATACCTCGCTGGTATGTTCTCCCAGTTTCGGTGCAGGACCGGCTAGTTGGGCGGGAGTGCCGTCGAAGAGTGCCGGATGCCTTGGGATCCGGACTCGCCCGACCACCGGGTCGTCGCTTTCCTCGAAGAGCCCCATGGCGATCGCGTGCGGATCGTCGGGCAGATCCGCCGGCGGCATGATCATCGCGTACGGCACGTCGGCGGCCTCAAACCTCTCGGTCGCCTGGCACACGGTCAGCTTTTCAGCACCGCTGTAACACGCCGCCATCACCTCGGCCATCAACGGGCGGTGTTGATTTCGCAGCTCGGCGGTCTGCAGCCGTGGGTCGTCGGCGCCGGGCGCTTCCAGCGCACGGCACATGCCGGCGAAGTCAGAGTCCGAGATCGGTGTCACCACACCCCAGCCGTCGATGAATCGGAATGGCTTGAATCCTGATGTGAAGCTCGACGGTTGGGAGTTGTCCGAGTCAAGCAGGACCTCGTTGCCCGCCGCGTCAGTCCACAAGAAAGACACGACTGCATCCACCATCGAGACGTGCACA
Organism: Mycolicibacterium sp. P1-5; assembly: GCF_008329565.1. GTDB lineage: Bacteria > Actinomycetota > Actinomycetes > Mycobacteriales > Mycobacteriaceae > Mycobacterium. The sequence goes on from NZ_NPKT01000009.1 coordinate 162,018, forward strand.
TGCTGGCCCCCGCGTCCGGTCGCGCGGGCGAACAGCGCAGCGGTGACGGCCTGGCTGGCGTACAGCGCGGTGACCTTGTCGGCGATCACCTGCTGCAAAAAGATCGGCTCCCCGACATCGGGTGCGGCCTGGCTGGACGCCACCCCGCCGTAGGCCTGAATCACCGTGTCGTATGCACTGCGGTCACGATACGGCCCGACCTCGCCGAAGCCCGTCAGCGATACGTAGACCACGTCGGGGTTGACGGCGACGACATCCTCATAGCCGAGGCCGAGCCGGTTCGCCACGCCGGGACGGAAATTCTGGATCACCACATCCGCCCGTGCCGCCAACTCGAGCGCGATCTCCCGTCCGGCCTCGGTCCGGACATCCATCGCAATCGATCTCTTGCCGCGATTGCACATCCGGAAGACAGCACTCAACCCGTTGACGCTCGGCCCGATCCAGCGCAGGATGTCGCCGATATCCGGGCGTTCCACTTTCACCACGTCGGCGCCCTGGTCGGCGAAGAGGGCGCCGATGTAGGGCCCGGTGAGCGCAAGCGACAATTCCAGAACGCGAATACCGCTCAGCGGCCCAGGGTGCGGCTCATCAGCAGCCGAACTCATGTATTAGTTCTCCACCAGGTCGGCGAGGGGTTCCGTCTCATTGAGCCAGTGTCGTCCAGCCTGGCGGGCCGCCTCCCACTTGGGGATGCTCACCGCGTCGTTCTGGCCGAGGTCGTCAGGCGTCGGGCCGATGCGCTGCACGAGCGGCGCGAGGGCTTGCAGATCGAAGTTGTAGATTTCAGCCGCGGCCAATCCCAGCATCAGCCGCGTTTCGTCGATCGGGATATCCCAGAACGTGTGCCGCAACCATTTGCGGGTGTTCGGCCAAGTCCCTTCCGGGTGGGGATAGTCATTGCCCCACAACATGTTCGGAATGCCGATCTCGTAGCGGCGGGCCAGTTCCCGACGTTCCGTCGTGGTTGCTCCGATGAAACAGTTCCGGTCGAAGTAGGCCGAGGGCGGCATCGTCAGGTCACCCTCGAGCAGTTTGCTCATCTTCTTGGCCGAGTGCTCACGCAGGAAGCGGGTGTCCATCAGCCAGAGCAGATCGTTGGCCCAGTACGCACCGCACTCCGTGGCACCCCACCGCAACGTCGGGAAACGCTCGAAAACCCCGGCCCACAAGGCGAACCACAGCGGTCGAGCGCCCCACCACCGCACCTCGGTGGTGTAGATGCCCAGATGCTCCCCGTACTCCTCACTCGGAGCCGGGCCCACGTGGGTGTGCACCGGCATCTGCAGGTCTTGGCAGGCGCCCCAGACCTTGTCGTAACGGCGATCGTGGTAGGGCGGGTAGTCGCCCCACAGCACCGGGATCAAGATCCCACCCCGCAGCCCCGACTCCGCCGCGCGGTGGATCTCGGCCACCGCCGCGTCAACGTCGGCGAGGATCGGGATCACCGCGACCCCGGCCCGTCGCTCGGGGCTGTGGCTGCACAACTCGGCCAGCCAACGGTTGTGCGCCCGCGCCCCGGCCATGGCACGGCCCGGGTCGAGGTTGCCCGACTGGCCCAAACCGGCGCCGAAGGGTGCGCCGGCGACTCCTGTCACGGCGTCGGCGTCGGGGAAGATCACCTCGCCGGCAACACCGTCGCCATCGAGCTCTTTATCGCGTTGTGCGACATCCCATCCACCGGCGATACCCTCGCCGTTTTCGTCGAACCACGCTTGCGCGAACTCCTCGTCGATAAAGCCGCCGGCCTGCGCCGCTGCTTGCTTCTCGGCGAGATAGTTCTCGAAGTCTTCCCGGTACTCGGGGTCGACGTACTCGCGATACATCTCGGTGGGAAGCTCAGCGTGGGTGTCTGCGGAAATGATGAGGTACGGGTCCATAGTGGGGTCCTTTCGCTACCAGGTACGAATGGGATCGGGCTCGAAGACGGTGCTGCTTGCGCCTGCGGGTACCTCGGCCAGCGGCTCGGCGACCTCGGCCACCGTCGGGCCAATCCTGTTGGCCAGGGGCTGCAGCGCCGCCAGGTCAAAGCCGTAGACGGCCGCCGCGTTTTCGCCGAGCATGGCCGCGACCTCCCCGGCCGGAACGCCGGAAAAGGTGTAGCGCAACGCTTCCCGGGTGAAGAATCCTGTTCCCTCCAGGTGCGGGTAGTCACTTCCCCACATGATGCGGTCGACTCCGATGTCATGACGCTCGGCGCACTCGACCGGCCGCATGAAGCTGGCGCCGACATAGCACTGGCGGGCCCAGAACTCACTGGGCCTTCGGCTCAGCGAGCCCGCGGTGGGGCCGGCGAACCGGGCGATCGCCGAGCCCTCTCGTGCGTAGCGTTCAGCCGCCACGTCGAGAGACTCCAGCGTGCCCGGGATCCACCCGGCCCCCTGCTCGGTGAAGACGACCGTGAGGTCCGGATGGCGATCCATGGCGCCACTGAAGATCAAGTGCCACAACGCTCGATGGGCGAACCAGTGCGTCTCGTACACCCACACCGCGAACGAGCTGCCCCACCCGTCGAGTGGGCTCGGTCCGGCATTGCCACCATGGTGGTTGACCACGACGCCCGCCTCGGCGCACGCCGCCCACAGCGGTGCCCAGTGTTCGGCGTAGAGCTGCGGGATGGCCGACCCGGGCGGGATCCCGGGCAACAGAACACCGCCGCGCAGACCGAGTTCGGCGATCTGCGCGACCTCGGCGACGGCCTGGTCCAGGTCTTGCAGCATGACCTGGCCAACTCCGGCACGCCGCTCGGGCGACAGGGAGCAGAAGTCGGCCAGCCAGCGATTGTGTGCACGCAGGCCGGCCCAGCGGAGCTCGAGCTCGCGGGCGGTCTGCGGTGGCGTCGCAGCGAGGCTCGACGACGGAAAGAACGGTGGGATGGTGTTGGGGTAGATCACTTCCCCCGCGATACCTTCTCTGTCCAAATCGGCATTGCGCCGGTCGTTGTCCCAGTTGCGCTCGGCGTCGGAATCGGCAAGGTCAGCGAACGGGTTGACGAAAGTCGCTGCCCAACTGTCGAATTCGTCTCGGAATTCGGGATCGAGATACTCGCGGTAGTCGAGCAGGTCGGCGCCGGCGTGGCAGTCGGCCGAAATGACGGTATATCGGTCCATCGGCTACACCCGTGTCGGCTCGGGCCTCGGTGCGGCGAGCAGCGCGACGTCGTCGTAGCGCTGGTGTACGTACGGCAACAGCCACTCGGCCGGCACCCGCTCGGCGATGCGGCCCACCTGGACGGTCCGCCGCCGGCACCAGGTGATCGACTTGATCTGGCGCACAACGATATCGGCAACCGGATCCAACGGCGACTCCCCCAGCTCGACAGTGCCGTCGATGTCTTCCAGCACCTCGTAGTGCCGGTGGTATTCGCCGTACACCAGGTGCGGATCGGTGATGCCGTCACCATCCGGGGCGCGCAAGAACTTGAAGTAGAACTCGGTATTCACCTGGTCGGGCGGCAACTCCGCCGGAGCCGTGACGTGGCCCCTGACTGTGATGAGCGGATAGCCCAACCGCGCAACAGTGGCGTTGACACCGTGAGCGTCGCGGTCGACCCGGATGTCGGCCAACTTTTTTGGCTCACCGAAGGTCTCCCGCCCACCGGTGACCGACTGTTCGGTGGACTGCGGCATGAACAGCGGATAGTCGCCCTCGACGTCACCGTGGCGGGCCGTCACGGAGAACACCGCCGACCCAAAGGGTGGCCGGCCCTCGATCTGCACCCGCTGCAGCTGGATTCGCACCAGCGGTTCGGCCGCCGGTTCGAGCGGCTTGGGCAGCACCGCGGCGACGATTTCGGGATCGGTGAGGTACGTGACCGTGACCGCCTCGGTGGCGATGGGTGCCTTTGTGGCGTCGACCTCGTGGTCGACGCGCGCCTCCGGCGCACGCGGACCGTAGCGAACCTCATTGGCGCTCATCACTTTCTCCCTTCGGTACGGCCGTTTTCGCGGCGTTCTTGCCGAGCACGTCGACCAGGTAGTCGGGCTTGCCGCGCGCAATGATCGATGCCGCCTTCTTGCTCACCACGTCATCCGAGGGGGCGGGCGGACCCATCATCCAGAAGCTGTCCGCCCGAATTCCCTCGACCACCTGATCGGCGACAGCCTCGAGCGGCGTGAAGTCGATGTGCACACCGGCGGATTCGAAGCGGTCCACAACCCTCGCGAGAGTCTGATCGGGAGTACGCCGTTGCTGAGTTGCGGCGTATTGCTGTGGGCGGTGCCGCCACGACTCCCAGATGCCGGTGTTCAGGAACCCACCGGGGAACAGCACGTGCGCCCGCACGCCGGTCCCGGTCATCTCCAGGTGCGTGTAGAGGCTTTCGGTCAGACACAGCACCGCGGCCTTGGTCATGGGATACACGGCGGTGGCCGGGCCGCCCATCGCGCCGCGGGCGATCGGCGCAAATCCCCCGTTGCCCGAGCAGGTGTTGACCACGTGCCCTTCGCCTTGGTCGAGCAGGATCGGCACGAACGCCTTGATGCCGTGAATGACGCCCAGCACGTTGACGTCCATGCCCCAGCGCCAGTCGGCCAGGTCGTGTTCCCACATGTAGCCCTCGGAGACCGCGCCCGTACCGGCGTTGTTGCACACCACATGCACGGCCCCGAAGCGATCGAGCGCTTCGGTGGCGAGCGCCTCCACCGAGGAGTAGTCGGTGACGTCGGTGACCACGCCGATCGCCTCGATGCCATCGTCCGTCAACGCTCGGGTTGCCCCATCGAGGGGTTCGGCGAGGACGTCGGCCAGAACGACCTTCATGCCCTCTTCGCCGAACCGCCTGCCCATGGCACGGCCGATCCCGCCGGCACCACCGGTTACGACGGCGACTTTGCCTCGCATGTCCTCCATTGTGGGCATCGTCACATGGTCGCGTATGCCACCGCAACGAGTCGCATTATGCGACCATCGGCGGATGCCGCCCCGCCCTTCTCCGCAGACCGAGCGGGTGGTGAACCTGTTCGAGCACTTGGCCGGCGACGGGAGCCGGGGGCTGACGCTGGCCGAGGTGTCGCGGCACTTGAGCGTGCACAAGGCCAGCTGCCACTCGATGCTCTCGGAACTGCTGCGGGCCGGCTGGCTGCTGCGCGACCCGGTGCGCAAGACCTACCACCTGGGCCCGGCGCTGGTCCGCCTCGGCCGGGAGGCGGCCGGCCACTATCCGGCTTTGGTGTTGGCGCGCTCCGCGATGGTCGAGCTGTCGGCCGCGACGGGCGCGCATTGCGTCGCGTTCTCCGTCGGCGATGACCACTCCACCGTCGTCGATCAGGTTCGAAGCCGCCTCGGCGGTGGTCACCCGATGCCGATCGGTACGCAGTTTCCGCATCGCCCCCCGTACGGCACGTCGACGGTCGCATGGGCAGGCGCGGAGGCTCGGGATCGCTGGCTCGCCGCCCTCCCAGAGGACGTGCGGGATCGATACCGCCAGGCCATCGCCGCGACCGTGCAACGCGGTTATGCGGTCGGCCTCCACGTACTGCCGGATCTGCGCCTGCAGGAGCTGGCGCTGATCGTCCGCAGCGCCGAAGTCCGTTCCACTCGGCTCAGCCAGCTGGCACAGGCGTTGACAGACGAACTGATTCACCAGGAAGAGTGGTTGCCGGTCAGCCTGGATCCCGAGCGCACCTACAAGGTGAGCCACATCGACTCTCCGATCATGCAGCCCGAGTCTCGAATTGCGTTGATGCTGAGCCTGGTTCCGAGCTCCGAGCCGATGAGCGGTGCTGACGTTGTCCTGGTCGGTGAGCAGCTCGCTGCTGTGACTCGCGATCTCAGTTCCGCGTTGTCCGAAGAGTCGCTGTCCGGGCGGGTTACCTGAGATGTCATCTCTCGTTGCCGTGAACGGTGCTTGGTCAGCTCAGTGCTCGCCCAGCTCGTTGCTGCCCTTGTGCCCCTGTCCGTTGTGCTCACTGTGCGGGGCAGCGTTGTGCGGGAAGGGCGTGTGTTCCTGAGCCGCGGCGCTGCCGGGAGCGGGAACTGCGGCAACGTGCGGTCCGCGAGTCGCGTCCGCCAGCTCGTCGGGAACCATCCGGGCGTCGTTGACGGCCTGCCCGGCGGTGCCGTTCATGGACGTGCCCTCTACCTGCACGATCGGTTGGGTGTCGGCACTGGCCGGCGCCGCGACGGCGACGACGGCGCCACCGAGGGCGGCAATACCGAAGCTGAAGATCGCTGCAGCGGAGGCGACGCGGGACTTGATCATGTGAGTTCCTTTTCTCGAAAGCCACTCGGTGTGGCCTGTTGAGAAAAGAATCGCGCTAGACCCTCAACGGATCCTCAATGCCGATCAGGACGGCTCGCCCGCCGCGATCTCGAACGTGAACCGATATCCCGCAATGCTGACGACGTCGCCGTCGGTGAGCGTCGCGCTGCCGCGGATACGCTGGTCGCCCACCGCGACGCCATTGCCCGATCTCAGGTCGTTGATCACGTAGCTGGCGCCGGTGTCGATGATCGTCGCGTGGTATCGACTGACCTTCGGGTCGTCGATGACCACGCTGTTCTCGGCGCGGCGACCGATACCGGTGACCACGGTTTCCAGCGGGTAGCAGCGCCCGGCGACGTCGCGCAGCTGCGCCCGGTTGGATGACGCGCTCGCGCCCGTCGTCGTCGTATGCAGTTCGAGCATGGTGGCGACTCCGGAGGCGTCACTCTGCGCGATCTGTTGAACATCCAGCGTCTCCTGGCGCAGGATCCGTTCATGCAGTGCGCGCACCGTCGGTCCCGGATCGATGCCCAACTCTTCTGACAGCGTGGATCTCAACCGGCGGTAGGCATCAAGGGCATCGGTCTGGCGCTCGGCCAGATAGTAGGCCGTGATCAGCTGGGCCCACAGCGGTTCCCGAAACGGATGTTCGCCGACGAGTGCCTCGAGCTCTCCGATCACTGAACTGGCGCGCCCGCAAGCTATTTCAGATTCCGCGCGCAGTGCATGGACCGTCACTTTCTCCTCGAGGAGCGCGGCGGCGAAGGGCTCGACGAACGAGCATTCCCGCACATCGTCGAGGACCGGGCCGCGCCATTGCGCCAGCGCGGCCGACAGGCGGTCGCTGGCCAAGCCGAACCGGCCGGCTGCGGCCGCTTGCACTCCGGCCGCTTTCTCGGTGGTGAACCGGCCCAGGTCGCAGGCCGCGTCGGGGACATTGAGCTGATATCCCGGCCGGGCACTGGCCAGTACCGCACGCGGGTCGACTCCGGCCGAGCCAAGGATTTTGCGCAGGTTCGCGACGTAGACGTGCAGGTTGTGGATCGCGTCCGCCTGCGGCGAATCCGCCCAGATCGCATCGATGATGGAGTCTCTCGAGACGGGCCGATTGCGACTGATCAGCAGCAGCGCCAGTACCGCACTCTGCTTCGGCGTACCCAGCGGCACCGACTGGCCGTTCACGCTCACCTGCAGTTGACCGAGCACCCCGAAATCCAGAGCCGCCATCAGCCGACCGGGAGTTTCGCCACGGGGGTCTTGCCCACATCGGTCACGTAGACGTCGCCCGCCGCGTCGACACCCACCCCTTGGGGATCGATGAGGCCGGTGAACGGCAGCGGGGTCGCGGCCGGCGCGCCCGGGCGCAGCCACAGCACTCCGGCGTTCCCGCGATCGGTGATGAAGATGTTGTGTTCAGCGTCGACAGCCACACCCTGCGGATCGCTGAGACCGGTGAACGGCATCGGGGTCGCCGCGGTCGCGCCGGACTTGAGCAGCAGGACGCGGTTGTTGCCCGTGTCGGTGACCACGACGTCGTCGTGCGTATCGACGGCTACTCCACGCGGGTCATTGAGGCCGCTGATGGGCAGCACCGTCACCATCCCGGTGGCTGTCGTCAACCGCAACACCCGATCGTTTCCGCGGTCGGTGATGAAGACGTCACCCGCCGCGTCGACGGCGACGCCCCGGGGATCCCGGAGACCGCTGAATGGCAGCGGGGTTGCCGCAGGCGCTCCCGCCGCAAGCCTCAACACTCGATCGTTGCCGGAGTCGGCGACGTAGACGTCGCCCGTCCCGCCGACCGCGACATCCCGTGGGTTTTTCAGGCCGCTGAACGGTAGCGGCTCAGGCGATGCGCGGCCTGCTGGGAGCCGCAGCACGCGATCGGTACCGATATCGGTGACATAGACGTCTCCTGCGGCACTGACCGCGACACCGGTGGCAAGGCGAACGTCGTTGAAGGGCAGCGGAATCTGCGCCGAGAAGCCCTGAGCGGTCGTCGTTGTGGAGGTAGAGGTATTGGTCTTCTCGGACGACACCCGACCCTCGAGGATCACCGCCCCGGTGATGAGCACAGCAGCGGCAGCGGCCGCGGCGATCCACTTGATTGCCGTGCGCGGCCGACGATTTCGTCGCTCAGGTGGTGTGTCGACCGGACCGGCGACCGCGGAACCGCTCACTGCGGCGCGGGCCGCCGCCGCCAGCTCCTGCACGGTCTGGTAGCGGTCGTCGGGATCCTTGGCCATCCCCTTCGCGATCACCGCGTCAAGTGCGACCGGGATGCCGGGCTTGGTGACGCTGGGTTGCGGCGGCGGGGTGTGGAGGTGGTGGGCGATCATTCCCTGCACGCCCATGTCGCTGGCGAAGGGCGGCTCACCGGTCAGGCACTCGTAGAGGACACCCGCCAGCGCGTACACGTCGACCCGGGAATGAGTTTTGACGGCGGCGCCGATCGCCTCGGGAGCCATGTAGGCCGCGGTGCCGATGGTCTGGCCAGCTTTGGTCAAAGTGTGGTCTTCGGAGGCGTGGGCGATCCCGAAGTCGATCAGGTATGCGAAGTCGTTGCCGGACACCAGGATGTTGGAGGGCTTGACGTCGCGATGCACCAGCCCGACATCATGGGCGGCCTGCAGGGCGCCGGCGACTTGGGCAATGATTGCGACAGCTCGCTGCGGCGCCATCGCCCCGTGCTGCTTGACCAACGTGCGCAGGTCGGTGCCGTCGACGAGCCGCATATTGAGGTACAGCCGACCATCGATGTCGCCGAAGTCGTGGATCGGGATGACATGCGGCTCGGTCAGTTGCGCGACGGCCTGGCACTCGCGGCGGAACCGTTCGCGGGGCTCCTCGTCATCGGCGGAGTTCTCGGGCAGCACTTTGAGAGCCACCACGCGGTTGGTCTGGGAGTCACGGGCCCGCCACACCTGGCCCATACCGCCGGCACCTAATAAGGACAGCAATGTGTAGCGACCGAACTCCCCGGCCGGCGTATCGCCCGCAGTGGCGTCCTTGGGCTCGGGCCCTTGAGTGGCGTCTCCGCCGTCGATCACTGTGTCATCCATGGTCCGGTCCCTGAACCGACCGAATCGCCAACCCCCGCACACCCCCATCTAACCAGGCCAGCTGCGGACCGACGTCTTGTTGAGGGTCATTAGGTCTCATTTCTGGCAAACCCGGCTTCGGGAAGAAGCCCACCTCGACTATCCGTCAGATTGGCGATCTGAGGTCGACTTCGTTCTCCCGCAATGGTTTCTCGTGTTGCACAACCGAGCGCGCGAGGACGAACGCTTGAGTCAGCTGACGGCACTGGCCAGTGCGGACAGCGTCTCAGCTGCGCTGTACTTGGGCTGCCAGCCGAGTTGATCTCTGGCCTTGCTGGTGTCCATCACCGTCGATGCCCGGCCGGCGTGCAACCACTCCAACGCCGAGGGCACGAAGGGCAGGCGCGCCAAGACCTCGGAGGTGGCCACCGCCGCGACGTGAGGCACCTTGATCGGCCTGGCACCTAGCGCCCGGCCGACGTCCGACATCGTCACCAAACCATCGCCGGCGATGTTGTACGCCCCGGGCGGAGCGGTCGTGGTGGTGACCGCCAAGGCGATCGCCGACGCGACATCATCGTGGTGCACCAACTGCACCGGGGTGCCGGGATCGGGCATCAGCGGTTTGAGCACCGGCACTGCCTGAGCGAGTCGACGCACCACCCCGGGCAGTTGATTCCACGGCATGGCCTCGGCCAACGCGGTCGCCTTGGGCCCGGCGACGATACAGGGCCGAAGCACATACACCTCCAGTGAGGAACCCTCGGTGGCCTCGGCCAGCGCCTGCTCGCACGCAGCCTTCTGTTCGGAGTAATAGTGCTCCGGCGTGCCACGAGTGGGAACGTCCTCGGTGATGGGCACCGGATTGTCCGGGTGGTAGCCGTAAGCCGCCACGGACGAGGTGTACACGAGGCGACGCGGCCCACCGGCCACGGTGGCCTCGAAGACATTGCGGGTGCCGGCGAGGTTGATCCTGGCGCTCTCCTCCCGCGTGCCCATGATGATGAACGCGAGGTGTACGACCACGTCGACGTCTTTGACAAGCGCATCGACGGCATCTCGGTCCAGGATGTCCCCTTGCCGGTACACCGTCTTCGTCCAGCCGCGTTCGGCCGGGTCGAAAGGCCGCCGGGCCATGCCGATGATCTGCGTGACGTCGGGGTGCGCCTCGAGCGCCTCAATCGTCGAGATCCCGATCTCCCCGGTCGGACCGGTGACTGCGACGCGAAGTGCCATGGATGCTGCTGTTCCCTACCGGGGATGGGGCAAAACGCGGGCCCTACGGACAAGTCAGCGCTTGTGACGCACAGGAGAAGCATCTACAGCGATCTCGGTCGCGCTCGTCAGCCCAACATCGGTGGGGAACCGTTTCGGAGTTTCACTCGGCACTGATGTATCGTTCCCTGGCGTCCGCCGGTTGGTTTCGGTGGGCACGCGGGCTGTGGCGCAGCTTGGTAGCGCACTTCACTGGGGGTGAAGGGGTCGCAGGTTCAAATCCTGTCAGCCCGACCGATTCGAGCGACGCAACGTCGTTGCGGTTCCTCGTCTCCTATCTTCGTCGGGCTACACCGTGAGCAGCCGGTAGAGCCCGATCAGCCCCACCACCACGATCACCGCCCGTAGCACGTTCGGCGACAGCCGCCTGCCGTAGTGTGCGCCAAGCCATCCACCGACGAGCGAGCCGATGGCGATCAGACCAGCCGCTTCCCAGCTCACCCGGTCGAACGCCACCACGGTGTAGCCCACTGCCGCGACGATGTTCACCAGCAGCGACAGCAGATTCTTGGCCGCGTTCATCCGCTGCATGTCCTCAGGCAGCAGCGCGCCCATCACCCCGATCAGCAGAATGCCTTGCGCCGCGGTGAAATATCCGCCGTAGATGCCCACCGCGAACGTCCCGGCCACCAGTGCCACCATTCGCTTCGGCGACACATGTTCAGCCGACCGACCCTGCGCCTCCGCGCGCACACGCGCGTAGGCCTGGATCCGCGGTCCGATCACCACCAACACGAGGGCCGCGACCAGCAGCACCGGCACGATCCGGGTGAACACCTTTTCCGGCAGGTGCAGCAGTAGGAACGCCCCGATCGCCGCCCCGATCAACGACGCCGGGATCTGCCAGCGCAGCCGGTGACCCTGGCCGCCGAGTTCCTTGCGATACCCCCACGTCCCTGAAATCCCACCGGCCACCAGGCCGATCGCATTCGACATCGTCGCCGTCACGGGTGGGAAGCCGAGCGTCACCAGCGTCGGGAAGGTGATCAACGTGCCCGAACCAACCAACGAATTGATCGCCCCGGCCCCCATCCCGGCCAGGATGATCACGATCATGTGGACAACGGACACCAAGAAACCCTATCTGGGCAACCAAGAAGCGCCGATGGCGGCCGCACCATCGCCAAACCCGCTCGCCCACAACGTGATACGGCACACAGCACCACGCTGCCCGCGCGGCACCTAGCCTCAGTTCCTATGAGCGACATTCCGACTACCGACGAGGCGCTGGCCAACCTCTCCATGCCCCTGCTCGACGCGATGATGACCCAGCGGGCCATCCGGCGGGTCAAACCCGACCCGGTCGACGATGCCATCGTCGTCAAATGCATCGAGCTGGCACTTCGAGCTCCGACCGGATCCAACGGCCAGAACTGGGAGTTCATCGTCGTCAAGGACCAACACGTCAAGGATCAGCTCGCCAAGCGCTACCGCCAACCCTGGTCCATCTACGGAGCACTCGGTAGACGCCAAGCAGCCAACGACGAATCGATGCTCAAGATTCTGAAAGCCGTCGAGTGGCAGGTCGAGCACTTCAGCGAGATCCCGGTCCTGGTGATTCCCTGCCTGCGTGGTGGCACACGGGTGCCGTACGTCCCGACACCGTTCGTCGGGGAGACGTCCTACTTCGGATCGATCTACCCCAGCGTGCAGAATCTGCTGCTTGCCGCCAGGGCGATGGGCCTGGGCGCATCGCTGATCACCATGCCGCTGTGGAACGTCACCTCAGCGCGCAAGATCCTCGGTTTACCTCTGTCGGTGACCCCTATTTGTCTGGTTCCGCTCGGTTGGCCGCGCGGACGCTACGGCCCGACCACCCGCAAACCCGTCCAGGACGTGGTGCACGTCGACAAGTACGGAAACCGGGGGCTCACGCCCTAGCGGTGGCCGCCGCTTCCGGGTGCGCCACCAGCAGGACCGCCGCCGTGATCGCCCCCGTTCCAACCCGGCTCGGCGACCTCGGCTTCGGTCAGCACGTCACTGGTGTCCGGGATGACCGACGGCGCGCAGTTCATCGAGAAGCTGTCCTCGGTGTCGGTCTCCGAGCAGGCCAGTACCCGCGGCGCAGCACCTTCGAATGCTCCGGAGAACACAGCTAAAGCAGGCGCGGCGGCGATCATCAAACCGGCGATCCCGTAGACCAGTCGCCGCGTGGGCGTCAACGAGGTAGCAAATTCCATGACGGGCAATCTATGCCCAGGGGCGGTCAAATACCGTCAAACCCGCCGAATCAGCGCGGCTTGAGCTTGCGCTTCTCACGCACCCGCACGTTGATCCGGATCGGGGTGCCCTCGAAACCGAAGGTCTCGCGCAGGCGCCGCTCCAGGAACCGTCGATAGCCGGCCTCCAGAAAACCACTGGTGAACAGCACAAATGTTGGCGGACGGGCAGTGGCCTGGGTGGCGAACAGGATCCGCGGCTGCTTACCGCCGCGCACCGGCGGCGGAGTGGCCGAGACGACTTCCTTGATCCAGGTGTTGAGCTGACCGGTGCCGATCCGGGCGTCCCACGACGAAAGTGAAGTCTCCATCGCCGGCACCAGCTTCTGCACCGCCCGACCGCTCTTGGCGGAAATGTTCACCCGGGGCGCCCATTGCAGCTGCGCCAGCTCTCGGTCGATTTCTTTGTCCAGCAGATAGCGCCGGTCCTCGTCGACGAGGTCCCATTTGTTGAATGCGAGCACCAGCGCCCGGCCCGCCTCGATCACCATGGCCAGCACTCGCTGGTCCTGCTCGGTCAACGGTTGCGACGCATCGATCAATACGACCACCACCTCGGCGGCGTCGATCGCACTATGCGTGCGCACCGAGGCGTAAAACTCGTGACCGCTGGCCTGCCCGACCCGTCGGCGCAACCCGGCGGTGTCGACGAAACGCCATGTCTTGCCGCCCAATTCGATCAGCGAGTCCACCGGGTCAACGGTGGTGCCGGCCACGTCGTGCACCACCGACCGCTCGGCGCCCGCCAGCCGGTTCAGCAGTGAGCTCTTGCCGACGTTCGGCTTGCCCACCAACGCAACTCGTCGCGGCCCCCCGCTCGCCGGGGTGACTTCCGACGCCGGCGGCAGCGCTTCCACGACCTCGTCGAGCAGATCAGCCACCCCCCGACCGTGCATCGCACTGATCGGATGCGGCTCCCCCAGCCCCAGCGACCACAGCGCGGCAGCGTCGGCTTCGCCCTTCTCGTTGTCAACCTTGTTGGCCGCCAGAAAAACCGGCTTGCCCGAGCGGCGCAAGATGCGCGCTGCCGCCTCGTCGCCGGTCGTCGCACCGACCGTCGCGTCGACGACAAGAATCACCGCGTCCGCGGTCTGCATCGCCACCGAGGCCTGCTCGGCCACCAACTGCTGCAAGCCCTTCGCGTCGGGCTCCCACCCGCCGGTGTCCTGGACGACGAACCGCCGCCCGATCCAGGACGCGTCATAGGAGACCCGGTCACGGGTCACCCCCGGCAGGTCCTGCACGACGGCCTCGCGCCGGCCCAGGATCCGGTTGACCAGTGTGGACTTGCCGACGTTCGGCCGGCCAACCACGGCCACCACAGGTGGTGGCGCGAGTGCCTCGTCATCGTCGTCGAATCCGTCGTCGGAAAGCTCCCAATCGCTTTCCTCAGACCATGTGCCGTCCTCGCTCATCGCACTGCACCACTTCGCTTTTCGACCAGTTCGAGAAGGTGGGCGACCACCTCGTCCTGGGTCATGTCACTGGTATCCACGATGACCGCATCCTCGGCCGGACGCAGCGGCGACACCGCGCGGGTCGAATCCAGGTGATCGCGACGGACGACGTCCGCCAGCACCGCCTCGTAGTCATCGGCAAGCCCGACGGCGACGTTCTGATCGTTGCGCCGGCGCGCCCGCGTCTCCGCCGACGCAGTCAAGAAGACTTTCACATCGGCGTCCGGAATCACGACCGTTCCGATGTCGCGACCTTCGACGACGACACTGTCCGCACCGGAGGCCAATTCACGCTGCATGGCGACCATCCGGGTGCGCACCTGCGGAACCGCAGACACCGCCGACACCGCACGGGTCACCGCCTCGCCACGAATTTCGGCTGAAACGTCTTCATCGCCAAGGTAAGCGCGGTCGACGTCCGGATCCGAACCGACCGACAGCGATACGTCGGAGGCCGCCGCGATGGCGTCAGCCTCAGCCAGGTCGATGTTGGCCCGCAGCACCGCCAGCGTCACGAGCCGGTACATCGCACCGGTGTCCAAATATTGCGCACCGAGTGCGCGCGCCAATCCTCGTGACACCGATGACTTTCCGGTCCCGGCCGGCCCGTCGACCGCCACCACACGCCGGCTCACAGGCCTACCGCCTTGTACAGATCGCCGACTTCCTTGCGGGTCAACGCGCGAATGCTGCCCGGCCGCTGCTCGCCCAATGTCACCTCACCGATGCTGACCCGCACAAGCGCCTCCACCGGATGACCCACCGCGGCCAGCAGTCGGCGCACGATTCGCTTCCGGCCCTCGTGCAGAGTCACCCGTACCAACGTCTTACCCGGCACCGCGTCGACAACTGCGAAGTCGTCGACCGTGACCGGTCCGTCGTCGAGCTCGATGCCTGCACGCAGCATCTTACCCAAACCCCTTGGTACCGAACCCGTTACCGTTGCCAGATAGGTCTTGGGCACCTCGAAAGAGGGATGCATCAACCGGTGCGCCAGTTCGCCGTCGTTGGTCAGCAGCAGCAGGCCCTCGGTGTCGGAGTCCAGTCGCCCGACGTGAAAAAGATTCTTATTGCCGCGCACCCGATGCTCCACGAGATCACCGACGCAGGGCCGGCCACGGTCGTCCGACATCGTCGAATGCATACCTACGGGTTTGTTGATCGCGAGGTACATCATCGAGTCGTCCAGAACGATCCGGGCCCCATCCACCCGGATATCGACATTGGCCGGATCGACCCGGGTGCCCAACTCAGTGACGATGCGCCCGTCGACCTCCACCCGGCCGTCGGTGATCATTCGCTCGGCCACCCGCCGGGAGGCAACCCCCGCCTGTGACAAGACCTTTTGCAGCCGCACTCCGGGTTCAGGCATCGGTGTCCACATCATAGGAATTGGGTACCTCGCCAGAAGCGCCACCACCGGACAACTTGGCGAAACGTGGTTCGTCATCGAGGTTTTCACTCAGCTCGTCGATCACGTCGACGTCGGGAAGTAGCGGCGCGATGTCGGGCAGGTCGGTCAGCGACGACAGACCCAGCCGCTCGAGGAACAACTCGGTGGTGGCGAACGTCGTCGCACCGGTGTCCTCGTCGGTGCCGGCCTCGGTGATCAGCCCACGTGCCACCAACGTACGGATCACCGCATCAACATTGACGCCGCGGACCGCGCTGACCCGCGCGCGGGTGACCGGCTGACGGTAGGCCACCACCGCCAGCGTCTCCAACGCGGCCCGGGTCAGCTTCGAGCGCGACCCATCGAGCAGCAGCCGCTCCACATACGGAGCGAACCGCGCGCGGGTGTACATCCGCCAGCCCCCGCCTGCCTCACGCAGGTCGATACCGCTGTCACGCGCCGCCAACGCCGCGACCATGCTCTCCAGCGTGGCGGCGATGCGATCCACCGGCTGCTCGGTCACCGACGCCAGGGTGTCGGTGTTGACCGGGGTGTCCACCACCAGCAGCAGCGCCTCGAGCACCCGGGTCAGTTCGTCGTCGTCCATCTCCGCGTGGGCGACGTCAATACCCAGATCGGACCCCAACTCGGACCCCAGGTCCAGCTCGGATACGTCGGTTACGTCGTCGGTCATGATTGGTTCTGCTCTTCTTCCCACTCGGATCGGACCAGCTCTTCGTTGACAACCCGGTCTCCGGTCCATGAAACCTGGAGCACACCAAGTGGTTCTGGCTGTTCGAATGCTACCGTCCTGGCCCGATACAGTTCGAGCAGCGCCAGGAACCGTCCGACGATCTGGATCGGCTCCTCGCAGTCGGCCACCAGCTCTTTGAACGACGCCCACTGTCCCACGCCGCGCGCTGACAGGAACTCGAGCAGCCGCTCGGCCTGCTCGGGCACCGATACCCCTGGCGCGTGCAGATGTTCGGTGGCGACGGTGGGAACCGGGCGCGGTGTGAACGCGGCGGCCGCGATGTCGGCGAAGCGGGCGGCGTCGACACCCAGCATGACCTCGGGAAGAAGGTCGGCGAAGCGCTCCTCGACAGCCACCGCCCGGGGGTAGCTGCGCAGCGCTGCGGCTTCCAGTTCGGCGAACATCTCGGCGACATGCTTGAACGCGCGGTATTGCAGCAGCCGAGCGAACAAGAGGTCGCGCACCTCCAGCAGTGCCAAGTCCTCTTCGTCGTGCACATCGCCGGCGGGCAGCAGCCGAGCGGCCTTGAGGTCGAGCAGTGTGGCCGCAATCACCAGAAATGTCGTGGTCTCATCGAGCTCGAGCTCGCGGCCGATCTCACGGGTGTAGGCAATGAACTCGTCGGTGACCTGATGCAGCGCGACCTCGGTCACATCAAGGCGGTGGGCGAAGATCAGCTGCAACAGCAGATCGAACGGACCCTCGAAGTTGGTCAGCCGGACACGGAAGCCCTTTTCGGGCCCCGGCGATTCGGTCACTTGCCGAAGCGGTCGATGACCTCACGGGCCAGCGATCGGTATGCCTGTGCGCCAACGGATTTCGGCGCCCAAGTGGTAATGGGCTCGCCGGCGACACTGGTCTCGGGGAAGCGCACGGTACGGCTGATGACGGTGTCGAACACCAGGTCTCCGAAACGCTCCAGGACCCGGGCCATCACCTCACGGGCATTGACCGTCCGGTTGTCGAACCGGGTGATCAGAATCCCGCTGATCGTCAGCCGCGGATTGAGCCGCTCGCGCACCTTGTCGACGGTGTCGGTGAGCAGCGCCAGCCCGCGCAGCGAGAAGTACTCGCACTCGGTGGGGATGACGACTCCGTCGGAGCAAGCCAGCGCATTGACGGTGAGCAGCCCCAGCGAGGGCTGGCAGTCGATCAGCACGTAGTCATAGCGGTCGAGCACCGGATGCAGCGCGCGGGCCAGGGTTTGCTCGCGACCGACCTCGTTGACGAGCTGGATCTCGGCAGCCGACAGGTCGATGTTGCTGGGCACCAGGTCCAGGTTCTTGACCCGGGTGTTGATCAGCACCTCGTCGATGCTCACCCGCGGCTCGATCATCAGATTGTGCACGGTGTGAGCGAGCTCGTAATGCGGCACGCCGAGCCCCGCCGACAGCGCGCCCTGCGGATCGAGATCCACCAGCAGCACCCGGCGGCCGTACTCGGCCAGCGCCGCCCCGAGATTGATCGTGGAGGTGGTCTTGCCGACCCCGCCCTTCTGATTGCACATCGAGATGACCGTGGCCGGGCCGTGTGAGGTCAGCGGCTGTGGTTCGGGAATGCGTCGGGGCGGGCGGCCGGTGAGACCGATAGCGGCATCGTCTGGTGCCTCGTCGGTCACGCCGTGCCCCCCGTCATCAGGCTTTTCGGCGGCGTGGCGAACATCCGCGAAAGTCTAACGGTGTGTCGGCGCCGCGATAGGCAGACCCGCGACATCATGCCCGCGGATGTGCGCCGGCCCATACTTCCCGCAGGGCATGCACCGTGACCAGGGTGTAGATCTGCGTCGTAGTCACCGAGGCGTGGCCGAGTAGCTCCTGGACCACGCGGACGTCGGCGCCGCCGTCGAGAAGATGAGTGGCGAACGAGTGCCGCAGTGTGTGCGGTGACACCGCAGCGGAGATGCCGGCACGCTCGGCGGTGTCCTGCAGCACCTGCCAGGCGCTCTGCCGCGACAGCCGGCCTCCGCGGGCATTCAAGAAGATCGCCGGCGTGCCGCGCCCCCGGCGCGCCAGGTCGGGGCGGCCCCGGACCAGGTAGGCGTCCAGGGCGGCGATCGCCGGGCGGCCGACGGGCACCAGGCGCTGCTTGCCACCCTTGCCGCGGAGCAGCACCGACCGAGCCTCGGTGTCGATATCGTCGACGTCCAGGCCGACGGCCTCGGAGATCCGTGCTCCGGTGGAATACAGCAACTCGAGCAGGGCGCGATTGCGCACTGTCAGTGGCCCGTCCGACGGGCTGTCCCCACCGGCGCCCTCGAGCAGTGCGAGTACCTCGTCGAGGGTGAGGCTCTTGGGCAGCCGCCGGCTCGGCGTTGGCGGTTTGACCGCCCGCGCGACGTCCACGCCGATGATCCCCTCGGCGGCGGCGAACCGGTGAAAGCCGCGCACGGCGATCAGCGCCCGCGCGGCAGAGACCGCCGACAGCGGCACGACGCCGGTGTCGGGATCGCCGCGACGCAGCGCGACCAGAAACTCACTGACGTCGGTCTCGGTGACGTTGGTCAGGTCGTCGATACCGCGACGGGCCAGGTGCTCGGCGTAGCGGCGCAGATCACGCCGGTAGGAGCTGATGGTGTTGGCCGCCACCCCGCGCTCGATGGTCAGGTGGTCGAGATAGCCCTGCAGCTGATCGTCCAACGGAGTACGGAGGGCAGGAGCGGAGCGACCCGGGATGTCGGTACGGAGGGCAGGAGCGGAGCGACCCGGGATGTCGGTACGGAGGGCAGGAGCGGAGCGACCCGGGATATCGGCCGAGAAGGTGGTCATGATTGCGCCTTGCGCGCGGCGAATGCCTTCGGGCGATCAGACCACGGTGCGTCCACGGGCCTGGTCGGCTTGCCGTCCACGATCACCGCGTATGCGGCCATGATGCCAACGGCTGCAGTCGAATTCACGATGTCGCCGGCAAGCACGCGCTGCGCCGCCTCTTGAATGCCGACCCAGTCCACCGTCATGTCGGCTTCTTCGTCGTCGGCGTCGGGACGGCCGACCTCGGTCAGCTCCTGGGCCAGATAGACCCGCAGCGCCTCGTCGCTGAATCCCGGTGACGACACCAGGTCGGCCAGCACGCTCCAGCGCTCGGCTTTGAATCCGGTCTCCTCATAGAGTTCGCGCGCCGCGGCCGCGGCCGGGTCCTCACCTTGTTCGTCGAGCAACCCGGCGGGTAGTTCCCACAGCCGGCGCCCGACCGGATGGCGGTACTGGTAGACCAAGGCCACCCGGCCGTCGTCGTCGACGGCGGCGATGGCCACTGCACCGTAGTGCTCGACGACCTCCCGTTTGGCGACGTTGCCGCCCGGCATACGAACTTGGTCGGTTCGAAGAGCGAGAATGTTTCCGCGATAAACGGTTTCAGAGGAAGCGGTCTCGAAATCGTGGTCAGCCACGAGATGAGTGCTCTGGAACCTGCTCGGCAAGCGACTGGGCCGCCTGATCCGGGAGTTCCTTGCCGTTGGAGTGCTGCTCAGGGATCTCCAGGGACAACCGCTCGCCCGCCTTGTAGTCGATGGCCGCACCGACGAACGAGACGAACAGCGGATGCGGGCGGGTGGGTCGGCTCTTCAATTCCGGGTGGGCTTGGGTGCCGACCAGGAATGGATGCACGTCGCGCGGATACTCCACGAACTCCACCAGGTGACCGTCGGGTGAGGTGCCGGAGAACTGCAACCCGCTCTGCGCAATCCGATCGCGGTAGGAGTTGTTGACCTCGTAGCGGTGCCGATGTCGCTCGGATACGTGCGTCGAGTCGTAGGCCTCGGCGACGATCGAACCGACTTCCAACGTCGCCGGATAGGCGCCCAGCCGCATGGTGCCACCCAGGTCCGCCTCGCCGGCGACGGCGTCGCGCTGGTCGGCCATTGTGGAGATCACCGGATCCGGTGTGTCCTCGTCGAATTCGGCCGAGTTCGCCTCGGTCAAGCCGACCGAACGGGCCGCCTCGATCACGATGCACTGCAGGCCCAGGCACAGCCCCAGCACCGGCAGTCCGCGGTGGCGGGCATGGCGGATCGCGCCGATCTTGCCCTCGATGCCGCGGATGCCGAAACCGCCGGGAATGAGCACTCCGTGCACATCACCCAGCGCGACGGCCGCGCCGCTGTCGGTCTCGCAGTCGTCGGAGGCCACCCAGCGCATCTCGACCTTCGCGCGGTGCGCGAACCCGCCGGCGCGCAGCGCCTCGGCCACCGAGAGGTAAGCGTCGGAGAGGTCGACGTACTTGCCCACCAACGCGATTCGCACGGTCTCTTTGGGCTCGTGCACCCGGCGCAGCAGGTCGTTCCACTGCGTCCAGTCGACGTCGCGGAACGGCAGGCTCAGCCGGCGCACGACATAGGCGTCGAGCTCCTCACGGTGCAGCACCTTGGGAATGTCGTAGATCGACGGCGCGTCGGGGGTAGAGATCACACCGTCGATGTCGACGTCACACATCAGCGCGATCTTGTTCTTCAGCGGCTCGGGCACGTCGCGGTCGCAGCGCAGGATCAGCGCGTCCGGGCTGATTCCGATGCTGCGCAACGCGGCCACCGAGTGCTGGGTGGGTTTGGTCTTCAGCTCGCCGGACGGCGCCAGATACGGCACCAGGGAGACATGCAGAAAGAAGCAGTTCTCCCGGCCGACCTCATGGCGAACCTGGCGCGCGGCCTCCAGGAACGGCAGCGACTCGATGTCACCGACAGTCCCGCCGATCTCGGTGATCACGATGTCCGGCCGGCGACCCCGTTCATCGGGCTCGGCCATCGCCAGGATGCGGCCCTTGATCTCGTCGGTGATGTGCGGGATCACCTGCACGGTGTCGCCGAGATACTCGCCGCGACGCTCCTTGGCGATCACCGACGAATACACCTGCCCGGTGGTCACATTGGCCGACCCGGACAGGTTGCGGTCCAGGAACCGCTCGTAGTGACCGACATCGAGATCGGTCTCCGCGCCGTCCTCGGTGACGAACACCTCACCGTGCTGGAACGGGTTCATCGTTCCCGGGTCGACGTTCAGGTAGGGGTCGAGCTTCTGCATCGTCACCTGCAGACCCCGCGCGGTCAGCAACTGACCGAGGCTGCTCGCAGTCAGGCCCTTGCCGAGGGACGAAGCGACACCACCGCTGACGAAGAGATGCTTGGTGGCGGTCTGTGGGTGCTTGCGCAATGGGGGCAAGAGCAACCTCCGTGACGTCGGGCAGGGGATCGCTGTGAACTGCCTGGGGCCTGCCTACCCACGGAATCTCACCCTAACACCGACGCCGACAAGCCGGCGCTAACACGCGGGTGGGCTGTGTTACCCGGGGGTTACTCCCCGGCCTGGATTACTGCGGCACGGTCACCGACGCCGAGCCCGGCCCGGTCCCGAACTTGCCCGACGGTGCGCCGTTGATCAGGGTCTGCAGAGCCAGGACGGTGGTGATGCGGCCCGACTCCGAACTGATGTCGTCGACGGTGGTCACGTCGGCGGCCATACCTGCATCCGAGCGGGTCACCGCCAGCGCTGAGGTTCCGGTGGCTGAACCGTCCCGCCCGGCGAGCACCGTTCCCGAACCATGCGGTGCCATGCCCGCGGCGAATCGGGCGACCGTGGAGCCCTGGTTGCCGGCGTCGTCGCCCAGAGCTCCACCGGTGACGACGACGGCGGTATTAGCCGCCCCGAGGTGATCGCCCTGGTAGGTCAGGAAGCCGGTGTCGCGCAGCGCGGCCAGCACGGTGTCGCGCTGCGCATCATCGGCAGGCCGAATCGCGGGGTTGCGGTTGATCAACAGCGCGATGCCCAGGAGGTCACCGGCTTGGGAGCCCTGGTCCACCAGCGTGGTACTCAGCTGCGCACCAGCGGGCACGATCGAGGAATTGACCACCGAACGCAGCTTCTCCGCCGAGTTGGCGTCGACGAACTCCTTCGTCAGCGCGACCGTGCCGGTGACGATGCCGCCGGCCTGTCCGACGATTCGGCTCATCGCCGCCACGTCGTCGTTGTCGGCGTCGGGGGTGCGGAACAGCACCACGGACTTGCCGGCCATCGCGTCCTTGACGATGCGGCTCGACATCTGTTTGTCGAAATCGTCAGCAGCACTGAGCTTCTCGTTCAGCGCATTGCGCTGATCACTGAGCGAGGTGATCTGCTTGTTCAGGTCCTGCTTTTCATCGCGCAACCCGGACAGCAACGTGTCGGAGAGCACTCCGGAGCCCAGGAAGACGCCGACGGCCAACGCAAGGAACACCGCAGCCAGCGAAATAGCGTGTTGGCGTAGCGAAATCACAGTGAAGCGCCTTTCTGCTCTACGCCTAGGTCACCCAGCTCTGCACCCACAGCGAGAAGCGATTCCAGTAGGTCACGATCCAGTCGATGACGAAGGTGTCGGCCCTCGACACCCACAGCGCGGCGATGATCGCAAACAGCACCGCGAGGATAAGCATGGCGATCGCGCCGCCGGAGATATGGTTGCGGTACAGCGTGGCAACGGCTTTCGCATCGACCAGCTTCTCGCCCACCTTCAGCCGGGTGAGGAATGTCGAGGGGTTGCTCTGCTGCCGCGACCGATCGAAGAACTCCTCGATGCTGGCCGAATGCCCGGCGGTCACGATCAGCGAGGCCCCGTGGTGGTCGACCAGCAGCAGCGCCAAATCGGCCGCCGAGCCCGCGGCCGGGAACGTCATCGCCCCGATGCCCAGGTCCTGAATGCGCTCCAAGCCGTTGGCATGTCCGTCGGCGTCGGCGGGCAGCACCACCTGCGCACCGCTCTTGAGCACGTCGGCGCTCATCTGGTCCGGGTTGCCGACGACCAGCTGAGGCCGGTACCCGTTCTTCTGCAACAGGTCGGCGCCGCTCTCCACACCGATGAGCACCGGCTGGTACTCCTTGATGAACGGCTTGAGCGCCTTGAGGTCGTCGTCGGCGCCGGGACCGTCAGCCACCACGAGGACGTGGCGGCGGTAGACGTCGACATCGATGTCGGGGATGCCGATCCCGTCGATCAGCAGCGGGCTTTCACTGCGGATGAACTCGATGGTGTTGCCGGCGAAAGCTTCCAGGTGCGCGACCAGTCCGGCCTTGGCGTCCTGCATGAGGTCGGCGATCTCTTCATCGCTACGCTCAACGCCAAGGGCCAACCGGCGCTCACCCGCGTACACCCCACCGTTGTGGAGCCGGATCTTCGCGCCGTCCTTGATCTTCTTGAAGACCTCGGGACCCGCGCTGTCGATCAACGTGATGTTGTTGGCCACCAACACTTCCGGGCCGAGGTTAGGGTACCGGCCCGAGATCGACGGAGAGGCGTTGACGACGCCGGCGATATTGGCGTCGACCAGTGCGTCAGCGGTCATCCGGTCCAGGTCGAGGATGTCGAGCACCACGATGTCGCCCGGGCCGATGCGGCGCAGCAGGCGGTCGACGTCGCGGTCGACGCGGGCCGTGCCTGCGACTCCTGGTCGTGCACCGGTGTTACGGGAGAGAAGCGCTGACATCTTCATGCTGGGATTCTGTCGGCGACCGGACGGATATCCGCGGAGGCGCGCCGTAACACCAGTCACACAAGTCACATCTTGTCACAGCAGTAACACAGTTCTGTTACGCGATTTCGGCTGCTCGAGCTCAGCTGACCCGCTCGTCCTGAGCGGCTTCGAGCAGTTCGCGGGCGTGCGCGCGGCCGGTGTCGGACTCCCCCAGCCCGGCCAACATCCGCGCCAGTTCGCCGATCCGCTGTTCGGTGTCCAGGCGACGCACCTCGCTTGTCCCATCGCCTGCACTGTCGACGACGAGATGACTGTCGGCGTAGGCGGCGACCTGCGGCAGGTGGGTGACGACGATGACCTGATGGGTGCGGGCCAGCCGCGCCAGCCGGCGTCCGATCTGAACCGCGGCGCGGCCACCGACCCCGGCGTCCACCTCATCGAACACCATCGTGGTGCCCTCCGCCGAGGCGGCGAGCACCACCTCCAATGCGAGCATCACCCGCGACAACTCGCCACCGGACGCGCTCTTGTTCAGCGGCAGCACGTCGGTGCCGCGGTGCGCGGCGAAGCCGAACTCGACAAGGTCGATGCCTTCGCCTCCGGCATGCACGGTCTCCCCGGTCGGCAACCGCAGCGGTGCACTGTCGTCCTCGCGTGCCGGCATCGGCGACACCGCGACACTGAAGTCGGCATGGGTCATCGCCAAACCGGTCAGCTCGGCAGTGATCGCCTTGGCCAACCCCTTCGCCGCCTTGGTGCGGGCCTTGGACAGCTCGAGGGCCGACGTCGCGACCTGACCGGCGAGCTCGTCGACGCGGTGAGCCAGCCCGGCCAGCGCGTCCTCGGAGACGTCGAGCTGGGCCAAGCGTTCCCGAGATTCTTTGGCCCACGCCAGCACACCGTTGACGTCCGCGGCGTATTTGCGTGTGAGGCTGCGCAGCTCGGCCTGACGGGCGAGCTTGGTCTCCAACGCGCTGGCGTCGTCGGGTAGATCGCCCAGGAAGCCACCCAGTTCTCGGGCGACATCGCCGACAACGGTCAGCGCGTCGGTGAGCTGGCGGGACAGCGCGCTCAGTGCGGGGTCGTCGGTGGACTGCAGCAGCGCCGCCGCGCGACCTAAAGTGTCTGTGGCCGAACGGGGTTCGCCGTCGGCGAGGTCGTCGGCCGACAGGTTGAGGCGAGCACCGGCAACCGCCTCTCGCAGCGCGTCCAGTTCAGAGAGCCGGCGGATGTCGGCCACCAGCGATTCGTCTTCACCCGGCATCGGGTCGACGCCGTCGATTTCGGTCAACGCGAACTTCAGCCGGTCAGCCTCCTGGGCCAGCTCACGGGCGCGGTTGGTCCGGTCGACCAGATCACGCCGGGCCACCTGCCACTGGTCGCGCAGCTTTCGATATCGCTCGAGCTTCGCCTCGACCCTGGCGAAGCGGTCCAGCGCGGCGCGCTGCTCATCGGGACGCATCAGCCGCAGCTGGTCGTTTTGGCCGTGCAGTGCCAGCAACTCCGCGGTGAACGTCGACAGCGACTTGGCCGGCACGCTGCGCCCGCCCAGGTACGCCCGCGACGGCCCGTCGCGGCTGACGGTGCGGAGCGCGATGATGCTGCCGTCGTCGTCGCGCTCGGCGCCGGAGGAATCGAGGATCTCGTCGATCTGATTACCGGTGGCGTCGTCGAGTTCTGCTGTGGCAAAACGGCCTTCGACGACTGCCCGGGAAGCACCCGACCGCACCCGGCTGGCGTCGGCGCGCGCCCCGCCGAGCAGATGCAGCCCGGTCACCACCATGGTCTTTCCCGTGCCGGTCTCACCGGTCAGCACGGTCAGGCCACGGTCGAACTCCGCGGTGGCGGCGCTGATCGCACCCAACGACTCGATTCGGATTTCGGCCAGCATCGCCGGATCACTGCCCCCGCCAGCCGGTGACAGGCAGGCGGAATTTGCGCACCAGCCGATCGGTGAACGGCGCACTGTCCAAGCGCGCCCACTTCAGCGGTGTCGTGCACTTGGTCACCTCGAGTCGGCCGCCCGCCGGCACCCGCATCTCGCGGCGGCCGTCGCAGAACACCAGGGCTTCGTGGCTGTCGTCCTCGATCTCGATGGCGATCAGCGCGGTCGGGCTGGTGACCATCGGGCGTGCGAACAATGCGTGAGCGTTGTTGGGCACCACGATTATTGCTTCCAGATCCGGCCAGACCACGGGGCCGCCGGCCGAGAACGCGTAGGCGGTCGACCCGGTCGGGCTCGACACCAGTACGCCGTCGCAGCCGAAGGCGGACACCGGTCTGCCGTCGATCTCCAGGACGACGCCGATCACGCCGAGTCGCGCACCCTTCTCCAAGCTGGCCTCGTTGAGCGCCCAGCCGCGGGCGATCACCTCGCCCTTGGTTCGAACGGCGATGTCGAGCGTCATCCGTTCCTCGACTCGGTACTCGCGGGCGATGACATGGTCGAGGACGGTGTCGATGGCTTCGGCCTCGGCTTCGGCGAGAAAGCCGATGCGTCCGAGGTTGATCCCGAGCACGGGAATCTCAGCGTTACGGGCCAGTTCGGCTGCCCGCAGGAAGGTGCCATCACCGCCGAGGACGAGCACCAGCTCACATCCGACGGCCGCATTGGCGTCAGCATCGACCACCTCGGTGGTCGAGCCCACGGCCTGCATATCGCTGGGGTCGAAGTGGGGGGCCCGGTCGACGGCTTCGGCGGAGAGCAACCGTAGCGTTATCCCGTTGTCGCCCAGAACTTTTTCGACCCGGCGGGCCGTCTCGGTAGCCTCGTCACGGCCATTGTTCACGACCAGCAGGATCGCCCGCTCAGCAGTCATTGCGGTCCTTCCGCGACGGCGCGGTGTACCGCGGCGTCCAGCTCGTCTCCCTGCAACCCATGATCTGTTTCGGCGCGCAGCCACAGAAAGTATTCGACATTGCCCGACGGGCCCGGCAGCGGGCTCGCCGTGGCACCGACCGTCTGCCAGCCGAGCTCGCCGGCCCGGGCGGCGACGGCGAGCACCGCGGCTGTCCGCAACGCCGGGTCGGACACCACGCCGCCCGCACCGACCTGCTCGCGCCCAACCTCGAACTGTGGCTTCACCATGGGAACGATATCGGCGTGGGGCGACGCGCAGACAGTCAGTGCGGGCAGCACCGTGGCTAGCGAGATGAACGACAGGTCGGACACCACGAGGTCGACGGGGCCGCCGATCGCCTCGGGCGTCAGATCACGAACGTTCGTGCGTTCGATGACCGTCACCCGCGAGTCCGAACGCAGCGACCAGGCCAGCTGCCCGTAGCCGACGTCGACGGCCGCAACCTCGGGAGCGCCGCGGTCCAGCAGTACCTCGGTGAAGCCGCCGGTCGAGGCGCCGGCGTCCAGGCACCGCCGCCCGACCGGGTCGATACCGAATGCGTCCAGAGCCCCGATCAACTTGTGGGCGCCGCGGGACACCCACGAGCGCTCCTCGGTGGCCTCGACGGTCAGGTTCGCGGTGATCGCGACGGCGGTGGCGGGCTTGACCGCCCGCATGCCGTCGATGCTGACCCGGCCGGCGCCGATCAGTTCGGCAGCCTGCTGTCGTGAGCGTGCCAATCCGCGACGGACCAGCTCAGCGTCAACCCGGGCACGCCGCGTCATGCGCGAACTCAGCCCTTCTCCACCGATTCCAGCGCATTTACCAGAATCTGGTGCGCTTCCTCGAGCTGCCGTCCGACGGCGTCGATGTCGACACCGGTGACGTCGGCGCTGTCCGGGTCGACGCTGGGCAGCTCCGACAACACAGCGTCGATATCTGCGCGGATCTGTTCGGGATCGGTGTTCATGGCACCGTTCACGCTAGCGGATCCTGAGCCGTCAGCAGGGACCAGCGCTGCAGCGCGGCGCGTGCGGTGTCGTCGCCGGCGCGCACGGCGAGCTGACGTCCGTTCTCGGCCGCGTCCCACACCGCCCGGGCGGTGGCCCGGACCACCGAGAGGCCGTCTCCGCTTCGGTCCGTGTCCGCCGCGCTCACAGTCACCGCGCCGTCAGCGACCTCGACCCGCCAGGCGGGCTGCTCGGCGACTTCAAGGCTCTCCGAGCCGGTATGCAGATCCCGCAGGTCGGCGCCGAGGTAGGTAGGTCGTTGCTCGGGCACCGCGTGCACAGCCTCGGCTGCGGTGCTGACGCCGCACAGCACCATGAGGCTGGGCAGGTCCGCGGCGTTGGCACCGGCGATGTCGGTGTCGAGGCGGTCACCGACAACCAGGGGCGTGTCAAAAGTGCCACGCGCCAACGCATCCCGCATAAGAGCCGGAGCGGGTTTACCTGCCACCTGGTAATCGGCATCGGTGGCGGTGCGCAGTGCGGCGACCATCGCGCCGTTCCCGGGCAACAGTCCCCGCTCGGTCGGCAGGGTGCGGTCGACATTGGCGGCCACCCACAGTGCGCCGGCGCGGATGGCAAGCGCGGCCTCGGCCAGGTCGGGCCAGGCGGTCGTCGTCGAGTGTCCCTGCACGACGGCGACGGGCTCGTCGTCGAACCGTCGCACCGACCGCAGCCCGACGGCCTCGACCTCACGGGCCAGCGCGTCGGTTCCGACGATCAGTACCTTCGAGCCTGGTTCCAGCTGCCGAGCCAGTAGGCGTGCCGCGCTCTGGGCGCTGGTCACCACATCGGCGGCGTCCGCGATGAAACCGAGCTCGCGCAGGTGCGCGGCCACGTCGTCGGCCGCACGGGAGGCGTTGTTGGTGACGAACAGCTTGCGGGTCTGCGCGGCGTCGAGGGCGGCGATGGCACCTTCGGTCGGCTCATGACCCCGAAACACCGTGCCGTCCAAATCGAGCAGCAAGCAATCATGTTGCCGCGCAAGCGTTGTCACGTCAGGCCAGCTCGCCGACCCGGTCTTCGGCGTCGGTGACGCCGTCGATGTCGGCGGCGGCGGCATGGATGAACCACTGCAGAGCCTCATCGCCACGATCAAGCGCGAGCAGCGTCTCGGCGTAGGCGTAGAACAGTCGGGCGGCCGTCGATCCTGTTCGTGACGGATCGGGCTGCGGGGTGGACAGCACCACCAGCGCCTGCTCGAGCTGACCGAGGTCGGCACGGGCGCCGGCGGCAACAATCCGCAGTTCGTCGGCGTCGTCGCCGGTGAGCTGGGCCGCTTCAGGGCTGCGGGCCAGTTCAACGGCGCGTTCGGGCCGCCCCACCCCGCGTTCGCAGTCGGCGATCAGCGGAAGCAGCTGCGACTTACTGCCCATGCGGCGGGCCGCACGGAATTCCGAGAGAGCCTGAGCCCAGTCACCGCATTGATAGGCGGCGATCCCGACGGCCTCACGCACGGCAGCGATGCGCCCGGAGCGGGCACGAGCGGCCTGTGCGTGCTCGAGAGCGGCCTGTGGGTCGTCTTCGAGCAGTTCGCCGGCCGCGACCAGATGGCGGGCCACCGTGTCGGCAGTCGAACGGTCCAAAGTGGAGAGTTCGCCACGGATTTCGGGCGAAAGTTGTTTGGCTTCGATGGTCGACGGGATGACCGGACCGGCCTGGTCTGACGCGGTGCCTTCGCCGTTAAACGACGGTTGAGGCTGGGCCGGACGCGCACGGCCCGGACCTGACCGGCGCGGAGCGCTGCCACCCCGACGATCGCGGTTCCCGGCGCCGCCGGCTCCCGCGGGACGACGCGGCGGACGTCCGCCGGAATTGCCTTGCCTGTCATCGACCACCCGTAAAGGATACGGGCAGCGGCGAGATAGCCACAATTGGCGATAAATGAAAGGCCGTATTTAAATTCGTATCGAGAAATGGAAACGCCCCCCGATTTCTCGGGGGGCGTTTCACTAAATTGTGTTCGGCGGTGTCCTACTTTTCCACCCGGAGGGGTAGTATCATCGGCGCTGGTAGGCTTAGCTTCCGGGTTCGGGATGGGTCCGGGCGTTT